>NZ_JAXMOR010000040.1:0-42755 GCF_034669705.1 Marinovum sp.
AGCTGCGCCGCGCTCGGCCTCGCGCAATTGCAGCGCGGCCGCACCGGCCTCTTCCTCGTGGCGCTGCACCGCGAGCCCGAGGCTCTCAAGGCGGCCCTCGGCAAGGTTCTTCTCGGCCTCGGCGCGGTTCATCGCGCGGCTGGCGTCGTTGAAGGCGCGGTCGGCCTCGCGCCGGGCCTCTCGGGCATCGCGATCGGCGCGGGTCAGGTCCGACAGGCGGGAGGTGAGCGCGTCATGCGCGGCGCGCGCCGCCTCCATCCGGGTGGTGGCATGTTCCAGCGCCTGCTTGAGTTCCTCGAGCCGGTTGAGCTGTTCCAGCCGCAGCGCCGCGGCCGTGGGCGCATCCTCGGCCCAGGCGCGAAACCCGTCCCACCGCCAGAGATCGCCCTCGAGACTGACCAACCTCTGGCCAGGTTGCAGCCGCGGCTGCAGGCGACTGCCGTCATCGGCGCCGACAAGACCGATCTGGCCCATGCGCCGCGACAGGACCTCCGGCACCGAGACATGCAGCGACAGCGGCGTCACCCCCTCCGGCAGCGCCGGCGGCAGGTCGTATTGCGGCAGGCTGGCCCAGCCCGAGGGGCCGTCGGCCTGCACTTCAGGGGCGCGCAGATCGTCGGCCAGGGCGGCGCCGAGCGCCTTTTCGAACCCCTGCTGGACCTGCAAGCGGTCCATGATCTGGCCGCCCTCGGCGGTGTCGCGCTCGAGCAGCTTGGCCAGCGCCGAGGCTTCGGCGCGCAGGGCATTGGCCTCGCCCTCGGCCTCGGAGCGTTCGCCGCGCGCCTCGGCCTCGCGCGATTGCGCCTCGGCGCGGGCCTCGTCTGCGGCGGTCAGCGCGTCATCGGCGCGCTGCGCCATACCCTTGGCGGCCTCTTCGGCGGCGCGGGCGGCGTCCTCGTCCTCGGCGGCCTGCGCCAGCCGGGCCTGCGACTCGTCGACAGCGGCGCGGGCCTTCTGCGCCTCGGCCTCGCTGCGGGCCTGACGCTTGCGGCTCTCGTCGAGCAGCCGCTGCGCCGACTGGTGGCGGGCGGCCAGACGGGCCACGTCCTCGGTCTGCCGGGTCAGGTCGCCCTCGCGCTCGGACAACACCGCGGCGGCCTCCTGCGCCATCTCGCTGGCCTCTTCCATAGCGGCATCATGGCCCTCTCCGGCGCGGGCCAGCTCCTCGGCCTCCCACTCCAACCGCTCGATGGTCTCGCCGGCATCGCGGTTCAGCCCGGCCTCACGCTCGAGGTCGCGAGCCAGCTGCGAGATGCGGTTCTCCAGCGTGGCGATCTTGTCGCGGGCGGCGCTCTCCTGATCGGCCAGAGTGTCGCGCTGCACCTGCAAACGCTGCAGCACGGCCGTCGCAATCGCCTCTTCCTCGCGCATCGGCGGCAGGGCGGCGTCGGCCTCCTGACGCGCGGTGGCGGACTGGCGTGCGGCGGTCTCGGCCTGTGCGGCGGTGGTGACCATGGCACGCAGCACCTCCTCGGCCCTGAGACGGGCCTCATCGGCCTCGCGCCAGCGGCGATAGAGCAATAACCCTTCGGCCTGGCGCAGGTCCTCTCCGATCGCCCGGTAGCGCGCCGCCTGTTTCGCCTGCCGCGCCAGCTGCGACAGCTGCGCCGCCAGCTGTTCGATCACGTCGTCGACCCGCAGCAGGTTGGCCTCGGTGTTCTTGAGCTTCAGTTCCGCCTCGTGGCGGCGCTGGTAGAGGCCGGAGATGCCCGCCGCCTCTTCGAGGATGCGGCGGCGGTTCTTGGGCTTGGCGTTGATCAGCTCGGAGATCTGCCCCTGACGCACCAGCGCCGGCGAATGCGCGCCGGTCGAGGCATCGGCAAACAGCATCTGCACGTCGCGCGCGCGCACGTCCTTGGCGTTGATCTTGTAGGCCGAGCCCACGTCGCGGGTGATCCGCCGGGTGATCTCCAGCGCGTCGGCGTCGTTGAAGCCGGCCGGCGCCAGACGGTCGGAATTGTCGAGATGCAGCGCCACCTCGGCGAAGTTGCGCGCCGGCCGCGACGAGGCGCCGGCGAAGATCACGTCTTCCATGCCGCCGCCGCGCATCGCCTTGGCACGGGTCTCGCCCATCACCCAGCGCAGCGCCTCGAGCAGGTTGGATTTGCCGCAGCCGTTCGGCCCCACCACGCCGGTCAGTCCGTCCTGAATCAACAGGTCGGTCGGGTCGACAAAGCTTTTGAAGCCTGTCAGACGCAGTTTGGAAAAGCGCAATGCTCTGGCCTCTCGATTGCCCGGGTTTGCCCCGGTGATTCCGATTTTCAGCCAGTGTGTGCCTTGGTGTTGTGGTCTGTCAACGCCCCGCCACAGGATGTGGGGATAAGCCGGCGGTTATCCACAGGATATCGGCTGAAATCAGCGCGTTGTCAGCCGCAGGAGAAGATGACGTCGCTGTCACCGTCGCGGTACGGCGCCGAGACGGTGCCGGTACAGACCATGCGGCTGCGCGGTTGCGGTGGCGGCGCCTGCCCGTCGCCGCAATCGAGGCCGGCCAGCAGCACCGACGGATCGCCCTGCAGCCAAACCACCGCGCAGCCGGTGGCGCGCGTGATGGCGCGGCCGCCAGTGCTGGCCACATCGCGCATCCTGACGCCGAGACGCGCGTTGGTGCGGATCGCCTCGGCATAACCATCGCGGGTCCGGATGTCGAACTGCATCCCGCGCTCTTCGACGCGCACAGGGGCCACGCCAAGATGACGCGGCCCCGGGCTGTTGCAGCCCATGCAAAGGATCAGAACAGGAAACAACGCAACGCGACCCATGCCCGAAGGCTACCCGCCGCACGGTTAACAAACCCTTACCCAAAGCCGAGCAAACCCGGCAGACAGGCGCAATGTCTCGGTCCCCTGCTTGCCCCTGCCCCACCGGTGGTCATATAAATTGACCAATTGCCACCGGAGCCCTCATGCCGTTTCAGCCCATCCAGACCGAAAAGCTCTCGACCGCAGTGACCCGCCAGATCGAGCAGCTCATCCTGCGCGGCATCCTGCGTCCCGGCGAGCGGCTGCCCTCGGAGCGCGAGCTCTCGGAGCGGCTTGGCGTCTCGCGGCCCTCGCTGCGCGAGGCGATTGCCGAGTTGCAGGACAAGGGGCTGTTGAGCAGCAAGGCCGGCGCGGGCATCTTCGTGGCCGATGTGCTGGGCTCGGCCTTCTCGCCGGCGCTGGTGCAGCTCTTTGCCACCCATGACGACGCGGTCTTTGACTACCTGTCGTTCCGCCGCGACATGGAAGGCCTCGCGGCCGAGCGCGCGGCGCGGCTGGGCTCTGACACCGATCTCAAGGTGATCCAGACGGTCTATGACAAGATGGTGGCGGCGCATGCCAAGCGCGACCCCTCTGACGAGGCGGCGCTCGATGCCGAGTTTCACCTGTCGATCATCGAGGCCAGCCACAACGTGATCATGCTGCACATGATGCGCTCGATGTACCAGTTGCTGCGCGAGGGGGTGTTCTACAACCGCCAGATCATGTTCCGCCAGCGGCTGACCCGCGAGATGCTGCTCGAGCAGCACCAGCGCATCAACACGGCGCTGCAGGCGCGCGAGGGCGCGGCGGCACGGGCGGCGATCGAGACCCATCTCGATTATGTCGAGACGGCGCTGCGAGACGACGCCAAGGCGGCGCGCAACGAGGCCATCGCCCGGCAACGCTACGAGCACGAACAGAGCCGCCGGCCCTGACCCCGGAACGGCAAAACGCCCGAAGCGCTGGGCTCCGGGCGGTGCAGTCTCTTGGCCAGTTGGAAGTGCGGCTCAGTGCAGCTTGGCTTCCACCGTGGTGATCGACTCGTCGATCAGTCGGTTGGCGTCTTCCTCGGTCATCTGCTTGGCGATCACCTCGCGCGCGGCGGCCACGGCCACCGTCACGGCACGGTCACGCACCTCCCTTACCGCGGCGGCACGGGCCGATGCGATCTGGTCCTCGGCACCGGCCAGGCGGCGGGCGATCGAGGCTTCGATGTCCTTCTTGGCGGCGTCACCGGCGACACGCGCCTCTTCCTTGGCGTGATCGACGATGCGCTGCGACTGGTCCTTCACCTCTTGCTGCTTGCGCTCGTAGGAGGCCAGCAGGGTCTGCGCTTCCTCGCGGATGGCGCGGGCTTCGTCGAGCTCGGAGCGGATGCCTTCGGCCCGCTTGTCGAGCATGCCTGCCAGCATCGAGGGCACCTTGAAGTAGATCAGGACCGCGATGAACAGCAGGAAGGCCAGCAACACGATGAAATCGGTGTTGTGCAGCGAGAAGAACGGGCCGGTGGCGGCCAGTGCCGGGCTTGCGGAGGCAATCAGCGCCACTGTCAGGAGTTTGCGCATGTCTTACCCTTTCGTCCGTTCGGCCACGGCCGCGTCGATGGCGGCATTGTCCGCACGGCCCCCCAGCGCGGTGACGAGCGCTTCCGCGGTGTCGCGGGCAACCTCTTTCACATTGTCGAGCGCGCTGGCGCGAATTTCGGCGATCGCCTCTTCCGATTCCGCGGTGCGGGCGGCGATCTCGGCGTCGGCCTTGTCGGTCGCAACCTTGAGATCGGCGGAGATTTCGGCCTTGGCTTCGGCGATGATGGTCTGTGCCTCGGCACGGGCATCCGCCAGCGCCTTGTCATAGGCCTGTTCGGCCTCACCGGCCTGACGCTTCAGCTCTTCGGCCTTGGCGAGGTCATTGGTGATGGTTCCCTGACGTTCCGCCAGAACCGCGGCGATGCGCGGCAGCGCGACGCGGGACAGGACGAAATAGATCACGGCCAGCGTGATCAGGAGCCAGAAGATCTGGTTGCCCCAGTGATCGAAGTTCAGCTGCGGCATGCCGGGAGCGGCTGCGGCGGCGTCAGCCCCGTCGACTGCGGCCTCTGTGGTTACTGTTGCCATGTCGTCCTCCTTGGGAAGTCCGGTTACCAGCGGCCGGGCGCATCAGCGCCCGACCGAGGCGTAAGGATCTGTCTTCCGCGAGGTTTAGACGGCGAACATCAGCAGCAGAGCGACCAGGAACGAGAAGATGCCCAGGGCTTCTGCAAAGGCGATGCCGATGAAGAGGGTCGCGGTCTGCGACGCGGCAGCGGAGGGGTTGCGCAGGGCGCCGGCAAGGAAGTTGCCTGCGACGTTGCCCACACCGATTGCGGCAGCGCCGGAACCGATAGCTGCGAGACCTGCGCCGATATGTGCGAGTTGACCTTCCATGGGGGTATCTCCTTACGATTGGAAGTTGGAATTCAGGGGTGTGTCGGGCCGGGGGTCATCCCCGACCGTGTTCGTTTGGCGGGGGTCAGCCCACCGGGATCGTAGGGTGGGTTTGCAACCCACCGCGGGTTAATGCGACGGATGCAGCGCGTCCTTGAGGTAGACGCATGTCAGGATGGTGAAGACATAGGCCTGGATGAAGGACACGAGGATTTCGAGACCGTACATCGCGGTGATGGCGATGATCGAGATCGGGCTCACGATGGCGATGGCGGCGAAGCCCGCGAAGACCTTGATCACCGCGTGGCCGGCCATCAGGTTGCCTGCCAGACGAATGGAGTGGCTGACCGGACGCACGAAGTAGGAAATCACCTCGATAATCGCCAGGATCGGGCGCAGCGCCAGCGGCGCCGAGGCGACCCAGAACAGGCCGAGAAACTTGGAGCCGTTCTTGACAAAGCCCACCACCGTGACGGTGACGAAGACCAAGAGCGCCAGCACCACGGTGACCGCGAAATGCGATGTGGTGGTGAAGGACATCGGAATCAGCCCGAGGAAGTTGGCGAAGACGATGAACATGAACAGCGTCATGATGTAGGGGAAGAAGGACAGCGCGTCCTTGCCGGCGACATCCTCGACCATCTTGTAGACGAAGCCATAGGCCAGCTCGCCGATCGACTGGGTTCGCGAAGGGATGATCGCGCGGCGCGAGGTGCCCAGCACCATCAGCGCCACCACCGCGAGAACCGCGAGGAACATCCACAGCGTCACGTTGGTGATGGTGAACATGCCCACCTCGGTGCCGCCGAACAGCGGCTCGACGATGAATTGGTCCATCGGGTGGAAAACCAGACCGCCCTCTTCCGCGCCGTGCGCGTCAGTCGCCTCAGTCGCCATTTTTGTCCCTCTCGTGCTCTCCGGCCGTTTCGGCCGATTGGTCCTTTGGCTGGAACTCCTTGGCCGTGCGCAGCATCGTCTGCACCCCGGCGGCGAAGCCCAGCAATGTAAACAGCACCAGAAAGATCGGCAGCGTGCCGAACAGGCTGTCGAGCCCGAATCCGATGCCAAAGCCGATCCCCAGACCGGCCACAAGCTCGATCACCATGCGCCAGCCCATGTTGGCCTGCGAATAATGCTCTTCCTGGTGGGGTTTGGCCTCCCCGCCCTTGAGCTTGGCGATGCGCTCGTCGAGCGCGTCCAGCCGCTTGCGATGCTCAAGGTCCGGCAAGCTGTCCCCCGTGGTAAATCCTTGCCGTTGTGCTAAGGCCGCAGGGGCCGCGAGTCAATATCCGGTGATCGGTGTTGAGGCCAATCTCAACTCATTGATGAAAAACGTTTTTTCTTACCCTCCTGTCAAGCTCGTCAAACCGTCGCAGGCCCCGGCCCGGCCAAACCCGCCCGATTGAGATATTCAACTGATCGGTTGATCTTGGATAGGCAGGTCCCTTGACCGGCCCCGGCGCAATGGCTACCCCGGCGGCTGTGACACCGACAGCCTCCCTTGACGCGGTCTTCGCCGCGCTTGCCGATCCCACCCGCCGCGCGATCCTGTCGATGCTGCTCGAGGATGACATGGCGGTGACCGATGTCGCCCATCCGTTTGACATGTCGCTCGCCGCGATCTCCAAGCATCTGGTGATCCTGACCCGCGCTGGCCTCGTCAGCCAGGAAAAGCGCGGCCGGGTGAAATGGTGCAAGCTGGAACCGGACGCGCTGCGCGCCGCCAGCGTCTGGATGCAGGGCTTTGGCCAGTTCGAGCCGGTCAACCTCGACGCCTTCGAGCGCTTTCTGGCCGCCGAACTGCCCGAGCGGCCCGAGCGGCCAGAACGGTCAGAGCGGCCCGACCGCGAGTAGCTCAGGCCGGATGCGGCTGGCGCTCGGGCTCTTGCCGCAGCAGGATCAGCAGCGCCAGCACCGTCAGCCCCACCCCCACCAGCACCAGCGGCAGCGGCGCGCCATGGCCAAGTGCCAGCTCCCACAGCAGCACCCAGGAGGGTGTCAAATAGGTATAGGCCATCACCTTGGAGGCCGGCAGCCGCAGCGAGGCGACCTGCAGCAGCATGAAGGTGGCGACCGTGGCAAAGACCGCAATGTAGCCCAGCGTGATCCAGACCAGCGCCGGCAGCGCCGCCCAGTCGGTGGCGGTCAGGTCGCGCCATCCATAGGCGGTCATCAGCAGCGTGCCGGCGATCAGGATGCCGGTGGTAAAGACCACCGGCGGCTCGCCCCGGTTGAGCCGGGCCAACAGCGGCGCATAGATCGCATGGAAGATGCAGCCGAGGAAATAGATCGCCTCGCCGCGGCCGATCTCGAACCTGAGAAACGCCGTCCAGCTGCCTTGGAAGATCACCCAGAGCGCCCCCGAGGCCCCTACTGACAGCCCCAGTGCGATGCGCGGCGTCAGGATCTGGCGCAGCAGCAGATAGCCGAAGCCCGCCGCCATGATCGGGATCAGGGTAAAGACCGCCGCCGCGCTGACCGGAGCGGCGGTCTTGAGCCCCTCGAACATCAGCACGAAATAAGTACCGAAGAAGCCCGCCAGCAGGAAATACCGCCACGGCGCGGCCAGGTGCGCGCGTCGGATCTGGCCAGAGGCCGAGGCCAGCACCCCGGTCAGCATTGCGGCCAGCAGGAACCGCGCCGCCTGCAGCGCTGCCGGCGCGATCTCGTTGGCCACCAGCCCGCCGAGCGAGAAGGACCCCGCCACCAGCGCCGAGAATGCAAGCATGGCCAAGTGGCCGCGGGTCGCCTCAGTCATGCAGCGCGCAGGTCTTTTCCCACTGCGTGGCGTGGGATTTCAGGTATTTCAGGAAGGCCTGCACCTTGGCGGCGCGATGCAGGTCGACATGGGTGACCAGCCAGAGCTGCGAGGCCCATTCGTCGCGCGGCGCCATGACCTGCACCAGGTCGGCATGGCGATGCGCCTCCCAGACCGGCACAAAGCCGATGCCGGCGCCAGCGACCACGGCTTCGGTATTGGCGCGCAGGTCGGTGCTGCGAAAGAAGCAGGCGCTTTCCGGCACCTGCTGGCGCAGCCAGCGGTACATCGGCGCGCGGCTGTTGAGGTCGTCATGGCAGACGATGCGGTGCTTGGCCAGGTCGGCGTCCTGCGCCGGCATGCCATGAGCCTCGATATAGGATTTCGCGGCATAGAGCGCGAAGGGATGGCGAAAGAACGGCTGCACCACGTTGTCGGGCTGCTCGGGCGCCGAGCCGGCGCGGATCGCCACATGCGCCTCGCCGTATTCCAGCCGGAACAGCCGGTCGCCGGTCAGGTAGCGCAGCACCACCTTGGGATAGTCGCGCTGGAACTCGGCCAGCACCGGCGCGAACATCCCCGCCATGCCGACCAGCGAGGTCACCACCAGCTCGCCCGAGACCCCCTCGCCGCGGCCCTTGATCCGGCCCTGCAGCTGGTTGAATTGGTCCTCGGTGGCCTGCGCCACCCGCAACAGGTCCTCGCCGGCCTCGGTCGGGGTATAGCCGCGGGCATGGCGCTGGAACAGCTTGGCGCCGAGCTGCGCCTCGAGCGCGTCGATATGGCGGATCACCGTGGCGTGGTGGACGCCCAGGGCCTCGGCGGCGCCGCTGACCGTGCCGTGCAATGCCACCTGAAAGGCGGTGCGCACCTCTCCCCAATTGTCCATCGACCGACCCCACCGGTTATTTCTGTGCGTGAACTCACAAGACCTGTTGATATGATGCAATTGAGTTCGCGGATGCAAGGGCCAAGTCTAGCGCAGATCAAACCCGGAGACACTCCCATGACCACCACGACACTCCTGCGCATCGACGCATCCGCCCGCAAGACCGCTTCGGCCACCCGTGTGCTGACCGAAAGCCTGACCGAAACCCTGGCACCGGCCCGCGTCATCACCCGCGACCTGGCCGACACGCCGCTGCCGCAGATCGACGAGACCTGGGTCGGTGCCAACTTTACGCCCGAAGCCGACCGCACCGAGGCGCAAAAGGCCCGCCTGGCGCAATCCGACGCGCTGGTGGCGGAATTGCAGGCGGCCGATACCATCGTGATAGGGCTGCCGGTCTACAACTTCGCCGTGCCCGCCGCGCTTAAGGCCTGGATCGACCTGATCGCCCGTGCCGGCGTAACCTTCCGCTACACCGCCGAGGGCCCCGAGGGGCTGCTCAGCGGCAAGAAGGTGATCGTGGCCTATGCCTCCGGCGGCACGCCGCTGGGGTCGGACTACGACTTCGCCTCGGGCTACCTGCGTCACATTCTGGGGTTCGTCGGGCTGACCGACGTGACCTTTGTGACCGAGGGCGCCGAACTGGCCGAGGCCGCCGCCGCCTGAGGCCGCCGGGCCGGGGTTTCGCCACGCCTGCGCGTGTCGACGGGCCGGGGGGCTGCGCCCCCCGGCCTTGTTTTGCGAGGGCCATGGGTCTTGATGTTCGGTGTGGCGGGCTTTGGTCCTCACATCAGGTTCGGGGGTGGCGTTGCCCGCGTGTCTGCGTGTCCGCGAAGAAGGGGGGCTTTGCCCCTCGGGCCTCCAGCCCTCCCCTCAAGACTATTTTCGGCGAGAGGAAGGCCGCAAGAAGCGCTGGATCAAGGGACCGCGCGGCCGCGCTTGACTCTCTTGCGGGTTTTGGCTACTCCCCGCGGCGATACCCGGAAGACTTGTGCCTTCCGGTCCCTTGGGCCCTGCCCGGGATCGCCTCCCACCAGCGCGCTGCGCCCGTGGGAGCGTTTGTGCTTTGAGCGGTCGGCCCTTATGTGAGCTGACAGAGGAACCAGATCGGGAGGCTGTAGAGCCGCATGTTCGAGAACCTGTCAGAACGCCTGTCCGGCGTCTTCGACCGCCTGACCAAACAGGGCGCGCTGAGCGCCGATGACGTCAAGACCGCCCTGCGCGAGGTGCGCGTGGCCCTGCTGGAAGCGGATGTCTCGCTGCCCGTCGCGCGGCAGTTCATCAAGGCGGTCGAGGAAAAGGCCACCGGCGCCTCGGTGACCAAATCGGTCACCCCCGGCCAGCAGGTCGTCAAGATTGTCCATGACGAGCTGATCGAGGTGCTGAAAGGCGAAGGCGAGCCCGGCACGCTGAAGATCGACAATGCCCCGGCCCCGATCCTGATGGTCGGCCTGCAGGGCTCGGGCAAGACGACCACCACCGGCAAGCTGGCCAAGCGGCTCAAGGATCGCGAGGGCAAGAAGGTGCTGATGGCCTCGCTCGACATCTATCGCCCGGCGGCGATGGACCAGCTGGCGGTTCTGGGCAAGCAGGTCGGTGTCGACACGCTCCCGATCGTCAAGGGCGAGAGCGCGGTGCAGATTGCCAAGCGGGCGAAACAGCAGGCGATGCTGGGCGGCTATGACGTCTACATGCTCGATACGGCCGGCCGGCTGCAGATCGACGAAGTCCTGATGAAAGAGGTCGAGGACGTCCGTGACGCCGTTCAGCCGCGCGAGACGCTGCTGGTGGTGGACGGGCTGACCGGTCAGGTCGCGGTGGAAGTCGCAGAAGAGTTCGACGGCAAGATCGGCATCTCCGGCGTGGTCCTCACACGGATGGACGGCGACGGCCGTGGCGGTGCGGCGCTCTCGATGCGCGCAGTGACCGGCAAGCCGATCAAGTTCGTCGGTCTGGGCGAGAAGATGGACGCGCTCGAGACCTTCGAGCCCGAGCGCATCGCCGGCCGCATCCTCGGCATGGGCGACATCGTGGCGCTGGTCGAGAAGGCGCAGGAAACGCTCGAGATCGAACAGGCCGAGCGCATGATGAAGCGCTTCCAGAAGGGTCAGTTTAACTTCAACGACCTGAAGATGCAGATGGAGCAGATGCTCAAGATGGGCGGCATGGAGGGCATGATGTCGATGATGCCCGGCATGGGCAAGATGGCCAAACAGGTCGAGGAGTCGGGCTTTGACGACAAGGTGATCCGCCAGCAGATCGCGCTGATCAACTCGATGACCAAGAAGGAGCGCGCCAATCCCAAGCTGATGCAGGCCAGCCGCAAGAAGCGCATCGCCAAGGGCGCCGGCATGGAGGTCTCTGACCTCAACAAGCTGATGAAGATGCAGCGCCAGATGGGCGACATGATGAAGAAGATGGGCAAGATGGGCAAAGGCGGCATGCTCAAGCAGGCGATGCGCGGCATGTTCGGCGGCAAGGGCGGCCTGCCGCCCGAGATGGCGCAGGGCATGGACCCGAAAGCGCTGGAAGCCGCGGCCAAGCAGATGGGCGCCAAGGGCGGTCTCGGCGGCCTCGGCGGCATGGGCGGCGGCGCGGCGCTGCCGCCGGGCCTCAGCGGCTTCGGCAAGAAGAAGTAAGTGATGCTCTCGCCCGTTTCCCTCCCCTGCCCCGGTGCCGACATCGCCGTGGCCGCACGCGCCACCCTGCCGGTGCTGGCGACCGCGCGGCTGATGCTGCGCGCGCCGGAGGTCGAGGATTTCGCGCTGTTCGAGCGGCTGTTCTCGCAGCCCTCGGCGAAATTTCTCGGCGTGGCCCCCGAAGTCGAGGCGATCTGGGCGCAGTTCACCAATTACGTCGCCGGCTGGCTGTTGCGCGGCGACGGCATGTTCACCGTTTGCCATGGCGGCGTGCCGGTGGGTTTTGTCTTTGCCGGGGTCGAGCCGGGCGACCGGGCGATCGAACTGGGGTTCTTTATCGCCCCCGAGGCGCAGCGCCGGGGCTTTGCTCTTGAGGCGGCCGAGGCCGCGCTGGGCCATCTGCGTGCGCTGGGCACCCGGGAGATCGTCAGCTACGTGGCGCCGGAAAACACCGCCAGCCAGGCGCTGGTGCAGAAGCTGGGCGGCGTTCAGACCGGCGCGCTCGAGGGTGCGCTGGTGTTTGCCTACACACCCGCGGCAGAGCTGCCGCAATGACCGATCCGCTGTTTCCGCCGAAAGGATACGCTCTTGTCTGACGCCGTCACCCGCGCCGCCGAGCTGCTCAAAGGCCACCGCGAAAGCATCGACCGGCTTGATGCGATCCTCGTCTATACTCTGGGCGAGCGGTTCAAGCACACCCAGGCCGTGGGCAAGCTCAAGGCTGAACACGACCTCCCGCCCTCCGACCCGGACCGCGAAGCGAAACAGATCGCGCGTCTGGAGGATTTGGCAGTCCAGGCCGATCTCGACCCGGAATTTGCCAAGAAGTTCCTGAACTTCATCATCGCTGAAGTCATTCAGCACCACAAAAGCCAGCAATCGTAGGGTGGGCAGTCTGCCCATCGCTGCCACACGCCATCAAAGGAGTTAACCCAATGGCCATCAAACTTCGTCTCGCCCGCGGCGGTTCCAAGAAACGCCCCTTCTACCGCATCGTCGTCGCCGACAGCCGCATGCCGCGCGACGGCCGCTACATCGAAAAGCTGGGCACCTACAACCCGCTGCTGCCGAAAGACAGCGAAGACCGCGTCAAGCTCGACATGGAGCGGGTGCAATACTGGCTGGGCCAGGGCGCGCAGACCACCGACCGGGTGTCGCGCTTCCTTGAAGCCGCCGGCGTCGTCGACAAGAAAGAGCGCGCCAACCTGAAGAAGGCCGAGCCGGGCAAGAAAGCCCAGGAACGCGCCGAGGAGAAAGCTGCCAAGGCAGCCGAAGCGGCCGAAGCCTCCACCGACGAATAAGCTCGGGGGCCGTCCGCATGACGTGCTTCCCGGAGACGTTCCGGACGCAATTGACCGATCTGATGCGGTGGCGGCGCGACGTACGCCGCTTCCGTCCCGATCCGGTGGACGAGGCACTGCTGCGGCAGTGCCTCGACGCGTTTCTGCTGGCCCCGTCGGTCGGGTTGAGCGAGCCCTGGCGGATCGTGCGGGTCAGAAGCGCCGCGGCGCGTCAGGCCGCGCAAGAGAATTTCGAGGCCTGCAATGCCGATGCGCTGGCCGGCTACGATGGCGAGAGGGCGAGGCTTTACAGCAGCCTGAAGCTCTCGGGCCTGCGCGAGGCGCCGGAGCAGATCGCGGTTTTCTGTGCCGAGGAGACCGCCAAGGGCGCGGGGCTCGGGGCGCGGACCATGCCGGAGACGCGGCGCTATTCCACCGTCGGCGCGATCACCCTGTTCTGGCTCGATGCACGCGCCCGCGGGCTTGGCGTCGGCTGGGTCTCGATCCTCGATCCGGCGCGACTGGCGCGGGACCTGGGGGTGCCGCAGGACTGGGCGCTGGTCGGCTATCTCTGCATCGGCTGGCCCGAGCAGGAGAGCGAAACGCCCGAGCTGGAAACCAGCGGATGGGAGCGCCGCCGCGGTGGCCTGCCCATGCGTGACGCCTGATGGGGGTGCATGTCTTTGCGATCTTCCGGCTGGTCCTGTTTTCGCTCGTGGCCTTTACGCTGGGTGTTCTTCACGAACGTGGCCAGGTCTATGACCGCTGTGCCATGGCGGGCGGTCGGGTGACCGACGCCGGAATTTGCAGGGAAAGATAAAGATGTCTGATCAGGTTTGCGTGGGCGCGATTGCCGGGGCCTTCGGGGTGCGCGGCGAGGTGCGGCTCAAGAGCTTTACCGCCGAGCCGGAAGCGGTTGCCGGCTACGGCCCGCTGAGCACCGAGGACGGCAGCCGCGCCTTCGAGGTGACGCTCGACCGGCCGATCAAGGGCGGGTTCGCGGCGCGGCTGTCCGGGGTGCTGACCAAGGAAGAGGCCGACGCCCTGCGCGGCGTTCAGCTGTTCGCCCCGCGCGACCGGCTGCCCGACCTGCCAGATGACGAATATTACCACGCCGACCTGATCGGGGTGGAAGTCTATGACACTGGCGGGGTGATGCTCGGCCGGGTCAAGGCGGTACACAACCACGGCGCCGACGATCTGCTCGAGGTGCATGGGCCGGGGCTGAAATCCACCGTGCTGCTGCCCTTCACCCTGGCCGCGGTACCGACGGTCGATCTCGGCGCCGGCCGGATCGTCGCCGACCCGCCGGAAGGGCTGTTTCCCGACACGCCCCAGACTGACAAACCTTAGCCCAGCCCGCCCCGCGCCCTCAGCGCGCCGAGATTGCGCAGCTGGCGGTCGCGCCGCGGCCCGCGCCGGGACGGGTCCGGCGGGATCGCCGCCCAGACCTTGAGCAGGCGGTGGCGGGTGTAGAACGCCGCGACCTCCGGCGTCAGGGCCGGGTAGGCCAAGGCAAAGGCGCTCTCCCAGGTCTCTGGCATCAGCCCTGCCGCGGATGGCAGGCCGGGGACGTGCAGCAGCAGATCGGCCCAAAGCTCGCCGATGTCGCGTTCGGCCGGGTGCCGGCGCAGGTTCTCGAAATCGATGCCGGTGACGCCGCCCGCGTGAAACACCAGGTTGGCGAGCGTCATGTCGCCATGCAGGCAGGCGCGCCTGACGCGCCGCCCCTGCAGTTGCTCGGCCTCCCGGTGCAGCGCCCCCAGCGCCGCCGAATAACCTTCGGCCTCGGCACAGACCAACCGCCGCGGCAGCCGCGCCAGCGCGCCCAACGGATCGAGACGCCCCTCGCCCGTCTCGCGCCCTGCGTGGAACACCCGCAGCCAGGCACCGGCGCCGGCGAGGATCGCTTCCGGTGCCACCCACTCCAGCGCCTGCCGGCCCGAGCGCCCGGGCACGAAGCCCAGCAGCAGCGCCCGGTGATTCTCGTCGAACCCCAGCAGCCGCTGTGCCGCCAGCCCCTTGCAGCCGCGGAAGATCCGGCCGGCCTGACGATGCGCCCGCACGATGCGGCGAAACCGCGCCAGATCGGACTGCGGAAAGCGCTTGAGCACCTCGTCCCCCAGCCGCCAGACATTCGGAGCCAGCGCCGCGCCGTCCGGTGGCGGGATGGCGGGGCGCAGGGCGGCCCAGGCAGAGAGCGGCAGGTCGGCGGGGATCATGGCGGCAGTGATGCGGGATTTGCCGCGGGGTGCAAGCCGCGGGGTCTTTGCAGGGCCAGATTGGCAGGCTAAGGAGCGCGCATGACACAGCCAAAGACCCCTCCGAGCAAATCGCATGGCCGCAAGGCCGTCAGAGCGACGCTGAAACCGCAGCCGCTGATGACCGACGCGCCAGACCTGCACGACGTCTGGCGTGCCAGCGTGATCACGCTGTTCCCCGAGATGTTCCCCGGGGTGCTGGGCGGCTCGCTCACCGGGCGGGCGCTGAAGGACGGCAAGTGGCAGCTCGACACCGTGCATCTGCGCGATTTCGGCGAGGGCAAGCATCGCAATGTCGATGACACCCCCGCCGGTGGCGGCGCCGGCATGGTGCTGCGCGCCGACATCATGGGCCGGGCCATCGAGCACGCCCTGCACAAGGGACCCGGTCCGCTGATCTATCTCAGCCCGCGCGGCCGCCGGTTTGACCAGGCGATGGCCAGAGGCCTCGCCGCCACCCCCGGCGCGATTTTCATCTGCGGCAGGTTCGAGGGGCTCGACCAGCGGGTGATCGACCACTACGGCATCACCGAGGTCTCGTTGGGCGATTTTGTCATGACCGGTGGCGAACTGGCGGCGCAGGCGATGATCGACGCCACCGTGCGATTGCTGCCCGGCGTTCTGGGCAATGAGGCCAGCGCCGAGGAAGAGAGCTTTTCCAACGGCTTGCTGGAACATCCGCAATATACCAAGCCGCCGGAATGGCAGGGCCACCGGATTCCCGACGTGCTGCTCTCGGGCCATCACGGCGAGATCGCCAAGTGGCGACAGGCGCAAGCCGAGGCAATCACTCGCGCCCGCCGCCCCGATCTCTGGGAGGCCTGGCAGACCGGGGACGACTGAGGTCACAGCGGTGCCGCGGACCGGGTGACGCGGCGTCGCGAGAATAACCATGGACAAGACGTCCGCATCCTGTCACAAGGGGCGGGCTACGTTTACCTCAGTCGATCCCCTGCTTTCCCTTTCCGGACCTCAGCGAACTCGATCTTGGCCAACCGTGCCACGCTGTTGCACTTCCGCGAACAGGTTGAAAATTATAGGAGATCTCACGATGGCCAATGGCACCGTGAAATGGTTCAACTCTACCAAAGGCTTCGGCTTCATCGCACCTGAATCGGGCGGCAAGGACATCTTCGTCCATATCTCCGCGATCGAACGTGCGGGCCTGACCACGCTCAATGACGACCAGAAAGTGACTTTCGACGTCGAATCCGGCCGTGACGGCCGCGAAAGCGCGTCGAACATCCAGCTCGCCTGAGCTGCCTCACAGGTTTTGGAACAGGGCGCCCCGGTGGCGCCCTTTTTCGTGTCCGCCCCCTGCCCCGGCGCGGCCTTTCACGCCTGACGGCGGCGGCGTTTTTGCTTGAAATGCGGGGCGTTCTCTGATTTATCCCGCGCATCCCGCGCCGCGCCGGCTCCTGATCGATTCCCGTCTGCTTCTGACGGGGCTGACAGGCGCCGCTTTGGCAAGGCGCGGAGGCGACGACAGCAAAGCCGACCTGATCTCTGGCGGGCGCGACATGCGGACCCGGAAGAAGACCGAGAGCTCTGAGGCCGACCACCTTCACGGGCAAAACCGTGAGCGACATAGGAGTGGATCAGATGAACCTGATCGCAGAACTCGAGGCGGAACAGATCGCCTCGCTCGGGAAGGAGATTCCCGATTTCAAGGCCGGCGACACCATTCGCGTCGGCTACAAGGTGACCGAGGGCACGCGCACCCGGGTGCAGAACTACGAAGGTGTGTGCATCAGCCGCAAGAACGGCGTGGGCATTGCCGGTTCGTTCACCGTCCGCAAGATTTCCTTTGGCGAAGGCGTGGAACGTGTGTTCCCGCTGTTCTCGACCAATATCGACAGCATCACCGTGGTGCGCCGTGGCCGTGTCCGCCGCGCCAAGCTGTACTACCTGCGCTCGCGCCGTGGCAAATCGGCCCGGATCGCCGAGGACGCAAACTACAAGCCCAAGTCTTCGGGCGCCGAAGCGTAAGGAGTGGCGAGATGAAGAAAGATACCCATCCCGATTACCACGTCATCGACGTCAAGATGACCGATGGTACCGTCGTCCAGATGCGCACCACCTGGGGCAAGGAAGGCGACACCATGACGCTGGACATCGATCCCAGCGCGCACCCGGCCTGGACCGGCGGCAACACCCGCCTGATGGACCAAGGTGGCCGCGTCTCGAAGTTCAAAAAGAAATACGAGGGCCTCGGGTTCTAAACACCCGCGCATTCCACGCGTTTTTCGTGGCTGCCCCCGGAACCTCCGCGGGCAGCCATTTTCTTTTGTGCCTGCCGTTTTTCGTGAAAGTGAGTTTCTCATGCCGACCCTGTCTCTCTCTCCCGCGCGCAGCTTCTGGCGCGAAGGCCTGATCCTTGGCGCGCTGGTCGTGCCCGGCCCCTTCGCGGTGGACATGTTCCTGCCGGCGATGCCCGACATCACCCGCGATCTCGGAGCCTCGGTGGCCGCGACACAGGCGACGCTGACCGCCTATTTCATCGCTTTCGGCCTGGCACAGATGATCTACGGCCCGTGGTCGGATGCCGCCGGGCGCAAGCCGCCGGTCTATGCCGGGCTCGGCGTCTTCCTGCTGGGCACGCTGGCCTGCGCGCTGGCGCCCTCGATCGGCGTGCTGATCGCCGCGCGGGTGGTGCAGGCGGTGGGCGCGGCGGTGCTGATGGTGGTGCCCCGCGCGATCATCCGCGACCGCCACACCGGCGAGGCCGCGACCCGGATGATGGCGATGATCATGCTGGTGATGTCGGTCTCGCCGATGCTGGCGCCGCTCGCCGGCAGCCTGATCATGGGCGTCGGCAGCTGGCGGATGATCTTCGGCGTGCTGGCGGCGGCCGGTGCATTGGCGCTGGTTCTGAGCCTGCGCGCCCTGCCGGAGACCCTGGCGCCGGCGGATCGCCAGCCGGTGCACTTCGCCTCGATGCGGGCGGGCCTTGCCACGCTCACGCGTGATCCGGTGTTCATGGGGCTGACGCTGGTCGGCGGCTTCGGCATGGCGAGCTTCTTCGTCTATCTGGCGATGTCGCCCTTCGTCTTTACCGGTGCCTACGGCCTCAGCCCGCAGCAGTTCAGCCTGGCTTTCGCGATCAACGCCATGGGCTTCATCGCCGCCTCGCAATTCGCCGCCACGCTGGGCGCGCGCTTCGGTGCGGCACGGGTGGTGATCTGGGCTACCTTTGGCTTCGCCGGCTGTGCCACGGTGCTCGGGCTCTGGGCCTTTCTTGACGGCATGCCGCTTCTGGGGCTGATCCTCGGGCTGGCTCTGTCCAATGCCTGCCTCGGGCTGGTGGTGCCGACCTCGATGGTGCTGGCGCTCGATCCGCACGGGCCGATTGCCGGGCTCGCGTCGTCTTATGGCGGCACGCTGCAGATGGTGGTCGGCGGCGTGATGATCGGTCTGACCGGGCTGGTGTTCGACGGCACACCGGAGCGGCTGATCCTTGCCATCCTGATCTGCGCGGCGCTGGCGGTGCTGACG
Source organism: Marinovum sp. (assembly GCF_034669705.1). Taxonomy (GTDB): domain Bacteria; phylum Pseudomonadota; class Alphaproteobacteria; order Rhodobacterales; family Rhodobacteraceae; genus Marinovum. The sequence continues at coordinate 18,490 of NZ_JAXMOR010000040.1, forward strand.
GTGCTGGTGACCCGCGGCGGGCGGGCGCGCGGTTGAGGCATTGGGATCGGCGCGCCGGGCGCGCCGATCGGGGGGCTCTGCCCCCCACAGGCCTGCGGCCTTCCCCCCGAGGGTATTTCTGAACAGAAGAAGACCGGGGCCGCGAAATCCGCCGCGCGCCTCTTGTACGTGACCCGGGTTGATGGGAATAAGCGGCCCATCACAAGAGCAGGTGTCAGGGCAGAGAGGCGACCCCATGGCGCACAAGATCGTTGTCGGCAATGAAAAGGGCGGCGCGGGGAAATCCACCGTGTCGATGCATGTGGCCACCGCGCTGGCGCGGATCGGGCACAGCGTCGGCGTGGTCGATCTCGACCTGCGGCAGAAGACCTTTGGCCGCTACATGCACAACCGGGTGAGCCACATGGCCGCCGCCGGGCTGGAGCTGCCGACGCCGCTCTATCACGACGTGCCGGCCACCGAGGGCGAGGAAGAGGCCAAGATCCACGGCGCCCTCGAGGCGCTGGAGCCGGTCTGCGAATTCGTGCTCATCGACTGCCCGGGCTCGCACACGCGGCTGAGCCAGCTGGCGCATTCGCTGGCCGATACGCTGATCACCCCGCTCAACGACAGTTTTGTCGATTTCGACCTGCTGGCCCATGTCGACACCGAGGGCGACAAGATCCTCGGCCCGTCGGTCTATTCCGAGATGGTCTGGCGGGCCCGGCAGGAGCGGGCGGTGGCCGGCGGCAAGCCGATCGACTGGGTGGTGCTGCGAAACCGCGTCGGCGCGCAGCAGATGGTCAACAAGCAGAAGATGGTGCAGGCGGTCGACAAGCTGTCGAAGCGGATCGGCTTTCGCGTCGCGCCGGGGTTTTCCGAGCGGGTGGTCTTTCGCGAGCTGTTTCCCCGGGGTCTGACCCTGCTCGACCTCAAGGATGCCGGTGTTCGGCAGCTGAACATGTCGAACATCGCCGCCCGGCAGGAGCTGCGCGAGCTGATCAAATCGCTGAACCTGCCGGGGGTCACGGTCACCTTCTGAGCGCGGCGCGCGGCTCACGTCACGGTGAGGCCGGCAGCCACGGGGTTCTTTCGACGGGCCCGTGCGGGCAAGCTCTGGCGGAGAGACCCCGCTGAGAGGCTGCCGATGCTGAACCGCCGCCATGTCCTGACCGCCGCCGTAGCCGCGCCCTTCCTTCGCCCGACCCGGGCTGCAGGTGGGCCGCTGACCCATGCCGCCGCGGGCGGGGATCTGGCCTTTGCCGACCGCGCGGCGGCGCTGGGGTGGCTGGCCGAGGGCGGACGGCTGCGCGCCGGCGCGCGGTTTGTCGCCGGCGGGTTCGCCTATCGCTGGCAGCCCGGCGCGCGCTGGATCCCCGACATGGCCGATGTGGTGCCCGACGCCCTGCCCGCACCAGAACATTTCGGCGCCAGGCCCGACCTGCGCTGGCGGCTGCTGTCTGAGGGTGATCTCGACGGGGCCAACACCGGCGTCTACGGCCCGCTGCGGCTGGGCGGCAGCAACGCGATCAACGGCTTCCTGCTGGCCGACCGCTATGCCCGCGCCACAGGCACACATTCCAGCACAAGCCAGTGCCGCGCCGAGGGCGACTACTTGGTCAGGAGCTACAGCCGGCGCAAGACCGATGGCCGCCAGGACAGCTGGCGCTTTGACTTTCATGCCGAGCGCCCCGAGGATATCCGTGTTGCGATCTATCGCGCCGATGTCTTTGAGGCCCTCAGGGAGGCCGGCGATCTCAGGGGCTCGGAACTGGCCGAGCTGGTGCATGACGAGCTGCCGGCGTCGGACTACGAGGTGCGGCTGGCGCCTGACGGGATGGGCGGCGCGGTGCTCCATAGGCCCGAAGCCGGCCAGTATATCGACATCTGCCGTCAGTTCGACCTCACCGCAAGATGGAGCCACAGCGGCGTGCTCTGGAGCGATTTCCAGACCTTTCAGATCGGCCTGAACCTCGCGGCCACGGACGCCGCGTGGGAGGGCGACCGGATCATCGGACGCTACAGCTACTACGGCTCGAAACCCGCCAACCGCGGACAGAACGGCGTCGTGGCCGGGGCGAGCACGGGATATTACACCGCAGGGCCCCAACCGCGGCGGCGCAATGTCAGGCTGCGGGCACTGCTGTGCCGGGCGGCCTCGGTGCGCGGTGACGAGAACGACCGCTACGTCGACAGCGATCCCTCGATCCTGACGGCGGCGGTGGGCTGGATCGACAGCCCGGTGTTCGAGGTCGGCACCTTCGGCCGCACCAACACCCCCAGCAACATGCTGTTCCTGGCGCATTGGGGTGGGCGGTATCGCCCGCCGGGCCGACGCGAGTTTCTCGACAAAACCAGCTATCCGCTGATCGAGACCTGGCATCCCGAGAAGGTGACGCTGGAGATCCGCAGTCCGATCGACCGCGCCACCCATGGCTTCGTCAAGGGCTGGGAACTGGCCGCTGTTGCCGGGGCGCGGATCAGCCGGGCCGAGCATATCGGGGTGAGCCACCCCTACTGGATCGGTGTCGGCGATGTCTCCGACGCCTATGCCACCCCCGCCCAGCGCGGCCGGGTCAACAGCACGCCGATCACCGTCGGCCACCAGACCGCAATCGATATCGCGCCGGACCCCGGATCGGAATATTACGGCGTGCTCTACAAGGGCACCGGCACCTCGAAGTTCGAGACCTACCCCGGCACCGCGATCGCCGTTCAACGACATGGCACCCTGGACGTGACCTGCGAGGGCCACAGCATCGAGGCGGTGCCAGGCACGCTGGAGGCAATCCGGCTGAGGCAATTCCGCGGGAGCGTCGATCTGGGCGAATGCTGGCTGAGCGGCGCCCGAAAGGCGCTGTATGCGCTTGGGGGCGACGGTCACTGGCAGGGCCGCATCCACGCCTATGACGGCATGATCCATGTGCAGCATCACGTTCATGGCCGGCTCGAGGGGCCGGCGTTCGGTGGCCCGGTTGCGCGACAGGCCGGACCGCCGCTGCGCGATGCGACGCAGGGGGTCTATGCCGAGGGGCAGATCTTTGCCACCACGACGCGGGGCCCGGTGCGCACCGGGGCGGTGACCCTGCCAATCGATCCCCTGACCGACCCATGGCACGACATCAACGCCGGCGACAGGCTGGATATCGCGGCGCCGGATGGCACGCTGACCAGCGTCTATGCCACCGGACTTTACGTGAACGGTGCAGAGCTGGTCGGGATCAGCCCCCTGCCGCATGACGTCGCGCCCGGGACGGTGGTCAGTATCGATCAGAGCGCCGCATTGGCGATCGTGCGCCCGCCCGGCCGCGACGGAAAACTGAGGCTGAACACAACACGGGCGGTGATCACGCTGTCCCCGCCCTGAACGCGACGCATGGGAAAAGTGCTTGACTCCCAATGGAACGTTCCAGTAGACAGTGATGGAACGTTCCAAAGCAGGGAGGACAGAGCGTGAATTGGGCACTTGTCGGCGCCAGTACCATCGCCAGCCAATACATGATCGGTGCCCTGCGCGCCCAGGGTGGCACGGTCCGCCGGGTGGTCAGCGGGTCGGCCGACCACGCTGCGCGCTATGCGCAGGAGCATGACATCCCGCACAGCGGCACCGATCTCGACGCCGCGCTGGCGGATGAGGCCGTGGAGGCGGTCTATATCTCCTCGACCAACGAGAAGCACCATGCCCAGGCCATGGCGGCCATCGCCGCCGGCAAACATGTGCTGTGCGAAAAGCCGCTGGCGCTGAGCCTTGCCGAGGCCCGAGAGATGATCGCCGCGGCGGAGGCCGCCGGGGTTGCACTCGGGGTCAATCACCACCTGCGCCATGCCGGCAGCCATCGGGCGATCCGCGAGACCATCGCCGCGGGCCGGCTCGGTCGCGTCCTGTCGCTGCGGGTGTTTCACGCGGTGCATCTGCCAGAGCATCTGCGCGGCTGGCGGCTCGACAATCCCGGAGCCGGTGGCGGGGTGATCCCCGACATCACCGTGCACAACGCCGATACGGTGCGCTTCCTGTTGCAGGAGGATCCGATCTCGGTGGTGGCCCAGTCTGCCAGTTCCGGCATGGGGCAAGGGGTCGAGGATTCCGCCATGTCGGTCTGGTCCATGCCCTCTGGCGCCATGGTGTTCAGTCACGAGAGCTTTACCCACCCCTACACCACCTCCGGGCTCGAGGTGCATGGCACCGAAGGCTCGCTGATCGCCCGGGGCGTGATGGCGCAAGAGCCGGAGGGCGCGCTGGAACTGGTGACTGCCGACGGTCGCAGCGCCCTGCCCTTCGACAAAACCAGCCTCTACGAGACCGCGGTCGCCGGTTTCATGCGAGCCGCCCGCACTGGCAAGACGCCGAGCGCCTCTGGCCGGGATGGGCTGCTGTCGCTGATGATCGCTCTGGCGGTGCGACAGGCGGCTGACAGCGGCCAGTGCCAGACCCTTGAGTACGGAGCCGCCACATGAGCAAGATCACCACCCCCGAACAGGCCGCCGCCCGGATCCCGGATGGCGCCGTGGTCACTGTGTCCTCGTCTTCGGCGCTGGGCTGTCCGGACCGCATGCTCGAAGCCATCGGCGCGCGGTTCGACACCGAGGGCCACCCCCGCGACCTCACCACCATCCACCCGATTGCCGCCGGCGACATGTATGGCGTCAAGGGCGTCGACCATATCGCCAAGGACGGTCTGCTGGCGCGGATCCTCGGCGGGTCCTACCCCTCTGGCCCGTCGTCGAAACCAATGCCGGAGATCTGGAAGATGGTGGTCGAGAACCGCGTCGCGGCATACAACGTGCCCTCGGGCATCCTGTTCGACATGACCCGCGACGCGGCGGCGAACCGGCCCGGCGTGCTGACCAAGGTGGGGCTCGAGACCTTTGTCGATCCGCAGCGCGAAGGCTGCGCGATGAACGACCGCGGCGCCGCGGCACCGATCGTCCGGCGGGTGGAATTCGACGGCGACACCTGGCTGCATTTCCCCAACATCGTGCCCACTGTCGCCATCCTGCGCGCCACCACCGCCGACGAGCACGGCAACCTGACCTATGAACACGAGGGCGCCTACCTGGGCGGTCTCGAGCAGGCAATCTGCGTGCGCAACCACGGCGGGCTGGTGATTGCGCAGGTGTCCCGGGTCACCAAGCGCGGCTCGCTGCGGCCGCATGACGTGCGGGTGCCGGGGCATCTGGTCGACCTTGTGGTGATCGACGAGGATCAGAAACAGACCTGCGAGACGCCCTATGACCCGGCGATTTCCGGCCAGGTGATGCGGCCCTGGGAGAGCTTTGCCCGCGCCGAGCATGGTGTCGAGAAGGTCATCGCCCGGCGCGCCGCGATGGAGCTGCGGCCCGGCATGTCGGCCAACCTCGGCTTTGGCATCAGCGCCATGGTGCCGCGCATCCTGCTCGAGGAAGGCCAGCCCGAAGCGGTCACCTGGACCATCGAACAGGGCGCGGTGGGCGGCATGCCGCTGACCGGCTTCGCCTTTGGCTGCGCCTCCAATGCCGATGCCTTCGTGCCTTCGCCGCAGCAGTTCATCTATTTCCAGGGCGGCGGATTCGACGTGTCGTTCCTGTCGTTTCTCGAGGTCGATGTGGAGGGCAACGTCAATGTCTCCAAGCTCGGCAAGAAGCCCTATCTGACCGCAGGCTGCGGCGGGTTTGTCGACATCACCTCGGGGGCGAGGAAAATCGTGTTTTCCGGCTGGTTCGAGGCCGGCGCCAAGGTCGAGCTGACCGATCAGGGCATCCATATCGCCGCGCCGGGCAAGTTCACCAAGATGGTGGAGGCGGTCGAGCATGTGACCTTTTCCGGCAAGCGTGCGCGCGAGCTGGGGCAGGAAATCCTCTATATCACCGAGCGTTGCGTGATCCGGCTGACCGATCAGGGCCTTGTTGCCACCGAGATCATGCCCGGCATCGACCCCGAGCGCGATATCGTCGCGGCCTCCGGCGGGCGGGTGCAGGTGGCTCCCGATGCGATCACCCTGCCGCTGTCGCTTCTGGCGGATGCGCCGATGGGGTGGGGCCAATGAGCGGCGTTCATTTCACGCAGGAGGACCGCGTCGCCGAGCTGCGGCTCGACAATCCGGCCAAGATGAACGCGCTGACCGTCGAGATGCTCGACCAGCTGGCTGCGCATCTCGACCGGATCGAACGTGACCGGGGCATCGCCGCGGTGATGCTTACCGCCGAGGGCGAACGGGCATTCTGCACCGGCGCCGATATCAACGGCTGGGGCGATCTCAGCCCGGCCGAGTTCTCGCGCCACTGGGTGCGCGACGGCCACCGAATCTTTGACCGATTGGCGCGGCTGTCGCAACCGACGATCGCGGTGCTGTCCGGCCATGCCTTCGGCGGCGGGCTGGAACTGGCGGCAGCCTGTGACCTGCGGGTGATGGCGCCCACGGCGGCGCTGGCACTGCCCGAGGCCGGGGTCGGCATCGTACCGGGCTGGTCGGGCACCCAGCGGTTGCTGCGGCTGATGCCGGAACCGATGGTCAAGGAGATGGCGCTGTTTGGCCACCGCATCAAATCCGACCGGGCGCTGGCCTGCGGCTTTGTCGCCGCGGTCGATGATGACCCGCGCGCCGCGGCGCTGCGGCTGCTCGAACGGGCCGTCACCCTCTCGCCGCGCGCCGTCGAGATTGCCAAGACGATGATCCACGCCGCTCAGGGCGAGGACCGCGCCGCCATGGTCGAGGCGCTGGGCAGCGCCGCCATTGCCGCCAGCGACGACAGGGCCGAGGGCGTCGCCGCCTTCCGCGACAAACGCACAGCAGATTTTCCGGGGACCTGAACCATGCGCGACCTCACCATCCAGACCGACCAGACCGTTGCCATGCCGGAGGCGCCCTATGCCGCGCGGCATTTCATCGACGGCAGCTATTGCGACAGCGCCGACGGGCGCCGCTCGGACCGCGTCTCTCCCTCGCACGGCATCGTGGTCAGCCAGGCGGCGCTTGGCGGCGAGATCGAGACAAACCTCGCCATCGCCGCCGCCCGCCGGGCCTTTGACGACGGGCGCTGGAGCGGGCTTACTGGCAAGGAGCGGGCCACGGTGCTGAACCGCGTGGCCGACCTGATCGAGGCGAACGAAGAGCGGCTGGCGGTGATCGAGACGCTGGAAAGCGGCAAGCCGATCAGCCAGTCGCGCGGCGAATGCGGCGGTGCGGCCGATCTCTGGCGCTATGCCGCCAGCCTCGCCCGCGCCAGCCATGGTGACAGCCACAACACGCTGGGCGAGGATATCCTCGGCGTGGTGCTGAAGGAGCCGATTGGCGTGGTCTCGCTGATCACCCCGTGGAACTTTCCGTTCTGGATTCTCAGCCAGAAGCTGCCCTTTGCGCTGGCCGCCGGCTGCACCTGTGTCGTCAAACCCTCGGAAATGACGCCCTCCACCACCGCCATGCTCGGCGCGCTTCTGGCCGAGGCCGGGCTGCCCGCCGGGGTCTGCAACATCGTGCTGGGCCATGGCGACCCGGTGGGCAGCCTGATGAGCACGCACGCCTCCGTCGACATGGTGAGCTTTACCGGCTCCACCGCGGTGGGCAAGCTGATCACCAAATCCGCCGGCGACAGCCTCAAGAAGGTGGCGCTGGAGCTTGGCGGAAAGAACCCGCAGGTGATCTTTCCCGACGCCGATCTCGAAAGCGCCGCCGATGCGGTGACCTTCGGCGTCTACTTCAACGTCGGCCAGTGCTGCAATTCCTCGTCACGGATCATCGTGCACGAGGACATCGCCGAGGACTTCGTCGCGCGCGTGGTGGCGCTGTCGCGGCGGGTGGTCTTCGGCAACCCGATGCACCCCGACACCCAGGTTGGCGCCATCGTCACCGCCGAACACCAGCAGAAGATCGACGGCTATGTCCAGGCCGCCCGCGAACAGGGCGCCGAGGTGGTGCTTGGCGGCGGGGTGATGGAGGTCGAAGGGCTCGGCCGGCAGTTCTATCAGCCGACGGTGGTGCGCGGGGTCACGCCTGAGATGGAGATCGCGCGGGCCGAGGTCTTTGGCCCGGTGCTCTCGGTGCTCACCTTCCGCGACTTCGACGAGGCTGTTGCTCTGGCCAATGACTCGGCCTACGGTCTGTCTGCGGGCGTCTGGAGCGAGGATGTCCACACCTGCCTGAGCTTCTGCCGCAAGGCACAGGCCGGCACGGTCTGGACCAATACCTGGATGGACGGATTTCCCGAGCTTGCCTTTGGCGGGATGAAGCAATCCGGCCAGGGACGCGAGATCGGCCGCTACGGTTTCGAGGAGTTCCTCGAGGTGAAATCTCTGGTCATGCGCATCGGGCGCAGCCGGGCACCTTGGGTCAAGACAGGCTGAGATGCACCGGACCCCAGGCAAGGCGCCGATCCGGAGGGAGAGCTTGATGCTGAACCACACGACACCGACATCTGCCGGCCCCGCGCCGGGCCTAGGTCTCCCAGCTGGCGGGCCCGGGCGCAAAGAGATGCTGCAGACCGGCGGCAGGCTCGCCGTCCATGCGGCGCAGAAGCATCTCGGTCATGACCCGGCCGGTGGTGTGCAAATCTTCGAAGACGGTCTCGATCCGCGGGCGGATGTTGTCAAAGATCGGCGAGGCGCGCTTGGCGATCACGTCGGCCCCCTGCCCCGGCACCACGCCGGCGTCCGACAGTACGCCGAGCGTGGTCAGCGCGATCGCCTCGCCGACGCAGACATAGCCGTCGGGCGGGGCCGGCTGCGCCAGCCTCTGGCGCAGAGCTTCCGCGATCTCGGCTGCGGGGCTGTCGATGGTGACCGAAGAGACCACCTCGTAATCGATGCCGGCAGCGCGGGCGGCCGAGACGAAGCCGTAGCGGACGTGCTGGGCAAAGGTGAAAGGCTCGGCCGGCGGGATCAGCAGGATCCGCTTGCGGCCGCGTTGGATCAGCCGCTCGACCGACCGCCTGGCAAAGGCCTCGTTGTCGTAATCGACCCAGGCATGCGGCTCGGCAAACTCGGTGCGGCCATGGCTGACGAAGGGAAACCGCGCTTCCATCAGCAGCCGCACGCGGGGATCGAAGCTCTCGGTGCGGGTAAAGAGCACGCCGTCGGCCAGCCGGTTGCGCAGGATGGCGCGCACCTGGCTCAGCCGGTCGGGGCCGAGACTGTCGGGCACCACGGTCACCGAATAGCCGGTGCCCCGCAGTCCTTCGGTGATGCCGGACAGGAACTCGTGGGTGAAGCCGAGGAACTCGTGGTCGGTGTTGAGCAGCAGCGTCACCACCTGGGTGCGGCCGGTGCGCAGCCGGCGCGCAGCGCGGTCGGGCACATAGCCCACCTGCCGCGCTGCCGCTTCGATCTTGGCGCGGGTCCGGGCGGCGATCTTGGGATCCCCCGACAGCGCCCGCGACACCGTGGCCACCGCATAGCCGGTCAGCTCGGCCACGGTGCGCAGCGTCGGCTTGGGCCGGTCGAATCGGGGTCCGGTGCTCATGGCGTCCACTTCGAGAGACTGCCGCCCGCTCGGGCAGCGCTGCTGAGAGACTATGCGTCAACTTTAAAACGTTTCAACAGTAAACTTCCGCGATAAAATTTCCCGCGGCGTGAGATATTCGGGTTTGTCATTGGGCTACGGGAGGTTGGATGATTTCCTTGGAGGATCTGGAAAGGGGTGACGAAAGTTAAAGCTTGACGGAAAAGCGATTTGTAACGTTTGAATACGGCAGCCCGGGAGGGGCGCCATAAAATAGGGAGTACCAAAGATGACAATGAGAAAGACACTCAAGATGACGGCCATGGCCGTCACACTGGGCGCGACGCCGGCGCTGGCCGCCGACGTCGAGGTTCTGCACTGGTGGACCTCTGGCGGCGAGGCCGCGGCGCTGAATGTGCTCAAGGACGATCTGGCCGGACAGGACATCGGCTGGCAGGACATGCCGGTCGCCGGTGGCGGCGGCACCCAGGCGATGACCGTGCTGCGGGCGCGGGTGACCTCGGGCAATGCGCCCACCGCCGTGCAGATGCTCGGCTTCGACATCACCGACTGGGCCAAGGAAGGCGCGCTGGCCAACCTCAACGAGATCGCCGAAGACGGCAACTGGGGCGAGGTCGTGCCGGAAGCGCTGCAGAAGTTTGCCAGCTACGAGGGCCAGTGGGTCGCGGCGCCGGTGAACGTGCACTCGACCAACTGGGTCTGGGCCAACAAGGCGATCATGGACGAGCTGGGACTCGAAGAGCCGCAGACCTGGGAAGACTTCACCGCCGCGCTGCAGGCGGCGCAGGACGCGGGCTACACCGCGCTGGCGCATGGCGGCCAGGCCTGGCAGGAGGCCACCTTCTTTGACGCGGTCGTCCTGTCGGTCGGCGGACCCGAGTTCTATCAGGCGTCGATGATCGATCTCGATCCGGAAGCGCTGGGCTCTGACCAGATGAAAGAGGTCTTCGACCGCATGGGCACCCTGCGTGGCTATGTCGACGACAACTTCTCTGGCCGCGACTGGAACCTGGCCACCGCCATGGTGATCAACAAGGAAGCCGCCTTCCAGCTGATGGGCGATTGGGCCAAGGGCGAGTTCCTCAACGCCGGCAAGGTGCCGGGCGAGGATTTCCTCTGCTTCCGCTTCCCCGGCAGCCAGGACCAGGTGACCTTCAACTCTGACCAGTTCGCCATGTTCAGCCAGGGCGACGGTGTCTCCGAGGAGCAGGCGGCTCTCGCCAAGGCGATCATGTCGCCGGAATTCCAGATCGCCTTCAACAAGGTCAAGGGCTCGGTTCCGGCCAGGACCGATCTTGACGCCAGCGAGCTCGATGCCTGTGGCCAGCGCGCCTATGAGGACTTCAAGGCGGCCGCCTCCAGCGGCAACCTCTATGGCTCGATGGGCCACGGCCACGCCAACCCGGCCTCGGTCAAGAACGCGATGTATGACGTCATCACCGCGCATTTCAACGGCGAGTACGACAGCGACACCGCCGTTGAAGAGCTGGTCACTGCAGTCGAAATCTCGCAGTAACCGGCCCCTCTCGGGAAAGCGCCACCTGGCGCTTTCCCAACCGTCCCAAGGGAGAAAATCCAATGACTCAGATCGCGCCCGAAGTGCGTGAGGTCTCCGCACGCCCAAATCGCAGCGGCCGAGACTGGCTGCGCGACGCCCTGCCCAAGATCGTCCTCAGCCCGAGCCTCGCGATGGTGCTGATCTTCGTCTACGGCTTCATCATCTTCACCTTCTACCTGTCCTTCACCGACAGCCGGATCCTGCCCTCCTATGACCTCGTGGGATGGGAGAACTACTCCAAGCTGTTCCGCATCCGGGCCTGGGACACCGCGGTCGTCAACCTGCTGGTCTTCGGCTCGCTCTACATCGTGATCTGCTGTGCGCTGGGGCTGACGCTGGCGATCCTGCTCGACCAGAAGATCCGCGCCGAGGGCTTCATCCGCACCATCTACCTCTACCCGATGGCGCTGTCGTTCATCGTCACCGGCACGGCGTGGAAATGGTTTCTCGATCCCGGCATCGGGCTACAGGCGGTGGTGCGCAGCTGGGGCTGGGAAAGCTTTACCTTCGACTGGATCAAGGACGGAGACATGGCGATCTATACCATCGTCATCGCGGCGGTCTGGCAGACCTCGGGCTTTGTCATGGCGATGTTCCTCGCCGGGCTGCGCGGCATCGACAACGAGGTGCTGAAGGCGGCGCAGATCGACGGTGCCTCGAACTTCTCGCTCTATCGCCGCATCGTCATCCCGCAGCTGCGCCCGGCCTTCATGTCGGCCTTCGTGGTGCTGGCGCATATGGCGATCAAGTCCTACGACCTGGTCATCGCGCTCACCGGCGGGGGCCCCGGCACCGCCACTGAGCTGCCGGCGACCTTCATGTATTCCTACACCTTCACCCGCAACCAGATGGGCATCGGCGCGGCCTCGGCCACGATCATGCTGATGGCGATCGCGGCGATCATGGTGCCCTACATCTACTCCGAACTCAGGGAGAAGTCGTGATGTCCAGCAATGCAACCGCAACCGTGGTGCGCACCGGAGCCGGCTCGCGCTTTGTGATCTATACCCTGCTCGCGCTGTTCTGCCTGTATTACCTGCTGCCGCTCTATGTGATGGTGGTCAACTCTTTGAAACCGCTGAGCGAGATCCAGGCCGGCGGCATGATGTCCCTGCCCGACCAATGGACCACCGCACCGTGGAAAAGCGCCTGGTCGACGGCGCAGATCGGTGTCGAGGCGACGGGCCTCAAGCCGTTTTTCTGGAACTCCATCGTCATGGTGGTGCCGGCTGTCGCGATCTCGACCGTGCTGGGCGCGCTCAACGGCTATGTGCTGACCAAGTGGCGGTTCCGCGGGGACACCATCCTCTTTGGCCTATTGCTCTTCGGCTGCTTCATCCCGTTCCAGATGGTGCTGATCCCGATGGCGCGGATGCTGGGGCTCGCGGGTCTGGCCGGCACCGTGCCGGGGCTGGTCTTTGTCCACTTGGTTTACGGCATCGGCTTTTCGACGCTCTATTTCCGCAACTACTACCAGCAGTTCCCGACCGAGCTGGTGCGCGCGGCAATGATCGACGGCGCCGGGTTCTTCACCATCTTCCGCCGCATCATGCTGCCCTCGTCAGGCCCCATCGCGGTGGTCTGCGTGATCTGGCAGTTCACCAACATTTGGAACGACTTCCTGTTTGGCGCCTCCTTCTCGGATTTCGACAGCCAGCCGATGACCGTGGCGCTGAACAACCTCGTGCAGAGCTCGACCGGGGTAAAGGAATACAACGTCCATTTCGCCGGTGCCATCATGGCCGCCCTGCCCACCCTCCTCGTCTATGTCGTCGCCGGCCGGTATTTCGTCCGCGGGCTGATGGCTGGTTCGGTGAAAGGGTAAGGCGTGGTTTTACGCAGTAAAATCAAGGCCTCCGATGGAGGCATTGAAACACCGAACGCCGCAGCGCCCCTGCGCGCGGCCGGCATGACAAAGGAATGATCCCATGGGATTTCTCGATATCAAAAACGCCACCAAGTCCTACGGCGCGGTCAAGGTCCTGCATGAGACCAATATCTCGGTCGAGGAAGGCGAGTTCCTCGTGCTCGTCGGCCCCTCGGGCTGCGGCAAGTCCACGCTGCTGAACATGATCGCCGGGCTGGAAGAGATCACCAGCGGTGACATCGCCATCAAGGGGCGGTCGATGGCGGGCGTCCGCCCGGCCGAGCGCAATATCGCCATGGTGTTCCAGTCCTACGCGCTCTACCCCAACATGAATGTCGGCCAGAACATCGTCTTCGGCCTCGAGATGCACGGCGTGCCCAAGCCCGAGCGCGACAAGGCGATGAATCAGGTGGCGGACCTGTTGCAGATCAAGCATCTGCTGGATCGCAAGCCCGGCGCGCTCTCGGGCGGACAACGCCAGCGGGTGGCGATGGGACGGGCGCTGGTGCGCGATCCGGATGTCTTCCTGTTCGACGAGCCGCTGTCGAACCTTGATGCCAAGCTGCGCGTCGACATGCGCACCGAGATCAAGAAGCTGCACCAGAAGCTGAAGACCACCATCGTTTATGTCACCCACGACCAGATCGAGGCGCTGACCCTCTCGACCCGGATCGCGGTGATGTTCGGCGGCCACGTCCAGCAGCTTGGCACCCCGAAAGAGGTCTATGACAACCCGGCAAACATGTTCGTGGCTGGCTTCATGGGCTCGCCCTCGATGAACCTCTTTCCGGCGCGGATCGCGGTGGAAAACGGCCGCGCGGTGGCCAAGGCGACTCTGGCCGGCGGCCAGGAGGCCAGCCTGCCCTTTGCCGAAGGTCGCGGCTTCGAGCGCCATGACGGCCGCGAGATCGTGCTGGGCCTGCGCCCCGAGGCGATCACCGACCGCGACGGCGCCGACCGCAACAGCCGTGCGGTGCAGGTGATCGACGCCCATGTCGAGGTCACCGAACCGGCGGGCTCAGACACCTTTGTCGTCACCCAGTTGGGCGGCAAGGAGGTCACCGGCCGGTTCCGCGCTGATGTGGATGTCCATGCCGGCCAGACCTTCCCCTTTGCCATCAACATGGACAAGGCCGTGGCCTTCGACCCCGAGACCGAACAGCGGGTGTCGTGAATGGCGGATGCGGCGGATATCGTGATCGTCGGATCGGGCATCGGCGGGGCCACGCTGGCCGCGGCGCTGGCCCCCTCCGGCCGCCGCATCCTCATCCTCGAGCGCGGCGAACGCCTGCGCCCTTCGGTGCATGACCGCGACCCCGAGGCGATCTTTGCCCGCGGCCACTATCGCCCCGACGAGCAATGGCGCGACGGTCAGGGCCGCGCCTTCAACCCCGGCAACTACTACAACGTCGGTGGCAACTCGAAATTCTACGGCGGCGCGCTGATCCGCTATCGCGCCGAGGATTTCCGCCCGCTGCGCCACATCGGTGGCACCACGCCGGGCTGGCCGATCTCCTATGCCGATCTCGAGCCCTTCTACACAGAGGCCGAACAGCTCTACGGCGTGCGTGGCAAGGCGGGCTGCGACCCGACCGAGCCGCCCCGGTCCGGCGACTACCCCCATGGCCCGGTGCCGCATGAACCCGCCATCGCCGATCTGCGCGACCGGCTGGCGGCGCAGGGCCTGCACCCGTCGCCGCTGCCTCTGGCGGTCGATCTCGAGCGCTGGCTGTCGCGGGCGAAAACGCCCTGGGATGCCTTTCCCGACACCAACGGCGGCAAGCGCGATGCCGAGAGCGCCGCGCTGAGCCGGGCGCTGGCGCGGGACAACGTGACGCTGCGCACCGGCGCGCGGGTCAGCCGCCTGCTGCGCGGCGCGGGCGACCGGCTGCGCGGCGTCGAGCTGGAAAGCGGCGAGGTGATCGAGGCGCGTATCGTGGCGCTGGCCGCCGGGGCGGTGCAGAGCGCGGCGCTGCTCCTGGCCTCGGCCGATGAGCGCTCTCCGACCGGGCTGGCCAACCGCTCGGACCAGGTCGGGCGCAATTTCATGAACCACAACTGCTCGGCGGTGCTGGCGCTGCACCCTTTGCGCAAAAACCCCTCGGTCTATCAGAAGACCCTGATGGTGAACGACTTCTACCTCACAGGCGGACCGGACGGCGAACCGCTTGGCAATATCCAGCTGCTGGGCAAGATCTCCGGGCCGATCCTGCGCGCCGCATCGCGGCTTCCGGGGCCGCTGGCCGACTGGATCGCGGCGCGCTCGGTCGACCTCTATGCCATGTCCGAAGACCTCCCCAGCCCCGAGAGCCGGGTGACGCTGAAAGACGGCCAGATCGTGCTCGACTGGCAGCGCTCGAACCTGCAGGCGCATGACGCGCTGGTGTCGCGGCTTAAGCGGCTGCTGCGCCGGGCGGGCTATCCGGTGGTGGTCGCGCGGCCCTTTGACCGGCGCACTCCGTCGCATCAATGCGGCACCGCGCGGATGGGCGATGACCCGGCCAGCAGCGTCACCGACAGCTTCGGCCGCAGCCATGACCACCCCAACCTCTTTATCACCGATGCCGCGTTGCTGCCGACCTCGGCGGCGGTGAACCCGGCGCTGACCGTGGCGGCGCTGGCCCTGCGCGCCGGCGCGCACCTGCGCCAGCACGACCTCGCGGCCTGATCCCCTTCACCTCAGGAAAGACCCCATGTCCAAAGGCTACGATTTCATCATTATCGGCGGCGGTTCCGCCGGGTCGGTCCTTGCCGGGCGGCTGTCAGAGGACGCCTCGGCGCGGGTTCTGCTGCTCGAGGCGGGCGGCAGCGACCGGCATCCGTTCTATCACCTGCCCGCCGGTTTCGCCAAGATGACCAAGGGCATCGGCTCGTGGGGCTGGGAGACGGTGCCGCAAAAACACATGCAGAACAAGGTGTTCCGCTACACCCAAGCCAAGGTGATCGGCGGCGGCTCGGCGATAAATGCGCAGATCTACACCCGCGGCAATCCGCAGGATTACGACGACTGGCGGCAGATGGGCTGCAGCGGCTGGGGCTATGACGACGTGCTGCCGTTTTTCAAGAAGGCCGAGGACAACGAGACCTACGAGAACGAATTCCACGGCAAGGGCGGACCCTTGGGTGTCAGCGAACCGCGCGCGCCGCTGCCGATCTGCGAGGCCTATTTCGAGGCCGCCGCGGCGCTCGGCATCCCGCAAAACACGGATATCAACGGCGCGCGGCAGGACGGCGTCTGCTACTACCAGCTGACCCAGCGCAACGTGCGGCGGTCTTCGGCGGCGATGGCCTATGTCACGCCGAACCGCCACCGCAAGAACCTGACGGTCAAGCTTGGCGCGCAGGTCCGGCGGCTGGTGATCGAGCGCGGCCGCGCCAAGGGCGTCGAGATGATGGACGGCACCCGGCTCACGGCCGAGCGCGAGGTGCTGCTCTGTTCGGGCGCCATCGGCTCGCCGCGCCTGCTGCAGCTCTCGGGGCTGGGGCCGGCGGAGGCTCTGACCGCTCTGGGCATCGACGTGATCCAGGATCAGCCCGAGATCGGCGCCAACCTGCAGGACCACCTCGACCTCTATTGCATCAGCGAACTCTCCGGCCCGCACAGCTATGACCGCTATGCCAAGCCGCTCTGGGCGGCGCTGGCCGGGCTGCAATATGTCGCCGGGCGCAAGGGGCCTGTGGCCTCGTCGCTGTTCGAGACCGGCGGCTTCTGGTACGCCGACCCGAACGCGCGCTCGCCCGATATCCAGTTTCACCTCGGTCTCGGCACCGGCATCGAACATGGCGTCGCCGCCATGCCGCAGGGCGGGGTCACGCTGAATTCCTGCTACCTGCGCCCGCGGTCGCGCGGCACCGTGCGGTTGCAGAGCGCCGATCCGGCGCACGCCCCGCTGATCGATCCGAATTACCTCGCCGATCCTCTCGACCGCGAGATGTCGATCCGGGGGCTGAAGCTGACGCAGGAGATCCTGTCGCAGGCGCCGCTGGCCAAGTTCATTCTGGCCGAGCGGCTGCCCGGCCCCGAGGTCAGGACCGATCAGGACTATTTCGACTTCATCTGCACCCATTCCAAGACCTCACACCATTGCGCCGGCACCTGCCGGATGGGCGTGGACCCGGGTGCGGTGGTCGATACGCGGCTCAGGTTCAACGGCATTGAGGGGCTGCGGGTGGTCGACAATTCGATCATGCCGACGGTGATATCCTCGAACACCAACGCCGCCGCCATCATGATCGGCGAGAAAGCGGCAGAGATGATCAAATCAGACAATGGGATGAAAACATGATCCGACACGTGGTCCTGATCCGGTTCAAGCCGGAGGTGAGCGAAGCGAAGATCGCGGCGCTTTTTGACGAGCTCAAGGAGATCGAGGACAAGCTGCCCGCCTGCCTCGGCATCACCGCCGGCAAGAGCGAGAGCCCCGAGCAGATGGAGCGCGGCTACATGCATGGCTTCATTGCCGATTTCACCGATTGGGACGGGTTGCAGGCCTATCAGGACCACCCCGACCATCAGATCGCCGGCGCCAAGCTGACCGAACACGCGCAGGGCGGCAAGGACGGCATCCTCTGTTTCGACCTCGCCGTCGGGACCGCCTGACGGTCTGGCCTTTGGCGGCGCTGCGGCCTATGTCAGGCTGACCCGAGGCGAGGCAGGAAACCGCGACATGGCCCGCAGACCGACCATCATCGACGTGGCGCGCGAGGCGGGCGTGTCGAAATCGACCGTCAGCCTGGTGCTGCAGAACAGCGCCTCGGTGCGCGAGGAAACCCGCAAGCAGGTGCGCGCGGCGATGGCGCGGATCGGCTATGTCTACAACCGCTCGGCCGCCAACATGCGTAAGTCAGACGCCGGGCTGATCGGGCTGGTGATCAACGACCTGCGCAATCCGTTCTTTACCGAGTTCGCCACCTCGCTGCAGATGGCGCTGGCCGACAAGGGCTATTCCGCGGTGATCGCCAACACCGACGAGGACGCCGGGCTGCAGGCGCAGATGGTGGGCGCGATGATCGAACATGGCGTCTCGGCGCTGATCCTCTGCCCGGCCTATGGCGAGACCGGGGCGACCTTTGATGCCATTGCGCGGGCCGGCATGCCGGCAATGCAGATGCTGCGGCGGGTCGATGACCGGCTGGACCTCTTCCCTTTCACCGCCCCCGATTACGCCAAGGGCAGCGCCGAGGCGACGCGGCACTTGCTGGCGAGCGGCGCGCGTCAGGTGGCCTTTGTCGGCGGGCTTGAGGCGCGGGCGGTGACCGAGGAACGCCAGGCCGGCTATCGCGAGGTGCTGGCCGAGGCGGGCATGACGCCGGTGATGCTGACCGGCCAGTCGAGCCGCGCGTTCGGCCGCGATGCGGTGCGGATGCTGGCCGGGGCCTATCCCGAGGTCGATGCCGCCGTCTGTTTCAACGATCTGGTGGCGCTGGGGATGCTCTCCGGGTTTCAGGAGATCGGCGTCACGGTGGGCCGCGACGTCCGCGTCGTCGGCTTCGATGACATTTCCGAAGCGGCGCAATGCTTTCCGACCCTCAGCTCGGTGCGCTGCGACATTGCCGGGATCGGCGCGCAGGCGGCCGAAACGGTGATCGGCTGGCTCGACAAGGGCACCCCGCCGCCACAGGAAACCCGGACGCCGGTGCAGCTGGTGGTCCGTCAGTCGAGCGGCGGCTGAGGCAGATCAAAGATCGCGCCGGTCAGCCAGGCCGGCCAGTCACGCTCGAACACCGCCTTGGCGGCCTCGTCGAAACTGCGGTTGGGCCGGGTGGCCAGCACCATCGCGCGGCCCTCCATCCGCAGGGTGATCTGGCTCGCCTTGTCCTCCTCGCGCTCCGGGCGAAAGCGCACCTCCTCGAGCGGGCCGGTCACCGCCATCGGCAGCGCCGTGCCCGCCGGATCGCAGATCGCCCGCGCGCCGCGAGAGCCGCCGCCGCTTGAAATATAGTGATCGAGCGCCGTCAGCACCGCCTCCGAGGTCAGCGCCATCTGCTGCCATTGCAGTGCCCGGCCGACCTCAGGGGCGCGGCTGTAGCCGATGCCCTGCGCCCGGATCCGCGCGTTCAGGTCCCGCGCCGCCTGCAATGCCGCGCGGACCTCTTCGCCGGTGCAGAGAATGCCCGCCGTGTCACTCATCCGCGCCTGCACCTCGGCGCGCAGCGCTGTCAACGGCACCCCGGTCTCTGGCCGCAGCGACGCGGCGATCTCAGCGACCGCCCCGTCTGCCTCGGCCGCGCCCTCAGGCGGCGCAACGGCGCGGCCACTGGCGGCGATGTGCTCCGCCACCCGCGTGCCAAACACCTGCCCGGCATTCAGCGCCGAGCCGCCGGGCCGCGTGGCGCCATGGGTGCCCGCCGCCTCGCCCACCGCATAGACACCATGAAGCGAGCTGCGCCCCCAGGTATCGACCGCGATGCCGCCGTTCATATGCTGGTTGTTGACCGCAAATTCCAAGGGATCGGCAGCGATGTCGACCTTGTAGCGGCGGTACAGTTCAATCGCGAGCGGGTTCATGTGGCGCAAGCGGTCGATCGGCAGCGCGTGATCGGCGCCGGCATTGCGCAGGTAACGGCTGACGTCATCATCGAGCCGGTCGAGGCTGAACGGCACGTCGCCCGGCACCGGCAGCGGGTTGCGGTTGAAATCCATGAACACCCGTCGCCCCGCCTGCGTTTCGCGAAAGATCGCGAGGTCGACGAGGCTCGAGCGGAAGTCCAGCATCCGCGACGCGTGGAACGGCCATTGATAGCCCTTGCGAAAGACGTTCGACGCCAGCTCCTGCGTGCTGCGGTAGTAGTCGGTGAGGAAGTGATGCTCCCTGCCCGCGTCATCGACGGAGTAGATATGCGGGATGACCTGCACATAGGTGCCCGAGAGGTTCCAGGGAAAGCCCTCGCGCCGGGTGCCGATGCCGAACTGGCTCTCGGTAATATTGACCAAGGTGATTCCGGCCTCGAGCGCCAGACCCAGCGAGCCGAAACAGCCGTTGGGAAAGACGCTGTCGCGGTAGAGCTCGCCCGGGCCCCCGGCCGCCAGCACCAGCGCCTCGCAGCGAAAGAGCGCGAGGCCGAGGGGGTTGTCCTCCGAGCGGTCCTTGGGCCGGACGGCCAGAAACCCGGTGACGCGGCCCGCCTGTTTCAGGATGCGCACGGCGGTGGTCTGGTTGAAGAACGAAATGCCCAGCCGCAGCGCCTCCTGCGCCAGCACCTTGACCATCAGCCGAGAGGTGCGTGGCCCGCAGCTCGTGGCGCGGCCTGTTTCGTCGTGATCGGTCTGATAGCGCAGGGTGCCGCCGAGCGCGTCCTGCGGCAGCGGCAGCCCGAGAAACTGCAGCGAGGCCATTGCGCGGACCGAGCCCACCGCCTCGATATAGGCGGTGTCCTCGTCCATCGCGCCGCCCCCGCGGATCGCCCGCGCCATCGCCTTGAAATCATCGCCCTGGTCGGCGGTATTGGCGGTGTGCAGCGTCTGCTTGTCAGAGCCGGAACAGGCCGAGGTGCCGCCCCAGGCGCTCTGGCTGACGATGCAGACATCGCCGCCACGCCGCTTCAGCTCCACCGCCGCGCGCAGCCCCGCCGCGCCGCTGCCCACCACGATGGCCCCGGCCCGGTGGACCGGGATGCTGTGACCGGCCAGCATGCAGGTCTCGGCAAAGCCCGGCTCTGGCGCCAGGCGCGGCATGTCGACATCGGTCAGCGCGTCGAGGATGGCTTGCGGAATGGTCTGGGTCATCGCGGATCGGCACCGTCTTGGAACGTTCCACACACTCCTATTGGAACGGTCCAACCCTGTCAAGTCGCGCCGGCAGCTGTCTAGAGATCGACCTCGAGCACCCCGCCGGGCTGGGCCGCGCGGCTCTGGCAGAGGATGATTGCGCCTTCGCGCTGCGCCTTTGACAGCACGAAATCGCGATGCTCGGCCTCGCCCGAGACCAGCCCGCATTTGCACACGCCGCAAATCCCGTCCGCGCATTTGACGTCGATCTGCACGCCGTTTTCCTGCAGCACATCGGTGGCGCTGCGGTCGGCCGGCACGGTAAATTCCCGACCGGACCGCGCCAGCCGCAGGGTAAAGGCGTGGTTCTCGTACTCCGGCAGTTCGGGCACCGAGAAATACTCCAGGTGCCGGGCCTGCTCGGGGAAACCTTGTCGCTCGGCCGCCGACATCACCGCCGACATGTAGCGCTCCGGCCCGCAGGTATAGACGTGCCAGCCCGGCCGGTATCCGGCAAGAATGGTGTCGAGATCAGCGCGGCTGCCCTCATCCGAGACATGCAGCTGCACCTTGTCCACCCAGTCAACCGCTTGCAAATCCTTCAGGAACCCGGCCTCCTCGCGGCGCGAGACCGAATAGTGCAGCGCGAAATCCACGCCCTTGGCATGGGTCTCATGGGCAAAGGCGATCATCGGCGTGATGCCGATGCCGCCGCCCAGCAACAGGTGTTTCACCCCATCCGGCGCCAGCGGAAAATGGTTGATCGGCCGCGAGATGAAGACCTTGCGCCCTTCGGTGAAGATCCGGTGCATCAGCGCCGACCCACCACGGCCCGCCGCCTCACGCAGCACCGCGATCTGATAGCGCGTGCGGTCGGCCGGGTCGCCACAGAGCGAATACTGCCGGAAGTACTCCGGCGCCACCACCACATCCAGATGCGCCCCCGCCGTCCATTCCGGCAGCGGTTCGCCGTCAAGCGATGCCAGTTCGTAGCGGGTGATCCCGTCGGTCAGCCTTTCGGCGCGCGTCACCTCGACCCGGATCACCGGCGCCGCACCGCTGAGCGTATATTCATGCGCCAGCCCCTCGGTCTCGCCCCGGTCGAGCCGGGCTTGGTATTCGTTGGCGGTGATCATCGCCTGATAGGCCTCGATGCCCTTTTCACGGTCCATCGGAAACGGAAACGGCCAGGGGTGCGGCGCGAGATTGGCAGGATAGACCGCGAGGGTCTGGTCGGCGTAGTCGAGCTTCAGGTCGGTCTGCAGCTCGCGCATGTTGGTCTCTTCCGGCGCCACCATCTCGCAGCGGCCATCAGGGTACCATTTCAGGTCCCACCACCAGCGTTTCCTGGGATTGATCCGGCCATTGCCCACCAGGTCATCGGCCTTGGCCAGCACCCCGGCCATTGCCGGCACGTTGGTGGCGATCCAGCGCAACGGCTTTTCATGCGCCAGCCCTTCCATGTTCCAAGGACAGGTCTTCATGCAGCGGCCGCACATCGCCCCGCCCTTCTGTGTAATGCGGTAGGTGGTGCATTTCTGGCTGTCCGATTTCCAGATCTCGTAGCCGTTGAACATCAGCTTCGGCCCCGCGGTGATCGCGCCAGAAGGGCATTCGCGGGCGCATTTGTTGCAGGCCTCGCAGAAGGCCTGCATGCCGAAATCGACCGGTTTGTCGTGGGTCAGGCGCATGTCGGTGGTGATCACACCGGATTTCAGCCGCGGCCCGAGGAACGGGTTGACGATCACCTCGCCGATCCGGCTGACCTCGCCCAACCCCGCCAGTAGCAGGAGCGGCGGATGCAGCACCTCGCTGCTCATCGAGGTATGCGACTTGGCCGAATAGCCGAGGTTGCGGATCTGCTGGGCGATCACCCCGCCCAAGAGCGAGAACCGCAGATAGGCCCGCATCGACTGCGCCACCGCGATCCAGTCATCGCCGGAAGAGCCTTCGGTGGTGTCGAAGCCCTGATCGATGATCAGGCAGATGGCATTGTCCTCGGTGGGCACGATCGGCTCGCCCAGGGCGTCATGCGAATACCAGGCCCACTCCGGGCAACGCGAGATGCCGATGGCATCGGCGCCGAGGAAATAACCGATTGCCTTGATCGCCTCGTGGTTGGTCCTGGCGTCGCGGGCGCTGTCGTCTACCGTCTCGGCCCCGGGGCTGTCCTGCAACAGGTGAAAGCCGCCCATCGGCCGGCGGGTGGCCTGGCTGATCGGCGATTTGCGGGCGAAATAGCCCCCCGTGGCCGCCTCCTGGTTGGCCTTTCCCATGTCGCCGAACTGCGAGCGGGCGAACATATCGGTGCGTTTCGGCACGCGCGGCACGCGGGCCTCGTCGATAAAGGTGGTTGGTGTGTCGACGCGCTTGAGCTGTTCAAACGGATGCGGCCCGTCGGTGTAGCGTCGCTGGGCATAGGGGTCGAGCGTGCGGCCGTTCTTGGCCGAGCCACGGCCCAGCCGCCAGGCCAACCCATGGGTAAGGTCCGCCGGCTGCGCGCTGATCGGCGCCAGCGGCGCATCGGTGGCCATCTCGAAATTGGTGGTGATCGCGGCGAGGCCAAAGCGCGTGCCGACGAAGGGATTGACCAACCGCCCGTCCTCGACCACCGCGAGCCCGGCCGCCACCGCCAGCGCGTTGAGATCGACATCGCTGGCGGCCCCGCTATGGGCCTTGGCGTCGTAGCCCAGGATCCGCAGGTAGCTGGCGATCACCACCGCCGTCTCGGCACCAAGCAGGCAGGCGCGCTGGGCTTGCGCATCGCGCATCCAGGGATGGCCGGGCTCGTCCGGGGCGGGATCGCGGTTGTGGTTGTAGAGAAAGACGATCGCATGGCTGTGCCCGTCGACCGGTTGCGGCGGGGCGGCAATGCTTTCGCGCAGATCGGCCATGATCACGTCGATCCCCGCCGCCAGCGACCTGACCTGCCGGGTCATGACGTCTTTGGCAAGGCGGTCGATGTCGGGGTTGGCAATGGGGGTCTCGAGCTTCATCGAAGGATCGAAGTGCCCGATCCCCACCATCGGCGCGTCCTGGAAGTAGCCGAAGGACTTGATGTGGCGCGCGCGCTCTTCGGGATCGTCCGGGCAGCCGGCCTTGATCCCGGGCGTCAGACCGCCGCGGATTACGTCGAGCAGCGCCTGGTAATCGCGCATCGCGTTGACCAGCGAGGCCGGGGCGCTGCGTCGGTCGAAATCGACCGGTTGGCTCGGCGGTATGTCCGAGAGGTCCGCCCTGCCCGCGCGCCGAGCGAGCCGTTCCAGCGGAAACGGCCCGAGATGGAACGGCCGGCTGCGGGTCGAGAAGATCTGGGCGGTCATTGCGGTCTCCCTGCCACGCCGGGCTTGCGCGAGGTCGCACAGGCAGGTCCGGCAGGGATTTGAAACACCGATCGATGGGAGGATCAAGGTATGGGCGTGCACGACACTGCTGACGGTTTCGTGGGGTCTCGGCGCGATCGGAGCTGGTGGAAGGGGGTGAGGTTCGGTTGCGGGCGTAGGATTTGAACCTGCGCCTGGGCTCCGAGCGGTCAGCGCCGGGTTCGTCCACTGGACAATCTGCGGGACGCGCCGCCCTTCAGGTTATGAGCCTGACGCGGCGGAGGGTGTCCGGCAAACGCTTCAGTGGAGCGTGTGTAACCCTGTGTAGGCTGCGATTGGTGGTGTAGATTTGGTTGCGGGAGTAGGATTTGAACCTACGACCTTCAGGTTATGAGCCTGA
>NZ_JAXMOR010000041.1:0-41959 GCF_034669705.1 Marinovum sp.
GGCCAACCTCGAGAAACTTGGCGCTGCGAGCCTCGCCGCGCTGGTCATGGACCTGGTTAAGGGGAGCGCGACTTTGCAGCGTCGCGCGCGGATGGAACTCAGTGCCGCCCAGGGGCCCCACGAGGTTGCCGCCGATCTGCGCAAACGCTTCGCCTCGCTGCGCCGCGCGACCAGCTTTGTCGACTGGCGCAAGCAAAGGGCGCTGGTCAAGGATCTCGAGGGTCTGCTGGGCATGATCGAGACTACAATCGCCCCGCAGGATCCGGACGAGGCTTTTGAGCTGCTCTGGTCCTTCCTGCAACTGGCCCCCGCGATCCACGAACGCACCGATGTCAGCAACGGCGCGATCGGTGGCGTCATGAGCCATGCGGTGGCCCTGATCGCGGAGATCTCGCCCAGAATTTCAAAGGACCGGACTGCGCTGGCTGAAGGGGTTCTCGACGCGGTCGCCGAGGCCGGCTACGGCGAGTTCGACGGGATCATTCCCGCGACTGCGGAGGCGCTCGGCCAGGAGGGGCTTGAGCATCTCAAGCGCATCACACAAGCCTGGGCCGAGGCGCCACCGACCGAGCATCAGCTCGAGCAATACCGGGGCTACGGCCTCATGTCGTCTGCCGAAGACAGCGTGCGCCGCAACAAGCAGGCGACGCTGTCGATCATCCTGGCCGACGTCGCGGACGCGCAGGGGGATGTCGACGCCTACATCGCCCGCTATTCCGCAGAACAGCTGACCTATGGCACCATCGCCCCCGACGTGGCCCGGCGCTTGCTGGACGCCGGACGTGTCGACGAGGCTTTTGACATCGTCACCCGTTCCCGCGCAGCCGAAGACGGGAAGTCGTTCCGGATGTTCCGCTACGATCTCGACGCGGTCTATGAAGAATGCCTTGAACGGCAGGGCAAGACGGAGGACTTGAAGGCCCATCTGTGGACGACATTCGAGCAGACCCTCAGCGCGCCCTGCCTTCGGAAGTATCTGAAACTGCTGCCCGATTTCGACGACATCGAGGCCGAAGAGGCCGCTCTGGACTTCGCTGAGGCCTACCCGCACCTCGGCGCCGCGATCAGCTTCCTCGTGGACTGGCCGTCTCACGACCGCGCGGCACGGACCGTTCTGGCACGGGCCGGAGAGGTGGACGGAAATTCCTATACCACCCTGACGACGGCGGCTGACGCGCTCGAAGCCGAGCATCCGCTCGCCGCCACGCTGATGCGCCGCGCGATGGTTCTGGACACGCTGAACGGAGGAAAGTCCAAGCGCTATCGCCACGCGGCGCGCCACTTGGCCGAATGCCAGTCCCGCGATGCCGCCATCACGGATTATGCCGACCAACCAACGCATTCGGAATTTCTCGAAGTGCTAAAGCAGGACCACGGTCGAAAACACGGGTTCTGGCGACTGGTCGAAGTGTAATTCCGGCCCAGTGCTGACTTTCCGGGCTACTCAGATGCGGCAGCGCAGAGTCCCCGAACCGGACGTTCAAACATCGGCTCGGTTCACCCTGCATAGAAGGACGCCCGACCCAAGGGGGCCGAACGCTCTCCTGCTGTCGATCAGAACGGATCAGTCGTCGTTCGCATCATCAACGGTCTCTTCGAGGTCTTCCTGTGCATCCTCTGCAGCTTCTTCGGCGTCCTCCGCCGTATCCTCGGCCGCATCTGCTGCGTCAGTCATGTCGCTGTCACGCGGGCCCGAGGTGTCGATGCCGTTCTCGGCAGCAGTTTCCTGATCGATCTCACACGCGGTCTCGTCGGAGCCCTTGAACTGTTCGGCGATCACGTTGGCATCAACGTCACAGACGTTGGCGGCCACGCCGACCGGCACCTGAACGGTGTTACCGTCGACCGAGAGATTGACGAGGCCTTCCTGCTGACCATTGCCAGTGCCCGACCCGCCATTCGAACCGGTCCCGATGCCGTTCTCGGCAGCAGTTTCCTGATCGATCTCGCACGCGGTCTCGTCGGAGCCCACGAACTGGCTGGCCAACACATTGACATCGAGATCGCACACATTGGCTGCGACGCTCACCGGCACCTGCACGGTGTTGTCGTCCACGGAAACGTTGACGAGCCCTTCCTGGCCTTGGGCAAGGGCGCCTGAGGCGGCAACGGTGAGGGCTGTGGCAGCGACGAGGCTCTTGGATTTCATGAACATATGATTCCTCTCCTTCAGTGTTCTGACCGGCCGGGACAGTTATCTGCTGAGTGGGCCCAGGCGGTCTCGGAGGGTAGAACCGTCGCAACAGGGTCTCGTTCCAACCTGTTTCGTAGTCCGCACCGAGGGCGAGGTCGTCCGGCAAATATCTGCCGGTGCCTCGGCGAGGATCTGCGAGAACCGGCGATCAGCCCGCCGCAGCGGTGATCGTGATCGCTCTGTGCGGGAACCTTTTTCAGCGCAGCAGCCGCGCGACGTCTGAAAGTCGCATTTGCTCCGGCGGATTCGTCGAACTGGCTTGGCGTCTGTTCAGATGGAGAGGGGTGGTTGAGATCGCCGCCCCTGAGGTCCTTAAGAACACAATGCGAGAGCAGTTGCAGGAATCGGCCGCGCGATTGTAGCTCCAAGGCGCCAGAGCTTATTGGTCTTTCGTATGGCAGCCTTAACGAATTGATAGGTGCTTGGTTGGTTGGGCTCAGGACCCATTGATTTCAGCAGAATGTCATGATTCACCGCGCGAAAACAGAGCGGTGAACCTGTCTGATCTCTTGTGCCAGCGGCCAACTCAAAGTCTTGCTGAGGACCCGGCGGCTTCTCGTCACCGCGTCAGCAACGATGTCCGCGCTGTCGGCATCGAAATCGTTTCCGGTACGTTCCCATAGCTCAACATCAGGTTTTCGGGCGCGCGCAGCAAGACAGTGTGGCTGGTGATATTGGATCCGATTGTAGGCCGTCAGTCGGGCGACAACAGGACAACATCCTAGTGGTGAATTTTCCGAAAGTTAACTCGTTTACAAAGGCTTGCTTCCCATGGGCCAGGTTTGTCCGCCCTCGATCATATCTATGTCAGACATAAATGTTGACTTTGTCCGACATTGATTCGATGATGCTTTCAACGTGAAGGAGTTCAGACCAGATGACCGAAATTTCCACTTCAGCCGACGCCATGCTGTCGCACGCCCGACGGCTCGAGACCGGGCGCGACGTGATGGATACGCTGGCCGAGCTGGTCGAGGTCGCCGGGCTGAAAGTGGGTGACCGCTTGCCGCCCGAAGTGGAGCTGGCGCGCAAGCTGGGGGTCAGCCGCTCGAAAGTGCGCGAGGCGCTGATGTCCTGGCAGAAGATGGGCATCGTGACGCGTAACAAGGGGGCCGGCACGGTGCTGGCGGCCGAGGTGTCGCGCGGTGCGATCCACATGCCGCTGACCCTGAAGATCGAGGCCGAGAGCCTGCTTCGGACCCACGCCGTGCGTCGGCCGCTGGAGATCGAGGCTGCCCGCCTGGCGGCGCGCAATGCCAGCGACCAGCAACGCCGCGAGATCGTCGCGCGGATGACCGAACTGCTCGCCGTCTTTGAGGCGCGAGAGGACTGGCGCGGCAGCGACCACCGCTTTCACCACGCCATCCATGAGGCCAGCGGCAATCCACTTTTCGGTCAGTTCATCGAGCAGATCCAACGCGCTTTCGACAGCGTGTACCCGGCGCCGCTGGGCAAGCCGCAACTGGGTGAGAGCACGATCCCGATGCACCGGCCATTGGCCGAGGCGATCGCCGCGGGCGACGAAGAGCAGGCCGGCCGTGTGATGGCCGAGATCCTCGACATCGTCGCCGATGAGGTCGCCCGCGAGATGGAGACCGCCCGTGGATAAGCGCTTGCCCCAGACCGGCCTCGACATCGCCACGCTGCTGGCCGAGCCCTACCATGCCGCAGGCGGGATCGCCGCGGCGGTGCCGCCGATCGTGCAGACCTCGCTCTTTACCTTCGACGATTACGCCGCCTTCGAAGCGCGCATGTCCGGCCGGTCCGACAGCCCGATCTACACCCGGGTCCAGAACCCGACGGTCAGCGCTTTCGAAGAGATGATGGCCCGCGCCGAAGGGGCAGAGGAGGGCATCGGCTTTGCCTCGGGGATGGCCGCGATCTCGGGCACGCTGCTGTCGCTGTTGGCGCCCGGCGACCGGATCGCCTGCATCACCCATGTCTATTCCGACACCTTTCGCCTGATCGAGACGCATCTGAAGCCCTGCGGCGTCGAGGTGACCTATCACGATCCCGAGGCGTTCGAGACCGACCCCGACCTGCTCAAGGGTGCGCGGCTGGCCTATCTCGAAAGCCCCGGCTCGATGATGATGCGCACGCTCGATCTCGACCGCGTGGCCGAGCATGCCCGCCGCCACGGGGCGCTGACGGTGATCGACAACACATGGGCGACGCCGGTGCTGCAGACGCCCATCGCCCATGGCATCGACGTGTCCCTGCAGTCGGCCTCGAAGTACATCGGCGGCCATTCCGACACCGTGGCCGGCATTGTCTGCACCAGCGCCGAGATCGCGGCCCGCATCCGCGCCCATGCGCTGACCTTGTTTGGCGGCAAGCTCGCGCCCTTCGAGGCCTTCCTGCTGACCCGCGGTCTGCGTACCCTGAGCGCCCGGATCGCCCAGCACCAGCGCGCTGCCGATCTCTTCGTCGACCGGTTTGTCAGCCGTCCGGAGGTGCGCGCGGTGCATGCGCCGGGCCAGGGAGGCACGCTCAAGGGCCGGTCGGGTCTGATGTCCATCGAGTTCGACGAGACCGTCGATATTCCCCGCTTTGCCGATGCCCTGCGCCTGTTCCGGCTGGGCGTCAGCTGGGGCGGCTTCGAAAGCCTCGTGCTGCCCGCCAGCGTGGGACTCGCACAGGCCGCCGACCCGAATCCGATGCGCCATTTCGGCGTGCCGGAGCGGCTTGTCCGGCTCAGCCTCGGGTTGGAGGAGCCCGAGGATCTCTGGGCCGATTTCTGCACCGCGCTCGACGCGGCGCGCGTCTGAACCATTCCAAGAATACCAACAGGAGGAGACCCCCATGAAACCTATTGCTCTGCCGACGGCCCTGACCGCCGCGCTGATGGCCTCTGGCGCCTATGCCGAGACCCGGCTGAAGCTGGTCGAGGTGATCACCAGCCCCGAGCGTACCCAAGTGCTGCAGGAGTTGGTCGACGAGTATGAAGCCGCAAACGAGGGCGTCGAGGTCGAGATCGTCTCGCTGCCTTGGGGGCAGGCCTTCGAGAAGCTGGCAACCATGGTGGCCGGTGGCGACATTCCCGACGTGGTCGAAATGCCCGAACGCTGGCTGTCGCTCTATGCCGGGGCCGACAAGCTGGTGAACCTCGAAGAGCACATCGCGGGGTGGGAACACGGCGACACCCTGTCGGACAAGACCATGGACATGGCACGCTATGCCGGGGGCGAGGCGCATATGCTGCCCTACGGCTTCTATCTGCGGGCGATGTTCTACAACAAGAAGCTGCTGGACGAGGCCGGTGTGGATGCGCCGCCGAAGACCATGGAAGAATTCCGCCAGGCCGCTGCGGCTGTCTCGGCGCTGGACGGCAAGTCGGGCTACTGCCTGCGCGGCGGGCCCGGCGGGCTGAACGCTTGGGTGATGATGGCGGCGGCGATGAACGGCACCAACGAATTCTTCACCGAGGACGGCCAGAGCCGGATCAACGAGCCGGGATCGGTCGAAGGTCTCCAGTTCCTGATCGACATGTACCAAGACGGCAACGCGCCGCGCGACAGCGTCAACTGGGGCTTCAACGAGATCGTCGCCGGTTTCTATTCGGGCACCTGCGCCTTTCTCGATCAGGACCCCGACGCGCTGATCGCTGTGGCCGAGCGGATGCCGGCCGAGGATTTCGCGGTGATCCCGATGCCGGTCGGCCCCTCGGGCAAGGCCTTCCCGACCATGGGTTTCGTCGGCTGGTCGATCTTCAACAGCACCGAGCACGAGGACGAGGCGTTTGACCTCGTCGCGCATCTGTCGTCGCCCGAGGCCAACGCCACCTGGACCAAGCGTGTCGGCGTGATCCCGATCCACGAGGGCGCGGACGAGGATCCGCACTTCAAGACCGAGCAGTTCGCCGGCTGGTTCGAGACCATGGAAAGCGCCGACTACGTGCCGACCATCATGCCCAGCTACCTCGAACAATTCGGCTATTTCGCCGACTCCATCGCGCTCGACTCGAGCCAGGAGGCGCTGCTGGGGCAACGCAGCGCGCAGGAGATCGCCGATGAATGGGCGGGTTTCCTGACCGAGCAATACGCCGAATGGAAGTCGGAGCAATGACCTCGCTCACCGATACAGTCGTGCCCGGGAAACCCTGGGCGCGACGCTCCTTCTACCTGAGCTATATGGTCGAGCCGTACCTCTATATCGGCCCGGCGCTGGTGCTGATCGGCGCGGTGATCCTGTTTCCGCTGATCTTCGGCATCTCCTATTCCTTCCAGTCGATCGCGTTGCTGAAACCCTTCGACACCGGCTGGGTCGGGTTCGAGAACTACATCGACCTGTGGACCGACGCGAAGTTCTGGCGCGCCATCGAGAACACCGCGTGGTGGACCTTCGGATCGCTCGCCTTCCAGTTCTCGCTGGGCCTCGGCCTCGCGCTGATCCTCAACACCGCCTTTCCCGGCAAGCGGCTGTTTCAGGCGCTGGTGTTCCTGCCCTGGGCGGTGCCGACCTTCCTGACCGCGCTGACCTTTGCCTGGCTGTTCAACCCGGTGATCGGCCCGTTCCCGCACTGGCTGGCCGCCCTCGGCATCCTCGACGAGCCCTATAACATCCTCGGCGATCCGAGCCTTGCGATGTGGGGGCCGATCCTGGCCAACATCTGGTTCGGCGTGCCGTTCTTTGCCATCACCCTGCTGGCGGCGCTGCAATCCATTCCGGGCGAGCTTTATGAGGCCGCCGAGATGGACGGCGCCAGCGACTGGCAATGCTTTGCCAAGATCACGCTGCCCTACCTCGCGCCGATGATCACCATCACCGTCATGCTGCGCACCATCTGGATCGCGAACTTCGCTGACATGATCTACGTGATGACCGGCGGCGGCCCGGCCGGATCGACCGAGATCCTGTCGTCCTATGTCTTCACCACGGCCTTCCGCAAGCTCGACTTCGGCTATGCCTCGGCCATCGCGGTCGCCCTTCTGTTCATCCTGCTGATCTACGCGCTGATCCTGCTCGTCGTGCGTCAGAAGCTGGTCAAGGTCTGAGGAGGCTCGCATGTCCACGCTCACCCAACCCTCGGCGCTGAGAACCACCGGCAAATACGCCGCCATCGGGTTCTACCTGCTCTTCGCGCTGTTCCCGATTTACTGGCTGGTCAAGATCGCGCTGACGCCCGATGCGCTGATCTATTCCGAAGGCACGCGGATGATCCCCTCGGCGCTGACCCTCGAGAACTTTGCGGCGGTGCTGCAAAGCGACTTCCTGAGCTACTTCGCCAACAGCCTGGTGGTGTCGCTGGGCGCGGCGGCGGGCACCACGCTGGTGGCGGCGGGCGCGGGCTATTGCTTCTCGCGGTTCCGCTTTGCCGGCAAGAAGGTGATCATTGCGCTGCTGCTCATCACCCAGATGTTCCCGCTTCTGATGATCATCGCGCCGATCTACAAGATCGTGGCCTCGCTGGGCCTGCTCAATTCGCTGGTCAGCCTAATCGTGGTCTACACCGCTTTCAACATCCCCTTCGCGACCTTCCTGATGCAGTCGTTCTTTGACGGCATCCCCGAAGACCTGGAAGAAGCGGCGATGATGGACGGCTGCACGCGGTTTCAGGCGCTGCGCAAGGTGGTCTTTCCGCTGACGCTGCCGGGGCTTGGCGCGACGCTGGGCTTTGTCTTCACCGCCGCATGGTCCGAGCTGCTCTTCGCGCTCATGCTGATTTCCAAGAACGACACGATGACCTTCCCGGTGGGGCTGCTGACCTTCGTGTCGAAATTCTCGGTGGACTGGGGGCAGATGATGGCGGCGGGCACGCTGGCACTGATCCCCAGCTGTCTCTTCTTCATCTTCATACAACGCTACCTCGTGCAGGGACTGACGTCCGGCGCGGTCAAGGGATAACGGAGGCGATCATGGCCAGAATGGAACTCAAAGACGTCACCAAGAGCTATGGCAGTGTCGAGGTGATGCGCGACATCAACCTTGCCATCGACGACGGCGAATTCATCGTCCTCGTCGGCCCCTCGGGCTGCGGCAAGTCCACGCTTCTGCGGATGATCGCGGGGCTGGAGCCGATCTCGGGTGGCGAATTCACCATCGACGGGGCGCGCATGAACGAGGTGCGCCCCCGCGACCGCGACATTGCCATGGTGTTCCAGTCCTACGCGCTCTACCCGCATATGACCGTGGGCCGGAACATGGGCTTTTCGATGGAGATCGCCGGCGCCCCCAAGGAAGACCGCGCCCGCAAGGTGGCCGAGGCCGCCAAGGTGCTGGGGCTGGAGAAACTGGTCGACCGCTATCCCCGTGAGCTCTCGGGCGGCCAGCGCCAGCGCGTCGCCATGGGCCGCGCCATCATCCGCGAGCCGCGGGCGTTCCTGTTCGACGAGCCGCTGTCGAACCTCGATGCCTCGCTGCGCATCGAGATGCGGCTCGAGATCGCGCGGCTGCACCAGGCGCTGAAATCCACCATGGTCTATGTCACCCACGACCAGGTCGAGGCGCTGACCCTGGCGGACAGGATCGTGGTGCTCGAGGCGGGCCGCATCCAGCAGGTCGGCTCGCCGCTGGAGCTCTACGAGCGCCCCGCCAACAAGTTCGTCGCGCAGTTCATCGGCTCTCCCACCATGAACGTCCTCCCCGCGACGCCGGACGAGGCGGGGGTGCGGCTGCCGCAGGGCGCCACCCTCGACCTCGGCCGCGAAATCGCCACCCTTGGCACCGTCGAGCTGGGCATCCGCCCCGAGCATATCGACGTGGTCGACCCCGCGCAGGGCGACATCCGCGCCAAGGCCGATGTGGTCGAACACCTCGGATCGGACACCAACATCTATGTCCGGACCGAGCATCAGGGCGGGCTGATGGTGCGGGTACACGGCAATATCGCCATGACGCCCGGCGCACCGCTGGGGCTGCGGCTGCAACGCGAGAACCTGCATCTCTTTGCCGCGGACGGCACCGCGCTGGGCCGCAAACCTGCCCTCGCGGCCTGAACCGCGACCCCCGAAACCCCCTGAGAGACCCGGCGAGGCGCCCAAGGCGCCCCGTTCTCTTCCGCTCATCCAGAGGTTCGCCATGAACAAGCCAATGTCCCCCGTGTTCCCCTTGTCCCCCGACATCGACCCGATCGAAACCGGGGAATGGATCGAAGCGCTCGACAGCCTCGTCGGCACCTGCGGGCCGGAGCGCGCGCAATACGTGCTGACCCGGTTGCAGGACCGCGCCCGCATCCACAGCGTCACGCCGCAGGGCCTGCCGTTTTCCAGCTATCGCAACACCATCCCGGCCGCCGCCCAGCCCGCCTATCCCGGCGACCTGGAGATGGAGCGGCGCCTCACCTCGATCATCCGCTGGAACGCGCTGGCCATGGTGGTGCGGGCCAACCGCGCCTATGGCGAGCTGGGCGGGCATATCGCCTCCTACGCCTCGGCCGCCGAGATCTTCGAGACCGGGTTCAACCATTTCTTTCAGGCGGATACCGAAAGCGGACCGGGCGATCTGGTCTATTTCCAGCCGCACTCCGCCCCCGGCATCTATGCCCGCGCCTTTCTCGAAGGCCACCTGAGCGAGGCCGACATCGCCAATTACCGCCAGGAGGTGCCGGGACCGGGCTTGTGTTCCTACCCGCATCCCTGGCTGATGAAGGACTTCTGGCAGGTGCCGACCGGGTCGATGGGCATCGGCCCGCTCTCGGCGGTCTATCAGGCGCGGATGATGCGCTATCTCGAGGCGCGGGGTCTGGCGCAGACCCGGCGGCGGCACGTCTGGGGCGTCTTCGGCGATGGCGAGATGGACGAGCCGGAATCGATTGCCGGGCTGACGCTGGCGGCGCGCGAGCGGCTGGACAACCTGACCTTCGTGGTCAACTGCAACCTGCAGCGGCTCGACGGCCCGGTGCGCGGCAATGGCCAGATCATCCAGGAGCTGGAGTCGCTGTTTCTCGGTGCCGGCTGGAACGTGATCAAGGTGCTCTGGGGCTCCGACTGGGACGATCTGTTTGCCCGCGACCGCAACCACGTGCTGCTGCGCCGCTTCGCCGAAACCGTCGACGGCCAGTACCAGACCCTCGGCTCCAAGGACGGCGATTACAACCGCGCCACCTTCTTCGACGCCGACCCCGAAACCGCCGCGCTGGTGCGCGACATGAGCGACGAACAGATCCACCGGCTCGAACGCGGCGGGCATGACATGCGCAAGCTGCACGCGGCCTTTGCCGCTGCCAAGGCGCATGAAGGCCAGCCGACGGTGATCCTTGCCAAGACCAAGAAGGGCTACGGCATGGGCGGCGCGGGTGAAAGCCGGATGACCGCGCATCAGGCCAAGAAGCTCGACGAGGAGGCGCTGCTGGCCTTCCGCGACCGCTTTGACCTGCCGCTGTCGGACGCGGCGACGCGGGCGCTGGAGTTCTATCGCCCCGCTGAGGACAGCCCCGAGCTGCGCTACCTGCGCGACCGCCGCCGCGCGCTTGGCGGCTATCTGCCGCGCCGGCGCACCCAGCCCTCGGCGCCGCCACTCGCACGGCCGGCGCCCAAGGCCTATGCCGGCTTCGCCCGTGACGCCGACGGCAAGGCCATGTCCACCACCATGGCCGCCGTCCGCATGCTCTCGGCGCTGGTCAAGGACAAGGTGCTGGGGCCGCGCATCGTGCCCATCGTGGCCGACGAGGCGCGCACTTTCGGCATGGACAACCTGTTCCGCCAGATCGGCATCTATGCCCCCGACGGCCAGCTCTACGAGCCGCAGGACAAAGGCTCGATGCTCTACTACAAGGAATCCGCCAGCGGCCAGCTGCTCGAGGAGGGCATCACCGAGGCCGGCGCGATTTCGTCCTGGACCGCCGCCGCCACCGCCTATTCGATCCACGATACCGAGCTGCTGCCGGTCTACATCTACTACTCGATGTTCGGCTTTCAGCGTGTCGGAGACCTGATCTGGGCCGCAGCCGACCAGCGCGCCCGCGGCTTCCTGCTGGGCGCCACCGCCGGGCGCACCACCCTGTCGGGCGAGGGGCTGCAACACCAGGACGGCACCAGCCAGCTGATCGCCGCGACGATCCCCAACTGCCGCGCCTACGACCCCGCCTTTGCCTGCGAATTGGCGGTTATCATGGAATACGGCATGACCCGGATGATCGACGAGCGGCGCGACGAGTTCTTCTACATCACGGTGATGAACGAGAACTACGCCCAACCCTCGCTGCCCGAAGGCGTGGAGGCGGACATCATCCGCGGCATGTACCGCCACTCGACCCACGGCGAGGGCCCGGCGCAGGTACGGCTGCTGGGCGCTGGCACGATCCTGCGCGAGGTCATTGCCGCCGCCGAGACGCTGGCCGCCGAGCATGGCATCACCAGCGAGGTCTATTCCGTCACCTCCTTCAGCGAACTGGCCCGCGAGGGCGCAGAGGTCGACCGCCGGGCCCGCGCGGGCGCAGACCCCGGGCCGGCCCATGTCAGCCGCCTGTTGTCCGGCCCCGCGCCGATCATCGCGGCCACCGATTACGTCCGCGCCGTGCCGCAGCAGATCGCGACCTACGTCGACGCGCCGATGACCGTGCTCGGCACCGACGGCTTTGGCCGCTCGGCCAACCGCGAGAACCTGCGCCGGTTCTTCGGCGTCGACCGCGAGACGATCTGCCAAGCGGCGCTGCACAGCTGCAAGGATGCGTGACATGACCCCATCCGCAGATCCCGGCCAATCAGGAGGTCCGATGACTGACCCTCCCTCGCTCGGCGCCCCGGACCCCGAGACCCGCTGGCTGCAAGACCCCGTCCATCGCGACTGGCTGGCCCGGCACGCCGCATCGCAGTTCGCCTTCTTCCGCCGCTGCCTGCGGCCCGAACCGGGATTTCACCTGCTCGACACCGACGGGCCGCCCGATCACGGGTGCCCCGCAGCAGCTGCATGACACGTCCCGGCTGGTGCATTCCTTCGCCCTCGGGCAAATCGCGGGCGCTCCGGATGCGGCGGAGGTGGTCGATCACGGCATGGACTTACCGCCGTGCGTCTAAGTCGTGCAGCAAGGTCACGTGAAGGGGTCTATAATTGTCTCAGCTGAGGCAGGCGGGAATGTCGCCCGAAGCAGGAACAGGCACTGTTCCGCCGCGGCAGCACCAGAACGGCAGTATCGAGCGATCTGCAGAGTGGCTGGTGCCCGGCGGTGAGATCTCGCGGCGACCCGGCCCTGTGCGTCAACATTCCGGCCGTCGGGCGTCAAATCCTCCGATCAGGCGCATGAGGTGGCTGGCCCGGACACCGCAATCGCATCCGGTCAGCAGGGCGCGATTGCGGCAAACGTCACGCAATGTCAGGAGGCTCACTTGCCGCGCTCCGGTATCTCCATCGCGGTCCATCTGGTAATCGACAGGTCCAAAGGGAACCGCCGACGCGATGGAAATGGGCGACGTCTTGGTGGTTCGTCAGGACGGCAATAAAGACCCGAACCCAGACAATCCGCACCTCAAGGGAATCGAGGCTTACTTGACCAAGAAAGAAAATCGCGTCCGCCAGAGGGTTGCTATTTGAGCGTGCCTGACAGACAGATCCGCCGAGCCCCTGATCGGACGCCATTCAGGCTTACCTCAAGGCCATGCCGTGCTTAACTGGTTGTTGATGCCAGGTTTCGGTGAAGATGGGGCTGCGCCGCAGAATTGTTGTTATCTTCGAGGTCGGATCGACTTGTCTTTTGCGATCTTCGGGTCCGCGAGGTGCAGCAAATGCACGCTCGGCGGATCGGGACTGCCGCCATGCATCAGCACCATGTCGGGATACTTGGCGCGGACTTGGTCGAGCTTGGCCCAGATTAGCTGGTGGTCGTTGAATTCGGGGCCGCGGGTCAGGGCCACTTGCCAGCCCCATGACCAGAACAGCCCTCCAAGCAGGTCCTTCCGAGCAATAGAGCTGACTTCTATGCCTCATAAAAGATCTAAATACGAGTAATAGAAATGGCGTCTATACCTCATGGCTTGGAACTGGACGCTGCCGGATTTCCGGTATGACGCCTCCGCTTTGGAGCCGTTCGAGCAGCAGTTTCTCGTGTCTTCTGGGGAAATCCTCGGCGCAGTCCATCATGTCAGCCAGCCGGAGCGCGAGCAACTCCGCATCGAACTGCTCAGCGAGGAAGCGATACAGACGAGCGCCATCGAGGTCGAAATCCTCGACCGGCTCAGTGTCCAGTCGTCGCTGCGCCGCCATCTGGGGCGTGATCCGGACAGCTACCCTACCAAACCACGCGAACAGGGCGTCGCGGAAATGATGGTCGACGTCTATTCCAGCTTTGCGGACCCGGTGGCCCACGAGACTTTATTTCGCTGGCATCGGATGCTCCTGTCCCATGACCGCCAGTTGGACACCATCGGGACCTACCGACACCACGCCGAGGCGATGCAAATCGTTTCCGATCGTCTCGACCGTCCGACGATCCATTTCGAAGCGCCTCCCTCAGCGCGGGTCAAGCCCGAAATGGAGCGATACGCGGCTTGGTTTAACAAGACCGGGCCGGGGGTAGCAGAGCCGCTCCCGGCCCTGACGCGTGCGGGGTTAAGCCACCTCTATTTTGAGAGCATCCACCCCTTTGAGGATGGCAACGGCCGCCTCGGACGGGCCCTCGCCGAGAAGTCGCTGGCGCAGAATATTGGCCAGCCCACCCTCATCTCGCTCGCCTTCACCATCGAGAAGGAGCGCAAGGCTTACTACGACCAGCTCGAGCAGCATCAAAAAACGCTCGATGTGACCGAGTGGCTCGTCTGGTTCGCGGAGGTCGTCTTGAAGGCCCAACAGGTCACACTCGACCGCGTGGGCTTCTTCATCAGCAAAGTACACTTTTACGATCGGCATAAAGACCAGCTGAACGAACGCCAGGCCAAGGCCATCGCTCGAATGTTTCGGGAAGGCCCTGGCGGATTCGAAGGCGGCCTCAGCGCCGAGAACTACATCAAGATCACCGGAACCTCACGCGCAGCCGCGACCCGCGACCTGCAGGACATGGTCGAGAAGGGAGCGCTCAACCGAACCGGTGAACGACGTCACACGCGGTACTGGTTGAATCTCGACCAAGGGATTGAAAATTTGTCATAAAGCCAGTTACTTGCCAGATTTCTGGTATCCGTTTTA
The DNA here is from genome assembly GCF_034669705.1 of Marinovum sp. Lineage (GTDB taxonomy): Bacteria > Pseudomonadota > Alphaproteobacteria > Rhodobacterales > Rhodobacteraceae > Marinovum. Next base: position 14,249 of record NZ_JAXMOR010000041.1, read on the forward strand.
TGTAAGTTTCGTCAGGCGTAGCTTGATGATATGTCAACGAGACGAAGCCGCGCGCACCTGCCGCGGCCCCTTCCCTGCCTTGAATGGAAGGTCTTGCCATGCGTTTCATCTTCGCCCTTCTCCTCGCCGCTGTTGCCGCGACGGCCACGGCACAGACTGCGCCGTCATCCAGCGAAATCGCCAGCTACGACGGGCTGTTCCGCGCCGCGCATGAGGGTGACACCGCCGCCATCCGCCGGCTTGCCGCCAATGGCGCCGACCTGAATGCCCATGACCGCCGCGGCCGCACCCCGGCCCATGTCGCGGCCTTCGCCTCGCAGGATGCCGCCCTGCGCGCGCTTGCCGAGGCCGGGGCCGATATGAACGCGTTGGAGCATCAGGCTTATGACGTGGTCACCATCGCCGCGGTGGCGGACGATCCCGAGCTGATGTCGCTGGCCATCGAACTCGGCAACGATCCCGGCCTTGTCACCAGTCCTTATGACGGCACTGCGCTGATCGCCGCGGCGCACCTCGGCCATGTCGAGGTCGTCCGCCGCCTGATCGCCGCCGGCGCTCCGCTCGACCACGTCAACAACCTGCACTGGACGGCGGTGATGGAGGCGGTGGTGCTGGGCGATGGCGGTCCGGACCATCAGGCCGTGCTCGACGCCCTGCTTGATGCCGGGGCCACCGAACGCTTGCGGACCGCGAAGGCCTTACCCCGCTGCAACATGCCGAAAGGCGCGGATACACTGAAATGGCCCAACGACTCCGACAGGAGGATTAGGGCGCTTACGCCCCCGCTCCGAACTTCAAAACCGGGATGCCCAGCTTGCGGGCCTTGTCGGCGAGGTTTTCCTGGATGCCGGTGCCCGGGAAGACCAGGACGCCCACCGGCAGAACCTCGAGCATCGCGTCGTTGCGTTTGAAGGGCGCCGCCTTGGCGTGCTTGGTCCAATCGGGTTTGAAGGCGATCTGGGTGACCTTGCGGGTCTTGGCCCATTTGGCGGCGATGCGCTCGGCGCCGCGCGGACTGCCGCCATGCATCAGCACCATGTCGGGATACTTGGCGCGAACCTGGTCGAGCTTGGCCCAGATCAGCTGGTGATCGTTAAACTCGGTGCCACCGGTCAGGGCCACTTTGGTACCTTCGGGCAGGAGCTGCTCGGCCTCGGCGCGGCGGCGGGCCTTCAGGAAATCCCGGCTGTCGATCATCGCCGAGGTCAGGCCCCGGTGGCTGATCGTGGAGCCGGAGCGCGGGCGCCAGGCGGAGCCGGTGTGCAGTTCTAACTGCTCGGCGGCGATTTCGCGGAACAGGTCCATGCAGCTCCTGTCGCGCCTGGACGGCCGCGACATCGCCCAGCACAAGTTGGTAGAACCGATATTGATACGACGCGAGAGTTGCCGACGTTTCGGATTACCGCGCCAGCCAGCCGCCGTCGACGTTGAGAACCGCGCCGTGCACGTAGTCCGAGGCCGGGGCGGAGAGGAAGACCGCGCTGTCGGCGATGTCCTGGGCCTGGCCCCATCGGCCCGCAGGGATGCGGTCGAGGATGGCCTTGCTGCGCTCGGGATCGGCGCGGAGCGCCGCGGTGTTGGCGGTCTCGATATAGCCCGGCGCGATGGCGTTGACATTGATGCCCTGCGCCGCCCATTCGTTGGCCAGAAGCTTTGTCAGCCCCGCCACGCCATGTTTCGACGCCGTATAGGAAGGCACCCGGATGCCGCCCTGAAATGACAGCAGCGATGCGATGTTGACGATCTTGCCGCGCCCCTCGCGCGCCAGCACGGCTTTGCCGAAGGCCTGGCAGGTGAAGAACAGCGCCTTCAGGTTGACGTCCATCACCGCGTCCCAATCGGCCTCGGTAAAGTCCACCGACTCTGCCCGGCGGATAATGCCGGCGTTGTTGACAAGGATGCCGTAATGGGCCCCCTCGAATACGTCGCGCGCCGCCATAGGATCGGCGAAATCCAGTCGCAGGCTCTCCGCCTGCCCGCCGGCTTCAACGATCCGGCTCACCGTCTCGTCGCAACTTCGCCGCCCTGAGCAGGTGACATGCGCCCCTGCGCTCGCCAGCGCTTCGGCAATCGCCTGCCCGATGCCGGTATTGGCGCCGGTGACCAACGCGCGGCGGCCCTCCAGTGAAAAGCGGTTCATTTCAGGTCTCCGGGCTGCAGCAGATCCATGTCGGTGTAATCGACGTTGTCGCCAGCCATGGCCCAGATGAAGGTATATTCCCCGATCCCGGCGCCCGAATGGATCGACCATGTGGGCGAGATCGCCGCCTCCTCGTTGGCAACGAAGAGGTGCCGTGTCTGGGTCGGCTCGCCCATCAGGTGCAGCACGCGCGCCCCGGGTGCCATGCCCCAGTAGAGATAGGCTTCCATCCGGCGGTCATGCACATGCGCAGGCATGGTGTTCCAGACCGAGCCGTCCTCGAGCGAGGTATAGCCCAGGATGAGCTGACAGCTTTGCATCACTTCGGGGTGGATGAACATCTTGATGGTGCGCTTGTTCGAGGTCTCGACCGCGCCCAGCTTGACCTCCTTGCAATCGGCCAGTGTCACCAGCCGGTGTGGCAGGCTCTCATGCGCTGGGGCGGAGGCGATGTAGAACCGCCCCTGCCCCGCAAATGTCACCGGCCCGGCGCCGCGGCCGAGGTAGAGCACGTCGCCCTTCGCCATCTCCCAGGTCTCGCCAGCGGCGGAGACGGTACCGGACTCGCCGATATTGACGATGCCCATCTCACGGCGGTCGAGAAAGTTGGGCGTCTTGGTCTCGTCCACCCGGTCCAGCACCAGTTCACCGTCGTTCGGTACTGCAGCGCCAAGGGTGAAGCGGTCGTAATGTGTATAGATCAGGCGGATCTCGCCGTCGCGGAACAGCCCCTGGCCGAGGAAGTTCTGCCGCAGCGCCTCGGTGTCCATCGCCTTGGCGTGATCGGGGTGGATGGCGTGCCGCGTTTCAACGGTAAGCATCATGTGTCCTTTCGGTATGGGTGGATTGTGGCGTCAGAGCCCCAGCCAGCGCGGCAGCGCCAGCGTCAGCGCGGGCACATAGGTGACGACAATGAGGATGGCAAAGAGCAGCGCGTAAAAGGGCAGAAGGGCCACGATGGCGCGCTCGACCTTCACCTTGGCCACGCTGGCGCCGACAAAGAGGCCGGTGCCGACAGGCGGGGTGATAGTGCCGATCGCGAGGTTGAAGATCAGGATCACCCCGAAATGCACCGGATCGACGCTGACCTTTTGCGCAATGGGCAGAAGGATTGGGGTGAAGATCAGGATCGCCGGGCCGATGTCCATAAAACAGCCGATGACGATCAGCAGGAGGTTGATGATCAGCATCACAACGATGGGATTTTCCGAGATTCCCAGAACCAGCGCGGTGACGGCCGCCGGAATGCCGGTGAAGGCCATGGAGAAAGAGAGCGCCGCCGAGGCCGCGAGCAGCAGCATGATCGCGCCGGTGATCTCCGCCGTCTCCAGCAGGAACTTCCAGAAGTCGCGGATCGGCGTGGTGCGATGGATCACGAAGGCCAGCAGCATGGTATAGATCACTGCGACGCCCGAAGCCTCTACGGGCGTGACGATGCCCAGGATGATGCCGCCGATCACGAAGACGATCAGCATCAGGCTGGGAATGGCGGCCAAAGTGGTGTCCAAAGCGTAACGCAGGCTCGGCGCCTCGGCCAGCGGATAGCCGCGGCTGCGCGCGACCACCCAGGTGATGCCCATGAGGCCGAGACCCCAGAGCATCCCTGCCACCGCGCCACCGACGAACAGCGCCGCAATTGAGGTGCCGCCGGAGACCAGCGAATAGATGATGAAGGCGGTGGTCGGCGGGATCAGCATCCCGGTGGGGGCCGAAGCGATATTGACCGCCGCCGCGAAATCGCGGTGATAGCCCTCTTTCGCCTGGATCGGCACCATGACGCCACCAATCGACGTCGAGGCGGCGATGGCCGACCCGGAAATGCAGCCGAAGAGCATGTTGCCCGCGATATTGGTCTGCGCCAAAGATCCGGGGATGCGGCCCGCGATCAGCTTGGCGAAGTTGACCAGCCTGATGGCGATCCCGCCCGAGTTCATCATCACGCCCGAGAGAATGAAGAACGGCACCGCCAGCAGGGAGAAACTGTCGAGGCTCGCCACCATCTTCTGGGCCGAGGTGAACAAGGCCATGTCGAGCGGGATCACCAGCATCACCGAGGCAAGCGCCGCGGCGATGAGCGAAATGGCCAGCGGCACGCCCAGCAGGGCAAACAGACCGAAGACCGAAATGAGAATGAGACTTGCCTGTCCGGCCATGGTTCAATCTCCCGCCGCGAGGGCTTTGTCGATCTCGTCGACCGAGGCGCGCTGACCGCGCAGAAGATCGACGAGGTTGAGAAGCGCATAGATTAGTATAAAGACGCCGCCCACGGGCATTGCCGCGTAGACCCAGGTCATCGGGATCTGCAGCACGGCGCTTTTCTGCGTGCCGGCAACCTCCATCGCTCGAAGCCCACCGCGGATCAGCACCGCCAGCGACAGCGCGCCAAAGGACAGCGGCACCAGCAGCTCCATCATCAGCCGGGCCCGCCCCCGCGCCTTGTCCCGCAGCAGCTCGATCGACATGTGCGTGCCGCGGCCCGAAGCTAAGGCCGCCCCCAGAAGGGACGACCAGATCATGCCGTAGCGCAGGACCTCCTCGGAGACCGCCGACGGCGTGTTCAGAACGTAGCGGCTGAACACTTGCCAGGCGAGCACGACGATCATGCCCGCCAGGATCAGGCAGCACGCCGATCCGACGATCAGATCGAGGAAGCGACGCGCCGCTTTCATTACGAGCCCTCTGCCGCGCCGCGGATCTGATCGACCAGGGCGGCTTTCTCGGGATCGGCTTTCAGCTCGTCATACATCGGAGCCACAGCCTCCTGGAATTGTGTGAGGTCAGGATAATAGAAGGTGACGCCGAATTCCTCCTCGCTCTTCTTCTTTTCGGCCTCGATGGCCTCGGACCAGACCTGCTTGTGGAACTCGGTCGATTCTTCGGCCGCCGCCATCACCGCCGCGCGGTGCTCTTCGGAGAGTCGGTCCAGCGTGTGGGTGCCGATCAGCAGGATGTCGGGAATACGGGTGTGGACGTCATAGCTGTAGTGTTTGGCCACTTCGCCATGCCGCGCCACGGTGATCGCGTATTCGTTGTTCTCGGCACCGTCCAGCACACCCTGTTGCAGCGAGGTATAGACCTCGGCCTGGCCCATCGCGACCGGGGTGGCGCCCAGCATCTCGACCATCTTGATCGAGGTCGGGCTTTGCATCACGCGAAACTTGAGCCCGGCCAGATCCGCCACCGACATGATCGGCTTGTCCTTGGTGTAGAAGCTGCGCGCGCCGCTGTTGTAATAGCTCAGCCCGACGATGCCCTGATCGCGGGTGGCGTCATAGACCGGCTGCATGATGTCTTCACTGTCCATGACGCGGTAGAAATGCTCTTCGCTGTCGAAGAGGTAGGGCATGGAGAACACGCCGTAGACCGGCGCGAAGCTCTCCATCAGGCCCGACGAAACCTTGGTGATGTCGATTGTGCCGGCCTGGACCAATTCCACCAACTCGCGTTCGCCGCCCAGCTGGCTGTCGGGGAAATACATCACGTCGACTGCGCCGCCGGTCTTTTCCGACACCAGCTCGCCAAATCTCTGCATCGCTTCCACGGTGGGCGTGGCATTGCTGGCATAGGCAAACTTCAGCGTCTCGGCCAGGGCCGGGGCGGTGCCGGCAATCAGCGCTGCAATCGATACGGTTGTCAGGGTCTTCAGCATGGTATCCTCCTGTTGATGCTGATGCGGTGTCCGACCGGGGGTCAGAGATAGGTCCGCAGGTATTCGCTGAGGCAGAGCATCGCCATCGCCTGCCCGTAGGGCATCGAGGTGAGCTTGATCTGCCGGTAGAATTCGAGGTCTTCGCCCATCGCCGTCCCGAAGGAGACATTGAGCAGCTCGCCGTCTGCAGAAATGTTTTCGACCACACCGCGCACGGCCTTTTCGGCCACCTCGGCGTATTCGGGCGCGAGGTAACGTTTGCGCACGCCCTTCAGCAGGCCATAGGCAAACCCGGCAGTGGCCGAGGCTTCCAGATAGCTCTCCGGATCATCCACCAGCGTGTGCCACAGGCCGCTGTCGTGTTGCGTCGCCTTCAGGGCCGCGGCCTGACGGCGCAGGGTCGACAGCAGGTGCCGGCGGATCGGGTCGCCCTCCGGCAGGCCGAGCATGTCGATGAATTCCGGGATAGCGATGGTGATCCAGCTGTTGCCGCGGCCCCAGAGCGCGCGGCCGAAGTTGTGATTCTCGCCGAAGGTCCAGCCGTGAAACCACAGGCCGGTCTCGCGATCGGCCAGATACTGGGTGTGGATCAGGAACTGGTATTTGGCCTCTTCGATGTACTCCGGCCGGTTTAGCACCTGGCCGATCCGTGCCAGTGGCAGCACGCTCATCATCAGCGTGTCGTCCCACATTTCCTGATCGTTGACGTCATTGTAAACGATATGCTGCAAGCCGTCCTCGGCGGTGCGCGGCATTTCGTACATTACCCAGTCGGCCCAGGTCTCGAGCAGCGCTGCCCACGTCGGGTTGGGGTTCTGCGCATAAAGCTCGGCCAGGGTCAGAAAGGGTGCGACGGTGTTGATGTTCTTGGTCGGCGTGCCTTCGGCCAGTCGCGCGGTGAACCACTCGGTGATCACCGTCATCGCGGTCTCAGAGCCGGTCAGCTGCCAGTACTTGAACAAACCGTAAAGCCCAACGCCATGGGTCCATTCCCAGCCGGCCCAGCCCTTGGTGTCGATCACCCGGCCATCCTCGAGCCGCAACAGGAACTCGCCGGTTTCGTCGGTGATATTGACCAGATTGTCGGTCAGCCGGTCGATCAGCGCGCGCACCTCGCCCTGCGAAATGAAGTGATCTTTCTGGCGCAGCAGCGGATGCATCGTCTGTCTCCTCCCCGGATAGTCGTGCCGAAATTTTCGGAACCTCGTTCTGAAATTATGAAAGCCAGATTCCACCGTCGACGTCAACAGAATTTCGGAACGTCGTTTCGAAATTTGTTTAAGCGTTGTAATTCAATAAGATATCGAGGGCGCCGCAGAACTGTTGACATCACCGATCAACAATTTCAGAATGCAGTTTCAGAAAATATGGAATTCGAGATGCCGACTCAGCGCCCTCAGAAAACCGAACATGTCGCGGCTGTCCTCAAGGTCTTTACCGTACTCGAGGCGCTGGCCGCCGAAAAGCGCGTGGGCCTTGCGGACCTGTCGCAACGCACCATGACATCGAAGAGCACGGCCCACCGGCTTTTGCAGACTATGGTCGATCTGGGCTATGTCGAGCAGAACCCCGAGACCGAGAAATACGGGCTGACGCTCAAGCTCTTCAGCCTCGGCGCGCGCACCCTCAGCGGCCAGGCCGACATCCTGCGCGTCGCAGACCGCGAGATGGGCAAGCTGTCGCGCGCCTTTGGTGAATCCGTCAACCTAGGCGTGCTCGACGACCACGACCAGCGGGTCACCTATATCCACAAGTTCGACAGCGCCTACAATCTCGCAATGCAATCCACCCTCGGCTACCGCAACCCGATCCACTCCACCTCGCTCGGCAAGGCGCTGCTGGCGTTCCGTGACGAGCAGGAAATCGCCGATCGGCTGGCGCGGATGGACTACCCCAAGCTCGCCCCCAACACCCTGACCGGAGCGGCGGCGCTGAGGACGCAGTTGCAAAAGGTGCGCGCCGCGGGCTTTGCCGAGGAGATCGAGGAGAGCGAGGCGGGGGTGCGCTGCATGGCGACCCCGGTGCTTGATCACCTGGGCAAATCGGTCGCGGCGATCAGTATTTCCTTTCCGTTGTTCCGCTTCGACGAGGCCCGCAAGCCGGAATATGTCACCCTGCTACGCGGCGCCGGGCTCGCCGCCTCGCAGGCGCTGGGCTACCGCGGGCGGCAGATCGGCGAGACAGCACCGGCGGCCGCCGCGCCGGAGTGACGCGCCGGCGGCCGCCACTCGCTTCCGGCCCCCGGGGCACCTGCACGAGCCCCGGGGCGCAGGCCCCACGACCAAGGGTCACCCGGATCGCAAGTCCTCGGGCAGCAGAGTTTCGGGCAGATTCTGGTAGCTGACCGGCCGCAGGAAGCGGCGGATCGCCAACGTACCTACCGAGGTGGCGCCGAAGTTGGTCGATGCCGGGTACGGCCCGCCATGAACCATCGCGTCGGCCACCTCGACCCCGGTGGGAAAGCCATTGACCAGCACCCGGCCGGCCTTGCGCTCGAGGATCGGCACCAACGGCCGAGCGATCTCGGTGTCGGCCTCTTCCATTTGCAACGTCGCGGTCAGCTGGCCGCGCAATCCGCGTGCCACCTCGAGCATCTGCTCCGGCCCAGATGCGGTGACGAGGAGACCGAGCGGGCCGAAGACCTCTTCCGCCAGCGCGTCGTTCGCCAGCCAGTCGTCGGCCGTCGCCCTGTAGACTGCGGGAGCGGCGTTGCGGCGGTCGCAGGTCGCGCCCAGAAGCTCCTGTACGCCGGCGGTGCCAGAGACCTCGGCGACGCCCTTGCGATAGGCCTCGGCGATGCCCTCGGTCAGCATCAACGCCGCGCCGGTCCCGGCCAGCGCGGCGCGCGCCGCCTCGGCAAAGGCGTCGAGACCGGGGCCCTCAGCGGCGACGACCACGCCGGGATTGGTGCAGAACTGCCCGACCCCCATGGTCAGCGATGCAGCCCACCCCGCGCCCAGTTCGGTGCCGCGCGCCGTCAGTGCTTCGGGCAGCACGAAAACCGGGTTGACCGAGCCGAGCTCGCCGAAGAGGGGGATCGGCTCGGGCCGCGCAGCGCAGAGGTCGAACAGCGCGCGCCCGGCCGCGAGCGAGCCGGTGAAACCCACGGCGCGGATGAGCGGATGGGTCACCAACGCGCCGCCCAGCTCGTGGCTGGTGCCCTGAATCAACGAGAAGGTGCCGGCCGGCATGTCGCATCGCGCGATGGCCGCCGCGATGGCTTCGGCCACGATCTCGCCGGTGGCGGGATGCGCCGGATGGCCCTTGACCACCACCGGGCAGCCCGCCGCCAACGCCGCGGCGGTGTCGCCGCCGGCGGTCGAGAAGGCCAGCGGGAAGTTCGAGGCCCCGAACACGGCGACCGGGCCGATCGGCCGCTGCACCATCTTCAGATCGGGCCGGGGCAGAGGCGCGCGGCCGGGCAGCGCCGTGTCATGCCGGCGGTCGAGGTAGTCGCCTTTGCGGATGTGATCGGCGAACAGTCTAAGCTGGGCGGTGGTGCGTCCCCGCTCGCCCTGCAGTCGCGCCTCTGGCAGGCCGGTCTCGGCGCAGCCCAGCCGGGTGATGTCGTCGCCGCGGGCGTCGATTTCCTCGGCGATGGCGTCGAGCAACGCGGCGCGATCGGCGCGGCGGGTCCATCCGTAGGTGAGAAAGGCGTCTTCGGCAGCCTGCACCGCGCGGTCGACCTCGGCCGCGCCACCGGAAGCAAAGGTCCGCGCGGTGCCGGCGACGGGCTGCGAGGTGAAGCTGTCGTCAGATCCGACGCGGTCGCCGGCGATCAAGTGTGTGCCATGAGGTAGGTAGGTCATGCGGGTCTCCTCACTTGCCCCAGCGCAGTGCGAGCACATCGGCCTCGTTTGCCAGTTGCAGCAGCCGGGCGCGGGTGCGCTCCGTCATCGGTTTCAGCGGGTGGCGGACATGGTCCGAGCCGATCACCCCGCCCTCCTTCATCACGACCTTGGCGGCGCGCAGCCCGCATTGGCGGTTCTCGTGGTTGATCAGCGGCAGGCAGGCACGCCACCCGGCCAGTGCCGCGTCGATGTTGCCCGACCGGTAGTCCAGAACGATCGGCCGGATCAGCTCGGGCTGCAGCGCCGAGGTCATGGTGCCGGTGCAGCCGGCGTCCAGATCGGCCAGCAGGGTCACCGCTTCCTCGCCGTCGCAGGGGCCGACGATATGCTCGCCGCCCTGCTCAATCAGCGCCGCCAGCTTGTCGGCGGCAAATGGGGTTTCCATCTTGAAATAGCTGACGTTCTCGATCTCCCTGGCCATCTGCACCAGCATCGGCACCGACAGGGTGACCCCTGAGAGCGGCGCGTCCTGCACCATGATCGGGATCGAGATCGCCTCCGAGACGGCGGCGAAATGCTCGAAGATCGCGGCCTCCGGCGGCACCAGTCCGACGCCGTGGTAGGGCGGCATCATCATCAGCATCGCGGCGCCCATCGCCTCGGCCTCGCGGGCACGGTCCACCACCACCTGGGTGCTGAAATGGCTGACGGTGACGATCACCGGCGCCCGGCCCGCGACATGCTCGAGCGAGACCCGGGTCAGCGTGGCGCGTTCGGCATCCGACAGCACGAATTGCTCGGAGTAATTGGCCAGGATGCAGATCGCGTCGCTGCCCTGGTCGATCATGCAGTCGAGCACGCGTTTCATGCCCTCGGTATCGATGCTGCCGTCGTCGTGAAATGGTGTCGGGGCGACGGGTAGGATGCCGGTCAGCGGATCTGTCATGGTCTGTCCTTATCGGTAAAGCAAAAGCGGGTGGATTGGCGGAACACCGCGCCAGGACGGAGGGTGATCTGCGTAAACTCCGGGTGATTTGGCGCGTCGGGCCAGGACTGGGGCTCCAGCGCCAGCCCGGCATGGGCGCCGTAGGGGGCGCCGTGGTGGCCCCCGGCCGGCGCGGTATCCAGTCGGGCGGCATCGTAGATCTGCAGCCCCGGGGCGTCCGTCTCGAGAGTCATCGCCAGCCGGTCGGTCTCGAGCCGCGCGACCGCGCGCATCCCATTGCCATTGAGGCAGAAGTTGGTGTCGAGATCGACCGCTGGCGGCAGCGCCACGGGCCGGCGCAGGTCGTAGCCGGTGCCCGCGACCGGCGCGACCTCTCCGGTCGGCAGGAGCGCCGCGTCGGTCGGCAGGTAGGCGTCGGCATCGACGGTCAGGCGGTGCCCGGCCAGCCCGGTGCCGGTCAGGCTCCAATAGCCGTGAAACGCCGGGTTGCAGAGTGTCGGCCTCTCGCTCTCCGCGGTGATCTCGATCCCGAGCGCACCGACACCGTCGATCGCGTAGGTCACCGAGATCTCCAGCGGCCCAGGTAGACCGCCCTCGCCGTCCGCCAGCGTCAGACCCAGCGTGACCGACTGCGCGCTGCTGGCAGTGACGGCCCAGACTTGCTGCGACAGCCCGTTCGGGCCGCCGTGCAGCGTATTGCCGTTCTCGTTGATGTCGAGTTGCAGCGTGGTCCCGTCCAGCGATGCCCGGCCGTGGGAGACGCGATTGGCCACCGGGCCGACGATGGCGCCGAAATAGCGCATCGGCCCGCGGTAGGCCCGGGCGTCAGGGCTGCCGAGGACGAGCGCATGATCGACCCCCGCGAGCCGGAAGTCGGCCAGCGTGGCGCCGTAGCTCAGGACCCGCGCCCGTGCCGGGCCGTTGGCGATGGTGACCTCTTGGGTGTCGTCTGCCATGGCGCTAGTCCTCGAAGGGCGCGACGGTCACCCGCCGACCCAGCGTGAAGGCATCGGCGACCAGCGTCATTGGCCGCAGGTCGACATCGCAGCGCCCGTCCCGGACCAGCTCGGCCATGTGGGCGTAGAGCCGGGGGTATTCGCCGGACAGCGCCGCCGCGGTGCCGCTGGTGCTGCCGTCGACGGCCATATGCGCGCCGCCCTCGGTCAGCTTGAGGGTGCCGCCCTCGGTGACCGCCTCGATCTCCCAGGTCTGCGCGCCCTCCTGCCGCCAGTCGAAGACGGCGCTGACCTCGGCCCCGCCGGGGTGGTGAAAGCCCAGGCTGGCGGCAATCGGGGTCTGGCGGTTCTCGGGCACGTCGAGCCGCGCCTCGGTGACATGCAGCGGGTCGGGCAGGATCTCGGTGAGGATCGACAGCGCGTTGATGCCGGGATCGAAGACGCCGAGCCCGCCCGGCTCCCAGATCCAGTCCTGACCGGGGTGCCAGCGGCGCACGTCCTCCTTCCAGGTGACGGTCAGCCGGGTCAGCGCCTTGTCCGCCAGCCAGGCCTTGGCCGCGGCCACCATGTCAGCCGCGCGCGAATGCCAGGTCGCATAAAGCGTCAGCCCGGCCTTGCGCGCCGCCGCGTCCAGCGCGTGGCACTCGGCCAGCGTCGCGCCGGGCGGTTTTTCCAGCATCACATGGCGCCCGGCCTCGAGCGCCTGCATCGCGTAGTCGAACCGCGGCACCGGCGGCAGGCAGAGCGAGACGACGCGGATATCGGGCCGCGCCTCGAGCATCTCGCCCAAGTCGGTGAACGCCTCGACACCATCGACCGCGCCCTGGCGACTGACCGTGGCGGCGAGGTCCCAGTCGGGGCTGTCGCGGATCGCTGGAATATGCTGGTCGACAGCGATCTTGCCGATCCCTACGAGGGCAACTTTCATCAGTGACTGTCCTTTCCGACCGCCGCCCCGCGACAGCCCTTGAGAAAATCCAGGTCGGCGCCGGTATCGGCGCCCTCCACATGCTGTTGGTGCAGCCATTCATAACCGCTCGCCGCACGCTCATGCGACGGCGCCCAGGCGTCCAGCCGCTGTCGCAACTCCGCCTCCGGAATATCCAGATGCAACCGGCGGCCCTCCACGTCCACCTCGATCATGTCGCCGGTCCGCACCACCGCCAGCGGTCCGCCCGCCGCCGCCTCGGGCGAAGTATGCAGGATCACCGTGCCATAGGCAGTGCCCGACATGCGCGCGTCGGAGATGCGGATCATGTCCTTGATGCCGCGTCGCAGCACCTTCGGCGGCAGCCCCATGTTGCCGACCTCGGCCATGCCCGGATAGCCCTTGGGCCCGCAGTTCTTGAGCACCATGATACAGGTCTCGTCGATATCCAGCGCGTCATCGTTGATCCGTGCCTTGTAGTCGTCGATATCCTCGAAGACGGCCGCCCTGCCCCGGTGCTGCATCAGGTGCGGCGACGCTGCCGAGGGCTTCAGGATCGCCCCCTTCGGCGCAAGGTTGCCCTTGAGCACCGCGATCCCGCCCTTCTGGGTCAGCGCACGGTCCAGCGGCAGGATCACCTCCTCGTTCCAGTTCTTGGCATCCTTGACCTCGTCCCAGACAGTCTCGCCTGAAACGGTCAGCGCGTCCTTGTGCAGCTTGCCGCCCTCTGCCAGCCGTTTCAGCACCACCGGCAAGCCGCCTGCGTAGAAGAACTCCTCCATCAGATATTTGCCTGAAGGTTGCAGGTTCAGGATCGTCGCAATGTCGCGCCCGCAGCGGTCCCAGTCGTCAAGCGTGATGTCGATGCCCACCCGGCCGGCAATCGCCAGCATGTGCACCACCGTATTGGTCGACCCGCCCACCGCGCCATTGCAGCGGATGGCGTTTTCAAAGGCCTCGCGGGTCAGGATGTCCGACGGCTTCAGATCGTCCTTCACCATCTGCACGATGCGCCGCCCCGACAGCTGGGCCATCACCCGCCGCCGCGAATCCACCGCCGGGATCGCCGCATTGCCTGACAGCGCCATGCCGAGCGCCTCCGACATGCTGGCCATCGACGACGCCGTGCCCATGGTGTTGCAGGTGCCTGATGAGCGCGTGACGGCCGACTCCGCGTCGAGGAACTCCTCCTGCGTCATTTCCCCGGCCTTCACCGCCTCGGAGAAGCGCCACAGATGCGTCCCCGCGCCGACCCGCTCGCCTTGGAACCAGCCGTTCAGCATCGGCCCGCCGGTCACCACGATCGACGGCAGGTCGCAGGAGGCCGCGGCCATCAACAGCGACGGCGTGGTCTTGTCGCAGCCCACCATCAGCACGCAGCCGTCCATCGGCTGACCGCGGATCTGCTCTTCGATCGACAACGCGGCGAGGTTGCGGAACATCATCGCCGTGGGCCGGAAGGTGTTCTCCGAGGCTGAGAACACCGGCACCTCCATCGGGAAGCCCCCGGCCTCCCATATCCCCGCCTTCACCTTCTCGGCCAGCTCGCGCAGGTGGCCGTTGCAGGGCGTCATGTCGGACCAGGTGTTGAGGATGCCGATCACCGGGCGGCCATCGAACAGGTCATCCGGGTAACCCTGGTTCTTCATCCAGCCACGGTGATAGATCACGTCCTTGGTGGAGCCCTCGTACCACTCGGCCGAGCGCAGCCTGCGCGGCCATTTCGCCGGTTTGAACGCCATGCCTCAGCCCTTCTTCTTGTTGTAGACGTCGAAGATCACGGCAGCCAGCAGCACCAGCCCCTTGATCATCTGCTGGTAATCGATGCCGATGCCCATGATCGACATGCCGTTGTTGAGCACCCCCATCAGGAAGGCCCCGACCACGGCGCCGACGATCCGGCCCACGCCGCCCGACATCGACGCGCCGCCGATGAACACCGCCGCGATGACGTCAAGCTCCAGCGCGAAGCCTGCCTTGGGGGTCGCGGTATTGAGACGCGCGGCGAACACCAGCCCGGCGATGGCAGCAAGGATGCCCATGTTGACGAAGGCGAGGAAGGTCAGCCGTTCGGTCTTGATGCCCGACAGTTTCGCCGCCTTCTCGTTGCCGCCGAGCGCGTAAATGCGGCGGCCCAGCACCGTGCGTTCGGTGATGAAGGCATAGATGATGGTCAGCACGCCCATGGTCAGCAGCACGTTGGGCAGGCCGCGGAAGGTGGCCAGCTTGTAAAGGATGAAGACCAGCGCGAAGGCGATGATCGCGGTGCGGGCGACGAAGAAGGCGCGCGGCTCGTCCTCGATGCCATAGGCCTTGTTGCGAGCGCGTTTCTGCAGGCCGGACCAGATCACCCAAGAGGCGGCGATGATGCCGGTGCCGAAGGCCAGCACGTTGAAGTTGCGGGTGTCGAGCAGCGTTTTCATTGTCTCGCCGCCGGGCAGAAAATCGGGCACGAAACCGGTTGCGATGACCTGAAACTCGCGCGGAAACGGCCCGACCGACTGGCCTTCGAGCAGCCAGAGCGACAGCCCGCGGAACACCAGCATTCCCGCCAGGGTCACGATGAACGACGGGATCTTCCAATACGCTATCCAGTAGCCCTGCGCCCCGCCGATCACCGCGCCAACCACCACGCAGGTGACCATGGTGACCCCGATCGAAATGTCGTAGTTCACCACCATCACCGCCGCCAGCGCGCCGACAAAGCCCATGACCGAGCCGACCGAGAGGTCGATATGGCCGGCGACGATGACGATCAGCATGCCGAGCGCCATGATGACGATATAGCTGTTCTGCAACAACAGGTTGGTCAGGTTGATCGGTTTGAGCAGCGTGCCGCCGGTGACCACCTGAAAGAAAGCCATGATCGCGATCAGTGCGAACAGCAGCCCGTATTCACGCAGATGCGCGGCGAGATAGGCACTGATGCGGCTCTGGCCGCCGGCGTCCCGAGTGTTGTTTTCGGCCATCGTCATGCGGCCCTCCTATTTGTTCACGATGAGCGACATGATGCGCTCCTGACTGGCCTCGGCTTTTGGCATCTCGCCGACAAAGGCCCCTTCGTTCATCACGTAGACGCGGTCGCACATGCCCAGCAGTTCAGGCATCTCCGACGAGATCATCACCACCCCCTTGCCGGCGGCGGCGAGATCGTTGATCAGCCCGTAGATCTCGTATTTCGCGCCGACGTCGATGCCGCGCGTCGGTTCGTCGAGGATCAGCACCTCGGGCCCGGCAAAGAGCCACTTGGACAGCACCACCTTCTGCTGGTTGCCGCCCGAGAGGTTCACCACCTTCTGGAATACCCCCGGCGTACGGATGCCCAGATCGGCGCGGTATTTCTCGGCCACGCGCTTTTCGGCATGTTCATTCAGCACCGCGCCGCGCGCCACCTCGGGCAAGTTGGAAATGGTGATGTTGCGGGTGATGCTGTCGTCGAGGATCAGCCCCAGGCTCTTGCGGTCCTCGGGCACATAGGCGAGCCCGGCGGCTATGGCGCGGCTGACGTTCGAGACATCTACCGGACGCCCATGCATCTCGACCGTGCCGGTGATGTTCTGCCCCCAGCTTCGGCCAAAAATTGACATTGCCAACTCGGTCCGGCCCGCGCCCATCAGCCCGGCGATACCCACCACCTCGCCGGCACGCACGTCGAAGCCGACATCGCGGATCACCTGCCGGTCGTCATGCTCGGGGTGATAGACCGACCAGTCGGCGACCCGCATGATCCGCTCGCCGATCTGCGGCGTCCGGTCGGGATAGCGGTTCTCCATCGACCGGCCCACCATGTCGCGCACGATGCGGTCTTCGGTGATGCCATCGCTGGTGTCGAAGCTGCTGACCGACTGGCCGTCGCGGATCACCGTGACGCTGTCGGCCACACGGCGCACCTCGTTCAGCTTGTGGCTGATGATGATCTGCGTCATGCCCTGCGCCTTGAGATCGAGCATCAGGTCGAGCAACTTCTGGCTGTCGCTCTCCGACAGTGCCGAGGTCGGCTCATCGAGGATCAGCAGCCGC
This sequence comes from Marinovum sp., assembly GCF_034669705.1. Taxonomy (GTDB): domain Bacteria; phylum Pseudomonadota; class Alphaproteobacteria; order Rhodobacterales; family Rhodobacteraceae; genus Marinovum. The sequence continues at coordinate 30,679 of NZ_JAXMOR010000041.1, forward strand.
ACGTCCTTGGCCAGCGCCTTGGCGATCTCGACCAGCTGCTGCTTGCCGACGCCGAGCTTTTCCACCTGCGTGGTGGGCGCGTCGCGCAGCCCGACCTTGCGGAGGAGGTCTTCGGTCTTGCGATTGGTCTCGCGCCAGTCAATCACTCCCGCGCGGGCGGTCTCGTTGCCCAGGAACAGATTCTCGGCGATCGACAAGAGCGGCACCAGCGCCAATTCCTGGTGGATGATGATGATGCCGCGCGCCTCGCTGTCGGCGATGTCGCGCATCTCAGTCAGGACACCGTCGTAATGGATTTCGCCGTCATAGCTGCCCGCGGGGTAGACGCCCGAGAGCACCTTCATCAGCGTCGACTTGCCGGCGCCGTTCTCGCCGCAGATGGCGTGGATCTCGCCGGTCTTCACCTGCAGCGACACATCGTCGAGCGCCTTGACGCCCGGAAAGGTCTTGGTGATGGCGCGCATGTCCAGCAGCGTGTCCTGCATAGGGTGCCTCGCGAATTCGGGGAGTTTCGTAAGGGGGGACCGGCCTGCCCACGGCAGACCGGTCCGTCAGATTAGCGACGGGGAACGCGCCTAGTTGATTTGATCCGCGGTGTAGTAGCCGGTGTCGACCAGCCGCTCTTGCCAGTTCTCGGCGGTGACCTTCTGCGGCTCGAGCAGGTAGGAGGGCACCACCTTGACGCCGTTGTCATAGGTCTCGGTGTCATTGATCTCGGGTTCGCCGCCCTCGAGCAGCGCCTCGACCATGCCGACGGTCACGCGGGCCAGCTCACGGGTGTCCTTGAAAATGGTCGAATACTGCTCGCCGGCGAGGATCGACTTGACCGAGGGCACCTCGGCGTCCTGCCCGGTGACGATCGGCATCGGCGTGTCGCCCGAACCGTAGCCCACGCCCTTGAGCGAGGACAGGATCCCGATCGACAAACCGTCGTAGGGCGAGAGCACGCCATGCACGGTCGCATCGGTGTAATGCGCCGAGAGCAGGTTATCCATCCGCGCCTGCGCCACCGCGCCGTCCCAGCGCAGGGTGCCGACGGTGTCCATGCCCTGCTGGCCCGAGACGACGGTGACGCGGCCGTCATCGATCAGCGGCTGCAGCACCGACATCGCGCCATCGTAGAAGAAATAGGCGTTGTTGTCGTCGGGCGAGCCCCCGAACAGCTCGATGTTCCAGGTCTCGGCATCGGGGAAACGCTCTTCGAGGCCTGCGACCAGCGTCTCGGCCTGCTGCACGCCGACCTTGAAGTTGTCGAAAGTGGCGTAATAGCTGACATGGCCACTGTCGCGGATCAGACGGTCATAGGCGATCACCTCGATATCGGCGTAGCTTGCATTCTCCAGCGCATTCGACAGGGTGGTGCCGTCGATCGCGGCGATCACCAGCGCGTCGACGCCATTGGTGATCATGTTCTCGATCTGCGCCAGCTGGTTCGGGATGTCGTCTTCGGCATATTGCAGGATGGTCTCATAGCCGGCGTCCTCGAACTGCTTGACCATAGACTCGCCATCGGAAATCCAGCGGGCGGACGATTTGGTCGGCATGGCGATGCCGACGAGCCCGTCGGCAAGCGCGGATGTCGCGAGCGTGGTCGCCAGCGCGGTGCTGACGAGAATGGATTTGAATGTCATCGTATTCCTCCTCTGAGGCGCACGCTCTCTCCCGCGGCGTGGCCTTGCGCCGGTAGAATAGAACCCGGCCTGATAACAAGCGAATGCAAATACTGGCGCTCGACATGACATGGATGTTATGTCTTGACCCATGAGCCAAGCCCTTGTCCACCGCCTGAAACCCGCGCATCTGCGGCTGATCCGCGCGATCCACGATGACGGCAAGCTGCAGCTGGCGGCGCAGGCGGCGGGAATGTCGCAGCCGGCCGCCTCGCGGCTGCTGTCCGAGATCGAGACCGACGCCGGGGGGCCGCTGTTCGAGCGCCTGCCCAAGGGCATGCGGGCGACGCCGATGGGCGCGGCCTTTGTCCGGCACGCGCGGGTCATCCTGTCAGAGATCGACGCACTCTCCGGCGAGCTGGGGCAGCTGCGCGACGGTACGGCCGGGGTTTTGCGGGTCGGCGCGGTGACCGGGCCGGCGGTGGGGGCGCTGGTCCCGGCGCTGATGGCGCTTCGGGCGGAGATGCCCGACATTCAGCCGACCATCGAAGTCGCGCCGTCGGTGACGCTGATCCGCGGGCTCGAGGAAGGGCGGTTCGATTTCGTGCTGGCGCGCACCGGCTCTGACAATGACACCCGCGCCTTTCTCGCCGCGCCGGGCCGGCGCGAGGAGGTCTGCCTGCTGGTCCGCGGAAGCCACCCGCTGGCCGGGCGGCGGATCTCCCTGGCCGAGACGCTGGACTACGAGTTCGTCATCCAAGAGCCCGGGTCGCCGATCCGCGCCGCGCTCGAGACCGCCTTTCTGGTCAACCGGCTGCCGACCCCAGAAACGGTAACCAACAGCTCGTCGCTGCTGGTGGCGTTGAGCCTGCTGACCGGGTCCGACGTGATCGCGCCGCAGACCCGCGAGGTGGCCGAGACCCTGATCCGGGCGCAGACCGACGTACGCATCCTCGAGGCCGAGGAGGAAATCGCGGTGCCGCCCTTCCTCGTGCTGCAGTTCCGCCACCGACAACTGTCGCCGGTGGCTCAGAGGGTGCTCGACGAGGTGCTGCGCCGGCTGTGAGCTAGCCCTTGACGCCGGCCGAAATCATCACCGCCTCAGTCACCCTTTTCTGGAAGATCAGGTAGCCGAGAATCACCGGCGCCGCCGCCAGCAGTGCCAGTGCCATCATCCGGGCATAGGCTACGCCGAAGGCATCGTTGACCTGGGTGATGCCGACCGGGATGGTCATCATGTTCTCGCTGGTGGCGATCAGGAACGGCCAGAAGAAATTGTTCCACGTCCCGATGAAGGTGATGATCGCCAGCGCCGCGGTGATCCCCCAGTTGAGCGGCAGGTAGAGTTTGAACAGCAGCACGAACTCGCCGCCGCCGTCGAGCAACACCGCCTCGCGCATCTCGCGCGGGATGGCGTCGAAGAACTGCTTGTAGACGATCACCACCACCGGCGCGATCAGCTGCGGCAGGATGATCCCCGACCAGGTGTTGACCAGGTCGAGGTCGTTCATCAGCACGAACTGCGCCACGTAGAGCGCCGGCACCGGCACCATGAAGCTGGCCACCACCATAAGGTAGAGCGTCTGCCGGCCGGGAAAGCGCAGCTGCGACAGCGCATAGGCGCACATCATGCCGGTCAGCAGCACGATCGCGGTGGTGATCAGCGAGGTGCCGACCGAGTTCAGGTACCAGATCGGCAGCTTCGAGGTCGCCAGCACCTCGGCATAGGCCGAGAAGTTGAGCTCGTCGATCAGCACTCCGGCCTCCGAGACGATGCGGTTCTCGCTGCGAAGCGAGGTGGTCAACGCCCAGTAGAGCGGAAAAATCCAGATCATCGCGGCGATCAGCGCGAGGGCGGAAAAGGCGATGCTGCGGGCGCGTTTCGCGGTCATTTGCGGCCTCCGATGCGTAGGAGCTGGAATTGCAGAACCGACACGATGACAATGATCATGAACAGCACCATGGCGATCGCCGAGGCATAGCCGCCGTTGTTGAGCTGGAATGCCTCGCGGTACATCTGCATCAGCACCACGTAGGACTGGTTGAAGGGGCCGCCGTTGGAAAGCAAGTAGACTTGGTCGAAGAGCTTGAGTTGCAGAATCAACTGCAGCGTCAGCACCAGGGCGGTGACCGGCCAGAGCAGCGGCCAGGTGACCCGCCAGAAACGCTGCCATGCGGTCGCGCCGTCCAGCGCTGCGGCCTCGTAGAGATCGGCCGGGATATTGCGCAGCCCGGCGATCAGCAGCAACACGTTGAATCCGTTGGTCCACCAGATCGTCACCACGGCGATCATCGGCATCACCCAGTAGGGGTTCTTGAACACCGGCACCGGCTTGCCGGTCACTAGCTCGAGCAGCGGTTGCAGGATGCCGAACTGGAAATCCAGCATCCAGGACCAGATCATGGTGACGACCGAGACCGGCAGCACATAGGGCAGGAAGAACAGCGTCAACACCAGCGCCTGCATCCGGCCCTTCAACTTGCTGACCACCAGCGCGATCAGCAGGGCGATGACGGTGGTCGGCACCACGGTGAGCAGGACGAAGTAGAAGTTGTTCCACAGCGAGGTGTAGAATAGCCGGTCGTCGAGCAGTTTCCGGTAGTTGTCGAGGCCGATCCAGGTGCCGTCACCGATCAGCGGCGCATCGGTGAAGCTCAGGGCCACGACCTTGTAGGTCGGATAAAGGAAGAAGGCGCCGAAGAAGAAGAGAAACGGCGCGATCATCAGCATCGCGGCGCGGATCTCGCGGTGGCGGCGGGTTGCTTTCGACAAGATGGTCTCCCTTTCCTCGGTGCCGTCTGATGGCAGGGGGCGCGATCACGCCCCCTGCGCCGGGATCAATCGAGCAGCGCCTGCAGTTGGTCTTTCATCTGCGCCGCGGCGTCCTCGGCGCTGAGGAACCCGTGTACCGCCGGTGCGATCAGGTTGTCGACCGCGTCATAGACCGGCGAGGCGACGCCGGCGATCTTGGAACGCGGATCGAAGGCGGCGTTGTCTGCCAGCGAGGCATAGGTCGCATTGGGCTGCAGCGCGGCGTAGTCGGCGCTTTCCACCGTCGGCTTGTAGGCCGGAATGTGGCCTGCCCCTGCCCAGGCCAGCGAATGCGTCTGCATCCAGCCGATCACCTTGAGCACCGCGTCGCGCGTCTCGGGGTCCATCTCGGGATCGTTGGGGACGGCGAAGGCATGGCTATCGGCCCAAGTCGCGGGCTGGTCCATCATCTGCGGCACCTCGTTGGCGAACCAGTCAAAGCCCAGGGTGTCGGCCTCGGTCTGGTCCTTGAAGGTCGGCACCTCCCAGACGCCGTTGATGTGCAGTACCGACCGGCCACCCGAGAACAGCGCCACCGAAGCCTCATAGGCCGCCTGCTCGGGGATCAGACCCGCGGCGCGCCAGTCGGCCAGCGTCTGGATCGCGGTCACCGCCTTGTCCATGTTGTCACCGGCCAGCACCTCGCCGTCAGTCAGCATCTCGCCGCCCTGCTGGCGCAGCAGCGTGTAGAACATCCGCCAGGTGCCGCCGCCGCCCTCGGTCTGGAAGCTCAGGGGATCGGAAAAGCCCTCGTCCTTGGCCCAGGTCAGCAACCGGGTCATGTCGTCGATCGAGGACAGACCGGTGAGGTTGCCGTCGGCGTCGAGCCACTCGGTGCCTTCCAGCGCGCTGCGGTTATAATGCGCCACCACTGCGTGGATGTCGAAGGGCACCGCCATCAGCGCACCGTCATCGGTCGAGGCGGCGGTGATCGAGGCCTCGAAGAACTCCTCTTTCGACAGTCCCGCGGTCTCGAGGTCGGCGTCGGTGATCGGCGACAGCACCTCCTCTTCCAGCGCCAGCGGCAGCCGCGAGAGATGATAGGTCATGATGTCCGGCCCCTGCCCGACCGCCACCGAGGTACGCACCTTGGTGTAGAACGGCAGCCCCCATTCCAGCGTCGTGCCGCTAATCTGGATGTCGGGGTGCTCGGCGTTGAATTCGTCGATCAGCGCCTTCATCCGCACGCCGTCGCCGCCGCCGAGGAAATCCCACCATTCGATCTCGACCTGTGCCCATGCCGGGCTCGACAGGCCCACGGCGAGCGCCGTGGCGGTCGCCAGTTTTCCAAGTCTGTTGGTCATTTCAGTCCTCCTCCTGATAATACTCGTGACCTCAGCGAATGCGGTCACCCTTGATGTTGAATGCGAAGATCCGGTCGGTCTCGGGCCGCACCTTCTGGACCGTGCCGTGCATGTTGTGGCGCGCGCCGGTCTGCTGGAATACCACCGGCTCGCCGCCCTCGAGGGTGCCATGCTGATACGAGACCCCGCCCAGCTCCTCGGCCACGTCCACCGTCACCCGCATGCCGCCGCCCTCCGTCACCACCAAATGCTCGGGGCGCATGCCCAGCACGATCGCGCTGTCGGTCTTGGGGCGTTCGGCGAGCGGGATGTCGAGGCTCAGGTCCGGCTGCCCGTTCAGCCGCGCGGTGATGCCATCGGCGGTCTGGCCCGCGACCGTGGCCGCGAAGAAATTCATCGAGGGCGAGCCGATGAAACCAGCGACAAAGCGATTGGACGGGTCGTCATAGAGATCGAGCGGCGCGCCGGACTGCCGCACGTGACCGCCTTGCAGCACGAAGATCGTGTCGGCTAGGGTCATCGCCTCGACCTGGTCATGAGTGACATAGATCATCGTGGCGCCGAGCTGCTTGTGCAGCCGCGCCAGCTCGAGCCGCATCTGAACGCGCAGTTCCGCGTCGAGGTTCGACAGCGGCTCGTCAAACAGGAACACCTCGGGTGCGCGCACGATGGCCCGGCCGATCGCCACCCGCTGGCGCTGCCCGCCAGAGAGCTGCGCGGGCTTCTTGTCGAGGTGATCGGTCAGCTGCAGGATGCCGGCGGCCTTGCGCACTTTCTCGTCGACCTCGGACCGCGACCGCTTGGCAAGCCGCAGGCTGAAGGCCATGTTCTCGAACACCGACAGATGCGGATAGAGCGCGTAGGACTGGAACACCATGGCGACCCCGCGGTCGGCCGGGTCGGCGTGGGTCACCTCGCGCTCGCCGATCACGATCTCGCCGTCTGAAGTGTCTTCTAGTCCGGCGATCATCCGCAGCAGCGTGGACTTACCACAGCCCGAAGGGCCGACGAACACCGCGAACTGGCCGCGCTGAATGTCGATGTCGACGCCGCGGATCACCTCGACGGCGCCGAAGCTCTTCCTGATTCCGCTCAGATGAACGCCCGAGTTCTGCATGACATCTCCCTTCTGTCTCACCGTTTCGCGCCAGCCCTATCCGACCGACAGCCGGATCATGCTGTAGGAGAACGCCGGCAAAGCGCCCTTGACCGCCCCCTCCTCGACCGCCAGTTTCTCGCCCTTGCGGGGCTTGATCCGGTCGGGCTGCTCGCAGGTGTTGGCGATGCGCGCCTCGGCGCTGTTGCCGCCCATGACCTGATGGTCAATGAGGCCGAGACCGGCGAAGCCATGCAGCGTCAGGTCAAGTTCCATGTCCTCGTCGGGGTGGCGGTTTATGGCAAAGACGGTGATCGACCTGCCGTCCGGCGCCAGCACCGCCGCCACGTCGAGGTAGTTCACGTCCTGCGCCGCCTTGGCGTCATAGCGCGGCCCGTCCACCGCAACGTTCAGTGCCGTGCCGCGGCCATAGAGGCTGGCAAACTGGTAGGGGTAGTAGATCGTCGTCGCCCAAGCCGGCCCGCCGGCCCTGGTTCGGATCGGCGCGATGACGTTCACCAGCTGCGCGATACAGGCGATCTTGACCCGGTCAGACCGACGGATGAATTCGTTCAGCAGCCCGCCGACAAAGATCGCATCCTCGAGGTTGTAATCCTCTTCCAGGAGCGCCGGCGCCTCGGGCCAGTCCCATTCGTGCCAGTTCTTCGAGTCTTCTTCGCGGTTGTGATACCAGACGTTCCACTCGTCGAAGCAGATGTAGATGTCGTTCTTGGCCCGCTTTTTGGCTTTGACGTAGTCGATCACCCCGGCGATCGACTGGATGTAGCGGCCGGTCTCCTCGATCTTGGAGAAGTAGTTCAGGCTGTCGTGGCTGGAGTTGCCGAAATACTTGTGCAGCGAGATGTAATCAACATTCTCGTAGCATTCCTCGAGCACCTGCCGCTCCCAGTCGGGATAGGTCGGCATCTGGTCGTTCGACGAACCGCAGACCACGGTCTCGATCCCCTTGCCGAAGGCCTTGACCGCCTTCGAGGTCTCGTCGGCGAGGCGGCCGTATTCCTTGGCCTCCATGTGACCGATCTGCCAGGGGCCGTCCATCTCGTTGCCGAGACACCACATGTTGACGCCATAGGGCTGCTCGACGCCATGGCTGCGGCGCAGGTCACTCCAATAGGTGCCCGAGGAATGGTTACAGTATTCGACGAAATTGCGCGCCTCCTCGATGCCGCGGGTGCCGAGGTTGACCGCCAGCATCATCTCGATCCCGGCATTCTCGGCCCAGCGGGCAAACTCGTTGATGCCGACCTGGTTGGTCTCCTTCGAGCGCCAGGCGAGGTCAAGCCGCACCGGGCGGTCTGCCTGCGGGCCGATGCCGTCCTCCCACTTGTAGGCCGACACGAAATTGCCGCCCGGATAGCGGATCGCCGGAATGTTCAGCCCGCGCACCAGCTCCAGCACGTCTTTGCGGAATCCGTGCGAATTGGCGGTCGGATGGCCCGGCTCGTAGATGCCGGTATAGATCGCCCGGCCCATGTGCTCGATAAAGGCTGAGTACAGCCGGTCGTCAATCTGCGCGACAGTGAAATCGCGGTGTATGGAAGCGCGGCCCTTCATGGTCCCTCCGAAGTGCAAACCCGTGTTGAGGGCCACGCTACGTCGAGATCGAGTTACCAGTAAATTTACTTGTTTTACTATCGCGTTGACAGAACTGGTAACTCAATCCCGGCCCAGGCGCTGCAGGACCAGCGCCAGCAGCCGCTCGCCCGCGGCCGACATCACCCGGTCGCGCGGGCGCAGGACGTGATAGGGTTCGATCATGATTGACCGCTCGGTGTCGAGCAGTACCAGATCGGCGTCATAGGGCGGCGCCAACAGCAGGTCGACCACCTCTTGGGTGACGACGGCGATCACGTCGGAGTCGCGCAGCAGCGCCATGATCGCCACCACCGAAGCGGTCTTGATCAGGTTCTCGGGAAGCGCCACACCCTCTTCGTGAAAGGCGATCTCCAGGGCGTGGCGGATTGGCGCGCCGCGGACCTGCATGGTCCAGAGCTGGTCGCGCAGCTCGGAAAGCGAGACCTTGCCGCGGCCCGCCATCGGGTGGCTGCGACGTACCATCAGCAGCACCGCCTCGTCGCGGGCGGGATGGATGTCGAGATTGCGGGAATAGTCATGCGGCCCGACCCGGCTCAGGGTAAAGTCGTACGCCCCCGCCTCCATCCCGCGCATAAGCTGTGCCGAGGAGGAGACATCCAGCGAGACATCGACCATCGGTGCCTCCTGCTTGAGTTGCAGGATCGCCGGGATCGTCGCCGCCAGCGCCCCGCCCGTCACCGCGCCGACATGCACCGCGCCGCCCGTGCCGTCGAGATGCGCGTCGAACTCCTTCGCCATTTGGTCGATGTCGAACACCAGCTTGCGGGCATGTTTGGCCAGCACCGCGCCGACCGAGGTCAGCAGCATGCCCTTGGGCGTGCGTTCGAAAAGCGCCGCGTCTAGCTGGCTCTCGATATCGGCCAACATGCGCGACGCCGCCGGGGTGGTCATGCCGCAGCTGTCCGCCGCCAGACGCAGCTTGCCGTGACGGGCGACGGCCGCGATCAGCCGCAGCTGCACCGGCCGGAGCGAACGAAGATAGAGGGTCATGGAGATCTTGCCTGTCTGTCTGCCTCGGCTATCTTGCCCCGCTTCGGGCGCTGCCGCAAACCCCAGTCGTCGGTGCCGGGTCTGGGGTCGCCGCAGGGGCTTTGGCAGATTATTTTCCGGCGCCTGGAAGAAGAGCAGATGCAGCAGCATCAAGCGACGATTTCATCCACATAGCCAACCCAGAGGCCATGGGCATTTGTTCGACTGCGACGGTAGCCGGCTGCGTTGAGGCGCTGGCGTTTCGGGCGGACGAGAGCAGTGGTTTGATCATGGGCGGACAGAAACATCTGAGCCTGTCTTACTGATTTGAACCGGCCGAATATCTTTTCTCGGCGACGGGTTTGCCGATGTGACGCCTCGCTGCGATTGTTCAATCCCTTGTGCGATCTGTGATCGACGCTTGGGTGTGAACAGGCGTGCAATTTTGGCTCTGACTCAAAGTTGATGCACCTTTTCAACTATGATGTCGCGACAAGCCGAGCCTTGAGCAGGTCGAAATTCGCGCGACCATACATCGGTCACGTCCCACGGAGAGGTGTAACTCCGGGCAGCGCCCTTGATGGCGTCCGCGCCCATCACGAGGCGCTGTAGGATGGCATCAAGGGCGCGGTGGTCATCGGTGAATTTTCGGTAGGGTCGGGTTGCAAAAGCCAACCTGAACCGAAGGAAGACTCCGATGACCAAACCCATGATGGACCTGAGAGAGCTGGTGGAGAAGAGCGCAGATGCCGATCTGCTGCGCGAGATGATCGGTTTCGCCGCCGAACGGCTGATGGAGCTGGAGGTGGGCGCGAAGACCGGTGCCGACTATCACCAGAAGACCCCGGAACGAAAAGCGCAGAGAAACGGCTATCGTGAGCGCGATTGGCAGACGCGGGCCGGGAACGTGGAGTTGCGGATCCCCAAGCTGCGCACCGGCAGCTACTTTCCCTCCTTCTTGGAGCCGCGGCGGGCGGCTGAGAAGGCGCTGAGCGCGGTTATTCAGGAAGCTTATGTCCACGGCGTCTCAACCCGTTCCATTGACGATCTCGTGCAAGCGATGGGCGGGACCGGCATCTCGAAGAGCCAGGTCAGCCGCCTGTGCGAGGAGATCGACGAGCGGGTCGATGCCTTCCTGACCCGTCCGATCGAAGGCGAATGGCCTTACCTCTGGATCGACGCGACCTATCTCAAGGTCCGCCAGGATGGCCGTATCGTCTCCGTTGCCGTCACCATCGCCGTCGGCGTCAACATGGACGGCCGCCGAGAGGTGCTGGGCATGGCCATCGGTCCGTCAGAGGCGTTCAGGGGCTTACGTCGCCCCACTGGGGCGACGGTCCCCTTCAGCCTTCTGGACGGAGTTTCTGCGGGACCTGGTGCGTCGCGGGCTGCGTGGCGTGAAGCTGGTCATCAGCGATGCGCACGAGGGCATCAAGGCCTCGGTCGCACGCGTCCTGAACACGACTTGGCAGCGTTGTCGGGTGCATTTCCAGAGGAACGCTCTTGCGCATGCGGGCAAAAGCAGCAGACGCGTCGTCTCCGCCTTTATCGCCACCGCCTTCGCACAGCCGGACCATGCGGCGGCGAAAGCCCAATGGCGCAACGTCGCCGACCAGATGCGGGGCAAGCTGCCCAGGCTCTCCGGGCTGATGGACGATGCCGAGGAGGACGTGCTCGCTTACATGACCTTTCCCCATCAGCATCGGACGAAACTGAATTCGACGAATCCGATTGAACGTTTGAACGGCTTGACCTGCCCCCCGCGAAATCCCTCACCCTAATGTAGAGTCTGCCCAACACTGAAGGAGCAGACAGATGCGGAAGAGCCGTTTTACCGAGGCGCAGATTATCGGGATGATCAAGGAGCAAGAGG
>NZ_JAXMOR010000042.1:0-41671 GCF_034669705.1 Marinovum sp.
ATCGGGCGTCGTCTCGAAGATCATCGAGTGATCTGAGCCGCCGTCCCGGAGGTGATCCGGGACGGCCGCGACAGACAGAAAAGGGCCGGTCTTTCGACTGGCCCTTTTTTCGTGCGCCGCTGCCGAAGCGCTGCGCCGGTGAACTCAGGGGGAGGGCGGGAGGCCCCGGGGCGGGCGAGCCTGGTTGGCCCGCGTCCCGGGGCTAGGGACCTCGCGCGGGACGGCCTTCCCTCTCGACAGGCGCGCAGATCGACGGCAGGAGGACCCGGCGTGGGGGGGCGAGGCGGGAGGCGGTGCTGCTGCGCTCCGCCGCCGCCGCCGGCGGGCACTAGACCGCCACCGCCTGCGGGCGCTAAACCGCCGCTTGCCCCTTGCCACACCACCCCGCCCCCTGTATAGCGCGCGGGTTCCCGACGGGAATGTGAGGGCGGGGTGATTCCCCGCCCTCAAGGTTCGATGAGGGTTGGCGGTGGTCGCCTGTCCTCCTCTCAACCTCAACGCCAATGAAGGCTCATGACCAATGCAAAGCCAAAACATTCGCATTCGGCTCAAGGCGTTTGACTATCGCGTGCTCGATTCCAGCACGCAAGAGATCGTCAACACTGCCAAGCGGACCGGTGCCAACGTGCGCGGGCCGATCCCGCTGCCGAACAAGATCGAGAAATTCACCGTTCTGCGTGGCCCCCACGTGAACAAGAAATCGCGCGACCAGTTCGAGATCCGGACCCACAAGCGCCTGCTCGACATCATTGATCCGACCCCCCAGACCGTGGACGCGCTGATGAAGCTCGACCTGGCCGCTGGTGTGGACGTCGAGATCAAACTGCAAGCATAAGGAGGGCACGACCATGATGCGCTCTGGTATCATTGCAAAGAAAGTCGGGATGACCCGCCTCTTCCAGGAAGACGGCAAGCAGATCCCCGTGACCGTGCTGCAGCTCGATGGCCTGCAGGTCGTCGCTCAGCGCACCGCCGACGAGCATGGCTATACCGCCGTTCAGCTCGGCGCCGGCGCGGCCAAGACCAACCGGGTCTCGCAGGCGATGCGCGGCCATTTCTCGAAAGCCAACGTCGCGCCCAAGCGCAAGGTGGCCGAGTTCCGTGTGGCCCCCGAAGCCATGATCAACGTCGGTGAGGAAATCACCGCCGATCATTACTTCGAAGGCCAGTTCGTCGACGTCTCCGGCACCTCGATCGGTAAGGGTTTTGCCGGCTCGATGAAGCGCCACAACTTCGGCGGCCTGCGCGCCACGCACGGTGTCTCGATCTCGCACCGGTCGCATGGTTCGACCGGTCAGTGTCAGGACCCGGGCAAGGTCTTCAAGGGCAAGAAGATGGCCGGTCACATGGGCGCCGTCCGTGTCACCACCCAGAACCTGCAGGTCGTCAAGACCGATGCCGACCGTGGCCTGATCATGGTCAAGGGTGCGGTTCCGGGCTCCAAGGGGGGCTGGGTCACCGTGCGTGACGCCGTCAAGAAACCGTTCCCCGAGAACGCGATCCTGCCGGCCGCGCTGAAGTCCGCTGCCGAGGAAGCTGCGAAAGCGGCTGAAGAGGCCGCCGCCGCAGCAGCCGCAGAAGCCGAAGCCGAGGCCGCGCGCCTGGCCGAGGAACAGGCCGCAGCCGAAGCCGAGGCTCTGAAATCCGCCGAGGCGGACATCGAAGCCGAGAAGAAGGAAGGCGAGGAATGAAACTCGACGTGATCAATCTCGACGGCGGTTCTGCCGGTTCGGTCGAGCTGGACGACGCGCTCTTCGGCCTCGAGCCCCGCGCCGACATCCTGCACCGTGTGGTCCGCTGGCAGCGCAACAACGCGCAGCAGGGCACCCACAAGGTCAAGACCCGCTCGGAAACCAGCTATTCGACCAAGAAGATCTATCGCCAGAAGGGCACCGGCGGCGCACGCCACGGTGACCGCAACGCGCCGATCTTCCGCAAGGGTGGTATCTACAAGGGTCCGACCCCGCGGTCGCACGGCCACGATCTGCCCAAGAAGGTCCGCAAGCTGGGCCTGATGCACGCCCTGTCGGCCAAGGCGAAAGCCGGCCAGCTGGTCGTCATCGAAAACGCCGCGTCCGAAGGCAAGACCGCCGCGCTGGCCAAACAGGTCAAGAACCTGGGCTGGAAACGCGCGCTGGTCATCGACGGAGCCGAGATCAACCAGGGGTTCGCGCAGGCTGCGCGCAACATCGAAGGTCTCGACGTTCTGCCGTCGATGGGCGCAAACGTCTATGACATCCTCAAGCGTGACACCCTGGTGCTCACCAAAGCGGCTGTCGAAGCACTGGAGGCTCGTCTGAAATGAGCGCGAAAGCAGAACATTACGACGTGATCCGCAAGCCGATCATCACCGAGAAAACCACCATGGCGTCCGAAAACGGCGCAGTGGTCTTCGAAGTGTCGATCGACGCCGCCAAGCCGCAGATCAAGGAGGCCGTCGAGGCGCTCTTTGGTGTCAAGGTCAAGGCCGTGAACACCACGATCACCAAAGGCAAGGTCAAGCGCTTCAAAGGCCAGATGGGCAAGCGCAAGGACGTCAAGAAAGCCTATGTGATGCTTGAAGAGGGCAACACCATCGACGTGACCACCGGCCTCTGAGCCCCGGTCACAGCGACAGACACGAAGGGTGTGCCGGCGACGGCGCACCCTTTTGTCATGCAGGTGTCTCATGCCGGGGGCGGGCCCTGAGGTTGCGCCGTCACGGCATGAAAAAAGGGGCCCGAACCGGACCCCTTCACTCGTTAATTCACTGAGGGAACTTCAGTGGGATACTTAGTCCCACCAGCCTTCGTCGACGCCTTCCATCGCTTCCAGCTCTTCTTCCGATTTGCGGGTCACGAGGGCATAGCTTTCGTCGTCGACGGCGGTCAGGCGGACGTCCTGCATGCGGATCAGCACGTGCTTGTCACCGATGTCGAGGAAGCCACCGATCTCGGCTACCACGCCGACCATCTGGCCGCTGCGGTCAAGCACGATGTCTTCAATCTCACCGATCTCGTTCCAGTCGGTGCCGACGCCTTCAGCTTCGTATTCGCCCCAGGAGCCTTCGTCCATGGCTTCGTTCATGGTATAGATCGCGCCGCCGGTGATGTCGCGCGAGCGGATCAGCTGGGCGTAGTCCAACTCGTCATTCATCATGGTGTCGTTGTGGTCCATGTCGGTGGCCACTTCGGTGTTTTCCATGGCGGTACCGTCGGTCGCTTGGACATGCGATTCGGCAAAGGCCGGACCGGCAACCAGAGCGGTGGTCAGGGCGAGCAGTGTAAGACGTGTCATGTGATAGTCTCCTTCGTGTCAATCTTCACGAGGACTACGAACGGGGCAGGGGGTTTGTTCCATGGCGATTTGGAAAAATTCCCGGCGGGGCGCTTACGACAGGGCACCGGACACCGCAACGATCCCGCCTGCCCGGGTCATGTGCGGCAAGTCTGCGCTCGGCCTTGACCCCACTCCCGGCTTCCCCTATCAGACCCCATCCGCACCGCCCCAGATTCGTCTGGGGCTGTGTGTTTTTGTCGTCATGGTGGTTCGCACCGCGCGGCAGTTGCCGACCCCGTCCCGGGCCTGACCCGGGACCTCATGGACCACGAGGCCCCGGATCACGTCCGGGGCGCAGCGGGCGGGAGAGGCGGCGCTCTAACCGGGGACCTTCGGGGCCCTATACCCTGGCTCGCAAGAGCCCAAACATAGCGGGGCGCCTCAACAGCCCCGCATTGCTAAACGGAAGACAGAAAGCATGGCACTCAAGTCGTATAAGCCGACGACGCCGGGCCAGCGCGGGCTGGTGCTGATCGACCGTTCGGAGCTGTGGAAAGGACGCCCCGTCAAAGCCCTCACCGAGGGTCTGACGAAATCGGGCGGCCGGAACAACACCGGACGTATTACCTCGCGCCGCCGTGGCGGCGGGGCGAAGCGCCTCTACCGGATCGTTGACTTCAAGCGCGCGAAACATGACGTCGAAGCCGTCGTGATGCGCATCGAATATGACCCCAACCGGACCGCCTTCATTGCCCTGGTGCAATATGTCGACGGCGACCAGGCCTATATCCTGGCCCCGCAGCGGATCGCGATCGGCGACAAGGTCGTGGCCTCCGCCAAGGCCGACATCAAGCCGGGCAACGCGATGCCGTTCTCGGGCATGCCGATCGGTACCATCGTTCACAACATCGAGCTGAAACCCGGCAAGGGCGGCCAGATCGCACGCGCCGCGGGCACCTATGCCCAGTTCGTCGGCCGTGACGGTGGCTACGCCCAGATCCGCCTGTCCTCGGGCGAGCTGCGCCTGGTCCGCCAGGAATGCATGGCAACGGTTGGCGCGGTCTCGAACCCCGACAACTCGAACCAGAACTACGGTAAAGCCGGCCGCATGCGCCACAAGGGCATCCGCCCGTCCGTGCGTGGTGTCGTCATGAACCCGATCGACCACCCCCATGGTGGTGGTGAAGGCCGGACCTCGGGTGGTCGTCACCCGGTCACGCCTTGGGGCAAGCCGACCAAGGGTGCGCGCACCCGCAACAAGAACAAGGCGTCGCAGAAGCTCATCCTGCGCTCGCGTCACGCCAAGAAGAAGGGTCGCTAATTCATGTCGCGCTCTGTATGGAAAGGGCCTTTCGTCGATGCCTACGTGCTGAAAAAAGCCGAAGCATCGCGCGAATCCGGTCGCAACGAAGTCATCAAGATCTGGTCGCGCCGCTCGACGATCCTGCCCCAGTTCGTGGGCCTGACGTTTGGCGTCTACAACGGTCAGAAACACATCCCTGTCAACGTCAGCGAAGACATGATCGGTCAGAAGTTCGGTGAGTATTCGCCGACCCGGACCTATTATGGCCATGCCGCCGACAAAAAAGCGAAGCGGAAGTAAGTCATGGGCAAGGAAAAGAACCCCCGCCGCGTGGCCGACAACGAAGCAATGGCAAAACTGCGCATGCTTCGCACCAGCCCGCAAAAGCTCAACCTCGTCGCCGGTCTGATCCGCGGCAAGAAGGTGGAAAAGGCGCTGACCGATCTGGCGTTCTCGAAGAAGCGGATTGCCATGGACGTGCGCAAGTGCCTGCAGTCGGCCATCGCCAACGCCGAGAACAACCATGGTCTCGACGTCGACGAGCTGATCGTGGCCGAGGCCTATGTCGGCAAGAACCTGATCATGAAGCGCGGTCGTCCGCGGGCGCGTGGCCGGTTCGGCAAGATTCACAAGCCGTTCTCGGAAATCACCATCAAGGTGCGTCAGATCGAGGAGCAAGCCTAATGGGTAACAAGACCAATCCGATCGGCATGCGCCTCCAGGTCAACCGCACCTGGGACAGCCGCTGGTACGCCGATACCAAGGATTACGGTGATCTTCTTCTCGAAGACCTGAAAATCCGCGACTTCATTCACGAAGAGTGCAAGCAGGCCGGCATCGCCCGTGTGATCATCGAACGTCCGCACAAGAAGTGCCGCGTCACGATCCACACCGCGCGCCCCGGCGTCATCATCGGCAAGAAAGGCGCGGACATCGAGACGCTGCGCAAGAAGATTGCCTCGATGACCGACAGCGAACTGCACCTCAACATCGTGGAAGTGCGCAAGCCCGAGCTCGATGCCCGCCTCGTCGGTGAGAGCATCGCCCAGCAGCTCGAGCGTCGCGTGTCCTTCCGTCGCGCGATGAAGCGCGCGGTGCAGAACGCCATGCGCATGGGTGCGCTCGGCATCCGGGTCAACGTCGCGGGCCGCCTTGGCGGTGCCGAGATCGCCCGGACCGAATGGTACCGCGAAGGTCGCGTGCCGCTTCACACCCTGCGGGCCGATATCGACCACGCACATGTCGAGGCGACCACGCCCTACGGCATCATCGGGATCAAGGTCTGGATCTTCAAAGGCGAGATCATGGAGCACGACCCGCAAGCGCGTGATCGCAAGGCCCAGGAAATCCAGGATGGCCCCGCCCCCCGCGGCGCCGGTGGCCGGAGGAACTAAGCCATGTTGCAACCCAAACGCACAAAATTCCGCAAGATGTTCAAGGGCCGCATTGCCGGTGAGGCAAAAGGCGGCAGCGATGTGAACTTCGGGACCTATGGCCTCAAGGCGCTTCAGCCCGAGCGTGTGACCGCACGCCAGATCGAAGCGGCGCGGCGTGCCATGACCCGTCACATGAAACGTCAGGGCCACGTCTGGATCCGGATCTTCCCGGACACCCCCGTGACCTCCAAGCCCACCGAAGTCCGGATGGGTAAGGGTAAAGGCTCGGTGGATTTCTGGGCCGCCAAGGTCAAGCCCGGCCGGGTGATGTTCGAGATCGACGGCGTGTCGGAAGATGTGGCGCGTGAAGCGCTGCGTCTGGCGGCGATGAAGCTGCCGATCAAGACCCGCGTCGTGGTTCGCGAAGACTGGTAAGCTGTTGGGGGAAACCCCGCGGTACATAAAAAGGCCCCCGTCGAGCAATCGGCGGGGGCTTTTTCTTGGGCGGCGGTTGGGGTCAGGCTGTGAAGGCTAGAGAGGCCCAGGCCTGAGTGTCGAACATGAAACTCTGGTCTGCTCGGTCCTTGGCCGGAGTGACCGCGGGCCAGAAGCGTGACGCCGGCGCATTGGTCTCGAGCCAGCCGATCTCCCATGCCCCTGTGTGTTGTTTCAGAATGGCCCGGACAGCGCTGCTGCCGATGCCTTGTCGCTGGTAGGGCCGCAGCACGCAGAACTCGGCCATGAACCAGCAGGGGCTTCTGGGCCGGATCGGGCAGTCGCGTATCACCAGCGCGAAACCCGCGATCTTGCCTTCCAGCAGGAACAGATAGGGGTGCTGCCAGAACCGCTCGAGCATGTCATAGTCGTAGCGGCCCTGCGCATTGAGCGGGAACTCGGATTGCGCCGCCATGTCATAGAGGTAGAACTGGATCAGGTTGTCGAAGACCGATTTCGCCGAGTCCTCCGCCGCGACGACCCGTAATTCCGTCATGCGATCCTCACAGGGCTTGGGCGCGCGGGCTGTCTTGCGCCAGGTTACACAGCCCTGCGACCCTTGGTGTCAATCGAACTTGCGCGACGGTGCCAGCACCTTGGCCTCGCCGATCAGCACCTTCTTGCCGTCGACCGAGCAATGGCACTCCAGCGTCACCCGGCGCTTGGCGTGCTCGATGTCGATCACCTTGACTTCGGCATAGACCATGTCGCCAGGGCGGACCGGCGCGAGGAACTTCAGCGTCTGCCCCATGTAGACCGTGCCATGGCCCGGCAACTGCTCGCCGATCACCGCCGAAATCAGCCCGGCGGTCAGCATGCCATGGGCAATGCGCCCCTCGAAGATCGTGTCCTGGGCGTAGTCGTCATCCAGATGTACCGGGTTGCGGTCGGTCGAGACCTGGGCAAAGAGCTCGATATCGAGGTCCGTCACCTGTTTGCGCAGGTGACGGGTCATGCCCATCTCGATGTCTTCGATGCAGATCGTGCCGCGGGGCAGATTGTCCAACATGAGGCTCCCTTTCGTGACCATGAGAAGTAATTAAAGCGCGTCACCGGGGCGACATTCGCAATATAATTACTTCGCAGGCGCAGAAAATCAAGCCTTATTGGGTCAGCGAAGGCGACCTATCGTGTAGGTCGGATTGGTGTTTTCCTTGGTGAGGTAAGCCTTTAGCGCGGTTTCCTCGGGGTGCTGCGACGTTTTGGTCTCCTGCGCCGCGAGGCCGCCAGAGATGAACAGGGAATCGATGTCCTCGCCCATGGCGCCGTCGATGTCGGTGTGCGGGCCATCACCGATGGCAAGGATCGCGGCATCACCGACGCCGGGGCGAACCTCGGCCAGGCGGCGGCGGGCAAGGTCGTAGACCGGCGGATGCGGCTTGCCGAAGTAGAGGCTGGTGCCGCCCATCTCGGTATAGAGCGCGGCCACCGCGCCGGCGCAATATTCCCGGGTCTCGCCCCGGTCGACCACGATGTCGGGGTTGGCGCACAAGAGCGGCAGGTCTTTCTGCTTGGCCCAGAGCAGGTCGGGGCGCAGCTCGGCCGGATCGGCATGGGCGTCGAAGGGTCCGGTGCAGACGATGCCCTCGGCCTCCTTGAGCGGCACGCGGGTGATCTCGACGGGGTCGTTGATGAGCTTCAGCGGGCCGAAGAAGCGCTCGTCGCCGGGGGTGCCGATGTGGTAGACGCGGCTGCCCACCGCGCCGGTGAACATCGCGGCGCGGGCGCTGTCGCCGGAGGTGGCGATGGTGTCCCAGGCGTCGTCGGGCACCTGCAGCTTGCGCAGCTGGTCGGCAACCTCGTCGCGCGGCCGCGGCGCATTGGTCAGCAACACCACGGTGCCGCCCTGCGCGCGGAACGCCTTGAGCGCCTCGATGGCCTCGGGGAAGGCGGCGATCCCGTTGTGGACGCAGCCCCAGAGATCGACAAAGGCGGCGTCATAGCGCTCGGAGATCTCTGAGAGGGAGTGGATGATCCGGGTCATGGGGGGCCTCGCTTGCATGTTTCTCCCTGACTTAGGGCATGCGGCGGGGTCAGGCCAGAGGGGAGGTCGCTGGCAACACCGCGGGCGGCGCGCTCATCGGCCCGGGGCCGGGCACTCTTCGCGGGAGGGGGGTGGCCGGCGGGGGATGCCCTCGCCGGCCTTGGGGGGCGCCGAAGCTGCGGGAGCCTCCGGCGGGAGTTTAGCTGGCAAGATGAAGGCGCCTAGCGCGCGTAGGGGTCCTTCAGCGCGGGCAGCACCCGGGCGGTGCAGTCGCCGAAGCCGATGGTGAAGCCATTGCCGCGGGCGGCGCCGGTCAGGGTGAGGCGGTCGCCGTCCTCGAGGAAGCTGCGGGTCTCGCCGGTGTCGAGTGCGAGCGGTTCCTTGCCGCCCCAGCTCAGTTCCAGCAGCGAGCCGCGCTGGTGTTTCTCGGGGCCGGAGATGGTGCCAGAGCCCAGAAGATCGCCGGGGTTCATCGGGCAGCCGGAGGTGGTGTGATGGGCCAGCTGCTGCGCCGCGGAGTAGTACATCATGTTGTAATTGGTCTCGGCGATGGTGCTGGGCGCCTTGCCCTCCGGGGCCAGAGTCACAGCCAGCTCGATGTCATAGAGCATCGGGCCGGCGTCACGCAGATGCGGCAGCAGCTCCGTCTCGCGGGCTGGCGTGTCGCAGCGAAACGGCTCGAGCGCGGCGCGAGTGACGATCCAGGGGCTGACGGTGGTGGCGGTCGCCTTGGCCTGAAACGGCCCCAGCGGCTGGTATTCCCAGGCCTGGATGTCGCGCGCCGACCAGTCGTTGAGCAGCACGTAGCCGAAGATCATCTCGTCGGCTTCCTTGACCGTCACCGGCCCGTCGCTCTCGGTGCCGACGATGGCGCCCATTTCCAGCTCCAGATCGAAGCGGGCGCAGGGGGCAAAGCGCGGGGCGTCGTCGTTCGGACCCTTGAGCTGGCCCCAGGGGCGGCGCACGTCGGTGCCCGAGATCACCACCGAGGAGGCGCGGCCGTTGTAGCCGATCGGGATGTGCAGCCAGTTCGGCGGGAGCGCGTTCTCGGCGCCACGGAACATGGTGCCGACATTGGTGGCGTGATGCTTGCCGGCGTAGAAATCGGTGTATTCCGACACCAGAAAGGGCATGTGCATGGTGGCCGCCGACTGATCGACGAGAAAGCGTTCGACCGAAGGGCGGGCCGAGCTGCCTTCGGCCAGAAGCCCGGTGAGCACGTTGCGCAGCCGGTCCCAGAGCTCCGGTCCCTGTTCCATCACCTCGTTCCAAAATGGCACGTCGAATAGCGGCTCGGTGCCGAAGGTCAACAGGCCGACGGATTCCGCCGCGCGGCAATCGAGGATCTGGTCGCCGATGGCGACGCCGCAGCGCGGCTCCTCGTCGCCGGTGGAAAAGACGCCATAGGGCAGGTTGTTCAGCGGAAAGGGGCTGTCGGGCGCATTGGCGCTCTCGACCCAGCTTCTCATCAGGGGCATGTCGGTATCCTTTGTCAGTCTCGGGGCGCCGCGCGGGCGCGATCTAGGGGGCGTCGGGTTGGCGGTCGGGCATCGCTCGGGCGATGGCCTCGACCTGCTGGCATCTGGCGTCAATCTCCACCAGCCGGGCAAAGGGGGCAAGGTCCAGCTCCCAGCGGCGGGCGTTGTAGACCTGTGCCACCAGGCAGAGGTCGGCAAGGCCCGGGATCTCGCCGAAGCTGAAGGGCGTGTCGGGGCGGATGAGCCTTTGGAAGGCGGCAAAGCCCTCGGTCATCCAATGCGCCATCCAATCGACCGTCTCGTCGGGGGAATGGCCCATCGACTTGAGCCGGTTGATCACCTTGAGATTGTTGACCGGGTGGATGTCGAGCGCGATCTGATGCGCCGCCGCCCGCGCCCGGGCCCGGGCCACCGCGCCGTCGGGCAGCAACGGCGGTTCCGGGTGGGCCTCGTCGAGGTAGTCTAGGATGGCGAGGCTCTGGGTCAGCACGCTGCCGTCATCGAGCACCAGCGCCGGCACGCCGTGGCCGGGGTTAACTGCGGCATACTCCGTCCCGCGCTGCGCGCCGGCGACCAGATCGACGGGCTGGATCTCGTAGGCCAGCCCCTTGAGGTTGAGCGCCGCGCGGACCCGGATGGACGTGGTCGAGCGCCAGTAGGAATAGAGCCTCATGAGCAATCCACCAGCGTTTCGAAACCGCCAAAGATAATGCGTTTGCCGTCCATCGGCATGTCGTCGGTGTTGCCCATGCGCGGATCCTCGAAGGCCGCCGTCATGCCGGCATCGCGGGTCGCCTTGTCGGGAAATTCCATCCAGGAGAACACCGCGACCTCGTCGTCTTCGAGCATCACGGCCCGCGGAAACGAGGTGATCTTGCCCGGCTCCAGCCCGTGGCCCACGCTCTCCACCACCCGCGTGGCGCCATGGTCGAGAAAGACCCGGGCCAGCCGTTCGGCCCAGGCTCGGTAGTCCTCCAGCCGGTCTTTCTTGACCGGGATGACAAGTCCTTCGATGTACATCGCATTCACCTCTCGTCGTTACGCCGGTCCGCCCGGTTGCGGCGTTGGACTGCATAGATCAGCCCGGCGAACCCTGCGAGCACCGGCAGGATCAGCAGCAGTTTCAGCCCGGCGCCGGTCATTTCCGGCCCGGTGTGCCGTCGAACTTCTTTTCGAGCGAGGTCCAGCAGTCGATGTAATCGTCCTGCAGCGGCGCCTCTTTGGCGGCAAATTCGGTGAGTTGCTGCGGGAAGCGGGTCTCGAACATGAAGGACATGGTGTTGTCGAGCTTCTCGGCCTTGAGCTCGGCATTGGAGGCGCCCTCGAAGGCATTGCGGTCAGGCCCGTGCGGCAGCATCATGTTGTGCAGCGACATGCCGCCGGGGACAAAGCCCTTGGGCTTGGCGTCATACTGGCCATAGATGTTGCCCATCAGCTCGGACATGATGTTCTTGTGATACCACGGCGGGCGGAAGGTGTCTTCCGCCACCATCCACCGCTCGCGGAACAGCACGAAATCGATATTGGCGGTGCCTGGCACATCCGAGGGCGCGGTGAGCACGGTAAAGATCGACGGGTCCGGATGGTCGAAGAGGATGGCGCCGACCGGGCAGTAATTGCGCAGGTCGTATTTGTAGGGCGCATAGTTGCCGTGCCAGGCCACCACGTCGAGCGGCGACTGGCCGATCTCGGTGACGTGGAACTGGCCGCACCATTTGACGGTGACGCTCGAGGGGGTCTCGCGGTCCTCGAAGGCGGCCACAGGCGCCTTGAAGTCGCGTGGGTTGGCAAGGCAGTTGGCGCCGATCGGACCGCGGCCCGGCAGCTCGAATTTCTGGCCGTAGTTCTCGCAGACAAAGCCGCGCGCCGGGCCGTCCAGCACCTCGACGCGGTAGACCAGCCCGCGCGGAATGATGGCGATCTCCTTGGGCTCGACGTCGATGATACCAAGCTCGGTGGCAAAGCGCAGCTTGCCCTCCTGCGGCACCACCAAGAGCTCGCTGTCGGCCGAGAAGAAATATTCGTCGACCATTGATTCGGTGACAAGGTAGATGTGGCTCGCCATGCCGGTCTGGGTGTTGACGTCGCCCGCGGTGGTCATCGTGTGCATGCCGGTGAGCCAGGTCAGACCCGTGCCATGCGGCAGCGGGTCCCAGCGGTACTGGCCCAGCGAGGTGACATCGGGCAGCACGTTGGGCGCGCTCTTCCACTGCGGCAGGTCGATCTTCTTGTAGCGGTGCGAATGCTTGACCGAGGGACGGATGCGATAGCACCAGGTGCGCTCGGGGATATGGGCGGTAAAGGCAGTGCCGGAGAGCTGTTCGCCGTAGAGCCCGTAGTTGCATTTCTGCGGGCTGTTCATGCCTTCGGGCAGGGCGCCGGGCAGCGCCTCTGTCTCGAAGTCATTGCCGAAGCCGGGCATGTAGCCGGGCGTGATGCCGACCGGGGTCTCGGCTGTCGTCAGCGGGGCGGATTGCGGGGTGTCTTTCATGGCGCGTCCTCCTGTTACCTTCCGAGGTAATAGTTGAATTTGTAACTAACAACGGTTATCGCCGCCGGGATGGAGAAAAATGACGCCTTCGACCTGCAGCTCTTCCTGCCCTACCTGCTCAACCAGGCGGCCGAGACCTCGTCTGACGGGTTCCAGCAGATCTACAAGGACCGCTACGGCATGTTGCGCACCGACTGGCGGGTGCTGTTTCACCTCGGCATCTATGGCCGGATGACCGCGCGCGACATCGGCCGCATGGCGCAGGTGCACAAGACCAAGATCAGCCGGGCGGTGGCGCGGCTCGAGGCGCGGCGGTTCCTGACGCGCGAAGAGGACGGCGCCGACCGCCGGGTCGCGCATCTGAGGCTCACCGCGGCCGGGCAGGCGGCCTATCGCGACCTGCGGGGCGTGGCCGAAGCCTACGAGGCGCGGCTGGTCTCGGGGTTGGCGCCGGAGGACGTGGCAGTGCTGCGCCGGGCCTTGTTGCATCTTGCCGGGCGGTGATCAGCCGGCGGGCGTAAACCTCAGCACGCCGGCAATCCGGTCCTTGCCGTCATTGTCCGACGGATGCGCCCGGCCGTCGCTGACCGGCAGCTCGGTGAAATCGAACGGGCTGACGCCGGCAAGGCAGGCGGCGTTGACCGCCAGCTGGCCCTGAGGAAAGCGCCGCTCGTGGTGGGTGTAGATGCCGCAGGTCGGGCAGAAGAAGTGCCGCGCAGTGCGGCTGCCGAACTGGTAGAGCGTCAGAGACTCGCGGCCCTGATGGAAGGTGATCGCCGCGGCCGTCAGTGCCACCGCACCGCGCATCCGGCAGAAGCTGCAATCGCAGCGCGCGGCCGTCGCCAGCCCGCGGGCGAGGCGAACGGTAAAGCGCACCGCACCGCAATGGCAGGCGCCGTCATGGCTGGTCTCTGTCATGCCCAGAGGCTAGCCTCGCGCCATCGGTCCCGGCAATCGGAAAAACGTGATGTTGCAAACCCCCGGATTCCTGCGCGCGATGAAACCCGGCGAAGAGCCCGCCGTCGATGCGCTTTTGCGCGCGGCCTTTGGCGGCGAGGAGGAGGTGCGGTTGGTGGCCAGGCTGCGCAAGGCGGGCGTGATGGCAGGCGAGAGCGTGCTGCCGGGACCGGAGGGCGCGGCGGGGCCGGTGGGCTATTTCGCCCTGTCGCAGATGCGCGCGCCCAAGGGCTGGCTCTGCCTCGCGCCGGTGGCGATCCATCCCGACTGGCAGGGCCGTGGCCAGGGCCGGCGGATGGTGCGGATGCTGGCCGGCTGGGCCGGGGCGGCCGGCCAGACCGTGGTGGTGCTGGGAGACCCCGGTTTCTACGAAAGCTGCGGCTTTTCCACCGCTCGCGCGGCACAGCTGAACTCGCCCTATCCGATTGACCACACGGCGATTCTCGCACCTGGCGAGAATGTCCCCGCCGAGACGCTGCGCTACCCGGCCGCCTTTGGCTGAACCACACGTCGGGGCTTGCCAAATCGGCCGCTTCAGGCGCAACTGCGGCCCATGTTCAAAGCCAAGGCCGACAATCCGCCCCTTGCCATTGCGCTGATGCTCTGCGCGACGGTGTTCATTGCCACTTCCACCGCCTTTGCCAAGGCGCTGGGGTCCGGCACGCTGGGCGGTATCCTGCATCCGCTGCAGGTCACCTTTGGCCGGTTCCTGTTCGCCGGGCTGTTCTTTTCGCTGGTGGTGGCGGTGATGCGGCCGCAGTTCACCCGCGTGCACCTCGGGCTGCATATCCAGCGTACTTCCTGTGGCTGGGCCGGGGTGACGCTGATGTTTGCCGCGGTGGCGGCAATCCCGCTGGCCGATGCCACCGCGATCTCCTTTCTCAACCCGGTCTTCGCGATGATCCTCGCCATCCCGCTTTTGGGCGAGCGGGTCGGGCCGGTGCGCTGGGCCGCTGCCGGGCTGGCCTTTTGCGGCGCGATGATCCTGCTCAGGCCCGGCACCGGCGCGTTCCAGTCCGGCGCGCTGCTGGCGCTGGGTGCGGCGCTGGCGCTGGGGCTCGAGGTGGTGTTCATCAAGCGGCTGGCCGGGCGCGAGGCGCCGTTGCAGGTATTGCTGGTCAACAACCTGATCGGCCTGACCATCGCCACCGCGGTGATGCTGCCGTTCTGGGTCTGGCCGTCGCCGGCGCAATGGGCCGGGATGGCAGGCGTCGGCCTGTCGATGGCGCTGGCGCAGAGCTGTTTCTTCAACGCCGTGGCGCGGGCCGAGGCCAGCCTCGTGGTGCCGTTCAGCTATGCCACGCTGCTCTCGGCGGCGCTGATCGATTTCGCGGTCTTCGGCATGCGGCCGGTGCCGGTCTCGATGCTGGGGGCAGGGGTGATCATCGCCGGCGGCGTGCTCCTTGCGTGGCGCGAGGGGCTGGCGCGCAAACGGCCCGTGGCGCCGCAGCCCAACGTGCAATAGCCTAGAGCGTGCAATAGCCTAGTCGGGCACGTTGTCGATGCCGCCGCGGCCCCAGGGGTGGCAGCGCAGCAGGCGCCGCAGGGTGAGCCAGCCGCCGCGCAACGCGCCGTGCTTTTCCAGCGCTTCCATCGCATAGGCGGAACAGGTGGGGTGATAGCGGCAGTTGTGACCGACCCATGGCGAGAAGATCAGCCGATAGGCGCGCACCGGCAGCGAGACCACGAAGGCCAGCGGGCTCACCTGCCATCCCCGTGAACCTTGCGCAGCGCATAGCGCAGGTCGCTCTGCAGATCGGTGAAATCGCGCGTCGCGGTGGCCCCGGCCTTGCCGATCAGCACGTAATCCCAGCCGGGGCGGCCGAGCTCCGGCAGGATCAGCCGGGCAATCTCGCGCAGCCGGCGCTTGGCGCGGTTGCGGGCGACGGCATTGCCGACTTTCTTGGAACAGGTGAACCCGACGCCGATCGCGGCGTCGTCATCGCCCCGCTGGCGGCCCTGCAGCAGGAAGCCGCCGGTGCCCTGACGGCGCGCGCGGGCGGCCGCCAGAAAGGCGGCGCGCTTCTTCAGAACCCTGAGCTCTGGAAACGACAAAACCGCCGGGACCTGTGTCTCCGGGCTGGTTTCGCAGCCGGGATCGGAGGCCTCCGACGGTGTCATCTGTCAGAACGCGACAGAGCGCTTAAGCGCTCAGCGACTTCCGGCCACGCGCGCGGCGCGCGTTCAGGATCTTGCGGCCGGCCTTGGTGGCCATGCGCGAGCGAAAGCCATGGCGCCGTTTGCGCACGAGGTTCGAGGGTTGATAGGTGCGTTTCATCGCTCCGTCTCCAAATAACTGGGCCATCTCAGGCCATTCCGGGCCGCACACCATCACGGGCCACGCGGATTCGCGTGCGGCGGCAAACTGAAGCCCGTGCTATAGGGGGCGCGCGCCGCCAAGTCAAACCCTGCAAGACGCCTTTGGCGCCGGGGTTGCAACATTTTTTGTCGCAGCCGGCCGGAAATGTTTCAGAACCGTCCGGGGCGGGCGCAAAAGCCGCCCCTGCCGTCACCTTGCATCAAGCGGCCGTGATCGCGCTGTCGCGGCACTGGCCGCGACCTCATGTTTCAGAGGACAAACAATTGGCCAGACGCAAGGAAACCCCGTCAGAATGAGCGACATGACCTCTCCACAGCCCCCGACCAAGGCCCGCCCGGCGCTTTTGCGCCACCTGCCGCTGATCGTTATCGTCGCGATCGCCATCCTCGGGTTCTTCACCCTGCGCGACTACCTGACCTTCGAGACGCTGCGCGAGAATCGCGAGCTGCTGCTGGGCTGGCGCGACAGTCATTACCTGCTGATGGCCCTCGGCTTTGCCGCCGTCTATGTCACAATCGTCGCCTTTTCGTTGCCGGGTGCCGCGGTGGCATCGGTCACCGGCGGCTTTCTCTTTGGCCTCGCCGCCGGCACCGCACTCAATGTCGCCGCCGCCACGCTGGGCGCCACCGCGATCTTCCTCGCCGCGCGCTGGGGCCTCGGCAAGACGCTGACGGCGAGGCTCGAGGCCTCGGAGGGCACGCTGCGCCGGCTCAAGGACGGTCTGCGCGAGAACGAGATCAGCGTGCTGCTGTTGTTGCGGCTGGTGCCGGCGGTGCCGTTCTTTGTCGCCAACCTGTTGCCGGCGCTGGTGGGGGTGAAGTTCCGCAACTTCGTCTGGACCACGGCGGTTGGCATCATCCCCGGCGCCATCGTCTTTACCTGGATCGGCGTCGGGCTCGGCGCGGTGTTCGATCGCGGCGAAAGCCCCGACCTGAGCCTGCTCTGGGAGCCCCATATCCTCGGCCCGCTGCTTGGCCTTTCGGCCTTGGCGGCGCTGCCCATCGTGATCAAGGCCGTCCGCGGCAAAGGGGTCTGAACCATGGAAAAGATCAAGACCGACATGCTGGTGATCGGCGCGGGCTCCGGCGGGCTCTCGGTGGCGGCCGGCGCGGTGCAGATGGGCGCCTCGGTGGTGCTGCTCGAGGGCCACAAGATGGGGGGCGACTGCCTGAATTACGGCTGCGTGCCGTCCAAGGCGCTGATCGCCAGCGGCAAGGCGGCCTACGGCCAGTCCCATGCCAGCCGCTACGGCGTGGCCGACGTTGTGCCGCAGGTGGATTACGCCGCCGCCAAGGATCACGTGAAAGGCGTGATCGCCCAGATCGCACCGGTCGATTCGGTCGAGCGGTTCGAGGGCCTCGGCGTGCGCGTGATCCGCGAATTCGGCCGCTTCATCTCTGCGACCGAGGTCGAGGCCGGCGCCCACCGGATCGAGGCGCGGCGCATCGTGATCGCCAGCGGCTCTTCGCCGCTGGTGCCGCCGATCCCGGGGCTCGACACAGTGCCTTATGAGACCAACGAGACGCTGTTCGACCTCCGCGAGCGGCCCGAGCATCTGCTGATCATCGGCGGCGGTCCGATCGGCATGGAGATGGCGCAGGCGCATCGCCGGCTGGGCTGCGCGGTGACAGTGATCGAGGGCGCAAAGGCGCTGGGCAAGGATGACCCCGAGACCGCCGCCATCGTGCTCGACCAGCTGCGCGCCGAGGGCATCGAGATCGCCGAGGAGGCAACGGCCGCCGAGGTGCGCGGCGCGGCCGGGGCGATCGAGGTTGAGGCCAAGGACGGCCGGGTCTTCAAGGGCTCTCACCTGTTGATGGCGGTGGGGCGCAAGCCGAACCTCGACAGTCTCGACCTCGACAAGGCCGGGGTCGAGACCACCCGGGCCGGCATCACCGTCGACGCCAGCCTCAAGACCTCCAACCGCCGCGTCTATGCCATCGGCGACGTGGCGGGCGGGCTGCAGTTCACCCATGTGGCGGGCTACCACGCCGGCATCGTCATCCGCTCGGCGCTTTTCGGCCTGCCGGCCAAGACCTCGCAGGCGCATATTCCCTGGGCCACCTATACCGCGCCGGAACTGGCGCAGGTCGGGCTGACCGAGTCGCAGGCGCGCGACGCACATGGAGATAAGCTCGAGGTCACGCGGTTCGAATTCGAGCACAACGACCGGCTGATCGCCGAACGCAAGACCGCCGGGCTGATCAAGGTCATGGTGGTCAAGGGCCGGCCGGTGGGCGTGTCGATTGCCGGCCATCAAGCGGGCGAGCTGGCCAACCTCTGGTCTCTGGTGATCGCCAACAAGCTGAAAATGAAGCATGTGGCGGCCATGGTCGCGCCCTATCCGACGGTCGGAGAGATCAACAAACGCGCCGCAGGGGCCTATTTCTCACCGCGTTTGTTTGATAATCCCACGGTCAAACGCATCGTTGGACTGGTCCAGCGCTGGGTGCCGTAAGGGGTTGGCCACCTATGCTCAATTCGCTGTCCGGGCGATTTCTGATCCTGACCACCGTCTTCGTGATGCTGGCAGAGGTCATGGTCTTTGTCCCCTCGGTGGCGCGGTTCCGGCAGGATTACCTGCTGGGCCATCTTGAACGCGCCCAGATCGCCTCGCTCTCGCTGCTGGCCAACGACGTGATCGATGCCGACCTCGAGGAAGAGCTGCTGCGCAACGCCGGGGTCTACAACGTGGTGCTCAGGCGCGACGAGGCGCGGCAGTTGATCCTGTCGTCGCCGATGCCGCGGCCGATCGATGCCACCTATGACCTGCGCGATGCCTCGCCGCTGACGCTGATCCTCGACGGGCTGCGGCGGCTGGTCGATCCCGAGCCGCGAATCGTCCGGGTGATCGGCAATCCGCTGCGCGACGCGGGCCTGCTGATCGAGGTGTCGATGGACACCGCGCCGCTGCGCATGGCGATGATCGACTACGGGGTGCGCATCCTGTTCCTCTCGGCGGTGATCTCGGTCGCCACCGCGTTCCTGCTGTTCCTTGCGGTGCGCGTGTTCCTCGTCAAGCCGATCAAGCGGGTGGTGGGGCAGATGAAGGCCTATGCCGCCGCGCCGGAGGACGGCCGCCGGATCATCCAGCCCACGGCCGGGGTGCGCGAGCTGCGCGAGGCCGAGGAGGCGCTGAAGATGCTCGAGACCGAGCTGACCCATGCGCTCAAGCAGAAGGAGCGGCTGGCCCAGCTTGGCGGTGCGGTGGCGCGGGTGAGCCATGATCTGCGCAATATCCTGACCTCGGCGCAGCTCTTTACCGATCGGATCGAGATGTCCGAGGACCCCGCCGTCAAGCGGCTGGCGCCGAAGCTGGTCAACTCGATCACCCGTGCGGTCAACCTCTGCGAGGCGACACTGGCCTTTGGTCGTGCCGAGGAACCTTCGCCGGTGCTGACCCGGGTGGCGCTGGCCGAGCTGGTCTCGGACGTGGTGGAGAGCGAGCGGCTGGCCACCGGCGACTATGACCTCAGCTATTCCGAGGATGTGCCCGCCACGCTGCACATCCGCGCCGACAGCGAACAGCTCTACCGCGTGCTGTCGAACCTGGTGCGCAATGCGCGGCAGGCGATCATGGCCACCGGCACACCCGGCGAGATCAACATCTGCGCCGAGGAGGGCGAGGACAGCTGGCTGATCCGCATCACCGACACCGGGCCGGGCCTGCCGCCCAAGGCGCAGGAGCATCTGTTCAAGGCGTTTCAGGGCGGTGCACGCAAGGGCGGCAGCGGGCTGGGCCTCGCGATTGCGGCGGAATTGATCCGCGGTCACGGCGGCGCGCTGTCGCTGAAACGGACCGGTCCGGAAGGCTCGGTCTTCGAAATTCGCCTGCCGAGCGGAGCTTTGTGAGTTTCTTCAAATTCGCTCTTGCAAACCTCCGGGGCCTGACTTAAACCCCGGCTCCAACGGACCGATAGCTCAGCTGGATAGAGTACCTGACTACGAATCAGGGGGTCGGGGGTTCGAATCCTCCTCGGTCCGCCACTTCTTTCAAAGACCGGAAGAAGAGCGGAAGTTTCCAGAAAATTCCATAGCTTATCAGGATGCGCAGCGCTGCCGTGATGCGTCTGACGTGCCGTCGCGCGCCGGGCTTCATGCGATTGCGTTCAGTGGCTGTCGGCCTCAGAGGTGCCGGGCAGGCTGTGCGCCCGCAACGCCTGGTAATGCGGCAGGGCAGCGTCACAGACCGCCTGCAGATGCGCCGAGAGGGCGGGCAGGGGGCCTTCGGGCCCGGCAAAGCCGGTCGAGCGGTGCACCGCGTCATACCAATGCGCCGCCCAGACACCGTCGTTGACATGCCCCCCCTCGGGCCAGTGCAGCATCGCCGGGTCGTAGGGCAGGTTCAGCGCGTCGCAGAGCCGGGTGAGCATCCCCTCTGGCGCGCGGCGGATGTCGGCGCTGTCGATCACCACGGCCGGGGCGCCGGTGGCGCGCACCTGAGCAAAGATCTCGGCCTGCTGGCGAAATCCGATGTCCTCGAGGCCGGGCCGCTCGAGCTTGCGATCAAAGCTGGCGAGCACCCGCGCGGGGTGCCGGATCAGGAAGACATGCGCCACTGACCCGAACCAGTCGCGGTCGATTCCCGGCAACATGTGCTGGCTCATGTGCTTTTGATAGAAATTTTTCTGGCCGCCAGGCGCTGATGCCATACAGCGTCGCGCAACTTTCGCGGGGTCGGTCTCGCCGGCGGCGATAATGGCGTCGCGCATCGGATGGTTGCGCCCGGTCTGCGCCAGATAGGCGGCGTAAAAGGGTTCATCCCAGACATCGAAATCCTTGCGTGCGCCGAAGGAATACATCAGCGCCGTCGAGAGATTGCGCGGCCCGGACCACATCGCGACATTCATTGGTGTGCCCCTGCATTCGCCTTGTTTCAAGGGCTCTGACGCCCGTTTGGCCGAGAGTGCGATACAAGCCGCCACGCCGCAATCGATTATTGCCCCGGCATTGCAAGCCGCCACCGGGGCGGCTTTGATCCCGATGCGCATTTGCGTCAATGGCACGGAGCGGCCATATCTTGCCGCCCGTAATTTAAGCACGGGCCAAGCTGTCAATAGTCGCCTATATGTTGTACCTGATTGACGTCAGCCAATTGGGAGGCTGCAGTCGAAGGGGCCGAATGGCCCATTGCTGCAGTTGTTAAGAAAGCCGTAATGGGCCTCGTGTCACAAATATCCGAATTGACTGCGTAATCACGATGAATTAACGGTCTGAAATGTCACGATGACAGCTATCGGAGAAAACATGCCGGAAATCGATCTGGACGAAATGTCTCTGAAGGAACTGAAGCAGCTGCAAAAGCAGGTGAACAAGGCGATCAGTACTTTCGAGGACAGGAAGAAAAAAGAAGCGCTGGCTGCACTTGAGGCCAAGGCAGCGGAGATGGGGTTTTCCCTCTCCGACCTGACCACTGGCAAGGGCGGCAAAATCTCGGCGCCGAAGTACCAAAACCCCGATGACCCGACGCAAACCTGGACCGGCCGCGGCCGCAAGCCGGGCTGGTTCGCTCAGGCATTGGAAAGCGGTACCTCGCCGGAAGAGATGCTTATTTCCTGACCACATCCGTCGAAAGATACACGCCCCCGCAGTGAGACAGGGGGCCAAGCAACAAAAAACCCCCGGTGCCAGGCACCGGGGGTTTTTTATTGTCAGGGCGTCAATAAAAGATCAGCCGATTGCGGCGGCCTTTACGTCGTCATCGATAAAGGGCGTGTATTGCGCGAAGTTGTCGGCAAACATCTGCACCAGCTTGGCGGCCTGGGCGTCATAGGCCTCGCGTGCGCCCCAGGTGCGGCGCGGATCGAGCAGCACCTCGGGCACGCCGGGCACGTCCGTCGGCACGTCGAAGCCGAAATTCGGGTCCTTGCGGAACTGCGCGTCCGCCAGCGAGCCGTCGAGGGCGGCGGTGAGCAGCGCGCGGGTCGCCTTGATCGGCATGCGCGAGCCGGTGCCATAGGCGCCGCCGGTCCAGCCGGTGTTGACCAGCCAGCAGGTGGCGCCGTGCTTGGCGATCTTCTCGCGCAGCAGGTTGCCGTAGGCCTCGGGCCGGCGCGGCATGAAGGGCGCGCCGAAGCAGGTCGAGAAGGTGGGTTCCGGCTCGGTCACGCCGCGCTCGGTGCCCGCCACCTTGGAGGTGAAGCCCGACAGGAAGTGGTACATCGCCTGCGCCGGGGTCAGCCGGGCGATCGGTGGCAGCACGCCAAAGGCATCGCAGGTCAGCATGATGATGTTCTTCGGGTGGCCCCCCAACGCGCTGGCCGAGGCGTTTGAGATGTACTCCAGCGGGTAGGCGCAGCGCATGTTGGCGGTCAGGCTGTCGTCCTCGAAATCAAGCTCCTTTGTCTCGTCGTCGTAGACCATGTTCTCGATCACCGTGCCGAACTTGGACGTGGTGGCAAAGATCTCGGGCTCGGCCTCTGGCGAGAGGTTGATGGTCTTGGCATAGCAGCCGCCCTCGAAGTTGAAGGTGCCGCGGTCCGACCAGCCGTGCTCGTCATCGCCGATCAGAACCCGGGCGGGATCGGCCGAGAGGGTGGTCTTGCCGGTGCCCGACAGGCCGAAAAAGATCGCCGTGTCGACCGGGTTGCCCACTGCGTGGTTGGCCGAGCAGTGCATCGGCATGATGCCCTTCTCGGGCAGCAGGTAATTGAGCAGGGTAAAGACCGACTTCTTGTTCTCGCCGGCGTATTCGGTGCCGCCGATCAGGATCAGCTTGCGGTCGAAATTCATCGCGATCACGGTCTCTGACCGGCAATCGTGACGCTTGGGATCGGCCTTGAAGCTGGGGCAGTTGATGACGGTGAAATCGGCGGTGAATTCGTCGAGATCCTCGCGCTCGGGCCGGCGCAGCATGTGGCGGATGAACAGCCCGTGCCACGCCAGTTCGGTCACCATGCGGACATCGATGCAATGCGCCGGGTCGGCACCGCCGACAAGATCCTGCACAAAGAAGTCGCGGCCCTTCATATGCGCCACCATGTCGTCATAGAGCGCGTCGAACCCTTCGGGCGACATCGCGGCATTGTTGTCCCACCAGATGCTCTCGGCGACGCTCTCGGTCTTGACCACATGCTTGTCCTTGGGCGACCGGCCGGTAAATTTGCCGGTCGACACCAGAAAGGCGCCGCCTTGTCCCAGGGTCCCTTCCTCGCGCCGCAGAGCCTCTTCGATCAGCGCGGGTTCCATGAGGTTGTAATAGACATTGCCCAGACCTTCGATCCCTTGATCTTCAAGCCGGAACTGCGGGTTCACCCGTCCAAATGTCATTCTATCTCTCCATGTATCCGTGCGTCTCGCGCCGGAAAGTCCTGATGCAGACGGCCAGATGCGCCGCCACCGCCGCCCTGCTTCGGGCCGTGGTCTCACCGGTGTAACATGGGGTTTCTTAGGGTGAACAGGACGCAGGGACACAGTTAGCGCCACCAAATCACGGTTTAGCGCAATCATCTTTCGCCCCCGGCGGGCCAGACCGGAAAGGTGAGGCAATTTAGCCATTCCTTCGTACTTTTCGCCTCTGCTGTACGGGGTCCGGCGGTCTGATTCGCAGTTAACGATTGATTGCGGTGTTCAAATCAAGGCATAAAGGAGGAAAAAAACAAATGTATGCAGAGCAGAGTAAGGACAGACATAATGTCTAAGATCGCCCTTGTGGACGATGACAGGAACATCCTGACATCGGTTTCCATGACGCTTGAGGCCGAGGGCTTCGAGGTCGAAACCTACAATGATGGACAATCCGCCCTCGACGCCTTCAACAAGAAGATGCCCGACATGGCGGTGCTGGACATCAAGATGCCACGGATGGACGGGATGGACCTGCTGCAGCGGCTGCGGCAGAAATCCACCATGCCGGTGATCTTCCTGACCTCCAAGGACGATGAGATCGATGAGGTTCTGGGCCTGCGCATGGGGGCCGACGATTACGTCAAGAAACCCTTCTCGCAACGCTTGCTGGTCGAACGCATCCGCGCGCTTTTGCGCCGCCAGGACGCGGTCGAGACCGGCGCGGTGGGCGATACCGAGGAAACCAAGGTGATCGAACGGGGCGAGCTGCGGATGGACCCGCTGCGCCACGCGGTCAGCTGGAAGGGTCAGGATGTGTCGTTGACCGTGACCGAGTTCCTGCTGCTGCAGGCGCTGGCCCAGCGCCCCGGTTTCGTGAAGTCGCGCGATCAGCTGATGGACGTGGCCTATGACGATCAGGTGTATGTCGATGACCGCACGATCGACAGCCACATCAAACGGTTGAGCAAGAAGATGCGCAGCGTCGACAATGACTTCTCTGCCATCGAGACGCTCTATGGTATCGGTTACCGGTACAACGAAGAGTAATGGCTCTGGTCGAGGAAATGGGCGTGCCGGACACAGGATCCAAACGCCGCGGTGACGTGGTTCTGGGCGACGACTGGGTCGCGCCGGACGGCACCGTCGAGCAGGAGCTGCAGGACAGTCGCGCCCGTCGCGGGCTGTTCTCGCTGCGCAGCTCGCCGCTCACCCGCAAGATCATCATGTTCAACCTGATCGCGCTCAACGTGCTGGTCGGTGGCATACTTTATCTCAATTCCTCGCGCGACGGTCTGGCGGCGCAGCGCGCCTCGGGCCTGGTCAGCGAGGCCGAGCTGATCGCCGATGTCTTCGAGGCCCAGCTGCCCGGCAGCGCGCCGGTCAATCTGGTCACCGGCGACGGCGTCGATGTGGCCGCTACGCTGGACGGCATCGCGCTGCGCCGCGGCGCGGAGGTCTTTGTCTTCGACCCGGCCCAGACCATCGTCGGCCGCTCGGCCGCCGAACGGGTCGAAGCGCCGGAAGAGGCCGGGCGCACCGTCATCACCGACATGCTCGGCTCGATCTGGGATGCGGTGGCGCGGCTGGTCACCCCCTCCGAGGAAGAGCGGATGGCCGCCTTCGAAGAGCATCTGATCGCGCTCGCGGGGCCGGCGCTGGCCGGCGAAACCACTGTGCGGACCACCGAGTCGGCCGATGGCGGCACCGTCTTTACCGTCGGCACGCCGATCGAACAGGCGGGCCGGCCGGTCGGTGCGGTGGTGCTGGTCTCGGCCTCTGGCGAGATCGACAAGCTGGTGCGCACCGAGCGCGAGCGGGTGCTGCAGATGTTCCTGGTGGCGACGCTGGTTTCGATCGGGCTGTCGCTGGTGCTGGCCTCGACCATCTCGAACCCGATCTCGGATCTGGCCCAGGCCGCCGAGCTGGGCCGCGACCGAGACCGCCGCAGGAACGCCAAGGGCCGCATCCGCATCCCCGACCTGACCGCCAGACCCGACGAGATCGGCCGGCTGTCCGGCGCGCTGCGCGGCATGGTCACCGCACTTTACGACCGGATCGACGCCAACGAACAGTTCGCCGCCGATGTCAGCCACGAGATCAAGAACCCGCTGGCCTCGCTGCGCTCTGCCGTGGGCTCGCTGCGCATGGTCAAGCGCGAGGATCACCGCGACAAGCTGCTTGACGTGATCGATCATGACGTGCGCCGGCTCGACCGGCTGGTCAGCGACATCTCCGATGCCTCGCGGCTCGACAGCGAGCTGGTCAAGGAAGAGCAGGCGGCCTTCAACCTGCTCGGCCTGCTGGGCAATCTTGGCGAGTTCCTCGGCAAGGAGGCGCAGGCCAAGGAGATCGAGTTCATCACCGATCTGCCGGACAAGCCGATCCTGGTGCATGGTCTCGAGGCGCGGCTGGCGCAGGTCTTCGTCAACCTGATCACCAACGCAATCAGCTTTTGCGAGGAGGGCGACGCGATCCGCGTCTGGGCCCGTCAGCGCGAGAACCGGGTTCTGGTGGTGGTCGAGGATACCGGCCCCGGCATCCCCGAAGAGGCGCTGACCAAGATCTTCAAGCGCTTCTACTCGCACCGGCCAGAGCATGATTTCGGCAACAACTCCGGGCTTGGCCTGGCGATCTCGAAACAGATCGTCGAGGCGCATGACGGGGTGATCTGGGCCGAGAACATCCGCCCGACCGAGGCCGACATCAACTCCGAACCGCTGGGCGCGCGCTTTGTCGTGGGGCTTCCGGTCTAGGCAATGGGTCTGATCCTGCATGCCAGCACCGTGGCCCTCGGGGGCCGCGGTGTTCTCGTTCTGGGGGCCTCGGGCCGTGGCAAGTCGGCCCTGGCGCTCGAACTGATGGCATTGGGGGCCGAGCTGGTGGCCGATGACCGGACGCAGGTCACCGCGCAGCGCGGCGCGCTGATCGCCGCCTGCCCGCCAGCCATCGCCGGCCGCATCGAGGCGCGTTTCGTAGGCTTGCTGGCCGCCCGGCCGCATCCGCCGGTGCCGCTGGCGCTGGCGGTCGATCTCGACCGAACCGAGACCGAACGCCTGCCGCCCTGGCGCGACACCCGGATCGCCGGCGTGACGCTCCCGTTGCTTCACAATGTCGAGGACAGGTATTTCCCTGCTGCAATCAGACAGTATCTTGTGCATGGTCGCCGCGACTGACCGCCGCGACACAGGAGACCACCGTCCCATGCAGCCCGATGCGTCCAACCGCCTTGTTCTTCTGACCGGTCCGTCCGGCGCAGGACGGTCTACCGCACTCAACGCGCTCGAGGATCTGGGCTTCGAGACGATCGACAACCTGCCGCTGGCGCTGGCGCCGACGCTGCTCGACGGCGGGCTCAGCCGCGACATGGCGCTGGGAATCGATGTCCGCACCCGCGATTTCTCGCCCGCCGCGCTGACCGCCCTGCTGTCGAATATCGCCAACCAGACCGGCCAGGGCGCCGAGCTGGTGGTGCTCGAGGCCGAGGCCGGGGTGCTGGCCAAGCGCTACAACGAGACCCGCCGGCGCCACCCGATGGCACCCGATGGCACCCCCGAGGCCGGCATCGCCATCGAGCTCGAAATGCTGGGCCCGCTGCGTGACCAGGCGACGGTGCTGATCGACACCTCGGCGCTGTCGCCGCATGACCTGCGCGCCGAGATGCAGCGCATCTTCGGCCGCAGCGGCAGCCATGACCTTGCGATCTCGGTGCAGTCGTTCTCCTACAAGCGCGGGCTGCCGCTGGCGGCCGACGTGGTGTTCGACTGCCGCTTTCTGAAGAACCCGCACTGGCAGCCGGACCTGCGGCCGATGACCGGCCAGGACCCCCGCGTCGCCGACCATATCGCCACCGACCCGCGCTTTGCGGTGTTCCGCGAGAAGGTCTTCGATCTTCTGATCTTCCAGCTGCCGGCGGCGCGCGACGAGGGCAAGGCGCATTTCACCGTCGCCTTCGGCTGCAGCGGCGGCAAGCACCGCTCTGTTGCCCTCGCGGAAAGCATCGCCCGGGGGCTTGCAACGGCCGGCTGGCAGGTGTCAATTAGGCACCGAGAGCTTGAGCGGCGCGCGCTGGCGCCGCTGGACCCCGTCCAACCGTGACCGGGCAATGAACGGGAGACCGGCGAAGTTGATCGGCATCGTGATCGTGGCGCATGGCGGCCTGGCCAGGGAATATCTGGCTGCCATCGAACATGTGGTCGGGCAGCAGCCCGGTATCCGCGCGATCGCGATCGAGCCCGATCACGTGCGCGATGCCAAGCAATCCGAGATCTGCAATGCCGCCGATTCCGTCGACCAGGGCGGCGGCGTCGTGATCGTGACCGACATGTTCGGCGGCTCGCCCTCCAACCTCTCGCTCATGGCCTGCGCACCGGAGAACCGGCGCATCATCTACGGGGCCAACCTGCCGATGCTGATCAAGCTGGCGAAAAGCCGCGATCTGGGTGTTGCCGACGCCGTCAGACGTGCGACAGAGGCCGGACGCAAATATATCGACAGCCAGAATATCTCACCGGATCAGACCACATGACAGACACCGTGACCCGCAGCCTGAAGATCATCAACGAGAAGGGGCTGCACGCCCGGGCCTCGGCCAAGCTGGTGGAGGTGGTCGAAGGCTTCGACGCCAATGCCGAAGTGTCGCGCGACGGCATGGGCGCCTCGGGCGATTCGATCATGGGGCTTTTGATGTTGGCAGCCTCGAAGGGAAGCACTATTGAGGTTCAGACTTCGGGCCCGGACGCCGAGGCGCTGGCCGATGCGGTCGAAGCCCT
The DNA here is from genome assembly GCF_034669705.1 of Marinovum sp. GTDB lineage: Bacteria > Pseudomonadota > Alphaproteobacteria > Rhodobacterales > Rhodobacteraceae > Marinovum. Next base: position 27,719 of record NZ_JAXMOR010000042.1, read on the forward strand.
GGTGGCGGACCGGTTCGGAGAGGACTGCTAGGCCCGTTCACGGGCTTGCGGGGAAGGATGCTGGACGCAACCATGGTGGAAACTGCGCAAACCCCGGCCGGGCGCGAGGCCGCCGCGGCCCAGCCGGTCCCCTATGACAAGCGCAAGCTGTCCTATGCCAATACCTTCACCAATCCGTGGAAATCCAAAACCATCCGGGCGATGGAATGGCTGACCGGCAAGCTGCCGCTGCTGCGCCTGGTGCGCCGCTTTGAGCGTCAGGGGCCGCAGGAGGGCCCAGCCTTCTTCAGCCAGGCGCTGGCGCTGATGGGGATCGAGCTGCAGACCCCGGCCGATCAGATCGCCCGCATCCCCGCCGAGGGCCCGGTGATCGTGGTTGCCAACCATCCGCACGGTCTGGTCGACGGCATGGTGCTGGCGGAACTGGTCGGGCGGGTGCGGACCGACTACAAGATCCTGACCCGCAACCTGCTCTCGGGCGTCACCGAGATCGAGCACCTGATGATCCCCGTGCCCTTTCCGCACGAGGAGAACGCCCGCGTCGAGAGCCTCGAGATGCGCAAGGCCGCGATGGACCACCTGCGTCAGGGGGGCGTGATCATCCTGTTTCCCTCGGGCGTGGTGGCGGCCAGCGAGAGCCTGTTCGGCAAGGCGGTCGAGGCGGTGTGGAACCCCTTTACCGCCAAGTTGATCACCCGCTCGGGCGCCACCGTGGTGCCGATCCACTTCCCCGGTCAGAATTCGCGTGCCTATCAGATTGCCAACCGGGTTTCGGCCACCCTGCGGCAGGGGCTGCTGATCCACGAGGTGGTGCATGCCTGCAACCGGCCGCAGGCGCCGATCATCGGCACCCCGATCAGCCCGGACGAAATCCGCACCTGGGAGGCCAAGCCGCGCCGGATGATGGCCTGGCTGCGGCAGCATACGCTCAGCCTCGGCGAGTGATCGCCGGCGGCATCGAGGCTGGCGGGTGTTGCAGAGGGGGCCAGCCCCCTCGGCCTGCGGCCTCACCCCCGGAGGTTTATTCGGCAAGATGAAGGGGGAGCGGGGCGCTTGGCGCGTCGGTATCGCGGTTTCGCCGGCTTGGCCTCGTGGCGTGATCGCCAGCAGCATCGGGACTGGAGGGTGTTGCAGAGGGGCCAGCCCCCTCGGCCTGCGGCCTCACCCCCCGGAGGTCTATCCAGCAAGATGAAGAGGGAAGCGGGGTGACTAGCGCGTCGGCACCGGGGTTTCGCCGCGGTAGTCATAGAAGCCGCGCTTGGTCTTGCGGCCGAGCCAGCCGGCCTCGACGTATTTGGTCAGCAGCGGGCAGGGGCGGTACTTGGTGTCGGCCAGGCCGTCGTGCAGCACGTTCATGATCGCGAGGCAGGTGTCGAGGCCGATGAAATCCGCCAGCTCCAGCGGCCCCATCGGATGATTGGTGCCGAGCTTCATCGCCATGTCGATCGAGGTGACGTTGCCGACGCCCTCGTAGAGCGTGTAGACCGCCTCGTTGATCATCGGCATCAGGATGCGGTTGACGATGAAGGCGGGGAAATCCTCGGCCGAAGCAGCGGTCTTGCCAAGCTTTTCGACCACCGCGAGACAGGCTTCGTAGGTCTCCTTGTCGGTGGCGATGCCGCGGATCAGCTCGACCAGCTGCATCACCGGCACAGGGTTCATGAAGTGGAAGCCCATGAACTTTTCCGGCCGGTCGGTGCGGCTGGCCAGACGGGTGATCGAGATCGACGAGGTGTTGGAGGTCAGGATGGTGTCCGGCTTGAGATGCGGCAGGAGGGCGTCGAAGATCTTCTGCTTGACCTCCTCGCGCTCGGTCGCGGCCTCGATCACCAGGTCGGTCTGCGCCACCTCGGCGGTCTCGAGCGTGGTGGTGATCCGCGCCATGGCGGCGGCCTGATCCGCTTCGCTCAGCGCGCCCTTGGCGACCTGCCGACCGAGGTTCTTCTCGATCCGGCCGACCGCCGCCTCGAGCGCCTCCTGCGAGATATCGGTCATCACAACGTCATAGCCCGCCACCGCCATCACATGGGCAATGCCGTTGCCCATCTGGCCTGCGCCGATCACGCCGATCGATTGAATATCCATGAGCTGCCCTCGTTCCTGCTTGCCGGACAATAGGCAGCAACCCGTACCAAGGGCAAGGGCGGGCGGCGGCGGCCAGTCGGTTAAAGGTTGGCTCAAATCCGCCGTTTAGGCATTCCGAAATGCGAATCACGGCATGGTGTGCCTGGGTGAGAAAAAAATTAGGTGGGTGAGATGACCTATGAACTGAACGGGGGCCAGTCCCCCGACTATCTTCCTTGTCGCTATGGTGCGTCGCGTCAGGTGTTTCGCGGCCCGCGCCGCCGGCTTGAGGGAGAGTATGTCGCCTTTTTCGGCGGCACCGAGACCTATGGCAAATTCATCGAGACGCCGTTCCCGGCGCTGACCGAAGAGACGCTGGGACTTCCCTGCGTCAATTTCGGCTGTGTCAACGCCGGTGTAGATGCATTTGTCAACGATACCGCGCTGCTCGAGGCGGCGGGCCAGGCCAGCGCCACCGTGGTGCAGATCATGGGCGCGCAGAACATGTCGAACCGGCTCTACAGCGTGCATCCGCGGCGCAACGACCGCTTCATCAACGCCTCGGCGATGCTCAAGGCGGTCTATCGCGAGGTGGATTTCACCGAGTTCCACTTTACCCGCCACCTGTTGCGCGAGCTCGAGGCGATCAGCCCCGACCGCTTCAAGATGGTGCGCGAAGAGCTGCAGGCGGCCTGGATGGCGCGGATGACCCTGCTGCTCAGCCGGATCAAGGGGCCGGTGGTTCTGCTCTGGATGGCCGAGCGGGCGCCGTCGAACGACCCGGCCGAGATGTCCGATCCGCTGTTCGTCACCGCCGAGATGATCGATGCGCTGCGCGAGAAGGTGGCCAATGTGGTCGTGGTGCAAACCTCGGCCCAGGGCTCGGCCTGCGGCACCGAGGGCATGCTCTTTGGTCCGATGGAAGAGGCCGCGGCACGCGAGTTGCCGGGTCCGGGCCTGCATGACGCGGCCGCGACGGCGCTCTCGGGCGCTTTGGCCGGTGTGCTGAACCGCCGGCATTGACCTGTGAACCTGGGCCGGCCCGGCGGCCGGTCCCGACGCGGGCGGGGCGCGAAAACCCCGTCGCGGTCATTGCCGGGCGAGAGGGTTTGTGGCAAGACGGATCTGACATTCCTGAACCGACGAGTTTAGACATGACCGACTATGCCCAGCGCCGGACCTTCATGGTCGATACCCAGATCCGTCCCGCCGACGTGACCAAGTTTCCCATCATCGACGCCATGCTTGCCATCCCGCGCGAGGTCTATACCCCGCGCGACAAGCGCGAGGCGGCCTATGTCGGCGAGAACCTCGAGTTCGCGCCGGGCCGGGTGATGCTCGAACCGCGGACCCTGGCCAAGATGCTTGACGGTCTGGCGATCACTGGCGGCGAGCTGGTGCTCGATATCGGCGCCGGCTACGGCTATTCCGCCGCGGTGATGGCGCGGATGGCCGAGGCGGTGGTGGCGGTCGAGGACGAGGCCGACCGGGTGACCGAGGCGCAGGGCGCGCTGTCGGAAAACGGCTCCGACGGGGTGATCATGCATGAGGCGGCGCTCGAGGCCGGGGCGCCCGAGCATGGCCCTTACGACGTGATCGTGATCGAGGGCGGGATCGAGCAGCTGCCCGAGGCGATCGCCGACCAGCTCAAGGAGGGCGGGCGGATCGCCGCGCTGTTCATGGAGGGTCAGCTCGGCACGGTGCGCATCGGCTACAAGCAGAACGGCGCTATCTCGTGGCGCTTTGCCTTCAACGCCGCGGCGCCGGTGTTGCCGGGATACCAGAAATCGGCAGAATTCGCGCTGTAGCCCACGATATCGCGGCGATGGCGACGGAAACCGGCACTGAGCGTGTATAACGAGTGGGCAAGATCAGGAGACAGGTGATGATCCGCAATGCAATGGGCCGCGTCGTGCGGCGCGGTGCTCTGAGCCTCGCATTGGCGCTGGCGCCGGCCGCGACCCTGGCCGAGACGCTGGCCGATGCGCTGGCCGCGGCCTATACGCATTCCGGCCTGTTGCATCAGAACCGCGCGCTCCTCAGGGCGGCCGACGAGGATGTCGCCGTCGCGGTTGCGGCGCTGCGCCCGATCGTCAGCTGGACCTCCTCTTTCTCACGCGATTTCGGCTACAGCTACAGCGGCACCACCGGGCTCGGCACCGGATTCCAGGACGACAGTGCCAGCTTCTCCGTCGTGGCCGAGCTGTTGCTGTATGATTTCGGCGCCACGCGGTTGCAGATCGATGCCGCCAAGGAGGCGGTGCTGGCGACCCGCGAGGGGCTTCTGGTGATCGAGCAACAGGTGCTGTTGCGCGCCGTGGTGGCCTATGTCAGCGTGCGCAGCGCCTCCGAGACGGTGTCGCTGCGGCAGAACAACCTGCGGCTGGTGGAGCAGGAACTGCGCGCCGCCCGCGACCGGTTCGAGGTTGGCGAGGTGACCCGCACCGATGTGTCGCTGGCCGAAGCGCGGCTGGCCGCCAGCCGGGCCAACCTGGCCGCCGCCGAGGGCGATCTTCTGCGCGCGATCGAGGAGTACCGGGCCGCGGTGGGCGAGGGGCCCGACAATCTGGCGGCGGTGACCCGGCTGCCGGATGTCGAGCGCAACGAGACGGCAGCCAAGGCGATCGCCATGCGCAGCCACCCGGCGATGCGCCGGGCGCAATACGAGGTCTCGACCGCCGATCTCAATCGGCGCCGGGCCGAGCTGGCGATCAAGCCGCAGGTCTCGCTCTCGGGCCGGCTGACCCGGTCGAGCGATTTCAACGGCGGCGATTATTCCAACACCGGCTCGGTCTCGCTTGATTTTGGCGGTCCGATCTATCGCGGCGGGGCGCTGTCGGCGCTGGAACGGCAGGCCAAGGCGCGTGCCGATGCGGCCCGCGGCAACCTGCATGTGACCCAGCACGCCGTGGCTCAGGACGTGGGCACCGCGCTGGCGACCCTGCGGGTGGCCAATGCCTCGATCGAGGCCACCGACCGGCAGATCCGCGCCGCCCGCGTGGCGTTTCAGGGGGTCCGCGAAGAGGCGACGCTGGGCCAGCGCACCACGCTCGACGTGCTGACCGCCGAGCAGGACCTGCTCGATGCCGAGGTGGCCTATACCGCCGCCGTGGCCGACCGGACCATCGCTGCCTATCAGCTTTTGTCGGCGATGGGGCTGATGACCGCCAAGCACCTGGGGCTGAACGTGCAGCTTTATGACCCGGCGGAATACTATCGGCTGATCAAGAATGCGCCGGTCAAGAGCCTTCAGGGCGACAAGCTCGACCGGGTGTTGCGCCGCATCGGCGACTGAGCCTCGCCCGCCACAAAGCCCGCTCAATTGTCTCTATCGGTTGTGCGGTTGGCCCCGTCGGGTTATCCTCGCGGCCGAGGCAAAGTGGTGAAAATAATGTCAGATCCTGTCAAATCCTCGGAAATCGAGGATGTCCTGTCGTCTATTCGCAGGCTGGTGTCCGAAGAGGCACGTCAAGAAATGCAGGCACGTCGGGCGCAGGCCGAAAAGGCGGTGTCGCCGGAGGCTCGGGCGCCAGAAGCCGATGCTCTGGTGCTGACCCCGGCGCTGCGGGTGCATGAGGGCGGCCGGTTCGCCCCCGAATCGCCGGCTGCAGAGGCCGAGCCCGCGGCGGCCGATTCCGTCGAGGAAGCGCCCTATGAAGAGGCGGTCGACGAGCTCTCTGCGGCAGAGCCGCTGGCGTTGGCCGAGGTGATCCAGGCGGCCGCGCCGGACGAGGCCGAGGTAGAAGAGCTGGAGGCGCCGGCGTCGGAGCCGGAGACACTCGAGGCCAAGATCGCGGCACTCGAGGCGCTGATCTCTGGCGACAGCGATACCCCGGAGAAGGCCGAGATCGCGGTTCATGAAGAGACCGCGCCGGACGCCGCCCAGATCGCCGAGGCAGACCCTGAAGACCCGGCCGAGGAGGCCCTCGCCTGGGAAGACCATCAGCCCGAGGCAGAGCCCGAAGCGGCGCAGGCCACCACGGTTGCAGAGCCCTCGGCCGAAGAGGCCCCGGCAGAAGACGAGATCGCAGAAGACGCCGCGCCAGCGGCCGATCCCTTTGTCTTCGTGCACAGAAACCACCCCTCCGGCCCTGAGGCACCGGCCGGCGTCGCGCCGGAGAAGCCGGCCGCGGCCGATGAAACCGACACGCCGATCGCCGCCGGGACTGACGGTGCGGTAATCGACGAAGAGGCGCTGCGCGACATGGTGGTCGACATTGTGCGCGAAGAGCTTCAGGGCGCCCTGGGCGAGCGGATCACCCGCAATGTCCGGCGTCTGGTCCGCCGCGAGATCCATCGCGCATTGGCCAGTCAGGAGCTTGACTGACGCTGGGTCACTTCCCTTCAAACGCAAACGCGCCCCGAAGTCGGGGCGCGTCAGCAAGGAAAGAGGTAGGCGGTCTTAAGCGGCTTCGCGCTCGGCAGCAGCGGCGGCATTGCGGCGCTCGCTCTCTTCGCGCGACAGGGCAACAGAGGTGCGCACACCTTTGCCGACGAAATCCATCAGCCCCTGAACGACACGTTCGTTCGGGTCGATACCGGCACAGGACAGCACTTCGCGGCCATCGCGCGACCGCGCCCAGCGGGCGATCTGTTCGGGGCCATTGCCGTACTTCTTGTCGTCGGCGATGGCATCGTCGAGTGCAGCCAGGACCACCGCGGCAAACAGCTTGCGGGCACGGCTGCCCTGTTCGCTGTTAAAGGCTGTACCATCAACGAAATCAGTCATGTAGCGTCCTTTATTCTTGCTCTTGTGTTTCAGGCGTGAGGGCCCTTATGGCCGGTTTTTAGCGATTCGGATACCCCGCAAACGCATACCATCTATGCGATGTTTGCATAGCTTGCTGCATGTGCAGCACAGGATATGGTAAGCTTGCTCTGGGCACCAACGCGATATATAGGTCCGGTCAAATCGTCTTCAACCTCTCGACAAGGTTTCGCCACAATGCCCAAGATCAACGGTAACGAAATCCGCCCCGGCAATGTCCTCGAGCACGACGGCCATCTGTGGGCCGCCGTCAAGGTGGATCATGTCAAACCCGGCAAGGGTGGCGCATTTGCACAGGTCGAGATGAAGAACCTGCGCAACGGCTCCAAGCTGAACGAACGCTTCCGCTCCGCCGACAAGGTCGAGCGCGTGCGGCTCGAGCAGAAGGACATGCAGTTCCTCTACGAAGACAGCGGCCAGCTGATCTTCATGGACACCGAGACCTATGACCAGGTGCAGCTCGACGCCGAGATCCTCGGCGAGCGCCGGCCGTTCCTGCAGGACGGCATGACCATCGTGGTGGAATTCCACGACGAAGAGGCTCTGAACGCCTCGCTGCCGCAGAAGGTCACCTGCAAGGTGGTCGAGACCGAGCCGGTGGTGAAGGGCCAGACCGCCGCCAACAGCTTCAAGCCCGCAATCCTCGATTGCGGCGTCAAGGTCATGGTGCCGCCCTTCGTCGGTCAGGACGAGGACATCGTCGTCAACACCGAGACCATGGAGTATTCCGAGCGCGCCTGACCCCGGGGCCCGCGCGCATATCCCCCGGACAGCCGGGGGCGCGACACAGATTTCAGAGGCCTCCGGCACAGAGCCAAGGAGGCCTTTTTCATGTCCGCAGACCATCCGGACCTGCCCGCCATCGCCGCCCTTCACCCGGAGGACCGGCAGCGCCACGCGCAAATTGCCCGCTGCCTGTCACAGGGCGCCGGGCTGATCGCCTATCGCACCGAAGGCGTGTTGCGCGGCTATCTGCTCTACACCCGCGGGGCAGGGGGCGCGCCGGTGATCGAGCGGCTCTACGTCGCCCCCGGCTGGCGCCGCCGCGGCATCGAGGACCGGCTGACGCGTCGCCTCGCCACCGCCGCCGATCCCGCCCCGGGGTCTCAGCCGGTGGACAACAGCGTGACCCGCGCCGCGCCCGCCTGCATCTCGCCGCCGGCCCGGTCGAACCGCAGATAGGCCAGCGCCCGGTCGCCGGCGCGGGTACCCAGCACCCCCACCGGCTTGCCGCCGGCGGTGATCTCGCTGCCCTCGGCCGCCGCGCCGTCAAGCTGCACCTGCGCCAGTCCCTTGCGCAGCTCGGTCTTGTGCTTCATCCGCGCGGTCACTTCCTGGCCGACATAACAGCCCTTGCGGAAATCCACCCCCGAGAGGCGTTCGAACCCCATCTCCAGCAGGTAACTGTCAGGTCCCAACTCACGGCCCCAGCGCGGCACCATGGTCTCGACATGCAGCGCGTCCCAATCGGTCCCGTCCTCGGCCAGCGCCTCGGGGCCGATCAACCGCCAGCCCAGCCGCGCATCGCGGGGATCTGCCAGTGCGCCGTCCGGCGCCGCTCCGGTGCCGCGCGACACCGCCAGGTCGGTCTCGGCAATCGTCACGGCGGCGCGCAGCTTGTACATCGCCAACCGTCTGGCGAGCCCCGCGGTCTGGTCGGCCGGCAGGTCCATCAGCACCTCGGCGCCATCGGCCTGCAGAAAGAAGTCGGCGATCAGCTTGCCCTGCGGCGTCAGCATTGCGGCATAGACCAGCCCCCGGTCGAGCCGGGCCACGTCATTGCTGACCAGCCCCTGCAGGAAATCCCTGACATCGCCACCCGCTAGGCGCAGCACGCGGCGTTTCACGGCATAAGTATCCATTTCACAATTCCTTCCGGCCCTGACGTCCCATATAGACAGTCCGTGAGCAAGCGGAAGAGGCAGATGCGCGCCCCGATCTCGGTCATCATCCCGACACTGAACGCAGGCCCGGCGCTGCCCGCCTGCCTGATGGCCCTGGGCGAGGGGCTGCAGGAGGGGCTGATCCGCGAGCTGATCATCAGCGACGGCGGCTCCACCGATGCCACGCTGCAAACCGCCCGCGCCGCCGGCGCCGAGATCGTCACCGGTCCCGCCTCTCGCGGCGGCCAGCTGCGTCGCGGTGCCGTCAGGGCCAAGGGTGACTGGCTGCTGTTCCTGCACGCCGACACCTGCCTTGCCCCCGGCTGGGCCGCCCCGGTGCTGGCGCATCTCACGACCGAGACCGCCGCCGCCTTCCGCCTCCGCTTCGACAGCCGCCACCCGATGGCGCGGCTGACCGAGAGCTGGGCCAACCTGCGCAGCCGGCTGTTCGATCTGCCCTACGGCGACCAGGCGTTGCTCCTGCCCCGCGCGCTCTACCACGCCGCCGGCGGCTACCCCGACCAGCCGCTGATGGAGGACGTGGCGCTGGCCCGCGCCCTCAAGGGCCGCCTCACCCTGCTGCCCGCCACCGCGCTGACTTCGGCCGACCGCTACCAGCGCGACGGCTGGCTCCGCCGCGGCGCCCAGAACCTCACGACGCTCGCCCGCTACGCCACAGGCACCCCGCCCGAGACCCTGGCGCAGCGCTACACCAAGCGCCCCTGATCTTCTTCTGTTCAAAAATACCCTCGGGGTCCCGGGCAGAGCCCCGAAGGCCCGGCCCGCCTCAGACCCCGTCCTGCATCCGGTAGAGCCCGGCATAGACCCCGCCCTGCGCCAGAAGCGCCTCATGCGTCCCTTCTTCGACCACCTGCCCCTGATCCATCACCACGATCTTGTCGGCATTGCGCACGGTCGAAAGCCGGTGCGCAATCACCAGCGTGGTGCGCCCCCGAGCGAGCCGGTCGAGCGCCTCCTGCACCAGCGCCTCTGACGCGGTATCCAGCGCCGAGGTCGCCTCGTCGAGCAGCAGGATCGGCCGGTCGCGCAGTACCGCGCGGGCAATTGCCACCCGCTGGCGCTGACCGCCGGAGAGGTTCGAGCCGCGCGGCCCGGCCGGGCTGTCGAGACCCTGGCCCAGCCGCGGCAGGAAATCTGCCACATGCGCCGCCTCGAGCGCTGCATTGAGCCGGTCCTCGCCGACCTCGCGGCCATCGAGCACGATATTGTCCCGCAGGCTCTCGTCGAACAGCAGCGCCTCCTGGCTGACCACCGAGAACAGACCGCGCACCGCCGCCACGTCCATCTCGCGCACATCGAGGCCGCCGATGGTGACCCGGCCCGACTGTACGTCGACCAACCGGGTGATCAGGTTGAAGACGGTGGATTTGCCGGCCCCGGAGGCGCCCACCAGCGCGGTGGTCTTTCCCGCCTCGGCCACCAGCGAGGCGCCGCGCAGCACCGGCGCATCGCCAAAGGCCAGGTGCACATCCTCGAGCACGATCTCAGGCGCACCTTCTGGCGCCGGCTTGGGCCGCGCCGGGCTCTTCAGTCCCGGGTGGGTGTCGAACAGCTCGCGCAGCCGTTCGATCGCCGACGCCGCCACCTGCCAGACGCCAGAGACCGCGCCGAGCCTCCGCAGCGGCTCGAAGGCCAGCCCCAGGGCGGTGAAGAAGGCCATGAAATCGCCCACCGTCTTGGTGCCGTCGATGATCTCGCGGCCTCCATAGAGCAGCACCCCGAAGAAGCCGACGCCGGCCATCAGGTCGACCATGCCGGGGATCAGCGCCTGACCCAGCGAAGACTTGATCTCGACCTTGATCCGCCGGTCGGTCAGCTTGGAATAGCGCCGCGACTGGTAGCGTTCGAGCCGGTTGAGCTTGATCGGCACGATGCCGTGAAAGATCTCGTTGAGCCGCACCGACAGCCCCGCCGCCACGTCGCGCGCGGCGCGCGCGTGACGACGCACATAGCGTTGCAGCACCACCACCGGCACCACCATCACCGGCACGCCGACCAGCGCCACCAGCGTCCAGCGCCAGTCGATCGACAGCGCCACGCCGAACAGCGAGACCAGTGCGATCACGTCGCGGCCGGCGCCGGTGACCAGCGTCCGCCAGACCTTGTTGATCGAACCGACATCGCCCTCGATCCGCTGCATCAGGTAGCCCGGGCTGTGGGTCTGGTGGAACTGGCCTTCCAGCGTCATCAGGTGATCGACCAGATCGGTGCGGATATCGCCCGCGGTGACCTGTGACAGCCGCGTCAGCACCACCTTCTGCACCACCGAGGCCGCCGCCCTGAGGGCAAAGATGCCGAGGATCACCAGGCCCACGATCATCAGCCGGTCGCCCTGACCGCCGATGAAGACCTGGTCGAACATCGGTTTCATCATGTAGCTGATGGCGCCGTACATCGCGCCCTCGAGCGACATGAAGATCAGCGCCACCCCGAGCAGCCAGATGTGCTTGCGCAGGTACTTGCGCCAGAGCCAGAGCGCCAGCCCGCGCGGATTGGGCTGGGGGGCGCTCACCCGCGGGCCTCCGGGCCGGCGTCGGTCACCGGATCGTCGCGCAGCATCTGCGCGGTCTCGGCCGGGGTTTTCTTGGCGTCCCAGGCGTCATTCAGACGGGCGGCGCGGTATTCGGTCCGCAGCCAGTCTTCGAAATCAATCGGCTCGGCGGTCTTGCGCGCCTCATAGACCGAGAGGATGTAGTCCTGCACCCCGGTCTTGGTCCATTTCATATGCAGGTAGCGCATCGACAATTGCTTGCGCGCTTCCTCGACGGGCACCCCTTCAAAGACCATCAGGTACATGGCGGCGACGATCCCGGCGCGGTCGGCACCGGACTTGCAATGAAAGACGAACGGCTTCTCGATATCGCGAAAGGTGTCGAGCACCGCCAGCAGCCGCTCGCGCTTGGTGGCATTGCGCGCCCAGAGCTTGGTGACGCGGAAATCCATCCCCAGCGCCTCGCAGGTCTCCTTCTCGAACAGGTAATGCGCGAACTTCTCCTCGCCGCGCAGGGTCACCACGGTGTGGATGCCAAGCTCCTTGTAGCGCGCAAGCCGCCGCGGCCCGGGGTGGTTCGAGCGATAGACGCCGGGCGCGATCTCGAAGAAATTGGTCCAGAGGATGCGCAGGAAGGCGTGGTCGACCACGTTGTAATGCACATTGCCCCAGAACCGGCCCTTGGGGGTCGAGATATCCTTGCCGAAGGACCGCGAGAACTTGCGGTTGCGGTCTTCCAACCAGTCCATCACCTTCTTGATCATCGACACATCGGCCGGACGCCGCCCCCGGGGTTTCGCTGGCGGGGGTTTAGGCGCTCGGGCCGCGGCTGGCAAGCGGGGCGGTGGCGATTGACGGCGGCGCCGTGCCGGGGTTAGCTGCGGTTCGATCCACGGAGAACCCAGCATGTCCCTCGCAAATGGCCGCACCTACCGGGCGATCCCCGGCCCCTCGGAAACCCCCGACGCGGTACAGCGCGCCATGCATCGCGCCTCGGTCAATATCTACGAGGGCGAAATCGTCGCGCTGACCGAAAGCCTGCTGCCGGACCTGCGCCGGGTGGCGCGCACCGAGCATGACGTGGCGATGTATATCTGCAACGGTCACGGCGCCTGGGAGGCCTCGCTGGCCAATGTTCTGGGGCCCGGTGACCTGGTGCTGGTGCCGGCGACGGGGCGGTTCTCGCATGGCTGGACCGAGATGGCGCAGGGTCTGGGCATCGAGGTCGAGATCATGGAGTTCGGTCTGCAGAGCCCGTTCGACCTGACCCGCATCGAGGACCGGCTGCGCGACGACCCGCATGGCCGGATCAAGGCGGTGCTGGCGGTGCATGTGGACACCGCCACCTCGGTGCGCAACGACATTTCCGGCCTGCGCGCCGCCATGGATGCCGCCGGCCACCCGGCGCTTCTGATGGCCGATTGCGTGGCTTCGCTGGGCTGTGACCGCTTCGAAATGGACGTTTGGGGCGTCGACGTGATGATCACCGGCAGCCAGAAGGGGCTGATGGTGCCACCCGGCATGGGGTTTGTGTTCTTCAACCCCAAGGCGGCGGCGCATCGGCCCGAGCGGGTCTCGCGCTATTGGGACTGGGCGCCACGGGCCCACCCGGAGATGTATTACCAGTATTTCGGCGGCACCACGCCGACCCATCATCTCTACGGTCTGCGGGTCGCGCTCGACATGATGAAGGACGAGGGGATCGAGGCGATCTGGCACCGCCATGCCACGCTGGCCCGGGCGATCTGGGCGGCGGTGGAGCATTGGGGGCAGGAGGGCCCGCTCAGGCTCAACATCTCAGATCCGGGCCATCGCAGCCATGCGGTCACCGCGCTTGCCATCGGCACGCCGCAGGGCCAACGGCTGCGCGACTGGTGCGAGCGCAATGCCGGGGTGACCCTGGGCATCGGCCTCGGCATGGCGCCGCCCGACAGCGAGGCGCGGCACGGCTTCTTTCGCATCGGTCACATGGGGCATGTGAACACCCACATGATCCTCGGAGTTCTGGGGTCGATCGAGGCCGGTCTCGCGGCTTTGGAGATCCCGCATCGTGCCGGCGGCATCGCGGCGGCGACACAGGTGATCAGCGCCGCCGCGCCGCCAGCCAGCTGATCCAGGCGTTGAGCGCCAGCCCGGCCAGCAGCACCGCCGCCAGCCCGAAAGCGGCGAGCAGCGCCACCAGCATCCAGAGCAGGTTGACCCCGAACATCACCACGCAGGCGGCGGTATAATCCGGCGCGCGGCCGACGGGGCGGTCATGGGATCGGTGAGGCATGCGGCACCTTGCGGAAACGGCGGGTTCTGGGTGGGTCCTAAAAGGGTAGCGCGCCCGGCGCGGCTGTCAGGTAAAGTTTCCGCCATCCTGACCCCGTCCCGGCCTCTGCGCCGGGACCTCTTGGCGACAAATCACACCTTCGTCGGGCGGCAGGACGCGATATCTCGCCTGACGGGGATGATGCCGGGATCGGTCGGCCCTGGTCGATCCTCCTCAAGGCGCCGGAAGTTTCGACCGTGAGGCCCCGGCGCGGGGGCCGGGGCGGGGTCAGTTTTTGGCTCGTTTGTCAGCGCAAGATTTTGCCGACGCGTCCCGGCCGCTGCGCCGGCAACCGTAATCGGTCACCGCGTGTCAGACGGCTTTCGGGTCGAAGGGTTTGCCCGTTCGCAGCATCGCGTTGAGGATCGTTAGAAGCTTGCGGGCGACCGCGATGATGGCCTGTTTCGCGGTC
>NZ_JAXMOR010000043.1:0-37973 GCF_034669705.1 Marinovum sp.
CCTCTTGCTCCTTGATCATCCCGATAATCTGCGCCTCGGTAAAACGGCTCTTCCGCATCTGTCTGCTCCTTCAGTGTTGGGCAGACTCTACATTAGGGTGAGGGATTTCGCGGGGGGCAGGTCAAGCTACACCGCCGTCATCCGCAAGAAGAAGGCCGGCAAGGTTGTCCTGTCCCTGAGCGATACGGTCCAAAGCCGTCAGGCGGCAGAGCGTTGGGTGCGTCAAACAGAGCGTGACCTGAAGGGCAAAGGCGCAATCGAAAGGGCCGTCGCGGCCCGGCATACCAAGACATGGGCTGACGTGATCCGCGAATACACCGAGGCCTCCTCGGAGGCATTCGGCAAAACAAAAACCGCAAACCTTGCCTATCTTCAACGTCTCGATTTTGGCCAGCTGGCAGTCGAGGAAACGGATGATCACGACTTCTTTCGGCTCGGCAAGGACCTGCTGAAGGGCGTTCAGGCGCCGCCATCAAATCCGCGAGCCGACAGCCCTGAACACTACACCCTTAAACCGCGTTTGCCCCAGACCGTGAACAGCTACATAGCCACCCTGCGAACTGTGGTTTCCTACGGCGGTCCGATCAGCAAGGTCGAGATGCCAATCGGGGCCTTCGAGACTGCGATGCGCACGCTGAAACATCAGCGTATGATCGGGCGTTCAGCCACGCGGAACCGGCGGCCGACCCTGGAAGAGCTGGACCGGCTGCTTGCCCATTTTCACGACAGGTACCTTGCCGATCGCCGTCGCGTTCCGATGCACAAGGTGATCGGGGGCGCGATCACCCTCGCCCAGCCGAGTTGGCGCCGAGCCTGGGCTGAGATGATCCCGTTCTTTGCCTTCGATCCGCAAGATCATCTACACCACGAACGCCATAGAGAGCCTGAACCGCGTGATCCGGAAATCCATCAAGACGCGTGGGTCCTTCCCGACGTACGAGGCCGCGACCAAGCTGATCTGTCTGGCCATCCGCAACTTCAAGAAGGATGGCCGAAATGTTCGGAAATGGTTTGCGGCCCGCAATCACTTCGCATAATGTTCGGCGAGCGCTTCGACGCTTGAGTATCCCAAACCGCATGGACCGGCCCGGATACACAAAGTTCAGGACACTCCCGTCCATCGGGCGACAGTGCAAGCTGCTGTCGATCGCGCGCTCGTCTTTCTACTACACCCCCAAGGGCAAGACCGAACAGAACCTCGGCCTAATGCGGCAGATCGACGAGCAGTTCCTGGAGACCCCGTTCTTCGGTGTCCGGCAAATGACCTGGCACCTGCGCAACGACGGACACCTCGTGAACGAGAAGCGCATCCGGCGACTGATGCGCCTCATGGGGCTCATGCCGATTTACCAGAAGCCCAATACGAGCAGGCCGGCGAAGGGACACAAGACCTATCCCTACTTGCTGAGAGGACTCCGCGTGGAGCGCCCGAACCAAGTCCTCCTCTCGGGATCATGCTGCGCATGCCCGTGCCGGGCGACGGGTGCTCGGATATCACCTACCTGCCCATGCGGCGCGGGTTCCTCTACCTCGTGGCGATCATGGACTGACACACCCGCAAGGTTCTGTCCTGGCGGATCTCGAACACGCCCCCTCTCGGTGTTTGCTGCAAACACCTGCCGGTCAAAGGGAGGCCGACTTCTGCGTCGAGGCGCTGAACGAGGCCATTCACAAGTTCGGCCCGCCCGAGATAATGAATACTGATCAAGGATCTCAGTTCACGTTCTTCGCCTGGACGGACCGGCTCCGCCGGTCGGGCGTGCGGATCTCGATGGATGGGAAAAGGCCGTTTCCTCCTCTCTCATGGTATGCAGGCAAACCACTGCCGGGCAGCGGACAACATCTTCATCGAGAGGCTGTGGCGCACCCGAACACCGAGTGCGTCTACTTGCATGCCTGGGAGACCGGATCGGAAACGAAAGCGGCCATCCGGAAATGGATGACCTTCTATAACCACCAGCGCCCTCATTCAGCCCTGGGCGGCCAGCCTCCGACGCTGGTCTATTGGCAGAGAAATGATATCAACCAACCCGATCAGCAGGCGCAACGAGTAGCTTAAATTACGCCAGACCCTGTCCAAGAGATGGGGAGTAGCTCAGCCTGAGCCGACAGGCGCAGCTTCTGCAGACCATCCCTGGCGTTGGGCCGGTTACGGCCTCGGCCGTCGTAGCAACCATCGGTTCAGGCCACCAGTTTCGGAATGGACGAGAGTTTGCAGCCTGGCTGGGGCTCAGACCCCGCAACCGATCAAGCGGCGGAAAGGAGCGATTGGGCAAGATCACCAAGATGGGCGACCGATATCTGTGGCAGCTCAGCGTGGTCGGCATGACATCGCGCGTCCGACAGGTCACCAATCACCCGGAGCGCGCCGATCCATGGCTTGCGGACCTGCTGAAAAGAAAGCCGACCCGCCTCGCCACGGTCGCCATGGCCAACAAGACGGCGCGGATCATGCCGGCGGTCCTGAGCAGGAACGAACCCTAAAGGCCACACGCCGTCTGAACGCAAAGGAACAACCGAAGTAGCAAGACCACGATGTGATGGTGTACCCTTCAGCCGCAACGATCAGGACACTCCGCCGAATGTCCCGGGTGTTTCTGCCCGCAAAGCAGAAAGGAACCTGATCCGCGGATCCCATCAGGGCCAGCGGTCAAGGCCGCGCAAACAGGCCGGACATAAGACCGCTTCTGAAAAGGTACTCAGCCACATTCAACGCTTGCTATGCGGGAGCCATCCACACAAGACGTTCGCCGCGCATGCAGAATTGCAAGGTAGTCAAATTCTCTGTCTGCGGAACTCACTGCAGTTCGTCGTATGAGATCATTTCGCCTGGCGGGGGCTATGCCTTCTATAAGGAGGGCCGTGAATCGATCTTCTCAGCGTACACATTCCGTGACTGCTCTATGCAGGTCAGAGGTCATGATCTCTCGCTTGCGGCAATCCGTTGGTCTCGCCATCATGCACCTTTCCTTTGTGCGTCTCGGGTCAAAGCAGCGAGCCGGTAGAACCCGTGGGCCATCTTGGTGAAAGGCGTCAGCAGGAAGAACGCCAGCACCGCGCCGAGGTGCAGCACCAGCAGGGCGGGCATCCAGCCGGTCCCGCCAGCCGCGTAGAGCACCAACCCGCTCAGTCCGACGAAGGCTAACAGGCCGATGAAGGCGATCTCTCCGCCGAAGGCATTGGTGGCGCCGAGGCTCTTGTCGGCGCGCAGCTTGAGCCGGATCATTTCGGCGCAGCCCAGCACCAGCAGGAGGCCGCCCGACAGCCCGAGGATCTTCGGGAGCGAGACCAATCCGTAGGGCGCGGGCACGTTCAGCAGGTAGTGCATCAGGGTGGCGGTGCTGGTCGAGGCGAAGCAGAGCAGGAATCCGTACATGACAGCCTGGTGCGCCATGCGGCGGGCATGGGTGAAGCGATCTTGGTCTTCGAAGTTGCAGCCGTCGCCGTGGCCGCCCTTGAGATTGCGCATGTTGGCCGCCGAAGCGATGGCTCCGCGCAGGTGGGACAGGCGGACGGGGGCGCCGTCGACGGTGCGCCAATAGCGGCGGAGGCCGATGGCGATGCTGAACAGCGGGAAGAGGAACGCCGGCAGGAAGATCGCCACCATGGCGTTGTGGGACAGGACCGCGTAGAAGCCTTCGCCTCCGACCGAGGCCAGCGCACGCGCGGCCCAAAAGAGCAGCGCAGAGCCCAGCACGGTTGCGATGGCGATGGCGAGGCCGTTCTTCTGAAAGGCCTTGCCGGCGGCGCGGGGGAAGGCGAAGTCCTCCCAGCTGTCCTGCCGGACGTCGGCCAGCGCCTGTGGCAGGTTCAGGTCGAATTCGTGCGGTGCGGTGTATTGGCAGGCATAGTAGCAGCCCCGGCAGTTGTGACAGAGGTTGGCCAGTTGCGTCAGGTCGCCGTCCGAGTAGGCGCGTTCGGCCTGAAGCGCGGGAAAGACCGCGCAGTAGCCCTCGCAGTAGCGGCAGGCATTGCAGATCTCGGCCTGGCGGCGGGCTTCCTGCAGAAGATCAGTTTGCATGGGCTGCGGCCTCCTTGCCCGCGATGCGTCCGAAGACGGTGCCGATGGTCATGCCGAAACCGGCGAGGTAGCCTTGGCCGAGGATCGAGCCGGCCATGGTTTCGCCGGCCGCCCAGAGGTTGCTGACGGGCCGGTTGCCGATGGAGCATTGGGCGTTATCGTCGACCTTGAGCCCAAGGTAGGTGAAGGTGACGCCGGTGCGGAGCGAATAGCCGTAGAACGGTGGCTTGGTGATGGGACGCGCCCAATTGGTCTTGGGCGGGGTGAGGCCGGTGGTCGTGACACCGTCCAACTCGGTGGGATGAAAGCCGCTCTGATCGCCGCAAGCGGCGTTGAACTCGGCCACGGTCTGTTCGAGCGCGTCAGTGGGCAGGCCCATCTTGCCCGCGAGCTCGGCCAGCGTGTCGGCCTTGATCGGCGGAAAGACCGACGGCATGAAGAGGTTCAGCGACTTGGCGTCGATGATGACATAGCCCACCTGATCGGGCTGCGCGGCCACCAGCCGGCCCCAGATGGCATAGCGCTTGGGCCAGACGTCCTCGCCCTCGTCATAAAAGCGCTGGGCCTCCTTGTTGACGACGATGGAAAACGGCACGCAATCGAGCCGGGTGACGATGCCGCCGTCGAACTTGGGCGCGCGGCCGTCGATGGCGACGGCGTGGCATTGGGTGGGGTCGCCCACCTGCGCGATGTCCTGCTTCAGCAGGTCGGCCAGCACGACGCCGCGATTGTAGGGCGTGCCACGGATCAGGAAGTTCTTTGCCGCCGGTCCCCAAGCGCGGGCCAGCCAGTCGGTATCGGCCTGAAAGCCGCCCGAGGCGACGACGACGGATTTCGGCGTGATGCTCTTTGCCGCGCCCTCGTGGGTAAAATCGACGCGGGTAACGCGGTCGCCCTCCAGCTCAAGATGCGTGACGGCGGCCTCGTAGAGAACGACGACGCCCAAGCTTTCGGCGGTGCGGTAATAGGCGTTCACGAGGCTCTTGCCGCCGCCGCGAAAGAAGGCGTTGGTGCGGGCCAGTGACAGGGTGCCGGAGAGCGAGGGCTGGAAGCGGACGCCGTGCTCTTCCATCCACGGCAGGCATTCCTCCGAGGTGCGGATGGCGAGGCGGGCGAGGTGTTCGTCGGTCTTGCCGCCGGTGACCTTCATCAGGTCGGCGAGGTATTCGTCTTCGGTGTAGCTTTCCACCAGCGGCCCCAGCGGCCCCTGATGCATGCAGCGGAAGTTGCGGGTGTGTCGCGAATTGCCGCCGCGATAGGGCTTCGGCGCGGTCTCGAGGATCAGCACGCGGGCGCCGGCCTCGGCGGCGGTGATCGCGGCACAGAGCGCGGCGTTGCCGCCGCCGATGACGGCGATGTCGTAGATCTCGGTCACAGGAGGTCCCCGTCGTAGCTGTCGGGCTGCGAGGTTTGACCGCGCAGGGCCCGCACCCGCACCCGCTGGGCGGCCTCGATATGGGCCCGCATGGCGGCCTCGGCGAGAGAGCCGTCGCGGGCCTTGATCGCGTCGAGCACGCCGAAGTGCTCTTCGACGGCCTTTTCGGCGCGGGAGGCATCGGTCAGGGTGGTCGGCCCGAGGATCATCAACGTCTTTTGCAGCGAATGGATCGAACGGGTCAGGAAGCGGTTCTTGGCGGCGTCCAGCAGGGCGGCGTGGAACTGCCGGTTGAGCGTGAAGGCCTCCGGCACGTTGCCCAGCGTCGCCAGCGACTGGTTCATGTCCTGCAACTCCTCGATCTCGATGTCAGAGGCGGCACGGGCCGCCAGCCGCGCGGCGGTGCCCTCCAGCACGGCGCGCATTTCGTAGAGTTCCATGACCTCAGCATAGTCCAGCGTCCGGATGCAGGCGCCCTGGCGCGGTACGTGGGTGACGATGCCATCGGCCTCGAGCTGGCGGATGGCCTCGCGGACCGGGGTGCGGGAAACGCCGAGCCTGTCGGCAAGCTCGGTCTCGCGCAGGCGGTCGCCGGGGTTGAGGCGTCCTTCGCGGAGATCGGCCATCAGCCGGTCGTAGGCCGAATTGCCCTGCGGCGTGCGGTCTTCCTCGCTCACGTTCTGCTCTCCCTTCGCATATTGCATGCAGTTGGATACATATGTATTCAGTTCGGATCAAGACCGAAAGGAGCGTTGTGTGACCCCTAGAGATTTGCCCCATCCCGCCGCCCGTCGCGGGCTGACACTTGCGCTTGCTGCCGTGGGCACCCTCCTGTTCTGGAGCCTCGACCTGCCTTTGCCGTTCTTGTTCGGACCGATGGCGGCCTGCCTGATTGCGGCTTTGGCGCATGTGCCGATCAAGGGATTCGGTCAGGTCTCGGTGGCCGCGCGGACGATCCTCGGGGTGGCGGTGGGGGCCTCGATCACCCCGGCGCTGTTTCACGAGTTGCCGCAGATGGCGATGTCGGTGGCGTTGGTGCCGGTGTTCATCGCGCTGATCGGGCTGGTGGGCGTGCCGTTCTTCCGCCGGGTCTGGGGGTTTGACATGCCGACCGCCTATTACGCGGCGATGCCGGGCGGGTTGCAGGACATGGTGATCTTCGGAACCGAGGCGGGTGGCGACGCGCGCGCCCTGTCGCTGATCCATGCCACGCGGGTGCTGATCATCGTGACACTGGCGCCGGTGTTCCTGACCATGGCCTATGGCGCCGGGCTGACCAACCCGATCGGCGCGCCGGTGGCCGAGTTGCCCGTGGGCGAGATGGCGCTGATGGTCGCGGCGGCTGTCATCGGCTGGAAAGGCGGTGAGCGCGTCGGGCTGTTCGGGGCCTCGATCCTCGGGCCGATGATCGTCACCGCCGTGCTGTCGCTGTCGGGGTTGATCCACAGCCGCCCGCCGGCCGAGGCGATCCTCGCGGCGCAGTTCTTCATCGGCTGCGCCATCGGTGTGCATTTTCTCGGCGTGACATGGGGCGAGCTGACGCGGGTGGTGCTGGCGGGCGTGGCCTATGTGCTGGTGCTGGCGGTGCTGGCGGCTGGGTTCACCGTTTTCGTCACCGCGATGGGGCTGGGCGATCCGGTCGAGGCCTTCCTCGCCTTCGCGCCGGGCGGGCAGGCCGAGATGACGGTGCTGGCCATCGTCACCGGGGCCGATCTGGGTTTCGTCATCACCCACCACCTGACGCGGATCGTGCTGGTGATCGTGGGGGCGCCGCTGGTGGCGGGGCTTATTGCCCGACGACGGAGGGGTTGATCATGTGGATCGGGGCGCCCTTGGCGTAGGCGTTCACCTGTTCGAAGATGTCGGCGAACTGCTTGTCGAACTCGTCCTCGGTGACGAAGCCGATATGCGGGGTGGCGATCAGGTTGGGATGGCTCAGCAGCGGATCGGATGGGTCCGTCAGCGGCTCGCTGTCGAAGACATCCACCGCCGCCGTGCCGGGGCGTCCGGCGTTCAGCGCCTGCAGCAGCGCGCCCTCGGCGATAAGCCCGGCCCGCGCGGTGTTGACCAGCACAGAGCGCGGCGACATCGCCGCGAGGTCGTCGGAAGTGACGATGCCCCGCGTCTGTGGCGTCAGGCGCAGGTGCAGCGAGATCACGTCGTTGTTTGCGAAGAACGCGGCGCGGCTGTCGGCGATGGTCTCGCCATCGGCTTTCGCCCGCGCGCGGCCATCCTCGGAGGCCCACCAGTTGACCTCCATCCCGAAGGCGCGGGCATACCCCGCCACCACGCGGCCGATGCGTCCGTAACCGTAGAGCCCCAGCCGCCGCCCGCGCAGGGTGCGGCCAACGCCCGCCTGCCAGCCTCCGGCCTTGGCGCTGGCCATCTGCTGCGGCAACTGGCGCATGGCGGCGAGGATCAGCGCAAAGGTCAGTTCGGCGGCCGCGTGATTGGCCCCGTCCGCGCCCTTGTTGGAGCAGAACAGCACGCCCTGATCGGTACAGGTCGCCACGTCCACGTGCGGGTATGCGCCGCGTTGCGAGATCAGCCGCAGGTTGGGCAGCCGTTCGAGCAACCCGCGCGTGACCTTTGTGCGTTCGCGGAAGAGGACCACGCAGTCGGCATCCTGCAGACGCGCAGCCAGCGCCGCCTCGTCGGGCTGGTGATCGGTCCAGACGGTCACCTCGTGCCCGGCGAGCAGGTCGAAGCACGGCAGGCCGCGCAGCGTGTCGAACCAGTCGTCGAGGATGTGGACTTTCATCGGAGTACCTTATGCCGAGAGCGCGTTGATCGCCTTGCTGACCCGGTCGTGCAGTTTCAGCAGGTCGGGCTTCTGATCATCCTCCAGAGGCAGGCGGGCCGCAAGATCGGCGCGCAGCTTCTCGAGGTCGCGGCGGGCGGTGTGGACTTTCTCGTAATCGGTCATCGTTTGTTTCTCAGTGTGACAACAGGACGGGGATCTTGATGTTCTCGAGCACCTCGGCGGTCACCCCGCCAAGGAAATCCTCGCGGAACTTCGAGTGTTCGTAGGCGCCCAAGACCAGCAGCGAAGGGTCGTGGCGGTCGCAGTAGGACAGCAGCGTCGAGGCCACCGGGTGGGTGACGGGAAAGTCCTCGTGCGTGGCTTCAACCCCGTGGCGGTGCAGGTGGGCCATCAGGTCCTCGATCGGCCACGACTGGCGCTTGCCGACGGTCAGCACGCTGACCCGGCCCTCGGCCTCAAGCAGGCGGAGGCTGTCCGACAGGGCCCGCGCGGCGGCGCGCCCGCCGTCCCAGGCCAGCGCGGCGTGGCTGTGTCGGGCTCCGGCGTCATAGCCCGCCGGCAACACGATCACCGGCCGCCCCGAGAGCAGGGCAATGCGGTCGGGGTGGTGGGTGACATGGGCGTCATCGCTGTCGGACCGGGCGCCGACGATGAGCATGTCGTAATAGCGCGCGCCCTCGGCCAGCACGGTGTCGACGCGGCCGACCTCGTCCCGGAAATCCAGCGCATCGCCCAGGTCGAGCGAGGGGCGAAGATCGTCGAACTGGCGTTTGACCTGCGCCACGATCTCGGTGTTGGCGGCTTCGAGCAGCGCGCGGGCCTCGTCGGGGATCCAGCGCGACCGGCGGTCGATGGCCTCGTGCGCGGCGTGGGCGAGGATGGCTGTGACATGCGCGCCACGGGCCTTGGCCAGCGAGGCCGCATAGCGCAGCGCCGAAATTGAGGCGTCGGAGCCGTTGAAGGCAACGGCCAGGTTCATCACCGGCATGTCAGTGACCTTTCCAGATGCGCGACGGTACAAAGACGCGCCCGTCGGCCAGTTTGCGCGCGGTGCGCAGCAGGCCAGCGGAGTTCAGCGTGAAGCCGTCAGTGGCGTCGTAGTCCACCAGCACCTCGATGGTGCCCGAGGCGTGTTCGAGCACCACGTTGGCGGGGCTCTCGGTGGGGCGCTCCAGCAGTCCGTCGGCAATGCTGCCGGGGGTCAGGGCGCAGGAGGCGAGGCATTGCGAGCCGGTGACCGCCATCGACGGGTGGGTGTTCCACGGCATGAAATAGCGGGTGGCGATGGTGCCGCCTGCCTGCGCCGGGGCCAGCAGGCCGAACTTGGGGGTCACCGATTTCGACACGTCGCCCATGCCCATGGCCGCGCCGGCCTTGAGGCGCAGGGCCTCCATCCGGGCAAAGAAGTCGCGGTTTGCGTCCAGCTCGGCCACGGTCTCGTGCCCGGTCAAGCCAAAGTCCGAGGCGCGGGCGATGACCATCGGCATGGCGACGTCCATGCAGGTGACCTCTATCCCGTCGAAGGTGTCGCGGATGTTGCCGGTGGGCAGGAAGGCCCCGGTGGAGGAGCCGACGACGCCCATGAAGTTCAGCGCCACAGGTGCGCCGGTTCCGGGCACGCCGGCGATCTCGGCGTCGCCGTCATAGGTCATCGCGCCGCCGGGAGTCTGTAGCTTGGCCAGCACCCTGGCGCCGGTGTTGACAGCGCGGATCCTGACCTCGGTGACGTCGCCTTGTGGCTGCACCAGCCCCATCTCAACCCCCGCAGGACCGACGCCCGACAGAATATTGCCGCAGGTGGGTTTGAAATCCACCAGCCGATCCTCGACCGAGACCTGCGCGAAGAAGTAATCCACGTCGGCCCAGTCGTCGTCGGAGGGCGAGAGCATGGCGACCTTGGTGGTCACCGCAGCGCCGCCGCCGATCCCGTCGATATTGAGCGGGTGGCCGGAGCCTGTCACGGCGATCAACACCTCGGCCAGGGTTTCGAGATCCTCCGGCAGGTCGGCGCGGTTGAAATACGGCCCGCGCGAGGTGCCGCCGCGCATGAAGAGGTATGGAATCGCTGTCTGTGTCATGTCATCCCCCTCACTTCAGCGGCCAAGGCAGGTCGACGGCGTCCTGCAGCAGGCCCGGCGGGAAGTCGCGGTTGAGCGCGCCGGCCATGACGAGCATCAGCGCGATGCCGCCGGCCGTCAGGATCAGCGTCTTGGGCCAGGGTGCCTGTGCCCGCACCCGCAGGAAGCTGACGAGGAAGCCCAGCAGCGCGAGGATGAAGCCCACGAAATAGGTCGCCACGATCAGCCCGACGAACCACGCCAACGTGCCCCAGAGGCCATAGGGCGCATCCGCGTCCTCGCCCGAGACCTCCTTGTCGGCGAACACCGGGTCGGATTCGGCGCGCATGATCATCTGTGCCAGCAGGATCAGCAGCGCGGTCAGGGTGATGCCGCCCACGACCAGCGGCACGATCTTGTCGGTCATGTTGTAGTCGGGGATCAGCCAGGCGTTGACCAGCGCGGTCACCACGTAGGCCATGATCACGCCCAGAAAGACCAGCGGCGCGCGCTTCGATCCGGACTTCACGTCGCCCTCGGCCATGATCGACTTGGCCTGGCGGATGCCCAGCACCACCGAGACCACGGTGACGATCAGCAGTACGATCACGATGGGCGAGAAGATGTAGTCCATGCCCTCCTCGAACGACTTGCGGAAGCGGAACGACGCGATCTGGAACGCCTGGTTCGAGAATTTCTCGACCGGGTTGGACAACACGAACCCGATCAGGAAGGCCGGGCGCGACCAGTCGAAGCGCCGCAGAAAGATGCCGATCAGCCCGATCACGAAGAGCGCGAGGATGTCCTCGAAGTTCTGCCCGGACTGGAACGCCGCGAAGGAGATCAGCATGAACAGGAACGGCGCAAGATAGGTGAAGCGGATGGTGGTCAGCTTGGCGATGCCGCCCGAGGCCGCGATGCACAGCAGCGTGCCGACAACATTGGCCAGCGCCAGAAGCCAGACGATGGAATAGGTGATGTCGAGGTTGTCGCGCAGCATCGACGGGCCGACCTCGATGTCGCCGGACCCCAGCAGCGCGATGGCGCCGATGAAAATCGCCATGGAGCCGGAGCCGGGGATGCCGAACAGCAGTGTCGGAACCAGCCCGCCGCCCTCCTTGGCGTTGTTCGAGCTTTCCGGCCCGATCACGCCACGCACTTCGCCCTTGCCGAATTGCGACTTGTCCTTGGTGGTCTGCACCGCGTGGCCATAGGCGATCCAGTCGACGACCGAGCCGCCGAGGCCGGGGATCACGCCCACGACGACGCCGATCAGCGAGCAGCGCACCGAGAGCCACTTGTTGGCCACCCAGTCGCGCACGCCCTCGCCCCAGCCGGCGCCGAGCTTGGCTTCCTTGGAGATCGAGCGGTCCTGCCGCAACAGCGAGACGATTTCCGGCACCGCGAAGATGCCGAGGCCGACGATCACCAGTTTCAGACCGTCGGTGAGGTAGGGAATGTCGTAGGTCGCCATGCGCAGCGATCCGCCCGCGTCGGCCTCGCCGATGGTGCCGATCAGCAGGCCGAGACCCGCCGCCGCCACGCCCTTGAGCGCCACGCGACCGGCCAGCACCGCCACCATCGAAAGGCCGAGGATCGAGATCATCAGCATCTCGGGCAGACCAAAGGCCAGCACGATGGGCCGCGCCACGACGATGAACATGGTCAGGAAGGCCGCGCCCACCAGCCCGCCGAACAGCGACGAGGTGAAGGCCGCCGACAGCGCCCGCGCCGCCTGGCCCTTCTTGGCCATGGGGAAGCCATCGAGCACGGTGGCTTGGCTGGCAGAAGACCCAGGGATGCCCATCAGCACCGAGGCGAAGGTGTCAGAGGTCGGGACGACCGCGACCATGCCGACCATCAGGGCAAGGCCAAGGACCGGGTCCATGCCGAACATAAAGGGCAAAAGCAGCGATAGACCGGCGATGCCGCCGAGACCGGGAAAGACCCCGACCGCAAGACCCATGACCACGCCCAGAACCAGATAGCCCAGAACCACAGGTTGCAGAATGAGCGCCCATGCCTGGCCAAGCGCCGGCAGGGCGGTTGCGAATAGATCCATCGCCCCGACCTCGAATTGTGTGAAAATGCAGAAAACCGGCCCCGGGATCAGCCCGGGGCCGGCGGGCGCGCGCTTATTTCAGTGACACGCCATAGGCGTCTTGCAGCCAGTTGGTGACAAAGGCCTTGGCTTCGTCCGACACGGTGGTGCCGCGCTCGGTGGCACTGGCGGCGCCTTCGCCCACGAACACCGGGTATTTGCCGACGCGCTTGGCGGCGATCTCGGCAAAGTCGTCGCGGTTGCGCACGGCGTCGAAGGCGGCGGTGTAGGTCTCGATCACGTCATCCGGAGTGCCGGCGGGCAGGAAGGCGATCTTCTGCACCGGGAAACCGGCGATGAAGAAGGCTTTCCAGGCGTCCCATGCCTCGCCGCTGGTTTCGCAGCCGTCGGTGGCTTCGCAGACTTCCTTGAAGGTCGGGATGTCGGGGAAGGTCGGGTCGCGGACGATATTGCCGTCCTCGTCCAGCGCGCCCCAGGTCATCATCGGAACCGCCTGCCCCTTCTCGACCAGATCGGCCGAAGCGCCGAGGTAGCTCGAGGAGGTCTGGTAGTCGATGGTGGCTTCGCCCCGCTCGAACATCAGCCGGCCGTCGCCGCGGCCCTTGATGCCGAACACCGGCTCGACATTCATGCCCAGCATTTCCCAGGCCAGCAGTGGCACGAGGTCAAGCCGCGTGGCACCCTGCGAGCCGTAGATGAAGTCGATGTCCTTGAGGTTGTTGGCGGTGCCGTCGAACTTCTCGCCGTCGGCGGGGTTCAGGTAGGCAACGCCGCCGGTGCCGGAGGCCATGACCGGGTTCCAGTCGGAGTATTCATAGCGCACGCGCGGATCGCCCAGCAGGTAGGGGAACTGGGTCGAGCCGGAGGTGCCGAACAGCAGCGTGCCGTCCTCGTGCTCTTGCTCCTGGAACCAGTTGGCGCCCTTGGTGGAGCCTGCACCGGGCATGAACTTGACGACGACGGTGGGGTTGCCGGGCAGCTCTTCGCTGAGCAGCGGTGCGAAGAAGTTGGCCCATTTGGCCGAACCGCCGGTTTCCGAGAACGGGATCACCCATTCGACGGTCTTGCCCGACAGGTCGACCTCGGCCAGCGCCGGGCCGGCGAGGATAGCGGCGGATGCAACCGTGGCGGCGAAATACTTGATAGTCATAGGTGTCCTCCCGTAGACATTATGGACCGGCGCGGCGTCTGCCCGCCGGGTATTCGATAGTTCAAGGGACCGAATCCCTCCTCCAACGCCATCACATTGCCGCCTCAACCTTGCGCGAAGCTTGCGCCACATGATTAAGTTTTGCCCATGCGCATCGCCGTGATCGAAGACAACGAACCTCTTGCCCAAGGCATCGCTCACCGGCTGAGGGATCGCGGCCATGCGGTCGATCTTCTGCATGACGGGGAAGAGGCCGACGTCTTCCTGCGCCACGAGGGCGCCGACCTGATCGTGCTGGACCGCAACCTGCCGGGGTGCGACGGGCTGGAGGTGCTGACCCGGTTGCGCCGGCGCGGCGACGGCACGCCGGTGATCCTGCTGACGGCGCGCGCCGAGACCCACGAACGGGTGGCGGGGCTGGATGCGGGGGCTGACGACTACCTGACCAAGCCCTTCGAGATGGACGAGTTGGAGGCGCGGCTGCGCGCCATGGCGCGACGAAAGAACCTCGAGTTTGCCGCCCGCGACAGCCTCGGCCCGCTGGTCTTCGATCGCACCAACCGGCAGCTTCTGGAGAACGAGCAGCCGCTGGCCTACCCGCGCAAGGAGCTTGCGACGTTGGAATGCCTGCTCGAACGGCGCGGGCGCATCGTGTCGAAAGCGCAGCTGATCACCCATGTCTACGGCACCGGTGCCGAGCAGGAGGACAGCGCCATCGAGCCGCATGTCTCGCGCCTGCGCAAGCGGCTGGAGCCCTACGGCATCAAGATCAAGGCGGCGCGCGGGTTGGGCTACATGCTGGAAGTCGATACCGTATGACGTCGATGTCGCTGCGCGCGCGGCTGTTCCTGCTGATCCTGCCGCCCCTGTTGGTGCTGTCGATTCTGCTCGGGCTGTGGCGCTTCGAGGTGGCGCAGCGCACGTCGGAGGACCTGTTCGACCGCAGCTTGCTGGCGGCGGCGCTGGCGATTTCGCGGGATGTGGCGATTTCGGGCGGTGACTTGCTGTCGCCCGGCACCCGAGACTTCGTGTCCGATGCCGGTGGGGGAGAACTGTTCTATCACGTCACCGGACCCGGCGGTATCTACGTGACCGGCTACGCCTACCCGCCGGTGTCGGGCGACCGCGAGGCGAGCGAGGGGTTGCGCTACACCGTGGCAGAGTACCGGGGCGAGCCGGTGCGCGTGTTGCGCATGACCGAAACCACCACCATCGGCAACCTGACCGGCGACACCGTGGTGACCGTCTGGCAACGCGAAAGCGACCGGAGGGCCTTTGCCGCCGCGCTGGCGCGGCGCGCCGCGGCCCTGATCGCCAGCCTGATGGCCGCGCTGGCGCTGGTGGTCTGGTTCGGCGTGAAGATCGGCCTGCGCCCGCTGAATGACTTGCAGGACGCGATCCGGCACCGCTCGCCGGATGATCTGGGCGACATCCGTCGTCCGGTCCCGGCCGAGGTCTCGGGGATTGTCGCCACCCTCAACCGGTTGTTCGGACAGGTGCGGCGCAGCATCGAGGACCACCAGGCCTTCATCTCCGACGCCGCGCACCAGCTGCGCAATCCCGCCTCGGCGGTGTTGTCACTGGCAGAGGTGCTGCCGGGGGTGCGTGACCCTGAAGAACGGCGGGTTCGCGAACGCGAGTTGATCACGGCGGCGCGAAAATCGGCCCGGCTGGCCAATCAGCTGCTGTCGCTGGAGCGGTTGCGCTACGACGATGCGCCGGCGCTGGAACGCATTGATCTGAACAAGGTGGCCGCCGAGATCTGCGCCGATTTCGCGCCGGTCATCCTGGAGCAGGACGTCCGTTTCGACTTTGACGCTCATGACGGTGCATTGCCGGTCGCGGGCGACCCTGTGCTGATCGGGGAGGCCCTCACCAACCTTTTGGAGAATGCATTGAGGCACGGCGGCCCGGGGCTGACATCAATTATCGTGGAGACCCTGGCGGACGGGCAAGAGGCTGTCGTTATCGTCAAGGATGATGGTGTCGGCATCCCTGCCGAAAAGACGGATACCGCCTTCCAAAGGTTCGGCCAATTGCGCGATGCCGAGGGCAGCGGTCTGGGACTCTCCATCGTCAGAGGCATTCTGCGCCGCCACAATGGCGAGGCAAGTCTGCTCCCCCGTCAGAAGGGAACAGCGGTTCGGATGACGATGAAACTGTTGTGACTGGACGCGCGTGTCCTCACCGATATGCGTGGCAAGTGACGTCGTAGTTCTCCGGGTCGAACCAGGATGACCGCAATGCCCAATTTACTTGTGGCACTTGCTCCCTCGAATTCCGGATCACCTTTTCAACCGGCAATCGGAGACAGTGCGATAGAACTCAAACCGGGAACTTCCACAGTGAGTATCAGGCCAATAGTGCAGGGAACGACTTCGACATAGGTACCGCTGACCCGAGCCGCGCCGCAGCATTGCACACCGATGTCGCTGTCTGCAAAGGACCTTTCGCGCGCTAAATGGTGTGTCCCGTTGATGCTGCAGCAGCTCGTTCGGTAAATGGTCTCTGCGTGGTCTTTCGCGCCGCAAGGACCGACCGCGTCGCCATCCGCCGAGGGCGCTGTCTGACCGCGCCGCGAGGTCCAACACCGTGCCTTCGCTCCGCCCACCTCTGCGCGCGGCTCGCAGCGACCCCGGCGCGCAAAGCCCGCCGATGCGGATCACGTGGCGGCGGGCGATCCGCCGGCACTGGCCAGTTCGCCCTCAAGCCGCCGGGCCGGCGCGCCGGGCACAGGGCTCAGCGGGGCCAGCACACGGTAGAGCACCGGGGTCAGGAACAGCGTGAACACCGTGGCAAAGCCCAGGCCGCCGACGATCACCCAGCCCACCGCGATCCGCGCCTCGGCGCCGGCACCGGTGGCGGCGATCAGCGGCACGCCGCCCAGCACGGTCGAGACCATGGTCATCATCACCGGCCGCAGCCGGAGCCGCATGGCATTGCGGATCGCGGCATCGACCGAGGCGCCCGCCGCGCGCAGCTGGTTGGCAAACTCGACAATCAGGATGCCGTTCTTGGCCATGATGCCGATCAGCAGCACCAGGCCGATCTGGCTGTAGTAGTTCAGGCTGCCCCCCGTAAGCGCAATCGCCACCACCGCGGCTCCAAGGCCGAAGGGCACCGCCAGCATGATGACCGCCGCCGAGACCAGGCTCTCGAACTGAGCCGACAGCACCAGCAACACCACCAAGAAGGCGATGGCAAAGACCATGTAGGTGCCCGCCTCTGAGCTCTCCAGACTGGCCGCCTCGCCGGTGAACACCAGGCTGGTGCCATCGCCCAGCACCTCTCGGGCCAGCGCTTCCAGCGCCGCCGCGGCCGCGCCGAGATCGACACCCGCGGGCAGCGCCGCCTGCAGGGCCACCGCGCGGTTGCCGCCCTCGCGGCTCACCCGCGACAGGCCTGCAACCTGCTCCAGCTCTGCCACGCTCGACAGCGGCAGGAAGCTGCCGGAGGCGGTGCGCAGCGAGACACGGTCGAGGTCGGCCGGGTCGTTGATCGGACGCCCGCCCGGCTCGACCCGCACGGTGACCTCTTCGCCGTCGAGAAACACCTCGGCGGCCTCCAGCCCGCTGGTCATCGCGCTGATGGTGCTGTCGATCCCTGCCGTGGTCAGGCCGTATTCGCGCGCGAGGTCGGCGTCGATGGTCACCTTGATCTCGGGCACATAGGCCTCCTGGCTGAGCTGCGCGCTACTGAAGACCTCGGGCCGGGCCTGCATCGCCGCTACCAGCGCCTCGGCCTGCGCCGTCAGCACCGCCGGGTTCGTGCCGGTCACCGCTGCGGTGAGCCCCGACCCCGCGCCGCGGATGCCGAGGCTGTTGGGCGAGCGGGCAAACACCGTCAGCCCGGTCACCGTCTGAAAGCTGCGGTTCAGCTCGGCCATGATCTCCTGCTGGCTGCGGTCGCGGTCGGCCCAGTCGGCCAGCCGCGCGATGACAAAGGCCGAGGTGCCGCCGCCGATGCCGACGATCGATTGCACCGCCTCGACCTCGCCGCTGTCGACGTAGGGGGCGATCAGCGCCTCGATGGTCTGAACGTGCTGATCGGTAAACCCCGAGGACACGCCCGACGGCGCGCGCGCGACGATAAAGAAGGCGCCGCGGTCCTCGGTCGGGGTCAGCGCGGTGTTGAGCGCACCGAACAGCCAGACCGAGACCAGCCCGAAGCAGACCGCCAGCGCCATCACCAGCATCGGCAACGCCAGCGCCCGGTCGACCAGCCAGAGCAGCGCGCGGGCCGGCGCGCCGGGCCCGGCCTCGGCCGAACCGCCGCCCTGCCCCGGGTCCAGTGTCGCAGCCAGCATCGGCACCAGCGTCAGCGCCACGAAAGAGGAAATCATCACGCAAAACGCCAGCACGAAGCCGAACTCGAGAAAGATGCCCCCCGCCTGCCCCGGCAGGAACGAGATCGGGATGAACACCGCCGCCAGCGTCGCCGTGGTCGAGATCACCGCAAAGAAAACCTCGTTGGCACCTTCGGCCGCGGCGGCGAAACGGCCGAGACCCTCCTGCCGCTTGCGCACCACGTTCTCGACCACCACGATGGCGTCATCGACCACCATCCCGGTGGCCAGCACCAGCGCCAGAAGCGTGATCGTGTTGACCGAGAACCCCGCCAGCCAGATGGCCGCCAGCGTGCCGATCAGCGCCACCGGGATGGTCAGCGCCGGGATCAGCACCGCCCGCCACGACCGCAGGAAGGCGTAGAGCACCAGAACCACGATCACCACCGCGAGCAGGATCGAGGTCATGACTTCCTCGAGCGCCCGTTCCACATAGACCCCGTCATCGGCGGTGGTCACAAGATGGACCCCCTCGGGCAGGTCGAGCTGCACCTGGGCCACGGCCTCTGCCACCTGCTGGCTGATGCTGAGCGTATTGGCGACCGATTGGCGGTAGATGTTCACCGAGACCGCCGTCTCGCCGTTGACCCGCGAGAACACCGTGCGGTCCACCGCCGTCAGCTGCACCTGCGCCACGTCGCTCAGCCGGGTGTGCTGGTCGATCCGCAGGCCGGCGATATCCTCGACCAGCACATCCTCGCGGGCAAGCTTCAGGGTCAGTTGCTGGGCGTCGCTCTCCAGCGTGCCGAGCGCGGCACTGGTGTCGAGCGCGGCCAGCGCGTCCGAGACCTCGCCGATGGTCAGGCCCCGCCCGGTGAGCGCAGTCATGTTTACCCGCACGAGGTATTCACTGGACTGGGTGCCGGCGACCTCGAGCGTGGCGATCCCGTCGATGCCTTCCAGTCCGGGCACAACCCGGTCCTCGGCCAGGTCCGACAAATCTTCGAGGCTGACCGGGCCATAGAGCGCCAGACGGATGATCGGATCGGCGTCGGCATCGTTCTTGCTGACCTCGGGGTCGAGGTCATCGGGCAGTTGCCGCCCCAACCCGGAGACGATCTCGCGCGCCTCGTTGGCGGCGGTGTTGATATCGACGGCCGACGAGAGCTCGAGCGTGATCCGCGAACTGCCGAAGCTCGAGGAAGACGAGATCGCCTGCACGCCTTCAAGCGCGCTCAGGGCGTCCTCGAGCACCGCCGTCACCTCGCTGTCGACGGTCTCGGGCGCGGCGTTGTCATAGGAGGTCCGGACCGAGAGCACCGGCTGGTCGACATTCGGCATCTCGCGGATATCGACGCCCATAAAGGCCGCCGCACCGGCGATGATGATCAGCAGGTTCAGCACGACGGCCAGCACTGGCCGCTTGACGAACAGACCGGAGACCCCGGTGGCGCGGATGCGATCAGCCATTGACGTCACCGCCCTGCCCGGCCCGCTCGCTGAGCTGGTCCGGCGCCGCGCTCTCCTGCACCAGTCCGCCGCCCGGCCGCTCGGGACGCCCGCCGCCGGCCTCGGCCAGCTCGCCGCCCGCGCGCACCTTCTGCACGCCTTCGACAACCACCCGGTCGCCCGCCGCCAGATCGGCGCTGACCCAGACCCGGTCATCAAGCCGGTGGCGTATGGTGACCGGCACACTGCGCGCCGTGCCCTCGTCTGCCACGAAGACCGAGGCCCCCGTGCGGCTCCAGCTAATCGCCAGCGCCGGAATCGCCGGCATCGGCGCCTGTTCCTGCGCCAGCACCACATTGGCGATCATGCCATGCCGCAGCCCCGAGACATCCCCCTCGAGCCGGGCTTCGACGTCGATCAGCCGGGTCTCGGGGTCGATCTCGGTATCGATCGCCGTGACCCTTGCGGTAAACACCTGACCGATGCGCGACGGCAGCAGCACGTCGAGCGCCATCCCCTCGGCCAGCACCGGCACGGCGCTTTCGGGCAGCGCGAAATCCACCAGGAGCTGCTCGGGCGCGCTCACCGTAGTGATCGCGCCGCCGGCTGTCAGGTAATCCCCGAGGCGTGCGTCCATCAGCCCCACGACGCCGGCAATGGGCGCGCGCAGGGTGCGCCGGTCGCGCTCGAAGGTGGCGCGGTCAACCGTCACCTGAGCGAGGTTCGCTGCGGTCAGCGCCTCCTGCTCCTGCACCGAGGTCACCGCCGACGAGCCCGACGCCGTCAACTGCTGCACCCGTTTCAGCGTGTCGGTCGCGGTCGCCAGCTGCACCTCGGCCGTGGCGAGGTCAAGCTCCTGCGTGCGCTGTTCCAACCGCAACAGGGGGGCGCCCGCCGCGACCCTGTCGCCGGCGGCGACAAAGACCTCCTCGACCCGTCCGCTCACCTCTGACACCACGGCCACGCGGGCCTCGGCCTCGATGGTGCCGACCGTTTGATAGGCTTCGGCATAGGCGGTGATCTCGACCGTTTCCAGCGTCACCAAGGCCGCCCGGCCGGCGCCGGGGCGCCCTCCCGGCCGACCGCCGCCAGCCCCGGTCGCCGCGGCTTCGGCCACCGGCGCCTCGGCGCCCAGATAGGGCGCGAGACGCTCGCCGAACAGCCAGTAGGTGACCGCGGCAATCGCCGCCAGTCCGAGCAGGGCTTCTGCAAATCGCTTCATTTTGGGGTCTTCCGGTTGAACGTGTCGAGAGTGGTACGCTGCTCCGCAGCAATTCCGTCGCGGTGCGGAGAAGTTTTTGCAAGAAATGTCTCGCGCGAAGTCGCCCGGTGCCGCCCAGTGCCTCCAAGACAGAGGGCCCGGTCACGGCCAAGGGCTTTGCGTTCTCCGGCAACTTGCACTAATCGGGACTCCCCGCCAGCGGGAAGGGTCCCACGGAAAGGATTTTGCCTTGCAAACCCCCTTTTATCTGATCGACAAACCGCGCCTTCTGGCCAACCTGGAAAAGATCGCCTGGCTGCGAGAGGCCTCTGGCGCGCGGTCGTTGCTGGCGCTGAAATGCTTTGCCACCTGGTCGGTCTTTGACCTGATGCGCCAGTACATGGACGGCTCGACCTCCTCCTCGCTCTACGAGGTGCGGCTCGGTCACGAGGAATTCGGCGGCGAGACCCATGCCTATTCCGTGGCCTATGCCGACGACGAGATCGACGCGGTGCTGGGCTACAGCGACAAGATCATCTTCAACTCGATCGGCCAGCTCGACCGCTTCGATGCCGCCTCAACGGGCCATGTGCGCGGCCTCAGGGTCAACCCCGGCGTCTCGACCTCGGAGTTCGACCTTGCCGATCCCGCGCGCCCCTTCAGCCGGCTGGGCGAACATGATCCCGCCCGGATCGAGGCTGTGGCCGACCGGATCAGCGGGCTGATGTTCCACAACAATTGCGAGAACGCCGATTTCGACCGCTTCGACCGGATGCTGGGCCTGATCGAGGAGCGCTTCGGCGCGACCCTGCAGCGGATGGACTGGGTCAGCCTCGGCGGCGGCATCCATTTCACCGGCGAAGGCTACCCGCTCGACCGGCTGGCGGCGCGGCTCAAGGCCTTTGCCGGGCGCTACGGCGTGCAGGTCTATCTCGAACCCGGCGAGGCCGCGATCACCGGCGCGGCGACGCTCGAGGTGACGGTGCTGGATACACTCTACAACGGCAAGAACCTGGCCATCGTCGACAGCTCGATCGAGGCGCATATGCTCGACCTGCTGATCTATCGCGAGACGGCGCAGGTGGCGCCCGACAGCGGCCCGCATGAATGGATGATCTGCGGCAAATCCTGCCTTGCCGGCGATGTCTTTGGCGAGTTCCGCTTCGAGCAACCACTGAAACCCGGCGACCGGATTTCGTTTCAGGACGCGGCCGGCTACACGATGGTCAAGAAGAACTGGTTCAACGGCGTCAAGATGCCGGGCATCGCGATCCGGGAACCCGACGGCAGCATCACCAGGGTGCGTGATTTCGATTACGCGGATTTCCGGTCCGCGCTTTCCTGACACAGACAAGATACATGGGGTCTGACGAACTTATGAAACGCAATGTTCTCATCATCGGGGCCGGCGGCGTCGCGCAGGTCGTGGCGCATAAATGCGCGCAGAACAACGACCTGCTGGGCGACCTGCATATCGCCAGCCGCACGGTCTCGAAATGCGAGGCGATCATCCGCAGCGTGCACGACAAGGCGGCGATGAAACAGGACGGCGTGTTTGCGGCGCATGCGGTCGACGCCACCGACAGCGACGCGGTCGAGGCGCTGCTGACCGCGACCGGCGCGCAGATCGTCATCAACGTGGGCTCGCCCTTCGTCAACATGACCGTGCTCGAGGCCTGCATCCGCACCGGTGCCGCCTATATCGACACCGCGATCCACGAGGACCCGGCCAAGATCTGCGAGACCCCG
Source organism: Marinovum sp. (assembly GCF_034669705.1). Lineage (GTDB taxonomy): Bacteria > Pseudomonadota > Alphaproteobacteria > Rhodobacterales > Rhodobacteraceae > Marinovum. The sequence continues at coordinate 22,114 of NZ_JAXMOR010000043.1, forward strand.
CCGTGGTACGCCAACTACGAATGGAAACGGCGCGAGGACTGCGCCCGGGCCGGTGTGACCGCGATCCTCGGCGCCGGTTTCGATCCCGGCATGGTCAACGCCTTTGCCCGCTTTGCCATCGACGGCTTCATGGACGAGGTCACCTCGATCGACATCGTCGACATCAACGCCGGTGATCACGGCAAGTATTTCTCGACCAACTTCGACCCCGAGATCAACTTCCGCGAATTCACCGGCACGGTCTACAGCTGGCAGGACGGCGCATGGCAGAGCAACAAGATGTTCGAGATCGGCCGCGAGTGGGACCTGCCCGTCGTGGGCAAGCAGAAGGCCTATATGTCCGGCCATGACGAGGTGCACTCGCTGGCGGTGAACTACCCGCAGGCCGACGTGCGCTTCTGGATGGGCTTCGGCGATCACTACATCAACGTCTTTGGCGTGCTGCAGAACCTCGGGCTTTTGTCGGAACAGCCGGTGACCACTGCCGAGGGGCTCGAGGTGGTGCCGCTCAAGGTGGTCAAGGCGGTGCTGCCCGATCCCTCGACGCTGGCGCCGAACTACACCGGCAAGACCTGCATCGGCGATCTGGTCAAGGGAACGAAGGATGGTGAAGCGGTCGAGGTCTTCGTCTACAACGTGTCGGACCACGAGGCGGCCTATGCCGAGGTCGGCAGCCAAGGCATCTCCTACACCGCCGGCGTGCCGCCGGTCGCCATGGCGCTGCTGATCGCCGATGGCACCTATGACAGCGGCACCATGGTGAATGTCGAGGAGCTGGACCCGAAACCGCTGTTTGCCCTGCTTGACCGGATCGGCCTGCCGACCCGGATCAGGGATGCGGCGGGCGACCGCGCCTGGCACGAAGCCTGATCGCGAAAGAATCTTGCGGGCGGACCGGGGGGAGGTCCCGGCCCGCCCACGGAAGGCTCAGTAGAGGCGCGCCGCGTTTCCGGCGTAAAGTGCGCCTCTGTCCGCCTCCGAGGCCCCGAGCGCGGCAAGGCTATCGTCGAGCAGGTCGCGCCAGACCCTCGGCGTGGCCAGCGCCGTCGCCACCGGCCAGTTGCTGGCATAAAGCAGCCGCGCCGCGCCAAAGAGCTCGAGCAGAGCGCCGAGATGGCGCGTGGTCATCGGCCCGTCGCACGCCGGGTCGCCGATGAGCGGCAGGCCCGAGACCTTGACGTGCACGTTGGGCAGGCGCGTCAGCCGAGCGATGGCCCTGCGCCAGCCGGCAAAGCTGGCCGGATCGCCGTCCGGCAGGCCGAAATGCGCCAGCACCACCGGCAGGTCGGGATGCGCCCGGGCCAGCGCCGCCACGGCGTCGAACAGCGGCGGCGGCGCCAGCACCTCGACCAGCCCGCCCTGCCCCTGCAGCGCGGCGCAGATACGGGTCGCGCCGGCGCCGCGCAGGTAGCCTTCGGGATCGGCATCGAGCAGCGGGGTGAAACGGACACCGCGAAACGCAGGGTCGGCGGCCTGTTCGGCCAGTTGCGCCGCGCAGTCCGGGTCGCGCAGATCGACCCAGCCCACCACCGCGCGAAGCAGTGCATGCTCGCGGCAGAGGTCGAGGCAATGCAGCGCATGTTTCACCGTGGCCGGCCCATGGACCAACACGGCGCTTTCGGCGCCGGTCTCGGCCAGCACCGGGGCGAGGTCGTCCGGCAGGAACTGTTTGCCGGTCAGGCTGGGGAACTGCTGTTCGGCGATGAAGGTCTCATCGCGGCTGCGGTCCCAGATATGCACATGGGCGTCGATGATCGGCAGGGTCATGTCAGCGCTCTCTCGCTTGGGTCCGGCAGGCCGAGCGCGGCAAGCGCCGGCCAGAGGGCATCCGGCACCGGATCGGCCAGATCGGCAAGGTTGGAGCGCAGCCCGTCGGGATCGGTCAGCCCCAGCACCAGCCGGGTCACCGCCCTCGGGGCGGCGGAATACTGCAGGGCGGCGCGTTTGAGCGAGACGCCCTGAGCGGCGCAGACCTGCGCGATGGTGCGCACCCGGTCGCGGATCGCGGCGTCCGGCGGCTGGTAGTCGAAGCGGGTGCCGGGATCGTCGGGCCCGGTGGCGAGGATGCCGGAGTTGAACGGCGAGGCCAGCTCGACCTCGGTGCCACGCGCTTCGCAAAGCGGAAACAGCGCTTTGGCCGCCGACTGGTCCAGCAGGGTAAAGCGCCCGGCCACCATCAGCACGTCAAGCGCGGCCCGTTGTAGCAGCGCCAGGTGGGTGGCGGCGACATTGCTGCCGACACCCAGCGCGCCGATCACCCCCTGCGCCTTGAGATCGGCCAGCACCGGCAGCGCACCCTCCAGCGCGGCGCCGATGTGATCGTCGCAATCGTGCAGGAACACGATGTCGAGCCGGTCGGTTCCGAGCCGCGTCAGGCTGGCCTCGACCGAGCGCAGGGTGGCATCGCGGGAATAGTCGTGCCAGTCGCCGGGGTTGTCCTTGGGATTGCTGACCACCGCCGCGTAGTCGCGGTAGCGGCCGACCTTGGAGGACAGCAGGTAGTCGCCGCGCGGCCGGCCGCGCAGCAGCCGACCCAGGCGCTCTTCCGACAGCCCTCCGCCATAGAGCGGCGCGGTGTCGAAGCGGCGCAGCCCCATGTGCCAGGCGGCGGCAAACATCGCCTCGGCCTCGGCGTCGGACACCGGTGCGGCGTTGGTGGTGCCCAGCAGGCCGAAGCCGAGGCCCACAGGTTTGACAGGCTGGCTCATCGGATGCGCTTTTCCGTCTCGGGGTCGAAGAAATAGGCATGCGCCATGTCGAACGACAGCGGATGCGGCCGCCCCTCGGCCAGGTTGGCACGGCCGCCGGTCTTGCCGATCATCGCGTGATCGCCGGCGCGGAAATGCACCAGCTTCTCGGTGCCCAGCTGTTCGATCAGGTCGACAGGCAGGGTGGCCGTGGCACCGCCGGGCAGGTCCTCAGCCGGGCGGATGTCATCGGGGCGGATGCCGCAGATCACCCGCGCGCCCGAGCGCAGCCCCGGCGGGGTCTGGCAGGCGATCTCGCTGTCGCCGAGCCTGAGCCCGGTCGGTGTCACCATGCATTCGACCAGGTTCATCGGCGGGCTGCCCATGAAACCGGCGACAAAGACGGTGTCGGGGTCGTGGAAGATCGCATCCGGCGTGCCCTGCTGTTCGATCCGTCCGTCGCGCATGATGACGATGCGGTCGGCCAGCGTCATCGCCTCGACCTGATCGTGGGTGACATAGATGATGGTGTTCTGCAGTCGCTGATGCAGCCGCTTGATCTCGGCCCGCATCTGGCCGCGCAGCTTGGCATCGAGATTGCTGAGCGGCTCGTCGAACAGGAAGACCTCCGGGTCGCGCACGATGGCGCGGCCCATGGCGACGCGCTGGCGCTGGCCGCCCGAGAGCGCGCCGGGCTTGCGCTCGAGCAGCGGCGTCAGCTCGAGGATATCGGCCACCTCGCTGACCCGGCGCTCGATCTCGGGCTTGGGCATCCGCGACAGCTGCAGCGAGAACGCCATGTTGTTGTAGACCGTCTTGGACGGGTAGAGCGCGTAATTCTGGAACACCATGGCGATGCCGCGTTCCTTGGGGCGCAGCCCGTTGACGACACGGTCGCCGATGGCGATCTCGCCGCCGGAGATGGTCTCGAGCCCGGCCACCATCCGCAGGGTGGTGGACTTGCCGCAGCCAGACGGTCCGACGAGGACGCAGAACTCGCCGGGCTGGATCGAGATGTCGATCCCGTGCAGCGCCTGGTGAGCGCCGTACATCTTGACGAGGTTTCGGATTTCAATGCGTGACATGGGGTCTCCGGATCTTACAGACGGCGCGATTCATTGCGCAGATAGAGCAGCGTGAAGGCCGCCGAGATGATGAGGATGGACACGGCGACGGTCGCCGCCTGGGCAAACTGGAAATCGACAAAGGCAAGGCGGAAGGTCAGGGTCGAGAGCACCTCGGTCGCCCGGCCGGGACCGCCGCCGGTGGACAGCCAGACCAGCGGAAAGAGCTGGAAGGTCCAGATCAGGTCCAGAAGCGCGACGCCGAAGATCACCGGTTTCAGCTGCGGCAGGGTGACATGCCAGAACTTGTGCCAGAACCCGGCACCATCGATCTCGGCCGCTTCGTACAGCTCGCGCGGGACGGTCTGCAGCCCCGACAGGAAGCTCACCATGATGAAGGGATAGCCGCGCCAGGTCGAGATCAGCAGCAGCGACCACATCGCAAGGTCGGGATCGCCCAGCCAGTCAAGCGGCTCAGACGTCAGCCCCAGCCATTGCAGCATGTAGTTGATCAGCCCGAAGGGGTTGAGCAGCAGCTGCCAGTTGAGTGCCACGACGACGGCGGTGAAAATCCACGGCAGCACCAGCATCGAGCGAAAGAAGGTGCGCGCGCGCGGCGCGATGTCGGCATTGACCAGCAGCGCCAGCCCGATGCCGACGATCATGTGGCCCAGCACCGACCCGACGGTAAAGACGATGGTGTTGAACCCCGCGCTCCAGTAGCCGGGATCGGTGAGCAGCGTGGTGTAGTTGTCGAGGCCGACAAAGGTGGGGTTCCGCTCGACGATGACGTTGTCGTAGAGCGAATATTCCACCACCTTGTAAAGCGGCACCGAAAGCAGCGCCCCGAGGATCACCAGCCCCGGCAGCAGGAACAGGTAGGGCGTGCCCCGGGTGGTCATCTGGCGAATGGTTGAAGTCACGTGACTGTCCTTCTTGCAGGTCGGCCGGGCACCATGAGCGCGCCAGGCCCTGTCGGATCACTGGGGGTGGATCACCCGGCGAGGTCCATCCAGCGCGCCTGAACGGCGGCGGCGGTCTCTTCGGGGGTCTGGTCGCCGCGCAGCATGGCCTGGATTTCCTCGGTCATCACCGACCAGCTGGCCGCCGCCTTGGGCGACTGGCGCATCTCTTCGACCGGGGTGTCGCCTTCGAGGATCTCCATCTGCCGGACCAGCGACTCGTCGGCGCCCTCACGCACCGCATCCAGCGCCTTGAGGTTGCCGGGCAACGCATTGGCGGCCTTGGCGGCGCGGGCGTTGACCTCTGGCGACAGCAGGTAGTTCACGAAGGTCCAGGCTGCTTCCTTCTCGTCGCTGTCCGCGGCGATGCCGATTTCCCAGCCATGCACGCGGTAGGCGGCCTCGCCGTTCGTCGGCACCCGCACCAGCGCATAGTCCAGATCCGGGTTGCGGCTGGTGATCGAGCTGGAATGGACGCCCGGCGAGATCAGGAAACCGGTGCGCCCGGCGATGAACTCTTCAAGATCGACCCCGCCGGTGCGCGAGGCCGCGCCGGGTGCCAGTGCACCGGCGTCCTGCATCTCCATCAGGAACTGCAGCGTCGCCACCACCTTGGGGTTGTCGAAGTCGGGCGTGGTGCCGTCCATGATCCGGCCGCCATGGGCATAGAGCAGCGGCAGGAAGGTCAGGATCGGGCCATTCGACGGCGGCTGCGAGGAAAACGGCATGCCGATGCCGGAGGTGCCATCCTCGAGCGCCGAGATCGCCTTGGCCTGAGCGGCCAGCTCCTCCCAGGTGGCGGGCGGCGCGTCGAAACCGGCCCGGCGCACCAGCTCCATGTTGACGTGCATCACGAAGGGAAAGGCGTTGAGCGGCACCATCCAGGTATGACCGTCGATCTTGCCGATCGGAGCCTCGACCAGGTCAGAGGTGGCAAAGCTGTTGTCGTCGCGGGCCAGGTACGCGTCGAGCGGTGCGAGAATGCCGATGTCGAGGAATTCCTTGGTCCAGGGCATGTTGAGGCCCAGAACGTCCGATCCCACGCCGATGGCATTGTCGGTGACGATGCTCTCGCGCACCTTGCCGAAGGGCTGGGTGACCAACTTGACGGTGATGTCGGGGTGCTGCGCCTCGAAGTCGGCGACCAACTCGTCGTAAAAGCCGTCGGTGTTCTCGGCCGCGAACCATTGCAGCCATTCGATCTCGGCCGCCTGGCCGGCGATCGGCGTCAGCGCCGTTGCCGCGGCCAGAGCCCATGCGGTGAAACGTCTCTTGATCATGGTAGTCTCCTCCTTGTTGAAATGTGGAGCGCGGGTGCGCCCCGGGGGGCTCCTCACCCCTTGACGCCCCCTGCGGACAATCCGCCGACGACAAATCTCTGAACGAGCATGAACAGGATCAGCACCGGCAAGGAGCCGATCACCGAGAACGCCATCATCTCGTCCCACTTCAGGCCGAACTCGCCGACCATCATCGAAATCCCCACCGGCACGGTGCGCATGTCCATCGACCGGGTCAGCGCCAGGGCGAACAGGAACTCGTTCCAGGCCAGCAGGAAGGTGTAGACCGCGGTCGAGATGATCCCCGGCAGCGCCACCGGCAAAAGCACCCGGACCAGCACGCCCAGCGGGGTGCAGCCGTCGATGGTGGCGGCCTCGTCGAAATCCTTGGGGATGGTGTCGAGGTAGCCGTTCATCATCACGATGGAATAGGGCAGCGCGAAGGTCAGGTAGGTCAGGATCAGCCCCCAGAGCGTGTCGTAGAGCCCGAGAAAGACGATCACGCCGAAATAGGGGATCAGCAGGGTGATCGTCGGCACCATCTGGGTGGTGATGACGAACAGCTTGGCCACCCGGTCGCCGAAGAAGCGGTAGCGCGAGAAGCCGAAGGCGGCGAGCGTACCGATCACCAGCGACAATGCGGTGACGGCGAGGCCGACCAGATAGCTGTTGATCAGGAAGCTGCGGAACTTGGGGTCGGTCAGCACCTTGGCATAGCCCCCCCAATGGAAGGTGTCGGGCAACAGCCGCGGCGGCAGCGAAAAGGTTTCGGTGGTGGGTTTGAGCGAGACCGAGACCATCCAGAGGATCGGGAAGGTCATGACGAAGGTCACCGCCGCCAGCGCCGCATAGATCGCGGCCTGCCGCCAGCGACGGCGGCGCTCTTCGTTGACGGCCCGTGTGGCCTGGGCGGTTTGCGCGATATCCGACATCACAGCACCTTCAGCGTCGCGTTGTCGATGAAATCCCAGTCGAGCGCGATCCCGAGCCCCGGCCCCTGCGGCAGGTGCGCCTGACCGTCGCGGATGTCGATCGGATCCTTCAGGCCGATGGCGAACAGCTCTTCGGGCACCAGCACCTCGAAGAACTCGTTGTTGCGGATCGCGGCGGCGCAATGCAGGTTAACCAGCTCGAGCGGGTGATAGATCGCGGTGTGGATCTCGCAGTTCATGCCATGCGCCTCGGCCAGATGCGCGGTCTTCATCAGCCCGGTGATCCCGCCCGACCACGAGGCATCGGCGCGCACGATATCCACCGCCCGGGTCGCCACCAGCTCGGCCACGCCGGCGGGGTGGTTCTCGGCGGTTTCGCCGCCGACGATGGGAATGCGCAGCTGGCGCGTGAGTTCGCGCATCGAGCCGTGGCACTCGTCGAACATCGGCTCTTCGAGCCAGTAATAATTCAGCTCTTCCAGCATTTTGCCGAAGTGCAGGTTCTGCTGGAAATTGAAGTTGCTGACCGGGTCCGACATCAGCCGGAAGCCCGGGCCCACTGCCGCGCGGCAGGCACGGTGGGCCTCGAAGGCGATGTCGATATCCGCCGGCGGGTGCAGCTTGTAGGCGGCCCAGCCTTTGGCCTGAAGCGCACGGGCCTCCTCGGCATAGGCCTCGGCCGTGGGCAGGGTCAGCGAGGAGCCGTAGATCGGCACCGCATCGCGCACCGCGCCCAAGTGCTTGTAAAGCGGCAGCCCCGCCGTCTGCGCCTGCGCCAGGTGACAGGCGATGTCATAGGGCGCATAGGCATAGGCCGGGGTGAAGTTCCAGGCGCGGTTGAAGCGGCGATAGTCATGCCAGTGCTGCTCGCGGTAGTCCGGGTCGCGGCCGAGGAAGAACGGCCGCAACAGCTCGGCCGAGACCGCCCCCATCGCCAGCGCGCTGCGGCCGGCAAAACCGAAGGTCTCGATGCTCATCCCCTCGTCGGTGTCGAAGCGCATGGCGAGGAATTCGAAGTCGATCGGCTTGCCGTCCTTCAGGCTGTAGGCCTGATCGGGCTCATGGCGACAGGCGCGGATTTCGATATTGGTGAACTTCATGGGGGTCTCCTTCAGCCGGCCTGATAGACGGCATGTTCGGTCGTGTAGAAATCGAGGGTGGAGGGGCCGACGGAGCCGGTGCCGAGGCCCGACGCCTTGATGCCGACGAAGGGCATGTTGTCATCGGGCGCGGTGCCGTGGTTGAGGTGGATCATGCCGCTTTGCAGCGCGTCCATCGCGCGACGGGCAAAATCGAGCCGGTCGGTGAAAATCGCGCTGGTCAGGCCGAAGTCGGTGGCATTGGCCATCTCCAGCGCCGCATCGTCGCTCTCGAAGCGCGACAGGGTCAGCACCGGGCCAAAGATTTCCTCCTGCACCGCCGGGTTGGCGCTGTCCTCGGTGGCAATCAGCGTCGGCGCAAAGAACAGCCCCTCTGGCGCGCTCTCGGGCGACAGCCGCTGGCCGCCGGTCAGCACCGTCGCGCCCTCGAGCTCTGCCGAACGCACCAGATGCGTGATCCGGTCGAGCTGCGCCGGCGTGGTGATCGGGCCGAGTGTGGTGGCAGGGTCGCGCCCCGGCCCGGCGATCAGCGCCTGCATCCGTGCGATCAGCCCGTCGCGGACGGCGTCGTAGATCTCGGAGCGGGCGATCACCCGGCTGATCGCGGTGCAGCGCTGGCCGGCGCATTGAAAGGCCGCGCCAATAATCGCATCGAGCGCCGCATCGAGATCAACGACCCGGTCGACGATGGCGGCGTTCTTGCCGCCCAGTTCCAGCGAGACCGGCACAAGGTTGCCGCCGGCGACGGCACCGATCTTGCGCCCGGTGGCGACCGAGCCGGTAAAGGAGATCGCGTCGACCTCTGCCGCGACCAGCCCGGCCGCCACCTCGCCGGCGCCGTTGACCAGACAGAGCGTGCTGTCGGGCAGCAGCCCTTGGGCCAAGCGCACCAGATGCATCGCCGCCGCCGGAGTGTATTCCGAGGGTTTCAGCACCACAGCGTTGCCCATGGCCAGCGCCGGAACCAGCTTGCGCAGCGGGGTGAGCACGGGAAAGTTCCACGGGGTGATCGCCAGCACCACCCCGCGCGGCCGGCGCTGGATGGTGTTGCTCCAGCCCGGCGCGCGGCCCGGCAGGGTCCGGCCGCCATGGGCACGGGCAAAGCCCAGCATCTGCCGCGCCTCGCGCAGCGCCTTGCCGATCTCGGCGCGGGATTCCGCCAGCGGCTTGCCCTGCTCGTCGGTCATCGCCCCGGCCAGCACCTCGGTCTCGTCCTCGATCCGTGCCAGCCAAGTGCCCAGCCGGTCGCAGCGGGCATTGACGGTGAACACAGACCAGGCTGCAAACCCCTGCCGCGCGGTGGCGAGCACCTGACGCACCTGCTCTGGCGTGGCAAAGCCGTAGCGGCCGACCACCTGCCGCGAGGCGGGATCGCGGGTCTCGAAATCCGCCGCGCCGGACCACGTGGCCGGGGCGGGCAGAACCGGGGGCTGCACCGCGCTCATGCCGGCGTTCCCGCGGCCTTGAGCCCGGCGATCAGCGCCTGCGCGCCGGCCCGCAGCATCGACTGGTCAGAGCCCCCCGGCACCACCTGCGCGCCGCGTCTCACCAGATCCTCGAGCGCCAGTCCCGGCGCCGGCAGCGCGCCAAAGACCTTGCCCGCCGCCAGCGTGCCCTCGAGCACCCGGTCAAAGGCGGTGCGGAACTCCGGCGCGTCGAACCGGCGAAACAGGCCCATGGTGGCCGAGAGGTCATTGGGGCCGACAAAGATGCCGTCGAGCCGTGGCACCGCCAGGATGGCGTCGAAATTGTCCAGCGCCTCGGGCGACTCGATCTGCATCAGCACGGTCAACGCGTCATTGGCGTGCTGATAGTAGCTCTCGGCCGCATAGCCCCAGTCGGCGGCCTGGATCGCGCCCACCGCCACGCCGCGCCGGCCCGCGCCGGGAAAGAGCGCCGCCTCGAGCACGGCTTCGGCCATTGCCGCGGTATCGACCTGCGGCACCAGAAGCGCATTGGCACCGGCGTCGAGACAGCGTTTGACACTGCCGGTGTCATGGTCCGGCAGGCGCACCATCACCGCGGTGTCATAGCCGGACAGCGCCTGCACCTGCGCCGCCAGCGCGTCGATGCCGCCGCGCCCGTGCTCGAGATCGACCAGCAGGTAATCGAGCCCGGCGCGCGCCATCAGGCAGGCCACCTCGGTCGAGCCCAGCGTCGACCAGGCCCCGGAGACCGCCCGACCCTCGGCCAACTTCTGCTTGAATTCACGCCCTTTTTTCAGGGTCCTCGGCAAGGTCTCGGTCATCGGTCTTCCTTTGATTTCGTCGAATGGGCACTGACGAGGTTGTGGGTGTGCACATGCGCCCCCGCCGCGATGTCTGAACCTGCGCGGCCGATCGGCCAGCCGCCGCGCCAGAGCGTCTCGCCGGCGGCAATGTCGCGCAGCGCGATCTTGTGAAACGCCGCGATCGCCTCGCGCGCCGTGACCTCGCCGGTCCGCGCGCCTTGCACGGTGACCTCGGCGCCCGGCGCGACCGGGGCGAGCAGGTAGGCCACCATGTCCTCGGCGGCGACGGTATGGGCCTTCGCGGCGGTCATATCGCTTCTCCGAACCGGCTGATGGATTCACCGCCCTCGCCCAGGATCTCGCCAAAGGTGAGCTGGCCCGAGGCGGTGGCTTCGATCTGCGCCAACAGCCCGGCGGCCAGCGTCTCGATGGAGGTCCCGGCCAATGCGCCGGAGGCATCGACGTCGATCTGGCCCGGCAGGCCCTGCGCGGTGGCGGCATTGGCGGTCAACTTCAGGGTTGGCGCCAGCGCGCTGCACCAGCTGTTGCCGAGGCCGGTGGTAAAGAGGATCATCTGCGCCCCGGCAGCGACGAAACCGGTCAGGCTTTCGGGCGAATAGCTGGGCGCATCCATGAAATGCAGCCCCGGCCCGGCGGGCGCTTCGGCATAGTCCAGCACCGAGCGGATCGGCCGCGTGCCGGCCTTGAGCACCGCGCCGCTGGCCTTTTCCTCGATGGTGCTGAGACCGGCCTTGATGTTGGCGGCGTTGGGGTTGGTGCCCAAAAGGTCGATCCCGGCCGCCTGCGCCAGCGCCAGCCGGCGCGAGACCGCGCGTTTCAGGGCTGCCCCCACCTTGGGGGTCTCGGCGCGCTGCGCCAGTTCGTCCTCGGTGCCCAGCCACTCGATGCTCTCGCCCAGCACCACGCTGCCACCGGCATCGACCAGCCAATCGGCGACATGGCCCAGCAGCGGGTTGGCCGCCAGCCCGGAGGACGGGTCCGACAGGCCGCATTCGAAGGCCAGGAACAGGTCGTTGACCGGGCAGGCCTGCCGCCGCTGCGCCGAGAGCTGCCGCAACAGGCCCGCCCCCTCCGCGATACCGCGCTGGCTCAGACCCTGGGCGTCATGGCCGGTGTCGTCGAGACCCAGCGCCACGAAGGGCCGCCCGTCGCGCTCGAGCACCGCGATCAGCTGATCGAGCCGGGTGCGGTCGGCACCGATCAGCAGCACCGCGCCGCAGTTCGGATGGGTCGCCAACCCGGCCAGCGTCGCAAGATGGCATCGGGCATCCCGCCCGACCATCCCCATGCCGTACATCGTGCCGGCAAAGACCGCGCCCGGCAGCGCCGCAGCGATCCGGCGGGCGGCGGCATCGGTCAGCCCGGTGGTGTTCAACACCAGCAGGTGGTTGCGGAGACCGGGGCGACCTGCGGGCCGCGGATAACCAAGGAATGTCGCAAAGCCCTCCATCATCAGACCAAGGTCCGCACGGCGGCGTCGGGGCGTGGCAAGCTGGTGTCATCACGGCAGATCATCGGGGTCCTCCGGGGCTTCAGGTGTCGCAGCTCAGTTGGGAGCTTAGCTGAGATCTTAGGAAAGATTTGACAGAGTCGAACACCTGAGTCAATTTGAAATTGTTCCCAGTCGAAAGGTGCCCTGCCCGATGGCCCGGCCTGCCCCCTGTCTTGCGCATGTCGCTGACCGCCCGCCCATGCGCCCGCGCCGCGCCCGGCCGCAAGGCGCGGTTGAAAGTGGCCCGGGCTTGCGCGTAAGGAAGGTGCGGGATGCCGGACTTCGACAACGACGCCCCTTGCAAGCCCTCAGTCCGGAGACCGACCGTGCCCAGTGAAGTGACCGCCCCGACCGACGACAGCGCCGCCCCTTCCGTCCAGCGTTCCGGCGCCTATGAGCGGTTTCTGCAATGCCTGATGCAGGGCGCCTTTCGCCCCGGCCGGCTGGTCACCCAGCGCGAGATCTGCGACGCCACCGGCTCGACCATCACCGCGGTGCGCGAGGCGCTGAAGCGGCTGGAAGGCGAAGGCGTGGTGGAGCTGATTGCCAAGAAGGGCGTGATCCTGCACGAGATCGACGCCGCCGAAGTGCGCGAGATCTACCAGCTGCGCAAGCTGGTCGAGATGCCGGCGGTGCGGGCCTATGCGGCCGATCACGACCCCGCCGAGGTGGCCGATCTGCGCCGCCGCTCGCACGAGATCATGGCAGCCTCGACCGACACGCCCGAGCAGCGCCAGGCACTGGTGCGCCGCCGGACCCAGCTCGATTGGGAGCTGCACCAGAGTTTTTTGCGCGCATTGGGCAGCGGCCTGATCGACGAGATCTTTCGCAAGCTAGAGACCAAGCAGATGCTGGTGCGGCTGCAGCTGCCGCCGCGCTACCTCAGCCATGGCGAGGCGTTCGACGAGCACCTCGAGATCCTCGATGCGGTCGGCGCGGCAGATGCCGATCTGGCCGCGCGGCTTCTCGAGGCGCATCTCGACAGGGCGCAGCAGCGGTTTCTCGACGCGATCGAATACTGAGAGTGCGGCGACCGGGCGCACAAACGCCCGGCCCGAAGCTCAGCCCAGGCTGATGCCGTTGATGACCAGGAAGATGCCGGCCGAGAGGATCGCCGCGGCGGGCACGGTGATCACCCAGGCGGCGATGATGGTCAGGAAATGCGAACGGCGCACCAGCTTGCGGCGGCGGCGCTCTTCGGGAGCCAGTTCCGGCAGGCCGGTGATCTTCTGCTTGGACTTGCGCATCCGCCGCTCGGTGTCCCATTCGCGGAAGAAGCCGACGCCAAAGACGCCGCCCACCGCGATATGGGTCGAGCTCACCGGCAGGCCCAGCCAGCTGGCCACGATCACCGTGATCGCCGCCGAGAGCGCGACGCAATAGGCGCGCATCGGGTTCAGCTTGGTGATCTGGTTGCCGACCATGCGGATCAACTTGGGCCCGAAAAGGAACAGGCCGAAGGAGATGCCGAGCGCGCCGATCACCATCACCCAGAGCGGGATCTCGATGGCTTGGGTGAAATCGCCGGTCACCGAGGCCTGCACGATCGCCGCCAGCGGCCCGACCGCGTTGGCCACGTCATTGGCGCCATGGGCAAAGCTCAGCATCGCCGCCGAGACGATCAGCGGAATACCGAACAGCACCTTGAGCGACTTGTTGCGGTTTTCCAGCCCGACCGATTGCCGGCGGATCACCGGGATCATGATCAGCCAGACCGCCACGGCGCAGCCCAGCCCGATCAGCAGCGCCATCGGCAGTTCGATCTTGACGATCTTCTTGAAGCCCTTGACCGCGAGATAGGCGGAAAAGGCCCCCGCCATGATCCCCACCAGTACCGGCACCCATTTGCGCGCCGCGGCGATCTTGTCGTCGCGGTAGATGATGTTGGACTTGATGAACCACAAGAACCCGGCCGCGATCAGCCCGCCCAGCACCGGCGAGATCACCCAACTGGCGGCAATGGCGCTCATCTGGCCCCAGCTGACGGCGGCAAAGCCCGCCGCGGCGATGCCCGCGCCCATCACCCCGCCGACCACCGAATGGGTGGTCGAGACCGGCGCACCGATCCAGGTGGCGAGGTTGACCCAGAGTGCCGAGGCCAGGAGCGCCGCCATCATCGCCGAGATGAAGGCCGCAGAGGTGCCCATGCTTTCCGGTGCGATGATGCCCTTGGCGATGGTCGAGACCACGTCGCCCCCCGCCAGCAATGCGCCGGCGCTCTCGAAGATCGCGGCGATCACGATGGCCGCGCCCATCGACATGGCATTGGCGCCGACCGCCGGCCCCATGTTGTTGGCGACGTCGTTGGCGCCGATGTTGAGCGCCATGTAGGCGCCGAAGGCGGCGGCGACCACCACGATAAAGGTGTTGTCCGCCTGACCGAAGATCAGCGCCGCGATCAGCGCCGCGAAGACCACGAACATCAGCGCGATGCCCGTCCCCATCATCGGCCGGCTGACATAGGCCGTGGCCTGTTCCAGCGTCGAAAGCCGGCCCAAGTCTCGGTCAAGGGTCTCCAGGTGGCTGGGATCCAGGTTGTTGTCGGACATGTGTCCCTCCCGTTTTGTTCCGGCGGCAATACGTGAAACCGCCACTTCGGGCAAGAAACACGTTCAGCCGCCGGAGGTTTCCCTCAGAGTGCCGGCGAACTCCCTGAGGATCTGCTGCAGGCCCGGCTCGGCCACCATCCCCGCCGCTTCGGCCGGATCGAGCCAGCGGCGGTCGCGCTCGGAGACCTCGGGGTAATCTTGGGCGAGGCTGCGCACCTCGATCGGAAACACCAGGGTCTCGACCGTCACCGGCAGGCCGCTGTTGGTGATCTTGTCATAGATGTAGGAACCGATGGGCGTCGTGGCCGGCGGGGCCCCCTGCACCCCCGCCTCTTCCCAGGCCTCGGTTGCCGCTGCCTCGCCGGCGTTCTTGCCGCGCATCAGCCAGCCCTTGGGGATGATCCAGCGCCCGGTGCCCCGGCTGGTGATCAGCAGCACCTGCACTCCCGTTTCGGCCTTGCGGTAGCACAACGCCGCGGTCTGCACCTGTCGGGGCCGCTGCAGCATCGGCAGGGCCAGCTGGCGAAAGCCCCTGAGGATCAACCGCCGCAGCCGGTGCAACGGACCACGCCCGAGTGTCTTGTCTGAGGTCACGCAAAACTCCGTACCGCCCAAAGGGAGGCCGATCCTACGCCAGCGCCGGTTTTCTTGCAAATACAACCGGCAGGAGGGGCCGCCTGCCCGTCCCTGGCGCTGAAAAACCCGGCAACCGCAGCGATCCCGTCGCCGGCGGCGGAGGCCAAGGCCATCGCGGAAAATCCGCCTGGAAGCGATATCGGACGGTGGCCCGGCGGTCTGCCAGGCCGGCGCCGTCGGACCAGCAGACTCCTGCCCCGGCACGGCCCGCAGGGAAAGTGTTTGAACCGGGGGCGGCGCGTCTGGCCCGCCCCCGGCGGCCGCCTCAGGCCGACCGGTAGAGCTTGGTCATCGAAAACTCGCGATGGCCCAGCGCCTCGGCGGCGGTGTTGCGGCCGTTGGCGGTGCGGCAGATCATCTCGATCAGCGCGTCGCCGGCCTCGTCGATGGTCTGCTCGCGGCGCAGGATGCCGGAAACATCGACGTCGACATGCTCGGCCATGGTGCGCACGGTGCGCGGGTTGGCGGTGATCTTGATCACCGGCACGATCGGGTTGCCCACCACGTTGCCCTGACCGGTCGGGAAGGTGTGGATGACAGCACCGCCCGCCGCCATCAGCGTCACGCATTCCGCCGCCGCCGAGGAGCTGTCCATGAAGTAGAGCCCATTGCCCGACTGCGGCGCCTCGGCCGGGTCGAGAATGTCGATGAACTGCGAGGTCCGGCCGATCTTCTCGAGGTTGCCGAGGGCCTTTTCCTCGATGGTGGTCAGACCGCCCTCGATATTGCCCTTGGTGGGCTGGCTGTCAGACAGGTCATCGGTCTGATGGGCAAAGATCACGTCGTCCTGATAGGCCTTCCACATCTTGTACCAGCGCTCGCCGACCTCTTCGTTGATCGCGCGTTTCTGGCAGATGTGCTCGGCGCCGGTGATCTCGGAGGTCTCGCCGAAGAAGCCGGTGATGCC
>NZ_JAXMOR010000044.1:0-35627 GCF_034669705.1 Marinovum sp.
AGGCAAGACCGCGAAACAGGCCATCATCGCGGTCGCCCGCAAGCTGCTAACGATCCTCAACGCGATGCTGCGAACGGGCAAACCCTTCGACCCGAAAGCCGTCTGACACGCGGTGACCGATTACGGTCCCGGCGCGGAGGCCGGGACGCGAGAAGCTTGGAGCCCCGCATGGTGTAACAGGGCGGCGTCGCCAAGGACCCGCGCGGCCGCCTCACCCGCGCTCACGCCGCCGCGTCGAGGCTCCGCAGGCCGGCCATCTCGCAGATCGCCGCAAGCACCGCGTCCGGCCCCTTGTCATGCCGCAGCGCGGTGAACAGGAACGGCCGGCCCTGCCGCATCCGGATCGCATCGCGCTCCATCACCTCGAGCGACGCGCCGACATGCGGCGCCAGATCGGTCTTGTTGATGATCAGCAGGTCCGACTTGGTGATCGCCGGGCCGCCCTTGCGCGGGATCTCCTCGCCGGCCGCCACATCGATCACATAGATGGTGAAATCCGCCAGCTCCGGCGAGAAGGTGGCCGAGAGGTTGTCGCCTCCCGACTCCACCAGCACCACCTCGAGATCGGCGTGCCGCCTGCGCATCTCGGCAATGGCGGCGAGGTTGATCGAGGCATCCTCGCGAATCGCAGTATGCGGGCAGCCGCCGGTTTCCACCCCCATCACCCGGTCGCCGGGCAGCACCTGCATGCGCATCAGCGCCTCGGCGTCCTCCTGCGTGTAGATGTCATTGGTGATCACCCCGATCGAATAGCCGGGGTGCATCAGCCCGGCGAGTTTGGCGGTCAGCGTGGTCTTGCCGGCGCCGACGGGGCCGCCGATGCCGATGCGGAGGGGTCCGTTCATCCGGGTCATGAGCGAAAGATCCTTGGTTGCAGGGTTTCATGCGCCATCGCCGCCACGTCCGACAGGAAGGCATTGGAATAGAGGTCCGAGGCCGTGGCCCCGGTGGTTTCCGCCGCCAGCCGGGCGCAAAGCGGGGTCAGCGCGGCCAGCGCCGCCTGCCCCTCAGTCTGGCCCAGCGGCACGAGGCGGATCGCGGCCGACACCAGGTTGCCGGCGAAGGCATGCAGGTACATCGCCGTGGTCGCCTCCAGCGGCAGGCCGGCCAGCCGCGCGGCGCGGCCCAGCGCCACCGGCAGCATCAGGTCCGGCAGGTCGAAACCCCAGATGTCGCGTACGGTCTGGCAGAAGGCCGCGCCCTGCAGGTGGCCCTCCTGCAGGCGCTCGGCCGAGGCGGCAAAGGCGCGCGCGGTGGCATCGACCTCGCCCAGCGCGGCCGCGTCCTCGGCCTGCCAGCCCAGCGCGATCAGCACCGCGTCGGCGCGGCCGGTGCCGTCCTGCAAAAGCGGCTCCAGCCAGTCGCGCAGGCTCTCGGCCGAGGTCACCCAGCCACGGGCGATGGCGGTCTCCAACCCGTGCGAATAGGCGAAGGCGCCGACCGGAAAGGACGGCGAGAGCCAGTGTTGCAGGGTCAGCAGGTCAGTGTGCATGTGCCGTGTGCCCGTGCTCATGCGCATGGGTGCGGCCATGGCCATAGGCGCCGCCCTCGGGGGTAAAGGGCTCGGTCACCTCGGCGAGCGTGGCGCCCAGATGTTCGAGCATGTGGCCGATCACCGGGTCACGCTGGATCAGCAGGCGGGCCCCGTCGATCTGGCACGGCGTGTGGCGATTGCCGATATGCCAGGCCAGCCGTGTGAGATCTTGGCCGGTGACGGCGTAGAGGTCCTCCTCGGCGGCCACCACCTCGATACAGGCGCCATTGGCCAGGGCAAAGCCCTGACGGTGATCGACCGAGGTGGTGTGCTCAAGATCGACCAGAAAGCGCAAGCCGCGCTCGGTGGTGAGCACCTTGCGGCGCAGGAAGCGGTCCCCGTAGGTGAGGTGCACCCGGTCGGTGCAATTGTCGGGATGGGGGATCACGGTCTGGGTGACGGGGAGGGTCATTCTCTAAATCTCGCTCGATCGCTTCCGAAGTGGGCTTCTCTATGGCAATTGGGGCAAAGGGCCATTGTGTTTTCAATCGTGTCAAGCCCCCCCTCAGACAGTGGAGTAATGTGATGGACCTCCAAGAAAGCTGTCCCGTCATCTCGGAAGAAAGGTGCTGATTTATTACAGCCTTCACATTTTCCTTCACTAATACTCAATCGCTCGGCCACGACGTAAGGGTTGCGGCGAAATGCGGTCGTTAGAACGCTTAAACGTTGCGGAATCTCCCGCCATTGCTTTAATTGTGTCTCGCGGTCCTTTTTTGAAAGCAAGGCTGCCGCTGTGATCTGAGTCTGAAAGGCTCCTGATAGATCCTCTGTCAAGTAGTCAATTTCGGAAACCCGCGAATTCGAGTATGCCTTTGAGAACCTGTCTCTCACTTCGGCTAGCGTTCGCAACTTTCCACGCTTAAAACTTTCGTAGTATTCTATATGCCCAGAAAGAGCCTCAATTGCGCTTCTCAAGCCTCCCGGACCGAAGTCGGTCTGTATGTTGGAGAGGTATAACTCAACAGCATTCGCATTAATAGCGCGCTTGAAGGTACGGCCTTCGGTCATAAACTCGACGGTTCGGATATAGTCCGAAGCTGAAGTCGAGTTCATACCCGCTCTGGTCGCTTCTTTCACAGCAGCCTTGAAGTCCAATTGCCCTTTGACAACCTTGACGCCTAAATCGTAGCACAGAGAGAAGTCGCTTTCAGTGATCGCTGCCATAGCCGAGCGCCCTAAAACAGGAAATACCGCTGCGCCATCGGCAGCACCTCGGCCGGCTGACAGGTCAGCAGCTCGCCGTCGGCGCGCACCTCGTAGGTCTCGGGGTGCACCTCAACATGCGGCGTCGCGGTGTTCAGCTTGAGGTGCGACTTGCCGATCTTGCGGGTGTTCTCTACCGCCACGGTCTGTTTCGCCAGCCCCCAGGTGTCGCGAATGCCCTCGGCCTGGGCGGCGGCAGAGACGAAGGTCACCGCCGAGTTCTCGACCGAGCGGCCATAGGCGCCCCACATCGGCCGCGAATAGACCGGCTGCGGCGTCGGGATCGAGGCATTGGGATCGCCCATCTGCGCGCAGGCAATGGTGCCGCCAAGCAGGACCATCTCGGGCTTCACGCCAAAGAACGCCGGGTTCCAGAGCACCAGATCGGCGCGTTTGCCGGGCTCGATGGAGCCGATCTCGTGGCTCAACCCGTGCGCGATGGCGGGGTTGATGGTGTATTTCGCGATATAGCGGCGGACGCGGAAGTTGTCGTTGTCGCCGGTCTCCTCGGCCAGCCGGCCGCGCTGCTTCTTCATCTTGTCGGCGGTCTGCCAGGTGCGGATCAGCACCTCGCCCACCCGGCCCATCGCCTGGCTGTCCGAGGCGATGATTGAAAACGCGCCCATGTCGTGCAGGATGTCCTCGGCGGCGATGGTCTCGCGGCGGATGCGGCTCTCGGCAAAGGCCACGTCCTCGGGGATCGACTTGTCGAGGTGGTGGCAGACCATGAGCATGTCGAGATGCTCTTCCAGGGTGTTCACGGTGAACGGACGCGTCGGGTTGGTCGACGAAGGCAGCACATGCTCTTCGCCGCAGATCTTGATGATGTCGGGGGCATGGCCGCCGCCGGCACCCTCGGTATGAAAGGCATGGATCGTGCGGCCCTTCATGGCGCCCACGGTGTGCTCGACGAAACCGCTCTCATTGAGCGTATCGGTGTGAATCATCACCTGCACGTCCATATCATCGGCCACCGAGAGGCAGCAGTCGATGGCGGCGGGCGTGGTGCCCCAGTCCTCGTGCAGTTTCAGCGCGCAGGCGCCGCCCTTGACCTGCTCGATCAGCGCCTCGGGCAGCGAGGCATTGCCCTTGCCGGCAAAGGCGAGGTTCATCGGAAAGGCGTCGGCCGCCTGCAGCATCCGCCCCATGTGCCACGGTCCCGGCGTGCAGGTGGTGGCCAGCGTGCCATGCGCCGGGCCGGTGCCGCCGCCAAGCATGGTGGTCAGGCCGGAATGCAGCGCGTCATCGATCTGCTGCGGGCAGATGAAATGGATGTGACTGTCGAAGCCGCCGGCGGTGAGAATGCGCCCCTCGCCGGCGATCACCTCGGTGCCCGGCCCGACGATGATGTCGACGCCGGGCTGGGTGTCGGGGTTGCCCGCCTTGCCGATGGCGGCGATGCGGCCGTCCTTGAGGCCGACGTCGGCCTTCACGATACCGGTGTAATCCACGATCAGCGCGTTGGTAATCACCGTATCCACCGCGCCGCCCGCCCGGGTGACCTGCGACTGGCCCATGCCGTCGCGGATCACCTTGCCGCCGCCGAACTTGACCTCCTCGCCATAGGCCAGCGCGGTTCCGCCCTGGCCGCCGGTCGCGGAACTGCCGGCCCGTTCGGCAATCAGGTCGCGCTCAACCTCGATGATCAGGTCGGTGTCGGCGAGCCGCAGGCGGTCTCCGACGGTGGGGCCGAACATGGCGGCGTAATCGGAACGTTTGATCGTGGCGGGCATCTTGGGTTTATGTCCTCTTCGGGCCGCGCTTGATCAGCCGGCCGACGTTGGATTTGGTGGTGCTGCGAATGGGCTTGAGCGCGTGACCCAGGGTCTTGTGCGCCTCTTGGCCCTTCATCGTGCCCAGCACCATGCGGGTGCCGGCCTCGGTGAAGGCCTTCTGCTTTTCGGTGACCATGCGGGTGTTCTCTGACGGCAGGACCGACCAGAGACCGGCCCAGCCCATGACGCGCATCCAGATCACCGCGCTGGCCTCCATCGCCATCAAGGTGGCCTGTGTCTGGAATTTCAGCATGCCGAAAGGATCGGTGTAAACATCGTATTTCATAACGTACCCATTACCCGTTGATTGAAGCCGTAGATGCGACGGGCACCGGAGACCGGGATCAGGCTGACCTCGCGCCGCTGGCCGGGTTCGAACCGGACTGCGGTGCCTGCAGCGATGTCCAGACGTCTTCCGCGTGCGGCGTCCCGGTCGAAATCTAGCGCGGGGTTGGCTTCTGCAAAGTGATAATGCGAGCCCACCTGCACCGGCCGGTCGCCGGTGTTGGCCACCATCAGCGTGATCGCCTCGGCGCCGTCGTTCAGCGTCAGGCGGCCCTCGGCGGGAAAGAGCTCGCCGGGGATCATTTGCGCAGCACCATCAGCGCGGTCGCGAGGGCAACGAGGCCCAGCGCCAGCGCCACGGTCAGCCAGTTGCCGGCGCCGTGCGGATGCAGATGCGCGCCGGAGTGGGCCAGCGCGGGGGCGGCGGTGAGGGTGAGGACGGGGGCGAGCAGGCGGGTCATGGGGGGTCTCCTTTGGGGGGGCGGTGGGTTGCAAACCCACCCGACGGGTCAGCGGATGGGGTTGTGGACGGTGACGAGCTTGGTGCCGTCGGGAAAGGTTGCCTCGACCTGGACCTCGTGGATCATCTCGGGCACGCCTTCCATGCACTGGCTGCGGCCGATCACCTGTGCGCCGGCCTCCATCATGTCGGCCACCGAGCGGCCGTCGCGGGCGCCTTCGACCACGGCGTCGGTGATCAGGGCAATCGCCTCGGGGTGGTTCAGCTTGACGCCGCGGCTCAGCCGCTTGCGGGCGATCTCGGCGGCCATGGCGACGAGCAGCTTGTCCTTTTCGCGGGGGGTCAGGTTCATCGGGTCACAATCTCCAGGAAACAGGCAGGGTATCGCCAGACAGCCGGTCCAGCACCGGCAGCAGATGCTGCCGCAGGACGTGGCTGTCGGGGCTCAGAAGGCGCAGCACCAGCACATCGGGCGCCAGCAGGCTGGCACCGCCGCTGGCGGGCAGATGGGCACGGACGGCGGCCAGATGCGCCTCGGCATCGGGCGCGACATAGACCAGCGAGGCCATCGCCCCGGCACCACCGGCAATGGCCATGCGGGCCAGCTGGCGGCTGATGTCGCCGTCAAGGCGAACTCCATCAAGATAGAGCGGCCGGCCGTCGCGGCGCAGGGTGATGTGGTCGTGAAAGCGCGCCGCGCTCAGGCGCTCGCCCATGGCGGCGCGACCGAAAACCACCGGTTCGACCAGCAGCAGACGCGCGTCACTGGCCAGATCGACCGTCAGCCGCCGACGCAGGGCGCAGCCGTCATAGAGAATGAGTTCCTGCGGCAGCCAGTGCATCACGCCGCCGGCGGCCACGGCAAGCGTGCTCTCCACCGTGCCGAATTCGCCGTCGCGGCTGCGATAGGCGCGCTCGGCCGCCTGCGTCGTCAGCCCCAGCGCCGCGCCGGGCCCGGCACTGGCACTCAGCGACAGCCGGTCGCCGCCGGTCACGCCGCCGGCAGTATTGATACAGATCGCCTGCAGCATGTCGCCGCCGCGCGGAAACAGCGCCTTCATCGCCCCGGCCTGGCGCAGCCCGTCGACCACGCTGCGCGCGCCCTGACGCTTGGCCGAGAGCACGACCTGTCCACGCGCCCGCGGCTGTGCGGCAAGCGGTTGAAAGGCTTGGGATATCGAGGACTGCAAGGTGATGGGGGCGCTCCGCTGAAAACACGTGTTCTGCTGCGGATTGAGCATATCGGATGGGCGAATGGCCAGATTCGCGGCAGTTTGCGAGCAAATCTCCAGCGATTTAGCCTGCAATTTAAGCAACAGAGGTTAACGCCGCCCAGAAATGAGGCAATGGCCGAGGGGAGCCTCGAAATCGACGCGGCGGAATTGATCCCTTCGCCGCAATGCAGAACTCATGTCCTTGCTCACGCAACGGTGACATCCCGCAAGGGCACCCGGCGCAGGGCGTGTGACGGCCCAGAGAACTGGCATTCAAAGCGGCCGCCACACTTTCGCAACATAGGTTGCAGGGCTTTCTGTAGGCCGCCGCGTCCCCTGGCGCAATGGTCCCACAGCCGCCCTGCGGGGAGAGACAGATATGACCCGTATCAACAAGACATTCACCAGTATCGCCGCGCTTGGCATGTTCGCCGCCGCACCCGCCTTTGCCGCCGATTGCCCGATCAAGGTCGGCGTTCTGCATTCGCTGTCCGGCACCATGGCGATCTCGGAAACCACGCTGAAAGACACCGTCGAGATGCTGGTCGAGCAGCAGAACGAAAAGGGCGGCCTGCTGGGCTGCGAGCTCGAAGCCGTCGTCGTCGACCCGGCCTCGGACTGGCCACTGTTTGCCGAGAAGGCCCGCGAGCTGCTGAGCGTTCACGAAGTCGACGTGATCTTCGGCAACTGGACCTCCGTGTCGCGCAAATCGGTGCTGCCGGTGATCGAAGAGCTGAACGGTCTGCTGTTCTACCCGGTGCAGTATGAGGGCGAAGAGTCCTCGAAGAACGTGTTCTACACCGGCGCCGCGCCGAACCAGCAGGCGATCCCGGCCACCGACTACTTCCTCGAGGAACTGGGCGTCGAGAAATTCGCCCTGCTCGGCACCGACTATGTCTATCCCCGCACCACCAACAACATCCTCGAGTCCTACCTGAAGTCCAAGGGCATCGCCGAGGACGACATCTTCGTCAACTACACCCCCTTCGGCCATTCCGACTGGGCCACCATCGTGGCTGACGTCGTCGCACTTGGCGCAGACGGCAAGCAGGTCGGCGTGATCTCGACCATCAATGGCGACGCCAACATCGGCTTCTACAAGGAACTGGCCGCTGCCGGCATCTCGGCCGATGACATCCCTGTCGTCGCGTTCTCGGTCGGGGAAGAGGAACTCTCGGGTCTGGATACCTCCAACCTCGTCGGCCACCTCGCCGCCTGGAACTACTTCCAGTCCGCCGAGACCGACGCCAACGCCGAGTTCATCGAGACCTGGAAGGCCCGGATGGGCGAAGAACGCGTCACCAACGACCCGATGGAAGCCCACTATATCGGCTTCAACATGTGGGCCAACGCCGTCGAAGCGGCCGAGACCACCGAGGTCGACGCCGTCCGCACCGCGATGTACGGCCAGGAGTTCCCGAACCTGACCGGCGGCACCGCCGTGATGCTGCCCAACCACCACCTGGCCAAGCCGGTGCTGATCGGCGAGATCACCGAGGACGGCCAGTTCGACATCGTCAGCCAGACCGCGGAAGTGCCGGGCGACGCCTGGACCGACTTCCTGCCGGAATCGGCGGTGCTGACCTCCGACTGGAAAGACCTCGGCTGCGGCATGTACAACACCGAGACCTCGACCTGCGTGCAGATCAAGTCCAACTACTGATCTGACCTCCCCCCGGGGGGCGCGGCATCGCTGCGCCCCCTTTTGCCTGCACCTCCCCTCCCCTCCCGCAAGAACAGGTCCGCCACAATGCACCGCGTGCTCCTCGCGTGTCTGACGCTCCTTTGCCTGCCGCTGATGGCGCAGGCGCAGGACGAGACGCCCCCTTCCGCCCCCGCCCCGCTGCAAGCCATTCTGCAAGACCACCAGGCGCTGGTCGCCAAGCCCTCGCGCCGTACCATCGGCGCGGTGCTCGAGGCGCTGGTGGCCTCCGGCCTGCCCGAGGTGCCCGGTTTTCTCAATCGCTACGCGGAAAAGGAGGTCTGGCAGCGCGAGGCGGACGGGCTGTTCTTCTATGCCGAGGAACGCGGTGACGCCTATGCGCTGACCGATATTGACAGCGGCGAGGTGGTGGCCGAAGTTCCCAGCGAGGGGCTCAGCAACATCAAGCCCAACGGCGGCGTCCGGCGCGAGATCGGTGCGGCGCTGGTGCAGTTCCAGCTGTCCGACCCCGACATCACCCGCCGCCGCGACGCGCTCGACGCGATCTCGCGCAACCCCGACCCCTCGCAGCTCGAGGCGCTGACCGCCTCGATCGAGGGCGAGGCAGACGCGACGCTGCGCACCCGCAAGGAACGGCTCGCCAACTACCTGACCGCCCGGTTCGGCGAGACCTCCGAGGCGCGTATCTCGGCGATCCGCGCCATGTCGGACGATCTCAGCGTCGAAGGCCGCGCCGTGCTCAACCAAATCCTCGCCACCCGCTTCACCGCCGCCGAAACGCTGCCCGAAGACGCCAACATCGCCCGCGTTATGACCTCCGGCGCGGGCATCGACCGCGACGTCGCCTATGCCGCGCTGGTCGAGGCCGACCTCGCCCCGCCGCTGGTCGAGGCCGCCGAGGTCCGCGCCGCGCTTGAGGGCAATATCATCGGCGGCCGCGTCGGCGGCATCCCTCTCGGCCAGCTCGGCACCTCCGAGGCCCGCGCCAGGGCCTATGCCGCGCTCGCCGCTGCAGGCACCGTCCCGCAACTGGTGACAGACGCAGACATCGATGCCGCGCTTGCCGCAAATGTCTTTTTCGACACTTACGAGGAGGCCGACCCGGCCATCACCGAGGCCGCCGCCGAGACCCTCGCCAGCGTGCAGACCCGCGTCGGCGTCGGCCAGACCATCGACCTGACGATGGACGCGGTCTCGCTGGCCTCGATCTACTTCCTCGCCGCCATCGGCCTTGCCATCACCTTCGGCGTGATGGGCGTGATCAACATGGCGCATGGCGAATTCATCATGATGGGCGCCTATACCGGCTATGTGGTGCAGCTCTTCGTGCCTGACTACACCCTGTCGCTGATTGTCGCCCTGCCGCTGGCCTTTGCCGTCACCTTCGCCGCCGGCGTCGCCATGGAGCGGCTGGTGATCCGCTGGCTCTACCACCGCCCGCTCGAGACGCTGCTGGCCACCTTCGGGATCTCCATCGCGCTGCAGCAGCTGGCCAAGAACATCTTCGGCACCCAGGCCCGCCCGCTGACCTCGCCGGGCTGGCTCGACGGGGCATGGGTGATCAACGACGTGATCCAGATCGCCTATATCCGCATCGCGATCTTCGTGCTGGCGCTGCTGTTCCTCGGCCTGTTGCTGTTCATCCTGAAGAAGACCCGGCTCGGGCTCGAGGTCCGCGCGGTGACCCAGAACCCGCGCATGGCCAGCTCCATGGGCATCAACCCCGACCGGATCAACATGCTGACCTTTGGTCTGGGCTCCGGCATTGCCGGCATCGCCGGTGTCGCTATCGGGCTTTATGCCAAGGTCACCTCGGAAATGGGCGCGGATTACATCGTCCAGAGCTTCATGACCGTGGTCGTCGGCGGCGTCGGCAACGTCTGGGGCACGCTCGCGGGGGCCACGCTCATCGGCTTCCTGCAGAAGGGCATCGAGTTCTTCAACCCGTCCAACACCCTGGCGGCGCAGACCTACATGATCCTCTTCATCATCCTGTTCATCCAGTTCCGTCCCAAGGGCATCGTCGCCCTCAAGGGCCGCGCGGCGGGGGATTGAGCGATGCAGATCCGCACCCTGCCCGACTGCACCCCAGAGGCCGCCGACCTGATCGAGCGTCACACCACCTTCTGCGATGGCACCGCGCCTCCGGGCAGCTGCCACCGCCTGCCGGCCGCGGCGCTGTTTGCGCCAGAGATCACCGTCTGGGGCGTGTTTGACCCGGAGCTGATCGGCATCGGCGCGCTGAAACAGCTCTCGCCCACGGATGGCGAGATCAAGTCGATGCACACCCGCCCCGCCGCCCGCGGCAAGGGCGTGGCCCGCGCGCTGCTGGCGGCGATTGTCGCCGAGGCGCGGGGGCGCGGGATGACCGCGCTCTGGCTCGAGACCGGGGTGCACCCGGATTTCTCCGCCGCCCGCAGCCTCTACGCGGCGCACGGCTTCCACGACTGCCCGCCCTTCGGCAGCTATGCGCTCGACCCGCACAGCACCTTCATGACCCTCGACCTGACCGCGGAGACCGCCCAATGACCCGCTCCTTCCTGTTCCGCAACCCGTCGGTGATGTGGTTTCTCGCGGCCCTCGCCCTCTTCACCCTCTGCGTCACCGCGCTGTCGGAGGCCACCGGCGTCGGCCTCGTCTCGACCAGCTTCGTCAAGACCCTCGGCAAGACCCTCTGCCTCTGCCTGATCGCCATCGCGATGGATGTGGTCTGGGGCTATTGCGGCATCCTTAGCCTCGGCCATTTCGCGTTTTTCGGCATCGGCGGCTATGCCATCGGCATGTGGCTGATGTATGCCCGCACCGAGGGCATCGTGCTCGAAAGCCTGCAGGCCGGCGCGCTGCCGCCGACCCCGCAGGAGGTTTCCGACGCCATCGCCGGGCAGATCTTCGGCGTCGTCGGCGCCTCCGAGCTGCCGGGCCTCTGGAGCTTTGCGCATTCGCTGCCGCTGCAGCTGGCCGCCGTCGTCATCGTGCCGGGCCTTCTGGCGCTGGTCTTCGGCTGGCTCGCCTTCCGCAGCCGCGTCACCGGCGTCTACCTGTCGATCCTGACCCAGGCGATGACGCTGGCGCTGGCGCTCTACCTGTTCCAGAACGACACCGGGCTGCGCGGCAACAACGGCCTGTCGGGCCTGCAGAACATCCCCGGCTTCGAGGACACGCCGCAATCGGTGGTCTCGATGGGGTTCTTCTGGGCCTCGGCGCTGGCACTGGGCCTCGGCTACCTGCTGTTCGCGCTGGTGGTCGACGGCAAGATGGGCAGCGTCATCCGCGCCATCCGCGACAACGAGGCCCGGGTGCGCTTCCTTGGCTACCATGTCGAGAGCTACAAGCTCTTCGTCTTCACCCTGACCGCCGTGGTCGCGGGTATCGCCGGGGCGCTCTACTACCCGCAGGCCGGCATCATCAACCCGGCCGAGATCGCCCCCATCGCCTCGATCTACCTCGCGGTCTGGGTCGCCATCGGCGGCCGCGGCAGGCTCTACGGTGCGGTGATCGGCGCCGCCTTCGTCTCGCTCCTGTCGAGCTGGTTCACCGGCGGCGGTGCGCCCGCCATCCCGCTCGGCTTCTACACCATCCAGTGGACCGACTGGTGGCTGGTGCTGCTCGGCCTGTCGTTCGTGCTGGTCACCCTGTTCTTCCCCAAGGGCATCGGCGGTCTCTTTGACTACATCACCATCCGCCATCCGATCCCCGACCGCGTCGGCGACTACGGTCCCGACGGCGGCGCCCGCCGCAAGGAGGAGGGCAAGCCATGAAAACGCTTCTCGAAATGTCCGGCGTCTCGGTCAGCTTTGACGGCTTTCGCGCCATCAACAACCTGAGCTTCCAGATCGGCGAGCCGGAACTGCGCGCCATCATCGGCCCCAACGGCGCCGGCAAGACCACCTTCATGGACATCATCACCGGCAAGACCCGGCCGGACGAGGGCCGGGTGCTCTTCGGCGAGAAATCGGTCTCGCTCCTGAAGATGAGCGAAAGCCAGATCGCCCGCGCCGGCGTCGGCCGCAAGTTCCAGAAGCCCACCGTCTTCGAGGCGCAGACCGTGCGCGAGAACCTCGCCATGGCGCTGGCCAACAAGCGCGGGCCGTTCGACGTGCTGGTCTATCGCAAGTCGCGCCGCGGCGCCGAGCGGATCGAGGAGATCGCCGAGCTGATCGGCCTCACCGACGAGCTGCAGCGCACCTCCGGCGAGCTGTCGCACGGCCAGAAGCAATGGCTCGAGATCGGCATGCTGCTGGCGCAGGACCCGCGCCTCTTGCTGGTCGACGAACCGGCGGCGGGGATGACCCCGGCCGAACGCGAGAAGACCACGACGATGCTGGTCGAGGCGGCCAAGAAGCACGCGGTGGTCGTGGTAGAACACGACATGGAGTTCGTCCGCCGGCTGAATTGCAAGGTCACCGTGCTCAACGAGGGCTCGGTGCTGGCCGAAGGCTCGCTCGATCACGTGACCAAGAACAAGGAGGTCATCGATGTCTATCTCGGACGCTAAACCGATGCTGGAAACCCGCGACCTGACGCTGAAATACGGCCACTCCCAGATCCTCCACGGCATCTCGATGCAGGCGCGCGCCGGCGAGGTGACCTGCGTCATGGGCACCAACGGCGTCGGCAAGACCTCGCTCTTGAAGGCAATCTCGGGCAGCCATCCGCGCGCCGGCGGCGAGCTGCTGATCGACGGCGAGGTGATCCCGCCCGCGGCAGCCCATGTGCTGGCGCAAAAGGGCGTGGGCTATGTGCCGCAGGGCCGCGACATCTTTCCTTTGATGACGGTGATGGAGAACCTGGAGACCGGCTATGCCTGCCTGCCGCGGTCGGAGCATGTGGTGCCGGACGAGATCTTCGAGCTGTTTCCAGTGCTGAAACAGATGCGTTCGCGCCGCGGCGGCGACCTCTCGGGCGGCCAGCAGCAACAGCTGGCGATTGCCCGCGCGCTGATCACCAAGCCCAAGCTCTTGCTGCTCGACGAGCCGACCGAAGGCATCCAGCCCAACATCATCCAGCAGATCGGCGAGGTGATCAAATACCTGCGCGGCAAGGGCGAGATGGCGATCGTGCTGGTCGAGCAGTTCTTCGACTTCGCCTATGGGCTCGGCGATCATTTCGTGGTGCTCAAGCGCGGCGAGGTGGTGCTGGAGCGCGACCGCGCCAGCGCCGAGCGTGCGGTTCTGCTGGAGCATGTCTCGGTCTGACCCAACCCGCGCAATCGTGAGACGTTTCGCCAAATTCTCGCCATAACATTCGCCAGTATGATGTTACGGGATTCGGAGGTTTTGTCTCATGTTGAGGATGGTTTGGCTCGCGCTCTGCCTGGCGCTCGGGGGGGCCGGCGGTGTCAGGGCACAGGAAGAAGGTTCGGTCAGCGCCTATGTCTGGGGCAACTCGCTGATCAACCATCCCACCGTATCCGACGGCACCACCGTGCCCTGGTGGCTGGCGCGCATGGCGCTGGCCGACGGCCGCGACTTCGCGCTCAGCGGCCAGTCGGCCTTTGGCATCCAGTTCCCCGACAAGCTGCCGGCGACGCCGGAATGGGGCTTTCCGATGGTGCGCAAAAGCCTGCGGGAGGGCCAGTCCTTTCGCGAGGCGCGGATTGATACCCTGCTGATCAACCCGGAGAACTTCATCCAGTATCAGGCCCCGACCCGGCCCTACGAATACAACAACCCCGATGACCGCAGCCCGGTCAGCGGCACCGTGGCGCTGGCCAGGTGGGTTGCCGACCAGGGGCTGCAGCCGACGGTGTTTCTGTATGAAGGCTGGGCCGAGATGGACCGGTTTCCGCCCTCGCGCCGCAGCTATCGCCGCTATCTCGCGTTCACCACCGGCGACTATCACGACTGGTATGTCGACTATCACGCCGCGGTCGCCGAGGCGCTGCCAAGCCTCGACGTGCGGCTGATCCCGGTGGGGCCGATCCTCACCGGGCTGCTGACCGAAGGCCCTCTGCAGGATCTGCGCGCGGTCGATCTCTATACCGACGATGCGCCGCACGGCACGCCAACCACCTATCTGATCGCCGCCATGGTCACCTATGCCGCGCTCTACAACGCGCCACCGCCGGTGATCGACCTGCCTGACGACGTGCATCCGCTGATGGTCGAGACCTACCCGGCCGCCGCCGATTTCGTCTGGCAGCAAATGCAGGGCCATGCCGCGCCGCGCCGCACGGCCGCCATCGCGCCCGGGACGCCCGAGATCGCCGCCACCGGCACCGGTCTGGCCAATCCCTCGATCGCCATGGGGCTGAACGGCATCGCCGACTGGTCGACGCAGCAGCCGTTCATCGACGTGATGAAGACCGCGCGGCACTGGATCGGCCACTTGCCGGACCAATGGGGCGGGCTCACCTCCGAGGAGATGGCAGCCCGGGGTCTGTTCGACGCGGACGGCTGGCTCACCCGCATGCCGGAGGGGATCGACCGGGTCGAGGCCTTCGTGCTGACCGACATGCCGGAAGAGGCGGTCTCGTTGCAAGGCCGCTACCGGGTGAGCTGGGAGGGCAGCGGCACGCTTGACGTGGTCGGCCTCGCGCGGGTTCAGGAGCGGTCTGAGAACGCGCTCTGGTTCAGCTATGCGCCGGGCGAGGGCACGGTGGCGCTGCAGATCACGGCGACAGATCCCGACACCACCGGCGATTACATCCGCAACATCCGGGTGATCCGCGAGGATCATCTGCCGCTGGCCGAGGCCGGGGCGGTGTTCAACCCGGATTTCATCAACCGGATCAAGGATCTGCGCTCTCTGCGCTACATGGACTGGATGTTCACCAACCACTCGGACAAGGTGACGTGGGAAGACCGGGCGCGGCCCGGGGATTTCAGCTATTTCCGCCGCGGCGTCCCGGTCGAGCATCTGGTGGCGCTGGCCAACCTGGTGGGCGCCGACCCGTGGTTCTGCATGCCGCACAAGGCCGATGACGGCTATGTTCGCGCCTATGCGCAGGCGGTGCGCGACGGGCTCGACCCGCGGCTCAAGGCCTATGCGGAATATTCCAACGAGCTGTGGAACCGCGCCTTCACCCAGGCCACATGGGCCGATGAACAGGCCCGGCTGCGCTGGGGCGACGCGGCCGGCGAGGATGGCTGGATGCAGTTCGCCGGGATGCGCGCGGCCCAGGTGGCCGATATCTGGACCGAGGTCTTCGGGCCCGAGGCCGCCGACCGGCTGGTCAACGTGATCGGCGTGCAGACCGGCTGGCCGGGACTTGAAGAGCCGCTGCTCGACGCGCCGCTCTGGCAGGCCGAGGGCCAAACGCCCCCGGTGACAAGGTTCCAGGCCTATGCGGTCTCGGGCTATTTCGGTCATGCGGTCGGCAGCGAGGACGAGGGCCAGCAGGTCAAGGACCTGCTCGACGCCGCCAGTGACCGCGCCCGCGCCGCCGGAGAGGCCGAGGGGCTGCAACGGGTGGCGCTGCGCGAATACATCCGCGAACGGCAGTTCGACGGCACCATCGCGCCGGTGATCGAACGGCTGCGGCAAGGCTCGGTCCGGGAGCTGACCGAAGAGCTCTGGCCCTATCACGCAAAGGTGGCGCAGCGGCACGGGTTGCAGCTGGTGATGTACGAGGGCGGCACGCATATCCTGGGCCAGGGCAAATGGCTCGATGACCCGGCGATGACCGCCTATTTCCACCGGCTGAACTACGCCCCTGAGATGGGCGCGCTCTATGCCGACCTGCTGACCGCCTGGCGCGGCGTGGGCGGCACCCTGTTCAACGCCTTCGTCGATATCGGCAGCCCGTCGAAATGGGGCAGCTGGGGCCAGCTGCGACATCTGGATGACGTGAGCCCGCGCTGGCAGGCGCTGACGGCGTTCAACGAGAGCACGCCGGCATGGTGGGAGATGCGCGCCCCCGGCACCTTTCAGCACGGCGTGACGCGGCAGGGCAGCGACGCCGGTGAGCGGCTGGAGGGCACCAGCGAAGAGGATATCCTGATCGCTGGCGCCGGCGATGACCTGTTGGTCAGCCTCGGGCGCGGTGATTTCCTGCATGGCGGCCCGGGCCGCGACGTGGCGGAACTGCCGGGCCCCTACGGCAGCTACGGCTTCGACCGCCAGGGCAGCGTTCTGCGCGCCTGGCATGCCGATGGCGTGGTGCATCTGCGCGACATCGAGGTGCTGCGCTTTGCCGATGTCGAGGTGGCGACCGACCTGTTGCAATAGGCCGCCACCCTGTAAGCCTCTACAGGAACCAGTCGCGGGCGTTGCGATAGCAGACGTCGCGCACCAGATCGTCCATCGCCTGTCGGTCGTCGGGCACGTGGCCCTCGACCTGCCAGCGGCCGACGATGCGGCAGAACAGCCGGCGGAAGTACTCGTGGCGCGGGAAGGACAGGAACGAGCGGCTGTCGGTCAGCATCCCGAGGAAGGTCGAGATCAGCCCCATCTGCGACAGTACGCGGATCTGCTCTTCCATGCCGTCGAGCTGGTCGTTGAACCACCAGCCGGTGCCGGCCTGCACCTTGCCGGGCACCGAGCCGTCCTGAAAATTGCCTGCCGTGGTGACGATCGCCGGGTTGCGCGCCGGGTCGAGCCCGTAAAGCACCATGCGCGGCAGCTCTCCGGTGCGGTCAAGCCGGTCGAGCAGGGCGTTCATCGGCTCGGCGAGGCCGATGTCGCGGATCGAATCCGCGCCGACATCGCGGCCCAGCGTTTCCAGCAGGCGGCTGCGGTTGGAGCGCAGCACGTTGACATGCATCTGCATCACCAGATCGCGCTTCGCATAGGCCCGGCCCAGCGCCACCAGCAGCGCCGCACGCCAGGCGGCGGCATCCTCGCCGGTCACCGCGCGCCCGGCGCGGGCGGCATCGAGCGCGGCGTCGAGCGTCGCGGAAGGCACCTCCGGCCCGGCATCGAGCCGGTCGATGCCATGGTCCGAGGCGCGGCAGCCATGCGCCACGAAGTGATCGAGCCGCATCTCCAGCGCGCCGACGAGGTCGTCGAAGCTGGCGATCGGATGGGTCATCTCTTCAAGCCGCGCGATCCAGCCGGCGAACTCCCGCGTGTCGATCTTCATCGCCGGATCGGGGCGGAAGGTCGGCACCACCCGCCAAGGCGCCTCTTTGAGTGCCGCGTGATGTTCGAGGCTGTCGAGCGGGTCGTCGGTGGTGCCCACCAGCTCGACCTTCATCTTGCTCAGCAGGCCCTGCGCGCCATAGCCGGGCTCGGCCAGCCGCTCGCGGGTGACGTCCCAGACGCGGTCGGCGGTCTCGGCACTCAGCACCGTGCCGTCGAGTCCGAAGTAGCGCCAAAGCTCGAGATGCGACCAGTGGTGCACCGGGTTGGCCACCAGCTTGGGCATGACGCGGGCAAAGGCGTCGAACTTGTCGCGCGGGTCGGCGTCGCCGGTGATCAGCCGCTCCTCGACCCCGGCCCAGCGCATCACTCGCCACTTGTAGTGGTCGTGGCCCAGCCAGAGCGTGCCAAGCTCGTCCCAGCGCTGGTCCTGCGCGATCTCGGCGGGCGGCAGGTGGTTGTGGTAGTCGACGATCGGCAGGTCGCGGGCGATGTCGTGGAACAGCCGCCGCGCCTCGGGCGTGTCGAGCAGGAAATCGTCGTTCAGGAAACGGCTCACAGGGCCTCCTTCAGGGCGGCAAGGATGCCCCGGTTGGTGATGGCGTCGAATGCCGGTTGCACGGCCGGGATCAGCACCTCGGGCGCCTCGGCCAGCCCGTCGAGCGAGAGTACGGCGCGGACCGGGTCCGCCCCGGCGGCGGCGGCGCGCAGGGCTTCCTGCCGCGGGTCGGCCACCGGGGGCAAGTCGCGCAGGGCGGCGATCCAGCTGGCGATGGCCAGCGCGGTCAGCGGCCAATCGCGGCCTGCCGCGGCGTTCAGCCCGGCCGGCACAAAGAGCCGCTGCGGCATCTTCTGGCTGGTGTCCTGGGCGATCTGGTCGAGCCGGTGGCGCAACCGGGTGTTGCCAAAGCGCGCGATCAGCGCCGCGGCGTAACCCGGCACATCGACGCCGTCGGGCATGTCGAGCGTCGCCGCCTGTTCCTCCAGCATCAGCTTTTGCGCCGCCGCCCGCAGAACATCATCGTCGGTGGCCTCGGCCACGGTCTCATGGCCCGCCAGCCGCCCGGCATGGGCGAGGAAGCTATGCGCGCCATTGAGCATGCGCAGCTTCATCTCCTCGTAGGGCGTCACATCCGCCACCAGTTCGGCCCCGCCCTCGGCAAAGGGCGGGCGGGCGCCGGCGAAATGATCCTCGAGCACCCATTGCAGGAACGGCTCGGTGACGATGCCATTGGGGTCCGCGCCGCCGGCCGCCTGTTCGATCAGCGCCCGGCCCTCGGCGTCGAGCGCCGGGGTGATGCGGTCGACCATGGAGTTGGGGAAGCTGGCATTGGCCTCGATCCAAGCGGGCAGCGCAGGGTCGAGCGCGGCGGCATAGTCCAGCACCACCTGGCGCAGGATATCGCCGTTGCCCGGCATATTGTCGCAGGAGACCAGGGTAATCGGCCCGGCCCCGGCGGCACACCGGCGGCGCAGGCCTTCGGCCAAGAGGCCGACAGCGGTGGTGGGCGCGGCGGCACCGGAGAGATCGGCCGCGATGTCGTCGCGCCCGGTATCGAGCCGCCCGCCGGCCTGGCAATAGCCCTTTTCCGTCACCGTCAGCAGCACCACTTCGAGCGTCTCCGAGGCGATCAGATCGGGCAGCGCATCCGGCCCGTCGCGGCGCGGATGCAGGCTGCCGATGACACAGGCGATCCGGCGCACCAGCGCGCTCTCGCCATCGGCGGCGGTGACGTGATAGCGGCCCTCGGCGGCATCGAGCGCGCTCAGCGCCTCGGCACCGGAGTGCAGCCGCGCGGCGATCACCCCCCAGTCGCCGCCGACGGCATCGAGGCCACGGTCGAGAAACCACATCGGATGGGCGCGGCCGAAGGCGCCGAAACCCAGATGCAGGATGCGCGGTTTCAACGCCGACCGGTCATAGGCGGGCGCGTCGTTCGTGATATGCAGATCGGTCACAGGGTCACCTCGTCTTGTGATTGCATGGCCCGGCCCCGGACCAGCAGCCGGCGGGTCTCGCCGGCGGGCAGGATCACCCGCGCGGTGGGCAGGATCGGCGCGGCACTGCCCTCCTGCTGCCAATCGAGGGTGACCTCGCTGTCGCTGCTGGCAAGGACAAAGCGCAGCAGGCTGTGCTCGGGCCCCTCGCTGACCCCGTCATCCTCGTAGAGCAGAGCGCTGTCGCGGGCGGTGCCCGGCGCCGGAAAGAGCAGCAGCTCGCGGCCTTGGTCGGCCAGCGGATCGGCGCGCATCGCCCCGGTAGAGACCGGCAGCACCGCGCCTGCGCGCACGAAAAGCGGCATCGACCCGAGATCGACCGCAAGCTCGAGCCGGGTGCCCGGCGCATGGTAGGTGCCGGCATGGAAATCCCACCAGCCGGTGGCATTCATCGGCAGCTGCACCACGCGGGTGGTCGCGCCCTCGTCCATCACGTTGGCGACCAGCAGATCGCGGCCGAGCATGAACTCGTCGCGCGCGTCCCAACTGGCCGGGTCCTCGGGGAAATCGAGAAACAGCGGCCGCAGCATCGGCTCATCGGCCTCGGCCGCCTGCCACAGGCAAGTGTAGAGATAGGGCAGCAGCCGGTAGCGCAGCGACAGGGCTGCGCGGATCTGCGGCAGCACCTCGGGGTACATCCACGGCTCGTTGACGGTGGCGTCGTCGTTCCACGAATGGATGGTGAAGCGCGGGTGGAAGATGCCGTTCTGCACCCAGCGGACAAACAGCTCGGGTCCGGGCTTGGGGCCGGAGAAGCCGCCGACGTCATGGCCGATGTTGTAGAAGCCCGAGAGGCTCATGCCGAGGCCGGTACGGGTGTTGAAGCGGATGGTCTTCCAGTCGGTGCGGTTGTCGCCCGACCAGGTCTGCGCATGGCGTTGCAGCCCCGGCGCACCGGAACGCGAGATCAGGTAGGGCCGCTTGCCCGGCGCATGGGCGCGCTGGGCCTCTTCCGAGGCGCGGCTCATCAGGATCGGCATCAGCGGCCGGATCAGCCCGACGTCGATCGCCTTGCCAAAGCCTTCACAGCGGGCGTGGTGATCCCAGATCTCGTATTCGTTGTTGTCATTCCAGGTCGAGCCGATGCCATGGTCGAGCAGCTGGGTCGTCACGCCCTCCTGCCACCAGGCCACCGCATCGGGGTTGGTGAAATCGAGGTGCGAGCCGGCATCGTCCCAGAAGATCGAGCGCTCGGGCCTGTCGGTGTCCTCGCTGTCGCGGATGAACAGACCGGCGGCGTTGACCTCGTCATAGCGCGGGTGGTCCTGCAGCAGGCAGGGCTTGATGTTGGCGATCAGATGCACCCCGGCCTCGGCAAACCGCGCGGTCATCGCGGCGACATCCGGCACCTTGTCGGTGTTCCAGTTGAACACATAGCGTTTCGGTCCGATCGAGGTATAGCCCGAGGACATCTGGAAGCTGTCGCAGGGGATCTCGTGCTCGGCGATGCGATCAAGGAAGCCTTCGAGCTGCGCCTGCGCGTCCGGGGCGTCGGTATAGCTCATGGTCGAGCCGGAATAGCCCAGGGTCCAGCGCGGCGGAAAGGCGGTGCCGCCGGTCAGCCGGGCCTGCGCCTTGACCAGGTCGCGCAGCTGCGGCGCCCAGCGGACATAGTAATCGAGGTCGCCGTCCTCGGCCCGGTAGGCGCGATACGGCAGGTGGTAGTTGTCGAGCTCGTTGCCGAGGTCGAACCAGCAGGAGGCGAGGTTATCGTAGAAGATCGACCAGGCGCCGGCGGTCTCGGTCTGGGTCAGGCTAAAGGCCACGTGCTTGTAGAGCGGATCGGTGCGCTCGGCGTCATAGCCCATGGCATCGAGGTTGCGCATCTCGAAACGGCGACCGCTGCGTTCGAGATCGCCGGTCTTTTCACCAAGCCCATAGACCCGGTCCTCTGGGTAGCGGCGCAGGTGGTGTTCGTGGCGATGGTCGCGGGTGCCGAGCAGCGTGCCGCCGGTGGGGCGTTCCTCGACAAACGGCACCCATTGGCCGTCGATGCGCGCGGCCCAGGCCAGGTGCAGCGGCTGCGAGACGGTGAGCCGCAGCACCTCGGTCTCGATCACCAGGCTCTCGCCGTCGGTGATCCGCGCCTCGGGGCAGGAAAACCCGGCGAGGTCGTCCCGGCTCCGGCCGTCCCAGGGCATGTCGCCGCCCGGCGCCACGCACCATGTGCGGTCGAGCCGCCAGCCGCCGTCCTTTTTCAGCGAGACCCGGATCAGGTCATCCTCGAGCACCCGGATCGACAGCAGGTGCCGGCCCTCGACTTGCAGGTCGACGCCCGTGGCGTGGCGGGTGTGAAGGGTCCAGTCGCGAAGCGTTTTCATAGGCCGTATCCCAAAAGCAGGCGGGGCAGGAAGAGGCTGATCTCGGGCACATAGGTGACCACGAGCAGCAGGGTGACGAGCACCGCGTAGAGCGGCAGCAGCGGCTTGATGACCTTGGCGATCGAGGTTCCGCCGACCGAACAGCCGACAAACAGCGCCGAGCCCACCGGCGGGGTGCAGATGCCGATGCAGAGGTTGAAGGTCATGACGATGCCGAAATGCACCGGGTCCATGCCGAGATCACCCACCACCGGCAGAAAGATCGGGGTAAAGATCAGCAGCGCCGGGGTCATGTCCATGAAGGTGCCGATCAGCAGCAGGGTGATGTTGATCGCCAAGAGGATCATCAGAGGGTTGTCGGACAGGTTCAGCAGCACCTCTGAGATGGTGTTGGGGATCATGCCGAAGGCCATCGCCCGGCTCATCGCGATCGAGGCGCCGATCATCAAGAGCACCACCGAGGTGGTGACGGCGGATTCGATGATGATGCGCGGCAGGTCGCGGACGCTGATCTCGCGGTACCAGACCAGCGCCAGCACCAGCGCGTAGATCACCGCCGCGGCCGAGGCCTCGGTGGCGGTAAAGACGCCCGAGATGATGCCGCCCATGATGACGACGATCAGCCCCAGCGGCAAAAGCGCATCCCGCGCCGCCACCCAGACCTCGCTCAGCGCGGGGCGCGGGGCCACTGGGTAGCCGCGGCGCTTGGCGATGAGGCCCGCGACGATCATGATGCCGAGGCCCATCAGAAGCCCGGGCAGGTAGCCGGCGACAAACAGCGCCGCAATCGAGGTGCCGCCGGTGATCAGCGAATAGACAATCAGCGTCGCCGAGGGCGGGATCAGCAGGCCGGTGGGGCAGGAGGCGATGTTGACCGCGGCCGAGAAGGCGCGGTCATAGCCCTCGCGGTCCTGCAGCGGCGCCATCACCCCGCCGACCGCCGCCGCCGAGGCCACGGCAGAGCCCGAAATCGAGCCGAACATCATGTTGGCCAGCACGTTGCAATGCATCAGCGCGCCGGGCAGCCGGCCGGCCAGCACCTTGGCAAAGTTGATCAGCCGCATGGCGATGCCGCCATGGTTCATGATGTTGCCGGCCAGGATGAAGAACGGGATCGCCAGCAGCGTGAAGCTGTCGAGACCCGAGGCCATCTGTTGGGCGACGATGAAGACCGATTGCTCGACCCCCATGAACAGCAGGAAGGTCAGCGTCGCCGCCGACCCGATGGCAAAGGCAATCGGCACGCCCATGGCCATGAAGATGACGAAGGAGCCGAAGAGGACCCAGATCGCGTAACTCATGTCAGTTTCCTCATTCGATCGGCAGGTCGGAAGAATTCTCGACCTCTGGCATCCGCCCGCGGGCGATCTCGCCAAAAAACAGCAGGCAGTAGTACAGGATCACCGCCCCGGCGAAGGGGATGGCGCCGTAGATCCAGCCCATGGAGATGCGCAGCGCCGGGGTCACCTGCCCCGAGGCAAGGGTGCGCGAGACCAGCGAATAGCCGCCCCAGACCATCACCACCGCCGCGAAGACCGCCACCACCGCCAGGATCGCGGCCTCCGAGGCCAGCTTGCGGCGGCCGGTCAGCGAAGCGGTCAGCAGGTCGATCGCCAGGTGGCGGCGCGCGCCGAAGGTATAGGCCCCGCCGATCAACGCCAGCCACATGAACAGGAAACGCGCGATCTCGTCGGTCAGGGTGCTGGGGGTGCCCAGCACGTAGCGGCTCAGCACCTGCCAGCTGACACAGGCGACCAGCACCGAGAAGATCACGATGAGCACCCAGCGCAAGAGCATGTCGACGGTGGGCTTCATGGCGCGCGCCTCCGGCTCTGGCAGGGCAGGGTTGTGTGAGGTGTCATCTCGTCTCCTCCTCGGGCTGAGATTTTGCCGCATACTTGCAGCAAGACCATTTTTGGTCAACCAATTTCAGAAATGGGTTGACTACTTCCGCCACTCAATCGCATGATCCAGGCAGATTGGTAAACCAGTTCCTGACGCCAATCGCTGAAATTCTTCCGGGAGGACCCCCATGAAATTCGCATCTACCCTCACAGCAACGGCGATTGCCGCACTCGCGACCACCGCCGGCGCTGAGACATTCCGCCTCAACCACAACAACCCGCCGGATCACCCGACACACCTGTCGATGCAGTTTATGGCCGACCGGGTCGCGGAACTGACCGACGGCGACATCAAGATCCAGATCTTCCCCAACGCCCAGCTCGGCACCCAGCGCGAATCGATGGAGCTGGTGCAGAACTGCGCGCTCGAGATGGCGCGCTCCAATGCCTCCGAGCTCGAAGCCTTCGAGGAAAGCTATTCGGCAATGAACCTGCCCTATATCTTTGCCTCTGAAGACCACTTCAACGAGGTGATCTCGGGCGAGATCGGCCAGGACATTCTTGCCGCCTCGGTCGACAACGGCTTTCGCGGCGTCGCCTTTCTG
Source organism: Marinovum sp. (assembly GCF_034669705.1). GTDB lineage: Bacteria > Pseudomonadota > Alphaproteobacteria > Rhodobacterales > Rhodobacteraceae > Marinovum. The sequence continues at coordinate 23,927 of NZ_JAXMOR010000044.1, forward strand.
ACCGAGGGCGCGCGCTCGTTCTATGGCCAGAAGCCGATCCTCTCGCCCGCCGACCTCGACGGCGTCAAGGTGCGGGTGCAACCCTCCCCCTCGGCGATCCGCATGGTCGAGCTGCTCGGCGGCAACCCCACCCCGATCTCCTGGGGCGAGCTTTACAGCGCGCTGCAGCAGGGCGTCGTCGATGCCGCCGAGAACAACCCCACCGCGCTGACCACCGCGCGCCACGGTGAGGTGGCCTCGCATTTCTCGATGGACGAGCACACCATCATCCCCTCGGTCGTGGTGATGTCGAACTGCGCCTGGGACGGCATGAGCGCCGAAGAGCAAGAGGCCTTCAAGACCGCCGCGGCGGAAATGCAGGAGCGTCACGGCGTCGAGTGGAAGAAAGCCTCTGACGCGGCCATCGAACAGGCCCAGTCCGAGCTCGACGTGGCCATCCACGACGTCGACAAGACCCCCTTCGTCGAGGCGGTTCAGCCGATGTACGAAGAGGTCGCAGCCGAGTCCGACACGGTCGCCGAGCTGATCGAGCGCATCCAGTCCTCGGCCAACGGCTCCTGAGGTCGCCATGCTCGAACGGTCAGATATCGCCGAGAACGCGCTGCAGTGCCTGCATGACGAGGACTACGACCGTCCTTTCAACACGCAGAGCCTGAACGCAGAGACGCTGATCTTCTCCAGCGGCCGGCAGGGCCGGTCGCTGGACGGAGACTGGTTCTTCTGCGTCGATCTCCTGGATACCGGGCTGCGGCAGAAATGGTTCGCCATGACGCCCGCACGCCCCGAAGACCGTATCGAGCCGTGGGACTACGACCCGCATGACGGCGAGACGGTGCCGGTGCCCTCGAACTGGCAGATGCTGAAGGAGAAATGGTATTTCTTCGAAGGCTCGGCCTGGTACACGCGGCCGGTCACCGTCGACGCTCTGGAACAAGGACGGCGCCGCTTCCTGCGGATCGGCGCCGCCCAGTATGATTGCAAGGTTTTCGTCAACGGCCGCTTCCTCGGCAACCACTACGGCGGCTCGACCCCGTTTTGCGTTGAGCTGACCGAGGCGCTGGAGACGGGCGAAAACTGGGTGATGCTCTGCGTCAACAACACCCGCACCCGCGACCGGGTGCCGATGCGCAATACCGACTGGTTCAACTATGGCGGCGTCTATCGCGAGGTGACGCTCTACGAGACCCCGGCAACGGTGATCCGCGAGCTGTTCCTGCGGCTCGAGGGCGGTGTGGTGAAAGCCTCTGTCGTCACCGACGGCCCGGCCGATGCCGCACGGCTCGAGATCCCCGGGCTGGGCGTCGATGCCGAGATCGCGCTCAGCAATGGCCGTGGCGAGGTGACGCTCGAGGCGCAGCCCGCGCTCTGGTCGCCCGACAGCCCGAAGCTCTATGACGTGACCTGTTCTGCCGGCGGCGACGTGGTGACCGACCGGGTCGGCTTCCGCACCATCGAACGCCGCGGCACCGAGATTTTCCTCAACGGCGCGCCGCTCTTTTTGCGCGGGATTTCCGTGCATGAGGATGACGAAAAGACCGGCAAGGTCACCAGCGAGGCCGACATCCGCCGCCGCTTTGCCCATGCCCGCGAGCTCGGCTGCAACTTCCTGCGGCTGGCACATTACCCGCACCACGAGCGCGCCGCCGAGATCGCCGACGAGCTGGGCCTGCTGCTCTGGGAGGAGATCCCGGTCTATTGGGCGATCGATTTCGCCAACCCGGCCACCCGCAAAGATGCCACCAACCAGCTGACCGAACTGGTGCGCCGCGACCGCAACCGCGCCAGCGTAATCATCTGGTCGATCGGCAACGAGAACCCCGACACCGACGCCCGGCTCGACTTCATGCAAGGCCTCGCCGAGACCGCGCGCGCCGAAGACCCGACCCGGCTGATCGCCGCCGCCTGCCTGATCAACCACGCCAAGCTCAAGATCGAGGACCGGCTGGCGCAGGCGCTCGATATCATCGGGATCAACGAATACTACGGCTGGTACGACGAGAACTTCGACGAGCTGGCGATCATCGGCCGCAACTCCGCCCCCGACCGCCCTGTCGTGATCTCGGAGACCGGCGCCGATGGCGACCACGAGAAAGGGCCGGGAAAGGGCCTGTTTTCCACCGCCTACCAGTCCGAGGTCTACGAGAAACAGATCGCGACCTTGTCGGATCTCGATTACATCAAGGGAATTTCGCCCTGGATCCTTTATGATTTCCGTGTCGAACGGCGTCAGAATGTCTTTCAGCGGGGCTGGAACCGCAAGGGCCTGATCGCCGCCGACAAAGACACCAGGAAGCCGGCCTTCGGTCTTCTGGCGGCGCATTACGCGGAGCGGGCTGCTAAGGAGGGGTGATGGGCGAACGCAGGCAATATCAGGATGTGGCGCGGGAGATACGGGAAATCATCCGCGACGAGGCGCTCGGTGCCAGTGACCGGCTGCCGCCGGAACGCGGGCTGTCGGAGCGGCTCGGCGTGTCGCGCTCGCTGGTCCGCGAGGCGCTGATCCTGCTCGAGATCGAGGGCGTGGTCGAGGTCCGCAAGGGGTCCGGCATCTACATCTCGGACACGCCGCAGGGCACCGGGGCGCAGGTGCGTGACGATATCGGCCCCTTCGAGCTGTTGCAGGCACGACAGTTGATCGAATCCGAGGTTGCCGGCTTTGCCGCCCGCATGGTCACCAAGAACGACATCCTGCGCCTGCGCGAGGCGCTGACCCGCGAGCGCGCCGACATGGAAGACGGCGACCCGAGCTATGACGGCGACCGCGAATTTCACCGGTTGATCGCCGAGGCGACGCAGAACTCGGTGCTGGTCGACGTGGTCGAGGAACTCTGGCGCAAGCGCGAGCAAAGCCCGATGTGGGCCGCGCTGCACGACCGCATCTTCGAGACCGCCTACCGCCGGGCCTGGCTTGACGACCACGAGGCGATCCTCGCCGCGCTGCAGGCCCGCAACCCCGAACAGGCCAAACGCGCCATGTGTCAGCATCTCGGCAACGTCCGTGAAACGCTGATGACCCTGTCAGACGTCGAGGACCCGGCGTTTGACGGCTATCTTTTCGAACCGGTCGAGCAGACCGGATAACCCCAAAGCCCCCGAGAGGCCTTTCATGATCGAATCCTGGCGCTGGTTTGGCCCCGATGATCCCGTGACCCTGACCGACATCCGGCAGGCCGGTGCCACTGGCATCGTCACCGCCCTGCACGGCGTGCCCGCCGACACCCCCTGGCGCTGCGAGGATATCGCGGCCCGGCAGCAGATGATCCGCGAGGCGGGTCTCGAGTGGGTCGTCGTCGAGAGCATCCCCGTCCACGAAAGCATCAAGACCGGCGCCGCCGGCTGGGAAGCCATGGCCGACGTCTGGGCCGAGAGCCTGCGCGCCGTGGCAGCCCAGGGCATCGACACCGTCTGCTACAACTTCATGCCGGTGCTCGACTGGACCCGTACGGCGCTGCATCACCCGCTGGCCGATGGCGCCCAGTGCCTGCGCTATGATGCGGTGGATGCGGCGGTGTTCGACATCTTCCTGCTGCAACGCGATGGTGCCCGTGCCGATCACCGCCCCGAGATCGCCGCCGAGGCCGAGACGCGCCACGCCGCGATGGACGATGCCGCCCGCCAGCGCCTGACCGACACGATCATCGCCGGGCTTCCGGGGGCCGAGGAAAGCTGGACCATCGACAGTTTCCGCGCCCGCATCGGCGACTACGCCGAGATCAACGCCGCCCGTCTGCGCGCCAATCTGCTGGCCTTTCTCGACCGGGTGCTGCCGGTGGCGACTGAGGCAGGCGTCAAGCTTGCCATCCACCCCGACGATCCGCCCTTCGCGCTCTTTGGCCTGCCGCGCGTGGTGTCCTGCGCCGAGGACCTCGCCGCGATCCTCGATCACGCGCCGGTGGCCGAGAACGGCCTGACCTTCTGCACCGGCTCGCTGGGCGTGCGCGCCGACAATGACCTGCCGGCGATGTTCGAGCGCTTCCGCGACCGCGTCCACTTCCTGCACCTGCGCTCGACCGAGCGCGAGGCCGATGGCGTCAGCTTTCACGAGGCGGCGCATCTGGCGGGCGACGCCGGGCTGGTCGAGATCGTGCGTCGGGCGCTGCATCTCGAGGCCGACAGCGGCCGGGCGATCCCGATGCGGCCCGATCATGGCCACATGATCGGCTGGGACCAGTCGCGCGGGATGCGCGCCGGCTATCCCTATATCGGCCGGCTGCGGGGGTTGGCCGAGCTGCGCGGTGTCGCCGCGGCCTTTGCGGCGATCACCCGCGCCTGACGTTTGAGATGGCCCGCCAGATCAACGGCGGGCCGCCCTCACGCCCCGGTGACGCGCCAGATCACGTCGCCCACATCATCCGCCATCAACAGCGATTTGCCATCTGCGCCCAGCGTCACACCAACCGGGCGGCCATAGGCGGTCTTTTCATCCTCGGACAGGAACCCGCTGAGGATGTCGCGCGGCGCGCCGCTGGGCTTGCCGCCCTCGAAGGGCACGAAGACCAGCTTGTAGCCGCTCAGTTTGGAGCGGTTCCACGAGCCATGCTGGCCGATCACCATCCCCGCGCCGAACCCCGGCAGCGTGCCTTCTGGCATCCAGCACAGCCCGAGCGAGGCGGTGTGGCCGCCCAACGCATACTCCGGCGTGATCGCCTGCGCCACCAGCACCGGGTCCTGCGGCACCCGGTCGTCAACGGTGTCGCCCCAATAGCTGTAGGGCCAACCATAGAACCCGCCGTCCTGCACCGAGGTCAGGTAGTCCGGCGGCGTTTCGTCGCCCAGCCCGTCGCGTTCGTTGACCGCGGTCCAGAGCACGCCGGTCTCGGGCTCCCAGGCCATGCCGACCGGGTTGCGCAGGCCGGAGGCAAAGACCCGCGCCGCCTCGGTCTCGACGTCCAGCTCCCAAATCGCGGCGCGGCCTTCTTCGGCCTCCATCCCCTGATCGGCGATATTGGTCAGCGAGCCGACGCCGGCGTAGATCCTGGTGCCATCGGGCGAGACGATCAGGCTGCGGGTCCAATGGCCATGCGGTTTGAAATCGACCAGCTTTTCGCCCGGCCCGCGCAGCGCGGTGGCACCCGGCTGATAGGTGAACCGCACGATGCCGTCGGTATTGCCAAGGTAGAACCGCTCGCCCACCAGCGCCATGCCGAAGGGCTGGTTCTGGTTCTCGACAAACACCTCGCGCTGCTCGGCCACGCCGTCGCCATCGGCATCGCGCCACAGGGTGACGCGGTTGGCGCTCTTGCCGATCGCCTTGACCCGGCGCATCGTCGCCTGAGCGGCGTGGTCCATCAGGGTTTTCGGCGGGCCGGCCTCTTCCTTGGATTCCGCCACCAGCACATCACCGTTGGGCAGCACCTCGATCCAGCGCGGATGGTCGAGCCCCGTGGCGAAGGCGTTGACCTTGAGCCCCGGCGCGCAGGTCGGCAGGTGGCCCTCGGCCCAGCCGGCGGCGACCGGCATCTTCAGGGTCATGATGCCCTGCGATTTCGCTTCGGGGATCTGCGGGCTCTGGCCCACCGCCTGATGCGACGGCGCGCCGATGCGGCGCAGCAGCGCCACGGCGCCCCCGACCACGGCGGTGGCTTTTGCGATAAGTTCCATGTCCGGCCTCCTGACAGGTGCCGAGGGGCTGCGCGCCCGCCGGCGATGTGCCGAGTGTTATAAGGTCGGCGGCGGATATGCAAAACGCCAGACCGGCCGTGGCCCGTCCCGCGGGGTGCAGGTCTGTGGCTTGGGGTCGAGCGGATCCCGCACCAGCTTGCAACTCCAATGCAGGGGTCCGCGAAGAAATCCCAAACGAAGCGTCTGGCTATTTTAGTCCAGCCTGGACAGAGCCGCCGATGAACCCTCCGGACTGGCGGTTCCATAGCGTGGCATAAAGCTTGCCCGCGGCCAGAAGCTCCCGATGGGTGCCGCTTTCCACGATACGTCCTTCGTCCAGCACGACGATCCGGTCCATCTCGGCAATCGTCGACAGCCGGTGCGCGATGGCGATCACCGTCTTGTCACCCATCACATGGGTCAGCGCGTCCTGGATCTCGGCCTCGACCGCGCTGTCGAGCGCGCTGGTCGCCTCGTCGAGGATCAGGATCGGCGCGTTCTTGAGCATCACCCGCGCCAGCGCGATCCGCTGGCGTTGACCGCCCGACAGTTTCACCCCGCGCTCGCCGACATGCGCGTCATAGCCGGTGCGGCCCCGGCCGTCCTTGAGATCGCAGATGAACTCATGCGCGCGGGCCTCGCGGGCGGCGGCTTCGATCTGCTCTTGCGACAGCCCCTCCTGCCCCAGCATCAGGTTGTCGCGCACCGAGCGGTTGAGCAGCGCGGCCTGCTGGCTGACCATGCCGATGGCGCGCCGCAGGCTCTCGGGATCGACCTTGCGGATGTCCTGCCCGTCAATCCGGATTTCGCCGGCCTCGGGCTCGTAGAACCGCAGGATCAGGTTGACCAGCGTCGACTTGCCGGCACCCGACGGCCCCACGAGCCCGACCTTCTCGCCCGGCGCGATGTGCAGGTCGACGCCCATCAACCCGCCGCGGCCCTTGCCATAGTGGTGCCGTGCGCCGGCGATGGTGATCTCGCCTGCCGTCACCTTCAGAGCCGGTGCCTCGCTGTCATGCGGGATGACCAGCGGCTGCGCGACGGTGTGCAGCGCCTCGCGGATCGAGCCGACCTGCTCGAATATTCGCCAGACCGCTTCGAGCAGCCATTCGGCCATGGTGGTGATGCGCAATGACAGCGCCACCGCGGCGCTGACAAGACCGATGCTGGCGCTGCCCTGGCTCCAGAGCCAGATGCCGTAGCCGACGATCCCCACCATGATGATGCCCTCGAGCCAGACCGTCACCGTGCGCAGGGCAAGCCCGATCTGACGCGCGCGAAACAGGGTCTCGCGGGTGTTCTCCAGCGCCGCCAGATGATCGGCCTCAAGGTCTGCGCGGCGGGCAAACAGGCTGACGGTGTCGAAGTTGGTGAAGGTATCGACAACCTTGCCCAGAAGCTCCGATTTGGCGGCGCTGAAGGCCTCCATCGCGTGCACCATGCGCGGCACGATCAGCGTCATCAGCCCGATGTAGAGCGCCATCCAGAGAAACAGCGGGATCGCCAGCCGGATGTCGGTGCCCGCCAAGAGCATCACCACGCCGATCACATAGACAAAGCCGAAGGCGACCGCGTTGATCGCCTGAAACATCGCATCGGAGGCGTAATTGCCCATCAGGACGAGCCGCGAGGCGATGCGTCCGGCCAGATCCTCCTGAAACCAGCCGACCGACTGCCGGGTCAGGTGGTCATGCGCCCGCCAGCGAAACAGGTTGGCGACATTGCACGAAAAGCCGATGTCGTTCACCGCATAGCGCGCGAATTGCGACAAGGGACGCAGCAGGACGATCGTCAGACCGGCAAGGATCAGGCTGAGGCTGTGCCGCTCCCAGATCTCGGCCGGCGGCGTATCGGCCAGCATGTCGATCAGCTGGCCGGCATAGCTGATCAGCCAGACCTCGACGCTTGCGGTCAGCACGGTGACAATCACGCTGAGCACGAGCACACGACGCAGCGGCGGCAGGTGCGATTTCAGATAGGGCCAGACCTCCTTGGCCGGCGCCGTGCCCGCGCCAAGAACGTAGGGATCGGACAGGTTGAGCGCGCGCCGCGTCAGCCACTCGTACAAATTGACCATGGTGCCTCAATATCCCAGGAGCGTCGCCCCGGACCATAAGAATGCGGCACGCGCGGGGTGAGGGCAACGCGACGATGCCGCCTTGCACAACTTTACCGATCCATCTGTGCCGGATCGTCGCCCCGGCAGGCAGATATCCGCCGATCACGAAATGTTGCCGCATGTGCAATGCGCCCCGGCGGTACCGTCGACTTTTAACGGGTGCGTTATTGACCCTGTTCACAAGGAGTAACCAAATGAAATTTACACGAATTTTGGCCACGGCTGTGACGCTTTCGGTGGCTGCGGCCGCGTCAGCACAAGACGAGTCCATGAGCTTCTTCATTACCAGCGTGAACCCCGGCAATGGTGCCGACCTCGGCGGGATCGACGGCGCTGACGCCCACTGCAGCGCATTGGCCGAAGCCGCCGGTGTGACCGGCAAGACCTGGGCCGCGTATCTGTCGACCAGCACCGAGAATGCCCGTGACCGGATCGGCAGCGGTCCATGGATGAATGCCAATGGCGAGCAGGTCGCCGCGGGCGTCGACGATCTGCATTCCGAGGCGAACAACCTGTCCAAGACCGTGTCGCTCGATGAAACAGGGGCGGTGGTCAACGGTCGTGGCGACGATCCGAACCGCCATGACATTCTGACTGGCTCGGACGATCAAGGTGTCCTGTCCGGCGATGCCTGCATGGATTGGACAAGTGCCTCGGCTGACGGCTCGGCGATGGTGGGTCACCACGACCGGACCGGCGGCGGCGACAGCCCGACATCGTGGAATGCCGCACATGGATCGCGCGGCTGTGGGCTGGAGGACTTGCGCGGCACCGGCGGCGACGGGCTGTTCTATTGCTTTGCCACAGACTGATATGACTGTCGGGAGTGCGCGTCCATACGCACTCCCGTTCTCAATCCCGGTATGGCCCCCAGCGCGACCGGATACCTGCCCCGGCGTGACCGACGTCGCTTCTGGAACGACGGGTCCGGTGTGCCGTTAAAGCAGGCCATCACATGCGGATAGCTTTCGGTGACGACATAGCCATAGACGCCGTCCTGCATCATCCCGATGCACTGGTCGAAGTCGCCTGAGCCTTCGACATAGGCCCAGTCATCGATGAAGGTGCCGTCGTAGGTGCCGCCCGGGCCGCCATCGCGTTGGCCGGATTTCAGCTGGTAGCTCGACCTTGCCGGCCGCACCGCGCCACCCTCCGCGATAAAGCTGCCGAAAATCGGAAACCCGTCCGCATCGGAACCGATCACCGAAGACGGCTCGGTCGCGCCTGATTGGCGGAACAACGCCATCGGATTGCCGTGATAATGATAGGTGCCATCCGGTTGCGTATGGGCGTTGTGCTCGTCGGCGCCGAATTTGCCCGGCGATCCGAGCGGATCATACCTGTAAGACGTGTCCATGTCAGTGCAGCCGATGTTGCCGGCGCCGGCGCCGAAACACCCGGCCGCCATCACCCCGTGTAGGGGTGCGCATATTTTTTCGATCCCTCGACTACAGATTAAGGACTTACGGCGCAATCATGCGGATAATTCTTCGCTAACTGTGCGCACATTTTTTCGCTCCATACACTCGCCGTGCTCGGAGTTTCCAAAGTCTAACGATTGTTGCTCGATAGCAAGAAGCATGGCTGACGCTGTCTTTCGCTCGCACAGGAGAAGCTCAAGTGATCGACTGAAAAATGAACACCCGCGGAAAACATAGCTTGTGCACCGAACAGCCATCTACGCCCTGAAACCCCTGCTTCGCCAGCCGGCGCCAGGCCGAAAGCTGGTTTGGCAAGATTCCATGCCGCGCTGTCACCCCATTCACTGTCGCGCCCGGCTCAAGCGTATCCGCCACTGCCCGGGCCTTGGCTTTAACCGGCCAGCGCCGGTGACCCGACGCGTAGTTCTCCGCGCCCAGCGATTTGAGAAGCGAATTTATAGCGCACATTGCGGGACGCACTTCCTCTTGTGAAATGTGAAAGATCTCGCAGCACGGGAGAGGCGCTACAAGGTTGGGGCGCAGACGCCGGTTACGACATTGCGCTTGATGCATCGATTTCACTCACCAGGACCTCTAAGGGCAATAGACTGACCCGGAGTGGTGAATTGAAATTTTGCAAACGCGCAAATTGTAGGTTCTGTAGCTTCAACTGTAGCCGCCGACAGCAATGCGGTCGATGTAAGCCCTCACCGCATCCGCACGCCCTTGCCGCATAAGGTCGGCGGGGGTTAGATTGCCGAACGATGGCAGTGGCTGCTCTTCAAACCAGACGACGGCCTCAGCGTGGGACGCTGTCCAGGACCTGACCAGCGCGATGAGTTGTTCAGCCATGTCGTGCTCTTCACTTGGCATTTGAGGGCTCCGCGATGAGGCGCCGCACTCGTTCAGGGTTTTCCTGCCGCCTTCGGCCGCTGGCCCGGTCCTGCCAAATCGCATAGACGAACGCGGCGCTGCCAGAGCCAGCCACAGAAACGCACAGAATGATCTCGAGGGTGCTCATGATGCTGAGCATAGCACGGTTTGGACACTTGTGGCGACGCAGCTTCGTCAGATAATCGAGATTGCGGCGATCCATTTCCCGTTGTCATGAGAAAACCTCCGTCCGAGCAGTTTCCAGCTCCCACTCTGGGAATTTCCTGCGTGCATCTAATCAGTCATCCTCATCGTAGCTATCTGTCATCCTTCGGATATCGTTGTCCCGCTCGTAGGACCGTGACATTTGATGGACAACTTCGTCCCTGTGCGCCACCAGATAGTCGAGAAACCCGGCTCGTCGTTCCTCGGACAGGGTCAACTCGATACGATCGCCGAAGCGCTTGATGAAGCCAACCGGACGCGAGATCCCGGGGCTATAAATTTCTCGGACGACAGTGGGCTTCTCACCTTTCCCGGCATCTGTGCGCGTGTCGGCAAGCCGATCGAAACCGGCAGTGACATTAGCCACCGAGTGCTGCGGCTCAAGTGGGGCGGCATCGCTCCGCGAGTCATGTGTCGCCTCACGCTCGCGGCGCGGCACCCACCCATCGGAGCCGAAAAGATCCTGAACGCGCCAGATAGTCCTGATTATCATTTGCTGCCATAGCGGTCGCCCTCGAAACACTTGTAAATCCGGCCGGGCCGCCCTTAGGCGATCCCTGAAGCTTTCGGCGGAACTGGAAACTTCATTTCCCTCAATGCGATCCGTTTCAGCGCGCAGTCGGGCGACCTCCTGAACCAGTTGTTCTCGGGTCATTTGGTCCACGGGAGTGCGCACCATTTTGGCTACCCTTCTTTCTGGCCGATACCAAGCGCGGCGGTTACCACCGCGGATTGGGCGACGAGATGCCCCCGCCACGCTTTTCCTTCCTGAAAAGCTCCTACCGTCTCTACGCCGAGTTGTCCGAGACGACGGATCATATATCTCGAGGTCGTGCCCAGCTGCTTCGCGAGTTCATTAAGCGGCAAATAAGTCGTCTGAAATCGCAGCAGGTTTTCCAACCGGATCATTCGGCCGGTGCGGCCCGCATGTGCATAGACCTCATGAGCAAGCAGTCCCTGATCACACCAAGCTGCGATGCACTGATCCTTCCAACCCGTGAGTTGCGCTACCTGCTGGACCGTCAGACCTGGACCACGCCGGACCTCGGTCAAGATCGCACAGACTTCAGCTTGGCAGAACCGATATGCCGCGAGTTGACCTTTCGTGCTGCCCGAAACTGGACGCAGCCGCCCATCGATGATCCGTCGGAACACCTCGGTAAGCCCGGCCCGGTCAGTGGTATAACGGAGGTTGAGTTCGGTGAAGCCTACTGTGTCATCTTTTGGTGCCACAGCGTGAGCCGCGATGCCGTCGACAAGCGCTCGCATGGCATCGAGATCATGAGCACCGTTGACGAGCGGGGGCGGTGCGCCATGAATGCAGCTTGCCAAGCCTGTGAACCGGCGTGCAATTTTGACCCCGTAGAGGGGTGATCGGCGTCCAAAAATGACCCCCTTACACTGATGTGGATGATGCCCCCGAGATCATCGGGGAGCACAGTGTGGGATGTTGGTCGTGGAG
>NZ_JAXMOR010000045.1:0-35460 GCF_034669705.1 Marinovum sp.
AACCGTTCAGGCTGACGACCAAGAATGCGGACGGCTCCCAATCCGGCACACGGGCTCTTGCCCAGGGACCTCACGGGATGCCGTCCGCACCTCCATTATACAGAAAACTGGTTAGACAGGGACCTCTTGGCTCTTCTTTCGGGCAAGGTCTCGGATCACGTCCGGGACGGCAGTGTCATGGGGCAGCGAGAGGGGCCCTTCGTGTTGGCCTTTCGCGACCTCGCAGCCAGCCGCTCGGATGAGGTTCCGGGTCAGGTCCGGGTGGGCGTGGTCAGGCGGCAGCGACAGACCCCCCTCCCTGTCGGCCTTGAGCCGCGACCGCGCAACCCGCCGCGCGGGTGAAGTCCCGGATCAAGTCCGGGACGGGGGAGGCGTGGGGCGGCGCCAGAGCCCTTGCGTCCCGGACCTGATCCGGGACCTCTCGGCCAACCTGCCGCGCGAGGTTTCGGACCTGACCCGCACCGGGATCGCCTGGCCACCGGCCAGCGCCACACCGACCGGATCACCTCCGGACCTGCCACCGGCCGCCTTGTCACCGCCGGCCCGCGCCGCTGTACGCCGCATCACCGGCAAAAAACCCGGGCCCAGATCATGGACATGGACGCATTGCCGGCTACATCCCGGTCAAGGACCGCAACACACTCTCCGCCCCGAAAGGCAACCATGGACCTGGCACGCATCATCCTCTCGGTGATTGTCCCGCCACTTGGCGTTTTCCTGCAGGTGGGCTTTGGCAAGCACTTCTGGCTGAACATTCTCCTGACGATCCTCGGGTATATTCCCGGCGTCGTGCACGCGGTGTACATCATTGCCAAGAAGTAGCCGAGACACCCAGCGCGATCTCGAAGAGATCGACCGACTGTCGGCGCTGCTCGACAGCAAGTTCCGGATCCCCGGCACCCGGCTGCGGTTCGGTTGGGATTCGATCCTCGGCCTGGTGCCCGGCGTCGGCGATGCCATCACCCTGATCCCCGCAGGCTACCTGCTGGTGAAAGGCTATCGGCTGGGCGCGCGCAAGCGGACCATGGCGCGCATGGCGGTGAACGTCGGCCTGGACGCGACAATCGGCGCCATCCCGGTGCTCGGCGACCTGTTCGACCTGGTCTACAAGGCCAATCGCAGGAACTTCGGCCTGTTGCGCCGCGAGTTGGAACTGCGCGAGGCCTCCAGCCCGGCCCCCTGACGGCGGGTGCGCCCGCGCCGGACAGAGGTCCTCATGGCGCGGCCTCGGCCTGTTCCTCCGGCATGGCGCGCCGCGGACCTTGCGTCAAACCTGCCCTTGCGCCCTGCGGCCCGCACTGGCACACCCGGGCCATCCCAATGACTAGGAGCCCCCATGTCGGACAACCTGCCCATGGCCGTGCATGCGCCGCTGACGCGTGCCCAGAAAACCTCGCTTCTGAACCTCGTCCGCCGCGCCGCCAAGGCCGAGATCCTGCCGCGGTTCCGCGCATTGGACCCGTCCGAAGTGTCGGAAAAGACCTCCAAGCTCGATCTCGTCACCGCCGCCGACGAGGCCGCCGAGGCGATGATCACCCGCGGGCTGCAGATGGCTTTTCCCTCGGCCGTGATCGTCGGCGAAGAGGCCGCCTCGCGCGAGCCGAAGATCCTCGATGCCCTTGGCGATGCCGAGCTCGGTTTCCTGATCGATCCGGTTGACGGCACCTGGAACTTTGCCCACGGGCTGTCGCTTTTTGGCACGATGGTGGCGGCGACGCGGTTTGGCAAACCGGTCTACGGCATGATCTACGACCCCTTGAACGACGATGTGGTGGTGGCCGACGAGGACAGCCTGACCACCTGGACCGGCCCGCGCGGCCGGCGGCGCACGCTCTCGACCGCCGATCCCAAACCATTGGCGGAGATGGTCGGCTATATCCACATGAAGCTGATGCCGCCCGAGGTGCAGCCGCAGGTCGCGGCGCTCTATCCGCGGATCGGCCGGCCAGATGCGCTGCGCTGCTCGGCGCATGAATACCGGCTGCTGGCCGAGGGGCATTGCGATTTCGTGCTGTCATGCAAGATGACGCCCTGGGATCATGCCGCGGGCGTGCTGCTTTGCCAGAAGGCGGGCGGTCACGTGGCATTTCTCGACGGGCGGGAGTATTCGGCGGCGGCGACCGAGGGCTATCTGCTTTGCGCGGGCTCAGAGGCGGCGTGGAAGACGGTGGCCGACGAGCTGGGGTTCCTGCTGGGGCCGACGCCCGAGAGCGCGACGCTGTCGGAGGAAGGCTGAGGCACACCACCCTTCGATGAGCCGGGCCAGCGGCTGCCCGCGGGGTGCCGCTGCGACGGTCGTGTGACACAGTTTATCGCTGCAAACTCCATAGGCTCTCAGACCGAAGCGCTTGCCTCACCGAAGCCGCAGCCCGTCACGCCTGCAGCGTGCTTCCCAAAACCGGCGCAGCTTTGCTGCGCGGGGGCGGGCAGCCGCTGGCCCGGCGGGCTGCGCCCTTGTTCCGGGCCATGATGCCCGAAACCTCGCCGTAGGGGTGGCCACTCCCCCCCTCAGCCCGCCCTACTCCGCGGCTTCGGCGTATTCCTCCATCGGCGGGCAGGTGCACACCAGGTTGCGGTCACCATAGACATTGTCGACCCGGTTCACCGGCGGCCAATACTTGTCCACCCTGAACGCGCCCGGCGGGAAACACCCCTGCTCGCGCGAATACGGACGGTCCCATTCCCGCACCAGATCCTCCATCGTATGCGGCGCGTTCTTCAGCGGGTTGTTCGACCGGTCCATCCCCCCCGCCTCGATCTCACGGATTTCCTCGCGGATCGCCAGCATCGCGTCACAGAACCGGTCAAGCTCCGCCTTGGTCTCGCTCTCGGTCGGCTCGACCATCAGCGTCCCCGCCACCGGCCAGCTCATGGTCGGCGCGTGGAAGCCACAATCCGCCAGCCGCTTGGCAATGTCGTCCACCGTGACATCGGCGCTCTCGGCAAAAGGCCGCGTGTCGATGATGCATTCGTGCGCCACCCGGTCGTTCCGCCCGCGGTAGAGGATGTCATAGGCCCCTTCCAGCCGCTTGGCGATGTAGTTGGCATTCAGGATCGCCACCCGTGTCGCCTGGGTCAGCCCCTCGCCGCCCATCATCAGGATATAGGCCCAGGAAATCGGCAGGATCGACGGCGAGCCATAGGGCGCGGCGCTCACCGGCCCTTCATCGCCGCCCACCTCAGGATGCCCCGGCAGATGCGGCACCAGATGAGATTTCACCCCGATCGGGCCCATGCCGGGACCGCCGCCGCCATGCGGGATGCAGAAGGTCTTGTGCAGGTTCAGGTGGCTCACGTCGCCACCCAGATCACCGGGCCGCGACAGCCCCACCATGGCATTCAGGTTGGCGCCGTCGATATAGACCTGCCCGCCATGCTCATGGGTGATCGCGCAGACATCGCGCACCGTCTCTTCAAAAACGCCATGGGTCGAGGGATAGGTGATCATGCACCCGGCCAGCGCCTCGGCGTGTTTTTTCGCCTTGGCGCGGAAATCCTCGAGGTCGATATCGCCATTGGCGGCCGATTTCACCGGTACCACTTTCCAGCCGACCATCTGGGCGCTGGCCGGGTTGGTGCCATGCGCCGACATCGGGATCAGGCAGACGTTGCGGTGATCGTCACCATTGGCCCGGTGCCAGGCGGCGATCGTCAGCAGCCCGGCGTATTCCCCCTGCGCACCGGAGTTGGGCTGCATCGAGAAGTCGTCGTAGCCGGTGATGGCACAAAGCTTCTCGCTCAGGTCATCCACCAGATGCTTGTAGCCCAGCGCCTGATCGGCCGGCGCAAAGGGATGCAGCGCGGAGAACTCGCGCCAGCTCACCGGCATCATCTCGGCGGCGGAATTGAGCTTCATGGTGCAGGAGCCCAACGGGATCATCGCCCGGTCAAGCGCCAGGTCGCGGTCGGCCAGACGGCGCATGTAGCGCATCATCTCGGTCTCGGCCCGGTTCATGTGAAAGATCGGATGGGTCAGGTAGTCCGAGGTGCGCACCATCTCCTCGGGCAGCTTGTAGACCGGGGTGTAATCGTCATCCTTGCGGGTGATGCCAAAGGCGCGCCAGACCGCCTCGATGTTGGACGGCCGGGTGCATTCGTCAAGCGTGATGCCAACCCGATACTCGCCGACGCGGCGCAGGTTCACGCCCTCATCCCGCGCCGATTTCAGCACCGCCGCCTGCAGGCTGCGCACATCGACGGTGATGGTGTCGAAATAGGCCTGCGGATCGACCTTGAAGCCGGCCTCTTCCAGCCCCTGCGCCAGCCGCACGGTCTTGCGGTGAATCCGCTGGGCAATCGCCTTGAGCCCCTCTGGCCCGTGAAACACCGCGTACATCCCGGCCATTACGGCCAGCAGCGCCTGGGCGGTACAGACGTTCGAGGTCGCCTTCTCGCGGCGGATGTGCTGCTCGCGGGTCTGCAGCGACAGACGGTAGGCGCGGTTGCCGTGGCTGTCGACCGAGACGCCGACGATCCGGCCGGGCATGGCGCGCTTGTAGGCATCGCGGCAGGCCATATAGGCGGCATGCGGACCGCCATAGCCCATCGGCACGCCGAAGCGCTGGGTCGAGCCCACGGCGATATCCGCCCCCATCGCACCCGGCTCCTTGAGCACGGTCAGCGCCAGCGGATCGGCGGCCACGATGCCCACGGCCTTGGCACCGTGCAGCGCCTCCATCTGGGCGGTGAAATCGCGCACATGACCATAGGTGCCGGGATACTGGAAGATCGCGCCGAACACCTGCTCGGGGTCGAGCTTTTCGGGGTTGCCGACGATCACCTCGATGCCCAGCGGCTCGGCGCGGGTCTTGATCACCGCGATGTTCTGCGGATGGCAGTCGCGGTCGACAAAGAAGCCCTTGGCCTTGGACTTCGCCACCCGCTGCGCCATGGTCATCGCCTCGGCACAGGCGGTGGCCTCGTCCAAGAGCGAGGCATTGGCCACCTCCAGCCCGGTCAGATCGCTGACCATGGTCTGAAAGTTGAGCAGCGCCTCGAGCCGGCCCTGAGAGATCTCGGGCTGATAGGGGGTATAGGCGGTGTACCAGGCCGGGTTTTCCAGGATGTTGCGCTGGATCGCCGGCGGCGTCACCGTGCCGTGATAGCCCTGGCCGATCAGCGAGACCAGCACCTTGTTCTTGGCCGCCACCTCGCGCATGTAGCGCAGGAGTTCGCGTTCCGACTTGGGCTTGCCGAAGTCCAGAGGCGCCTCCTGGCGGATCGCCTTCGGCACCGTCTCGTCGATCAGCGCGCCCAGGTCCGCGACCCCCAGCACCTCGCACATATCGGCCATTTCGGACGGCGAAGGCCCGATATGCCGCCGGTTGGCGAAATCATAAGGCAGATAGTCGGTCGGTGTGAAAGTCATGCGAAGCCCCCTGCTTCATCTTGCCAAGTAAACTCCCGCCGGAGGCTGCGGTTTTCCCCGGAAAACCGCATTCCCCCCGGCCGGATGCGCGCTACCCGATGAAATTCTTGTAGGCGGCCTCGTCCATGTAATCGTCCATCTGGCTCAGGTCCTCGGCCTTGATCTTGAAGAACCAGGCGTCGCCCTCGGGATCGTCGTTGACCTTGCCCGGCTCCTCGACGATGGCCTCGTTGACCTCGACGATCTCGCCGTCGATCGGCGCCAGGATGTCGCTCGCCGCCTTGACGCTCTCGATCACCACGACCTCGTCGTCCTTGTTGGCAGAGGTGCCCACGTCGGGCAGTTCGACAAAGACCACGTCGCCCAATTGCTCGGCCGCATGGGCAGTAATGCCCACCGTGACGATCCCCTCGTCATCGGCCTCGAGCCATTCATGTTCTTCGGTGTATTTCATGGTCGTCTCCTGTTGGACCTATCTCTTGAAACCTTGCGCCACGAAGGGCAGCTTTGCCACCTTGACCGGCAGCCGCTTGCCGCGCACCTCGCCATAGAGCAGCGTGCCCTCGGCCGCGAGCGCTGTCGAGACATAGCCCATCGCCACCGGCGCGCCCACGGTCGGGCCGAAGCTGCCGGACGTCACCCGGCCGACCGCCTCGCCGCCGCTCTCCTCGGCAAAGAGCGCGACGCCCTCGCGCATCGGCGCGCGGCCCTCCGGGCGCAGCCCGACGCGGCGCTGCGCGGTGCTTTCGGCCAGTTCGCTGAAAATCTCGGCGGCGCCGGGAAAGCCGCCCTCGCGGTCGCCACCGGGGCGGCGCACCTTCTGCATCGCCCAGGTCAGCCCTGCGGCCACCGGCGTGGTGTCGCTGTCGATGTCGTGACCGTAGAGGCAAAGCCCGGCCTCGAGCCGCAGGCTGTCGCGCGCGCCAAGCCCGATCGGCTCGACATCCTCATGCGCCAGCAGCGCGCGCGCAAGATCGACCGCCGCCGCCTCTGGCACGGAGATCTCGTAGCCGTCCTCGCCGGTATAGCCCGAGCGCGAGACCCAGCATTCCGCACCGGCGATCGGCAAGGTCTCGACATCCATGAACCTCATGTCGCGCACGTCGGGGTGATGCTCGGCCAATACCGCCTCGGCCGCCGGGCCCTGCAGCGCCAGCAACGCGCGGCTGGTGATCTCCTTGACGGTGACCTCAGGCTCCAGCGCGGCGCGCATGCGGGCGATATCGGCGTCCTTGCAGGCGGCGTTGACCACCACGAAGAGGTGATCGCCGCGGTTGGCGATCATCAGGTCATCCTCGATGCCGCCGTGATCATTGGTGAAAAAGCCGTAGCGCTGACGCCCCTCGCCCAGGCCCAGCACATCCACCGGCACCAGCCGCTCCAGTGCCGCCCGGGCGGCCTCTGGCGTCTTGCCGCGCAGCACCACCTGGCCCATGTGACTGACGTCGAACAGCCCCGCCCTGCCGCGGCAGTGCTGGTGTTCCTTCAGCACGCCCAGCGGATATTGCACCGGCATCTCGTAGCCGGCAAAGGGCACCATCTTGGCGCCGAGGCCCAGATGCAGATCATAAAGCGGTGTGCGCTTGAGCGCGCCATCCTCGTCAGACACTTGTCCATCTCCCGTTGCGGGCCGGAGTGTCGCGGTTCGGTGACATACCGGCATCCCCCTGAACCGACCCTGAAGGTCAGCCCGGCGATGCCCCATCTGTCCTTTTGCCTGAGATCGTTATCCCTTCGGCGCCCCGGTCACGGCCGGGGTCTCTCCAGATTTTCGCTGACGTCGACGGTCCTCTGGGCCTGAGAGTTTCCGGGGCGGTTGCTCCTTCGGCACCGGCATGGCCGGTTCTCCCGTCGAGTCGCGGCGACTTTATGCGAAGGGCCAAGCGATTGACAATGGGAAAAATTTCACACCCGAGAGGAGGTGGACGGCGCGATGATCTCGCGCAGGGCGCAATTGTCGCCGATCAGCGTATCGAGCCTGATGGCGTCGAGCTGGGTAAAGAACGCCTCGCAGGCCGCGTCGAGCGCATCGCGCAGCTGGGTCGCCGCCAGCCGCGGAAAGGTGGTACCGTCGTCTGCGAAACTGTCGGTGATCGGCACCCGCGCCTCGACCGCGCGAAACACCTCGCCGATGCAGATCTCCTGCGGTGCACGCGCCAGTTCGAGCCCGCCGTTGCGGCCGCGGTGGGTTTCGATAAAGCCAAGCTGCGCGAGCTGGTTGATCACCTGGGCGACATGGTTCTCAGAGGCGCCGCAGCGATTGGCGATCTCGGATTTGGTCACCAACCGGCCCGAGTGCGAGGCGCAATACATCAATACCCGGATGGCAATACTTGTCCGTTTCGTCACACGCATGAAATTCAACCTCGTCACCAATATGGTCGCAACAATGGCACAGTCCCGAAAAGCAGAAATTGACATCCGTCACTGCATCGCCACGTTTAGCATATGAATGACCCATTTTTTTTCGGATACGGTTCGCTGGTCAACACCGCGACCCATGAGTATCGCCAGGTTCAGCCGGCCCGCGCGCGCGGCTGGCGCCGGGCCTGGCGGCACACGCCGCTCAGGCCGGTCTCCTTTCTCACCGCGGTGCCGGACGGTGACTGCATCATCGACGGCGTGATCGCCGCGGTGCCGGGCGCCGACTGGCTGGCGCTCGACGAACGCGAACACGCCTATGACCGGGTCGCGGCCTCGGACGAGGTCGAGCATGGCGCGGGCCACCCGCTCGACATCGCGATCTATGCCATCCCGCCAGACCGCCATGGCCCGCCGAGCGATGCCAGCCCGATCCTGATGTCTTATCTCGACTGCGTGCTGCAGGGCTATCTGCACCGCTTCGGCCCCGAGGGGGTGACCGGGTTCGTCGCCACCACCGACGGCTGGGAGGCGCCGATCCTCGACGATCGCGACGTCCCGCGCTATCCGCGCCACCAGCCGCTGACGCCGCAGGAACGCGCGCTGTTCCGCGACCACCTCACCGACGCCGGAGCCCGTATCCTGATGAGCCTCGCATGATTTCCAAGCTGCTGGTGCTGGCCCAGCGCATCTGGCGCACGCTCTGGGTGCGGGTGGTGCTGATCTCGCTGTTCTCGCTGATCGCCCTGGCGGTGGCGCCACTGCTGACCCCGTTCATCCCCGACAACATCAAGCTCAAGCTCGGCCGCGAGGCGATCCTGCCGGTGCTCACCATCCTCGCCTCAGGGATGCTGGCGGTGACCACCTTCTCGCTCAACGTCATGGTCTCGGCCTATCGCGCGGCATCGTCGATGGCGACACCGCGGGCCTACCGGCTGCTGCTCGACGACACCATCACCCAGTCGGTGCTGGCGACCTTTGTCGGCGGGTTCGTCTACAGCCTGAGCGCGGTGATCCTGTTTCACGCGCGGGTCTATTCCGAGGATGCCTCGGTGGTGGTCTTTGCCGTCACCATGGTGGTCTTTGCGCTGATCGTTCTGGCGATCCTGCGCTGGATCGAGCACCTGTCGCATCTGGGCTCGATGGACCACACCCTGCAGATCATCGAGCATCGCGCCCGCGAGGCGATGCATGCCCGCGCGCGGCGCCCCTCGCTGGGCGCGCGCCGCCGGCTCGAGGATGACATGGTGCCCGATGCGGCCGGCAGCATCATGGCGCGCAAGACCGGCTATATCCGCTTCATCGACGTGTCGCGGCTCAACGAACTGGCCGAGGAGGCCGGGACCGACGTCTTCATCAGCAGCGTGCCGGGCGAGTTCGTGCTGCGCAATACCGTGATCGGAACGGTTGCCAGCAGCGACGAAAGCCTGCTCGAGCCCGCCGCCCGCGCCTTTGACATCGGCGATGTGCGCACCTTCGAGCAGGACCCGACGCTGGGGCTCTCGATCCTCGCCGAAAGCGGCCAGCGCGCGCTCTCGCCCGGGATCAACGATCCCGGCACCGCGGTCGAGGTGCTGGGCCGGATCGAGCGCCTGCTGTGGGAGGAAACCCCGGTCGCGCCGCAGACAGAGGCCGAGTACACACCGACCTTTCCGCGCGTTACCCTGCCGGTGGTCCGCGCCCGCACGCTGCTCGATTGCGCGGTGCTGCCGATTGCTCGCGACGGCGCCGACAACCCTGACGTGACGGCCCGCATCTTCGACCTGCTGACCCGCATCTCGGCCCACCCCAACGAGGCGATGGCCCGCGCCGCGGCCGACATGCAAGACCAGCTCTCGACCCGCTAGGGCCCGCCGGTGGCCGCCCGCCAGTGCTTGCGGCAGAGGCTGACATAGGTCTCGTTGCCGCCGATCTGCACCTGCGCGCCCTCGGTCAGCACCTCGCCCTGCGCGTTCTGGCGCACCACCATGGTGGCCTTCTTGCCGCAATGGCAGATCGTGCGCACCTCGCGCATTTCGTCGGCCAGCGCCAGCAGCGCCGCCGAGCCGGGAAACAGCTGGCCCTGAAAATCCACCCGCAGGCCGTAGCACATCACCGGCACCCTCAGGTCATCCACCACCCGCGCCAATTGCCAGACCTGCGCGGGTTCGAGAAACTGCGCCTCGTCGAGAAAGATGCAGGCCAGCGGACCCTCGGCCAGCCGTGCCTCGACATGCGCCAGCAGGTCCTCGCCGGGGCCATAGGGCACCGCCTCGCTGCCGATGCCGATCCGAGAGCCGATGCGGCCGGGGCCTGCACGGTCGTCATGGCGGGCGGTCATCAGATAGACCTCCATGCCGCGCTCGCGGTAATTGTGCGCCGCCTGCAGCAGAAGCGTCGATTTGCCGGCGTTCATCGTGGAGTAGTGAAAGTAGAGCTTGGCCATGGCCGGAGCCTATGCCGCGCCCGGCCGCCCAAGGCAAGTGCCCCGCCGCCTGTTCCGGCAGCAGGCGTTCCCTGCCACCGGTCCGGCCGTGGTGAAACCGGTTTGTCCTATTTCTTCGTGGCCAAAAGCTGTTACACCAAGACAACGGGAAAAGAGCCGGGGTTTTCCCCGGTCTCCTGTCAGGGCGGCACAGCCGGAGAATGGGCATGAAAAGCACCGGAAGCTATCTCAAGAAACACACCGAGGCGCTCGTCAAGGACGTGGGCATCGAACCGGCCTGCGAGGTCACCGGCAAGTCCAAGGCGACACTGGGCCGCTACTATTCCGAGCACGAAGAACATTCCGACCGCTTCATGCCGATCGACGCGGTGGCCGCGCTCGAGGCCGCGGCCTCCTATCCGCATGTCACCGCCGCCCTGTCGGAACTGCGCGGCATCACCCTGTCGTTCGACAGCCGCCGCGCCAACGCGGAACGCTCTGGCAACGTCAATGCCGACGTGGTGGCGCTGAGCCAGCGCTTTGCCATGCTGATGACCGAATATTCCCAGTCAATCGAAGACGGGGTGATCACCATCAACGAGGCCAAGCGCATGCTCAAGGAAACCCTGGCGCTGCAACAGGTGCTGATTGACATGAAACTGCACCTCGAGGACGGCTCGCACTAGGCGGTCAGCCGCCCCCAGAGATCGTATTCACCGGCCTCGTCGACCTCGACGGTGACGATATCGCCGGGGCTCAACGTGCCTGCACCCTCGTCGATGAACAGGTTGCCGTCGATCTCCGGCGCATCCGCCATGGTGCGGCAGGTGGCAATGCCGTCGGCGTCCACATCATCGACGATCGCCGGCAGGCGCTGGCCCACCTTGGCGGCAAGCTTGGCCTCCGAGATCTCCTGCGCCTTTTCCATGAACCGGTCCCAGCGCGCCTGCTTGACCTCGGAGGGCACCTGATCCGGCAGGTCGTTGGACCGCGCGCCGGCGACGTTTTC
The DNA here is from genome assembly GCF_034669705.1 of Marinovum sp. Taxonomy (GTDB): domain Bacteria; phylum Pseudomonadota; class Alphaproteobacteria; order Rhodobacterales; family Rhodobacteraceae; genus Marinovum. The sequence continues at coordinate 11,143 of NZ_JAXMOR010000045.1, forward strand.
ATACTGGAAACAGCCCACCCGGTCGAGCTGCGCCTCGTCGAGCCAGTCGAGCAAATACGCGAACTCCGCCTCGGTCTCGCCCGGGTAGCCGACGATGAAGGTCGAGCGCAGGGTGATCTCCGAGCACGCGCTGCGCCAGGCGGCGATCTCATCCAGTGTCCGCGCCGAGGCCGCCGGCCGCGCCATGCGCTTGAGCACCTCCGGGTGGCCATGCTGGAACGGGATGTCGAGATAGGGCAGCACGCCGTTCGACGGATCGGCCATCAACGGGATCAACTCGCGCACATGCGGATAGGGATAGACGTAATGCAGCCGCACCCAGGCGCCCAAGGACCCGAGATCGCGCGCCAAGGGCAGGATCGGCGCCTTGTGGTCACGGTCCTTCCAGTCGGTGCCATAGGCCGAGGTGTCCTGAGAGATCACCAAGAGTTCCTTGACGCCGCTCTCGACCAGCTTCTCCGCCTCGCGCAACACCGCCCGTGCGGGGCGCGACTGCAGACGCCCGCGCATGTCTGGGATGATGCAGAACTTGCACTTGTGATTGCAGCCCTCGGAGATCTTCAGATAGCTGTAATGCCGCGGCGTCAGGCTCACGCCGCTTGCGGGCAGCAGATCGACAAACGGATCGGGATCGGGCGGCACCGCGCCATGCACCGCGTCGAGCACCTGTTCGTATTGATGCGGACCGGTCACCGCCAGCACCTTGGGATGCACCCCGGTGATATACTCGGGCTCAGCGCCGAGACAGCCGGTCACGATCACCTTGCCGTTTTCCTGCAGCGCCTCGCCGATCGCCTCGAGGCTCTCGGCCTTGGCACTGTCGAGAAAGCCGCAGGTGTTGACGATCACCGCATCGGCGCCGGCATAATCCGGCGAGATGCCATAGCCCTCGGCCCTCAGCCGGGTCAGGATGCGCTCGCTGTCGACCAGCGCCTTGGGGCAGCCGAGCGAGACCATGCCGATGGTGGGCTGGCCGCGGCGGGCCTGCGTCTCGGGCAGGGTCATCTGGGCCAGGTCGGGGCGGAGGTTGGGCGGATTGGTTGTCATCCGCGCGCTATAGCCCGTCGCGGAGCCCGTGGGAAGAGGCGCTACTCCTCCTGCATCTCCAGCGTCAGCGCCTGCTGCGGCACCGGAAGATCGTCGATCCTGAGCGGATAAGTGGGCTTTGACAGGCGGTTGCGCACCACCCAAATCAGCCGCTCCTGCGCCCGGGTGATCGCCACATAGGCCAGACGTTTCCACAGCGGCTGCCCGGCCTCGACCCGCCCCATGCGCGCGGCGACGAAAAGATCGGGCGCAAAGACCTGCACCGAATCCCATTGGCTGCCTTGCGCCTTGTGGATCGTCACCGCTGCACCATGCAGAAAGGTCGCCCCCATCCGCGCGGCGAAGGGAATGAACGGCTCTTCCTCGTCGGGCATCTCGATCTTGACGATCGAGGCGGCCGAGACCCGCGGATCCTCGGCCCCCATGACATGCAGCCGGGAAAATCCGGGCCGCTTGCCCTCGCCCAGAAAGATCACCTGCGCGCCCTTGATCAGCCCTCGCGCCTCGAGATCAAGCCGCTTCTTGCGGTGTTTCAGAGGCAACTCGATGCCGTCGCAGATCAGCGGCTCGCCCTCGAGCAGCCGGTCGTCCGGCGCGTCATGCACCTTGCGAAAGGCGTTGATCAGCCGGATCCGGGTCGCATTGCGCCAGACCAGCACCGGCGAGCGTGCCATCAGGTCAACTTCGACCCTTTGGCCCCAAACCACCCGCTCATCCTGACGCGCCTTGTCCTCGACCAGCCGCTCGAAGTCGTGAAACTCCAGATGCGGATCGGCCAGCGCATGGGCCAGGTCAAGGATCGGGTTGTCGGCCTCCTGCCGGTGGATGCGGCGCAGCGCCAGCACCTTTTCCTCGGGCAGCTTCTCGAACACCATCGCGCCCGACTGGTTCACCGGCGCCAGCTGTGCCGGATCGCCGAACATGCAGAGCGTCGGGAAAATCTCGCGCAGGTCGTCGTACTGCCGGTCATCCAGCATCGAGGCCTCGTCGACAAAACCGATATCGAGCTCTTCCTCGCGCCGCTTCCACCCGGTGATGAAATCCGAACCCCGCAGCCCGGCGGCGGCCAGCGCGCCCGGGATGGAATTGTTCGACTGGTAGAACCCGTAGGCCCGGTCCAGCGCCGCCTCGGTCAGCCCCTCGATCTCGGGCCGCTCGCCCTGCCCCGCCAGCCATTCGGCGATACGCTCGTACTCGGGGTCATAGACCGGCGTGTACAAAATCCGGTGGATCGTCGTCGCCGGCACGCCGCGCATCCGCAACACGCTCGCCGCCTTGTTGGTCGGCGCCAGAATCGCCAGCGTGCGGCGGTCCTTCTTGCGCTTGCCTTCCCAGTCACCCGAGACGATATCGACGCCCGCGTCCTTCAGCGCCTTGTAAAGCTCGGCCAGAAGCAGCGTCTTGCCCGAGCCCGCCTTGCCGGTCACCGCCAGTACGCCGGAGCGGCCCTCGCGGCGCGGCCCGGCGTGGCCCTGGTCGAGATCGACGCCCACCTCGCGCAGCGCGGCGCTGACACGGTCAAAGGCTTCGGCCTGGTCTTCGGAGAATGTCAGCGCGGGCAAATTCATGCGCCGGACCCTACAAGCCCCGCGAAACGAGCGCCAGAGCGATAGGCCCCCCGCTCCCCCGTTCATCTTGCCCAGTAAACTCCGGGGGGCGGCCGCAGGCCGGGGGGCAGAGCCCCCAATCGTCGCCCTGCGTCAGGCACCCACCGCCTGCGCCGGTGCGCCGAAAGCCTGCTCGAACCACGCCGCCGACTGTGCCGGCGAGATCCCCGCGCGGCAAGCCACCTCGGCCCGTGCCGTCTCGGAAAACGCCCACAGACCGACGCTGACCCGGCCGCGGCCTTCACCCTCGCGGCCCAGCAGCTCGGGCGAGGCGCCGATGCGGCGATAGATCCGCACCATCCGCGCGTCAAAGACGCCCACCAGATGACGCAGGCCAAAGTTCCGCAGGATCTCGCCGCCGGCGAGCATCAGCGCCGCCGCCACCTGGCCGCTGGCGCCGCGCGACAGGCAGAAACGGGTGCATTCCCAGATCAGCGGGCTCTCGATCCGACCGCCGCCGGTGAGATGGCCGAAATGATCATTGACCATGGTCGGCCCGGTTGTCGGCAGAAACCGCATCGAACCGCCGTGGCCGCCGTCACCGGTCTGCCACAGGACATAGAGCGGGTTTTCGGCGTCATAGCCGTCGCGTTCCTCGCCATTGGCATCCACCGTGACGTCCCAGCCAAGCCGGCTGTGAAACTGGTCGGCGCGGTCGCGGAACATGGCGCGCTGCAGCGCAGGCTCGCGGGCCAGCTCATCGGCATACAGATAACGGATCATCGGGCTCTCCTCTCGTGTCACGAGAGAAGCTGCGCCCCGCGCGGTTAAGCCCGCCGGACCAGGGCGCGGGCCCGCTTAACCTTCATACAACGATCAAGCCGCGACTCAGCGCGCGGGCGACCGCATGAGTGGTGTTCAGCGCGCCCAGCTTGAAGCGGGCGGATTCGATATACACCCTGAGCGTATGCTCCGAGATCGCCAGCGCATCGGCGGCCTGCGCCCGGCTGTGGCCCACCGCCAAGAGCGTCATCGCATCGACCTCGCGCGGGCTCAGCGCCTGGCCCTGTTCCGGCAGGCGTCCGGGCTCGAACTCCAGTGCCTTCTGATTGAAGAAATGCGCCACCAGGATGAGATCGCGCCGCGACCCGGCGCAGAACGCGGCCCAGGCGGCGTCGTCGCAATTGTGGCTGACGGTGAACAGGGCGAACTGCCCGTTCGGGCCGCGGATCGGGATCGAATAGCCCTGGTTGCCGACACCGTAATCGATCGCCTCTTTCTGAAAGGCGCGCGCCGCCCGGGAGGACCAGTCAAGCTGCTTCCAGTCCACCGGGTGGAAGCGCTGGAAACAGCCCAGCACCACCGGGTCGATCCGCAGGTACCCCTGCGCCAGGTAGCGTTCGACCCAGGCCGGGTCGTAGGTGCCGCAGCCGTATTGATCGCCGGTGCCGCTGACCCAGTGATAGACCAGGTGATCGACGCGAAAGGCGTCGCGCAGGTCCGTGATGTGATCTTGTAATTCCTCAAGCGCGGCGGATTGCTCCAACCGTCTGAGCACCGTCTCCAATATCGGCTGTGCCGCCTCGAACCCCAAGAGCCGTCCCCTCCGTGCAGGACGCCTGCTCGGCCATCGCAACGATGCGCGCATCGTCGAGCTGTTCGGCAAGGGCCGGCAGCCCGTTTGACAGAGCGAAAGTCCTGAGGTCGGCAAGTACGTCCAGTATCCAGTCGTGTTGCATGGTTGACTCTCGATTCGATTGGTTAACGAAGGATTAAGGACAAGCCTAACATGCAAAGGGTTTCCGGAAAATTCACGCATTTCAACTCCCCGGAAATGGCGAGGCGAAAGATCCGAAGCAATTGAATTGAATTGCGCGGGCGCGAAAGCGGTGCGGCCCGCGTCGCCCCTTTCCGGGGCAGCGCGGGCCGCGTCACTGTTGAGTTTCAGGCAGTTGTCCTGTGTTGTCAGCCTCTCGGGCCGGCCTCGAGCGCATCCTCGAAGGTGCGCAGCCCGGTCTTTGGCGCTTGCACCAGCACCGACATGTTGCCGGGCTTGTGTTCATTGCGCAGCATTTTCATATGCGCCGCCGGCAGGTCGTTCCATTCAAAGACCTCCGACATGCAGGGGTCGAGCCGCCGCTCGAGCATCAGCTTGTTGGCCGCCGCCGCCTGCTTCAGGTGGGCAAAGTGCGACCCCTGAAGCCGCTTCTGGTGCATCCACATATAACGCACGTCAAACGTCAGGTTGAAACCGGTGGTGCCGGCGCAGATCACCACCATGCCGCCCTTCTTGACCACGAAGGTCGAGACCGGAAAGGTCGCCTCGCCGGGGTGTTCGAACACCATGTCGACGTTCACGCCCTTGCCGGTGATCTCCCAGATCGCCTTGCCGAACTTGCGCGCCTCGGCGAACCAGTCGGCATATTCCGGCGTGTTCACCTTGGGAAGCTGGCCCCAGCAGTTGAAGTCGCGCCGGTTGAGCACGCCCTTGGCGCCGAGGCTCATCACGAAGTCGCGCTTGCTCTCGTCAGAGATCACCCCGATGGCATTGGCGCCGGCGGTGTTGATCAGCTGGATCGCATAGGAGCCGAGGCCGCCAGAGGCGCCCCAGACCAGCACGTTCTGGCCCGGTTTCAGGTCATGCGGCTCATGGCCGAAGAGCATCCGGTAGGCGGTGGCCAGCGTCAGCGTGTAGCAGGCCGCCTCTTCCCAGGTCAGGTGCTTGGGCCGCGGCATCAGCTGCTGCGCCTGCACGTTGGTGAACTGGGCAAAGGAGCCGTCGGGCGTCTCATAGCCCCAGATCCGCTGGCTCGGCGAATACATCGGGTCGCCGCCGTTGCATTCCTCGTCGTCGCCATCGTCCTGATTGCAGTGGATCACCACCTCGTCGCCGACCTTCCAGCGCTTGACCTTGTCACCCACCGCCCAGACGATGCCAGAGGCATCGGAACCGGCGATGTGATAAGGGGCCTTGTGGCCGTCGAACGGGCTGATCGGCTGGCCAAGCGAGGCCCAGACGCCATTGTAGTTCACGCCCGCCGCCATCACCAGCACCAACACCTCGTTGCTGTCGAGCACCGGCACGTCGACGACCTCAAGCTGCATCGCCGTGTCCGGCTCGCCGTGGCGTTCCTTGCGGATCGCCCAAGCGTACATCTGCTTGGGCACATAGCCCAGCGGGGGCATCTCGCCCAATTCATACAGGTCCTTTTCAGGCGCCTCATAGGCGGCAATGCCGCCGTGCGTGTCCAGTGCCATATGGGCCTCCTTGGTCAAATCGTGCCGCAACGCAGAATCGCGGGCTGTGGGAATGAAATATCCAGCGTCACGCAATATTGCAACACGGAATGTAGCCGTTTTGTAATTTTATAACCGAGCCGTTGCAGAAAGTCACTGTGCGGCCGCAGAAAACTCCGGGTCGAGATGGGCGATGGAATTGGCATAGAACCGCAGCGCCTCTGCCTGGCCGGGCATCATCTGATAGCCTTGGGCGGTGTCGGTGATCAGCTTGCGGGTCAGCAGGCCGGCGATCCCGTCGGCCACCTGGGTCTCGGCGCCGGGCGCGATGCGCGCGGCCGCGGCGGTGATCTCGGCTGTGTTGCGGGCCTGGCCATCGCGCAGCACCTGCGCCACCAGCGGCACCGGCAGCACCGGCATCACCTCGGCGATCCGGCCCATCAGCAGGTGCGCCAGCGCCTCTGGCCGGCGGCCGCGGTCGCGCACGAAATCCGCCATCGCCAGCGGCGGGCCAAAGCTCACCGCGGCGCAGCCGAAGCGGCGAAACCGCCCCGTCAGACGCAGCCAGACATGCCGTCCCAGAAACGCCAGCGCCTCGCCCATCCGGCCGCGAAACCGCCGGTCGCCGGACAGATCGGCGGCAATCAGCACCCGGTCCTCGAGCACCCGGTCGTAGTTCAGCGCCACCGGCACGAAGACCACGTCGCGCCCCTCAGGGTCCCAGCCATCGACGATGTATTTCAACAGCCCCACCCGCGGCTGTGCCAATGCCCCGTCGAGGCTCAGCCCGCCTTCGGGAAACATCGCCTGGTTGACGCCGCCACCGGTGGCCAGCGCCACGTAGCGCGCCAGCACCCGGCGATAGAGGTTGTCGCGCGACTTGCGGCGGATGAAATATGCGCCCATCGAGCGGATCAGCCCCGAGAGCGGCCAGACCCGCGCCCATTCCCCCACCGCATAGGCCAGCGCCGAGCTTTCCGCCGCTAGATAGGTGACCAGCACGTAATCCATGTTGGAGCGGTGGTTGATGACATAGACCACCGTCGCCTCGGGATCGATCCCGGCCATCGCGCCGTCATCGGCGCGGATCAACCGCACGTCATAAAGAGAGCGCGACAGCCAGCGCGCGGCACGGATGGCAAAGCCGAAATAGGCGGTGGCGGAAAACGACGGCACGATCTCGCGGGCATAGTCGCGCGCCTTCTCGAAGGCCACGTCCTCGCGCACGCCCTGTTCGCGGGCATAGTCGAGGATCGCCTCGTTGACCTCGTGGTCATAGACCAGCCGCTGGATCATGTCGGTGCGCCGCGCCAGCTTGAACGGGTGAATCGGCCGTTCAAGCCGCTCGTTGATCCGCGCCACCACCCGTTCCATCCTGCGGCGCAGAAACCAGCGCACCGAGGGAAACAAAAAATGCGAGGCAAATGTGATCGCTGCGAAGGCAAGGATCAGCAAAAACAGCCATATGGGGATCTCGACACTGCCTGACATGACGCGAGATTTGCATTTTGCTGCATTTGCGTAAACATAAGTCGCACGCCGCAACGCAGCGAATTGACAGCGCCACTTTCTTTCGCTTACCTAACTCCCGACGAAACATTATTGCGCACCCGAATCGAGAGGCCGATATGACCGAGACCAAGAAGGACAGCCAGCCCTCCGAGGCCGCTCGCCAAGCCGACCGGCAGGGTTCCGAGGCCGCTCGCCAAGCCGACCGGCAGGGTTCCGAGGCCGCTCGCCAAGCCGACCGGCCGTGGCTGATCCGCACCTACGCCGGCCATTCCACCGCCAAGGCCTCGAACGCGCTTTATCGCGGCAACCTTGCCAAGGGGCAGACCGGCCTCTCGGTGGCCTTCGACCTGCCGACGCAGACCGGCTATGACAGCGATCACGTGCTCGCGCGCGGCGAGGTCGGCAAGGTCGGCGTGCCGGTCTGTCACTTGGGCGACATGCGTGCGCTGTTCGACCAAATCCCGCTCGAGGAGATGAACACCTCGATGACGATCAACGCCACGGCGCCGTGGCTGCTGGCACTCTATATCGCGGTGGCCGAGGAACAGGGCGCGGATACCGCCAAGCTGCAGGGCACGGTACAGAACGACCTGATCAAGGAATACCTGTCGCGCGGCACCTATATCTGCCCGCCGAAACCGAGCCTCAAGATGATCGCGGACGTGGCCGAATACTGCTACACCAACATCCCCAAATGGAACCCGATGAACGTCTGTTCCTACCACCTGCAGGAGGCCGGCGCGACGCCCGAGCAGGAGCTGGCCTTTGCGCTGGCCACGGCGACGGCGGTTCTTGACGAACTGAAACCGCGCATCCCGGACGCGGATTTCCCCACGGTCGTGGGCCGCATCTCGTTTTTCGTCAACGCCGGCATCCGCTTCGTGACAGAGATGTGCAAGATGCGCGCCTTCGTCGACCTCTGGGACGAAATCTGCGAAACCCGCTACGGCATCACCGATCCCAAGATGCGCCGCTTCCGCTATGGTGTGCAGGTCAACAGCCTCGGCCTGACCGAGCAGCAGCCCGAGAACAACGTCTACCGCATCCTGATCGAAATGCTGGCGGTGACGCTTTCCAAGAAAGCCCGCGCCCGCGCCGTGCAGCTGCCAGCCTGGAACGAGGCGTTGGGCCTGCCCCGTCCCTGGGACCAGCAATGGTCGATGCGGATGCAGCAGATCCTCGCCTATGAGACCGACCTGCTGGAGTTTGACGACCTCTTCGACGGCAACCCGGCGGTCGATGCCAAGGTCGAAGCGCTCAAGGACGGCGCCCGCCATGAGCTCGCCAATCTCGACTCCATGGGCGGCGCGGTGTCCTCGATCGACTACATGAAATCCCGGCTGGTCGATGCCAATGCCGAACGCCTCGGCCGGATCGAGCGCAACGAGACCACGGTGGTCGGCGTCAACAAGTGGACTGGGACCGAACCCTCGCCGCTGATGACCGCCGATGGCGGCATCATGGTGGTCGATCCGGCGGTGGAGCAAGAGCAGATTGACCGCCTCGCCGAATGGCGCGGCACCCGCGATGCGGCGGCGGTCGAGGCGGCCCTGGCCAACCTGCGCGCCGCTGCCCGCGACGGCGCCAATATCGTGCCACCGTCGATTGCGGCGGCGAAGGCCGGGGTCACCACCGGCGAATGGGCCGCCGAAATGCGACAGGCTTACGGCGAATACCGCGGGCCGACCGGCGTCTCGCCATCGCAGAGCAACCGTACCGAGTCCCTCGACGAGCTGCGTTCAGCTGTGGATGCGGTCAGCGACCGGCTCGGCCGCCGGCTCAAGTTCCTCGTGGGCAAACCGGGCCTCGACGGCCATTCCAACGGCGCCGAGCAGATCGCCTATCGCGCCCGCGATTGCGGCATGGACATCTCTTACGAGGGCATCCGCCTGACGCCCGAGGAAATCGTCACCGCCGCCCAGAATGACGCGGCGCATGTGGTGGGTCTGTCGATCCTTTCGGGCTCTCATATCCCGCTGGTCGAGGACCTGATGGAGCGGATGCGCGCCGCGGGCCTTGGCAACGTGCCGGTGATCGTCGGCGGCATCATCCCCGAAGAGGATGCCCGCCGGCTGCTGTCGATGGGCGTGGCGCGGGTCTATACGCCAAAGGATTTCGAGCTCAACACCATCATGGCCGATATCGTCACCCTGGTCGATCCGAAGTCGGTGGCGGCCGAGTAGCCCCTCGGGGCCGGCTCAGGCGGTCTTGCGCAGGCAGAACCCCGGCGACAGCGGCTGGGCGATACGGCTTTGCCAGTAGCTCACCGTTTCGGGCCGGCCGAGCAGATAGCCCTGGGCGTTGTAGATGCCGATCTCCTGCAGCGCCCGCAGCTCCTCGGCGGTCTCGACCCCTTCGGCGATCACCGAAAACCCCATGTCGCGTGACAGCGCATGCAGCGCCCGCAGGATGCCGCGGTCGGCCTGCCCGGCGCCCAACCCGCGCACGAAGCGCCGGTCGATCTTGACGATATCGACCTCGAACTGCTGCAATCGCTCGAAGTTGGAAAAGCCGGTGCCGAAATCGTCGAGCGCGATGCGCAGGCCATGGGCGCGCAGCTGCTGCAGCATCTCGCGGGCGCGCTCGGTGTTGCGGATCGCGGTGCTCTCGACCAGCTCGAGCACCACCTGAGAAGGGTCGAGCCCGCGGGTCAGGGTACGGGCAAAGTCCATGTTGTCTTCGACCGACCGTTCGAGAAAGCGCGCCGAGATGTTGAAGGCACAATAGAGTTGCTCATGCGCCGGGCAGAAGCTCTGCGCCAGATCGACCGAGACGCTGTCCGGCGGCAGCAGCCCGCCCTGCCGGCTGCGTGTCATCATGTCGATGAACTTGGCCGGCAGCAGCACGTCGCCATCGCTGCGCACCCAGCGCATCAGCGCCTCGACCCCGACTGCCCGACCGGCGCGGGTGTCATAGATCGGCTGCACGTAATAGGTGATCTCCTCGCGCCGGATCGCCTCGGCCAGATCCTCGGCCCGCGGCCCGGTGCGGCGCGCGATCATCGTCTTGAGCGTCTCGCCCTCGGTCACCCGGACGCAGTTGCCGCCGACCTGCTTGGCGGCATAAAGCGCCTCGTCGGCATGATAGAGCGCACCCATCATGTCCTGCCCGGCATCGATCCGCGCCACCCCGGCGCTGGCAGTGCGGCGCACCTTGACCCCGCCAAGATCGACCTCGGTCCGGTGCACCACACGCACGAAGGCCTCGGCCCGGCGCGCGGCCTCGTCCAGCGCCACTGCCCGCAGGTAGATGCAGAATTCGTCGCCGCCGTGGCGGAACAGGGTCTCGGTCTCGCGGCATTCGCGGTGCAGCGCCTCGGCGATGCGGCGCAGGAACCCGTCGCCGGCGCGGTGGCCGAAACCGTCGTTCACGCTTTTGAACTCGTCGAGATCGACAAAGATCATCGCGTTGCTGCCGTCCTGATGGGTGCGGGCAAAGAGCTCTCGCAGATAGCGCCGCGAGCGCGCGGCGGTCAGATCGTCGAACTCGACCATGGTGAGCAGCCGGCCATTCTCGGCCACCAGCGCGTCATTGCGTTCGCGCAGGGCCCGGATCTCATCGGCGGCCCCACGGCAGCGCAGGACCATCCGGCCCATGAGCCCCACGAACGCGCCAAGCGCCGCAAGCCCGGTCATGATGAGAGCGGTCGACATTCTGAGATGCCTTCTCTTCTATCCCTCGCTCAACCTTAAGGATAACACGGCCTGCATCAATCCCCAATGCGCCGCAGCGTCCTCCCTTGTGCTCGGAATCCGGCGATGCCACTCTTGGCGTCGGAATACCGTGCAACGGAGAGCGCCATGACCATTCACATCGGGGCCAAACCCGGCGATATCGCGGAAACTGTCCTGATGCCGGGCGATCCCTATCGCGCCCGTTGGGCGGCCGAGACCTTTCTGAAAGACGCCGTCTGCATCAACGAGGTGCGCGGCATGCTGGGCTATACCGGCACCTGGAACGGCCACCGGGTCACCATCCAGGGCTCCGGCATGGGCATGGCCTCGCTGTCGATCTATGCCAACGAGCTGATCCGCGACTATGGCGCCAAGACGTTGATCCGCATCGGCTCCTGCGGCGCGATGCAGGAGGCCGTGAATGTCCGCGACATCATCATCGCGATGACCTCGACCACGCTCTCGACGCCGTCGCGCGGCATCCTGCGCGAGCTGAACTTTGCGCCCTGCGCCGACTATGGCCTGCTGCGCGCCGCCGCGGATGCGGCGCAGGCGCGCGGCACGCCGACCCATGTAGGCGGCATCTATTCCTCGGATGTGTTCTATGACGAGCGCCCCGACCTCAATGAGCAGATGACCCGCCACGGCATCCTCGGCGTCGAGATGGAGGCGGCCGAGCTCTACATCCTCGCGCTGCGCCACAAGGTGCGGGCGCTGGCGGTGCTGACGGTCTCTGACCACCTGCTGACCGGCGAGGCGCTGCCGTCGGAGCAGCGCGAAAAGAGCTTTGGCGACATGGTCGAGATCGCGCTCGAGGCGGCCTTCAAGGGCTGAGCCTCCGGCGATTTTTCACCTGCCAGCCGCTTAACGCCCCGCCGTCCCGGCCGCCGCGCCGGGACCTCTGCGCCGCACCCCGTCAGCCCGCGATCACTCGCGGATTTCCTCCGGCATCACGCCCCAGAGCGCGCGTTTCTCGGCCCAGCCCTTGTAGCCGCCAGAGCTCACCTCGCACCATTCCAGATCGCAGTCGCCCAGCCGCGCGATCACCCCGCGCTCGAGCCGTGCCTTGACCGGCGTGCGCCCGTCGGGCCGCACGTGCAGCGCCAGCAGGTCACCGTCGACGATCACCGTCCGCGAGCCCGAGAGCAGCGCGTAATGCACCCAGCCGCCGGCTCCCTCGCGGTCGCGCACCCGGCGCCAGTGGCCGTATTCCGCCGTCACCTCGAGCGGCATGTCGCGCCGCTTGAACACCCAGTCGATGCGGTGGCTCAGCGACGGGCCGCGCCGCACGTTGCCCTCGCTCGCCTTGAGCGAGACAAAGCGCGGCAAGGGCAGGTTCGTCACCGGCCCGCGGGTCTGCTCCGCGCCGGCTGTCCCGATCCAGAAACTCAGAAGAATTGCGCCCAAAGCGCCTGTCCGCGTGACCCGCGACACCATGTCAGTCACCTTGCACTGCCTGCCAATCGTTTATTCGCCGCGGGGTTCTTGTGCCTCCGCGTGCTCTGCTGCAGTGTGCCCCCAAGACGACCCCGATGGGAAGAAGGAGCCGGGAGCACATGCCATCAAAACGCCTGAGTGTTGTCGTTACGCGACGCTTGCCGGAGGTGGTGGAAACCCGGCTGACCGAACTCTTCGACGTGCAGCTGCGTGACGACGACACGCCGATGAGCCGACAGGAGCTGGCCGCCGCCATGCAGGAGGCCGACGTGCTGGTGCCGACGCTCTCGGACACCATCGATGCCGGGTTGATCTCTGCCGCGGGCGAGCGGCTCAAGCTGATCGCCAACTACGGCGCCGGGGTCGATCACATCGACGTGGCCACCGCCCGCAGCCGTGGGGTGCTGGTTTCCAACACCCCCGGCGTTTCGGCCGAGGACACCGCCGACATGGCGATGTCGCTGATCCTCGCCGTCACCCGCCGCCTGCCCGAGGGACTGTCGCTGATGCAGTCGGGCGATTGGTCGGGCTGGTCGCCCTCGGCGATGCTCGGCGGCCGGGTCGGTGGCCGCAGGCTCGGCATCCTCGGGATGGGCCATATCGGTCAGGCGGTCGCACGCCGCGCCATGGCCTTCGGCATGCAGGTGCATTACCACAACCGCCGCCGGCTGCGCCCCGAGGTCGAAGAGCGCTTCGAGGCCACCTACTGGGACAGCCTTGACCAGATGGTGGCACGGATGGACGTGATCTCGGTCAACTGCCCGCACACTCCCTCGACCTTCCACCTGATGAACGCCCGGCGGCTGAAGCTGATGAAACCCTCGGCGGTGATCGTCAATACCTCGCGCGGCGAGGTGATCGACGAGAACGCCATGGCGCGGATGCTCAAGGCCGGCGAGATCGCCGGCGCCGGGCTCGACGTCTATGAACATGGCGCCAGCATCAACCCCGACCTGCGCAACATGCCCAACGTGGCGCTTCTGCCGCATATGGGCTCGGCGACGCTCGAAGGCCGGCTCGAGATGGGCGAGAAGGTGCTGCTCAACATCAAGACCTTTGCCGACGGCCACCGCCCGCCCGATCAGGTGGTGCCCTCGATGCTCTGACCGGCACCCCGCCGTCGCCCCGCGTACGCTGACGATTGCCACCTGACAATTCCCGTCCTCATCGCGGCTTCCCTTTGGGAAAGCCCGCCGGCTCTGCTATGCTGGCGGCATTGATCCAAGGGAGTTTTTGCAATGAACCGTCTCATGCGCGGCCTTTGTGCCGCCCTTCTGCTGGCCTGCCTCGCCGCGATTGCCCCGGCGCAGGCGCAGGTCGCCTTCAGCAGCCCCGGCCTGTTCAACGAGCTTGGCGCCGGGGCCCGGCCGGCCGAGGGCGATCCGCCGACGCCGCCGATCTCGATCGCCCCGCGACCCCCGGCCAACGACCCGCCAGAGAGCCGCGTCACCCCGCCGCCGCCGCCCCCCGCCGATGATGACCGGAGAACGCCGCCACCGCCGCCGCCCGCCGATCCGGTGCTGGCGGTCTATATTGCTGCCGGCGGCGCCACCACCGGGCCGTTCGATGCCGAGCAGCTCAAGCAGAAAGCCAAGAACGGCGAGCTGACCGGCGAGACCCAGGTCTGGATGGAGGGGATGACGGACTGGCGCCCCGCCAAGGAGGTGGCGCAGCTCAAGGACATCCTTGCCACCGTGCCGCCGCCCGCCCCGGTCACCCCGAGCTTTGACGGCGTCGCCTTTCTCACCGGCACCTGGCGCTCGGACCCCGAGACCATGGAGATGTCGGGCGTCGAACGGGCGCAGATCACCGGCACCACCGAGTACCGCCGCGACAAGACCTACGAGGGCTACGGCCAGGTCGAGATGACCGCGCAGGGCTATACCCAGGCGCTGAACTTCACCTACAACGGTACCTACGAGATCCAGAACGCCTCAGAGACCGATTTCGTCATCGTGCTCAAGGGCTCGGTCACCTATTTCCTCGACACCGGCCCGTTCATCGAAAGCGTCGGCGGCGCCTTTCCGATGCGCATCGTCGACCGGAACACCCTGGTCAACGACAAGGGCACACGGGTGCACCGGCTGCGCTGACGCCGTGCCGATCCGCAACAATCCGCCATCCGGCACGCCCGGGTGGCTCGACAGCGCGGATCAGCGCGCTAGAACCTGCGGCACGACCGACCAGACGCAGGATCTTCATGCCAGCCCTCACCCGACGCTTCTTTCTCATGGCCCTGCCCGCGACGGGGCTTTCGGCCTGTGCCGTGCCCGGCACCTACGGCCCGACGCTCGCCACCCGCGATGACGAGCAGGCGCTGACCCGCGCGCTGCGCGACCTTGGCCCCGAGGTCGACGCGGAAGAGGCCGACCGGGCCGCGCGCCTCGCCTTTTCCGAGAGCTGGCGGCTGGCGCAGCTCTACGAGATCGAGGACGCTCCGCTGGTGCACAATTCCAAGGTCAACATGGGGATCAAGGCGCGCGGGCTCTGCTATCACTGGGCCGACGACCTGGAGAAACGCCTGAAACAGGAGCAGTTCCGCAGCCTGCAACTGCACCGCGCGGTGGCCAACTGGGACAATATCCTGCTGGAGCATTCCACCGTCATCCTCTCCCAGCGCGGCCAGTCGCTCTATGACGGCATCGTGCTCGACCCCTGGCGCGGTGGCGGCCGGCTGTTCTGGGCGCCGACCCTGGAGGATCTCCGCTATTCCTGGACGCCGCGCGAAGAGGTCTTTCGCGTGCGCCGCGAACGCCGGGCGGCCCGCGGCTAGGTCCGGCCCGCGATAATGGGTTTGCACCCGCCGCCGCGACAGGGTTGAGTGGCCGGGCAGCAGACCGATGAGGCCCCACGCATGTCAGACCACCCCGCCAGGCTCGCGGCCCGCCCCTGGCTGGCCGAGAAGAGCGCCGCGCTGATCGACCGGATCGCCGCGCGCACCGCCGGCGGCGAAAGCGCCCAGATCGCCAGCCGCATCGGCACATTGGCGGCGATGAACCGGCGCATTCACGAGCGCGAGTGCTTCAACCTCAACCCCGCCACCAATGTGATGAACCCTGCCGCCGAGGCGCTCTTGTCCTCGGGCATCGGCACCAGACCCTCGCTCGGCTATCCCGGCGACAAGTACGAGATGGGGCTCGAGGCGATCGAGGAGATCGAGGTGATCGCCGCCGAACTGGCCTGCGAGATCTTCGACGCCACCCATGCCGAGATCCGCGTACCTTCCGGCGCGATGGCCAACCTCTATGGTTTCATGGCGCTGTGCCAGCCCGGTGATGCGGTGATCGTGCCCCCGGCCGAGATCGGCGGCCATGTCACCCACCACGACGGCGGCGCCGCCGGGCTCTACGGGCTGACGATCTACGAGGCGCCGGTCAATGCCGATGGCTATACCGTCGATCTGCAGGGCCTCGCCGATCTGGCCGAGGCGGTGGAGCCGCGGTTGATCACCATCGGCGGCAGCCTCAACCTGCTGCCCCACCCGGTGGCCGAGATCCGCGCCATCGCCGACCACGGCGGCGCCAGGCTGATGTTCGACGCAGCCCACCAATGCGGCATCATCGCCGGCGGCGCCTGGCCCAATCCGCTCGACGAGGGCGCGCATCTGATGACGATGAGCACCTACAAGTCGCTCGGCGGCCCTCCCGGCGGGCTGATCGTCACCCGCGGCGCCGAGATCGCCCGGCGGCTGGAGCAGATCGCCTTTCCCGGGCTGACCGCCAATTTCGACGCCGCCAAATCCGCCGCCCTCGCGGTCTCGCTGCTCGACTGGCGCGATCATGGCGCGGCCTATGCGGCGCAGATGGTCACCATGGCCCGGGCGCTGGCCCGCGCCATGGCAGCTGAAGGCCTGCCGGTGTTCCGCACCTCCGACGGTGCCACCCGCTCGCATCAGTTCGCGCTGCTGGCCGAAAGCTTCGGCGGCGGCCAGGCGGCATCGCGCAGCCTGCGCAAGGCGGGCTTTCTCGCCTGCGGCATCGGCCTGCCGACCGAGCCGGTCGAGGGCGACATGAACGGCCTGCGCATCGGCACGCCGGAACTGGTCCGCTGGGGCATGACCGAGGAGCACGCACCAGAGCTCGCCCGGCTGATCGCCAAGGCGCTCGCCGCCGACGCGCCGGAAACCCTGGCCGCCGATGTCGCCGCCTGGCGCGCCAGCTTCGACCGGCTGCATTTCATCCGCGAGGCCTGAAGCAGGATTTCCGCCGTCCCGGCTCGCCAGCAGCGTCCTCATGCCAAGCCAACGCCCCGCCGACCGCCCGCGTCGTCAACCAGTGCCGCCCGCCGAGGGCCGAGCGCCCTGACCAACCTAGCCCCCGCCGTCCCGGCCCCCGCGCCGGGGCCTCACCGCCAGAGCCTCACACCAAACCAACGCCCGGCCGATCGCCCTCGTCGCCGCAAGCCACGTCACGCCCGCTCAAGCCCATGCGACTGGTCATACCCGTTGACTGGCGATCCCTGCCAGCCCGCCAACGCCTCGGGCTCAGGCGCGAACACCTCGACCAGCAGCGGATGACAAGCCGCCACGTCAGAGCTGTGCTCGGCCGAGCAATCTCCACCGGGACAGGCGCTCAGCCCCCCCAACAGGTCGATCTCGGCAAAACACTCAAGGTAATCGCCCGGCCGCACCGGGCTGGCCTTCATGAAATACTGCCCCGTGTCGCGGGTGAAGCCGGTGCACATGAAGACGTTGAGCACGTCATGCACATGCAGCTCCGCATGGGCCAGCGGCAGCCCCCGCGCCTCGGCCAGCGCCCGCGTCAGGTTGGAATGGCAGCAATGATGATACTGCGCGCCCGACAACAGGTTGCCGGTATAGGGGTCGCAGCGGGTGCCGATCACGTCATGCACCGCCCCGCCGAAGGCATCAATGCCGTACCAGTCGAGCGTATCGCGCACCACCGTCGCCATCGCCCGCAGATGCGGCAGGCTCGACCACAGACGGTCGCCGGTGCTCACATGGGTGCCATGCAGCGCCCGGGTCTTGCCGGAATAAAACCGCTCGCCCAGGTCGCCGGCATTCCACAGGTTGAGATCGCCGACCTGCGGCCCCTCGACAGAGGTGATGCGAAAGAACTGCCCGGCCTGCACCTCGAAACAGCGCGCCTCGCGTGCCGGCACCAGTGTCTCGCTCACCTTCCGCGCCCCCGCCCGCGCCGCCTGTTTCAGGGCCAGCTGGGCGTCTGGCAGGGTCTCCGGCGGGTAGCAGATCACCGGCGGAACGGCGCAGCGCTCCTCGGCATCGGCGGGCATCTGTGACATCTGGCGCTCCTGTCAGGTTTGCACCGATCTGACAGGCCGGGCCGCCGATTGGCAAGGGCGCCCGAGACCGAGCTTGAGACGGGGCCTGAAACTGGGCTTGAGACGAAAACGGGGGCGACGCCTCCCCGCGTCACCCCCGTTTTGCATCGCGTCGGCCGCACGCCCGAAGGCGGGCCGTCGGATCAGATCGCGACCACGTCCAGCGGCGGAAAGCCGTTGAAGCCGATCGACGCATAGGTCGAGGTGTAGGCACCGCAGGCGCGGATCATCACCTTGTCGCCGGCGCGCAGCCCCAGCGGCAGTTGCACCGGCTGCTTTTCATAAAGCACGTCGGCGCTGTCGCAGGACGGACCGGCAAGGATGCAGGCACCGGTCGGCTCGTGATCGCGCTCGGTGACGAACTGGTAGCGGATCGCCTCGCCCTCGGTCTCGGCCAGGCCGGAGAACCGGCCGATGTCGAGATAAACCCAGCGGTGCAGGTCGTCGTCGGATTTCTTCGACACCAGCAGCACCTCGGCGGCAATCATCCCGGCCTCGGCCACCAGGCCCCGGCCCGGCTCCGCCATGATCTCCGGCACGTCGCCAAAGCGCTCCTGCACCAGGCGCATGACCTCGGCGGCATAGAGCGTCGGCGCGTCGATCTCGCGGCCGTAGAACGCCGGGAAGCCGCCGCCGATGTTGAGCAGGGTCAGCGCGTGGCCTTCGGCCTGAGCGGCATGCCAGACCGCCGCCACCTGATCGAGGATCGGTGCCCACATCGCGGCGCGACGGGTCTGGCTGCCGACGTGAAACGACAGGCCGACCGGGTCGAGGCCGTAGTCCTTCGCCATGGCGATCAGCGCCAGCGCCTTGTCACGGCCCGAGCCGAACTTGCGGGTCAGCGGCCATTCCGCCTCGGTGGCATCGACGATGATCCGCAGGTAAACGCGGGCGCCGGGCGCGTTGGCCGCGATCTTCTCGATCTCTTCCTCGGCGTCGACGGCAAACAGGTCGATCCCTTGGCCATGCGCCCAGGCGATGTCGGAGGCCCGCTTGATGGTGTTGCCAAAGGACAGCTGGTCCGGCGTCGCTCCGGCATCAAGGCACATCTGCAGTTCGACCCGGCTGGCGGCATCAAAGTTCGAGCCGACCGAGAGCAGCTTGCGCAGGATCTCCGGCGCCGGGTTGGCCTTGACGGCGTAGTGGATGCGGGCGCGGCCCAGGCCTTGCGCCAGGGCGGCGAACTGGCGGGCCACCGCCTCGGTGTCGATCACCAGGGTCGGGCGGGCAAAGTCCTGCGCGCGGATATAGGCCTCGACGCGCGAAACGGCGGGCTCATCGGTATTTGCGGTGGTGACAAAGGAAGTGTCGCGAGCGGTGAGCCCGGTTACGTATGCGTTCATGGTCATCTCCAATCAGACCCGGCCATTCCGGTTACCCGGCGCAGACCGCTCAGTTCCAAGGGAGACGTTACCGTCGCTGCGTAACCGCGTGGGTGCTGGCCCACCTCGACAGAGGCGCGTGCGTTGGCGTCTTGAATCGCCATATGGAGTGGAAGCGGGATTCGATCAAGAGAAAACGCGCGCCCGGATGATTTTTCCGCGCCCCGTCGCTTGTCTCTGACAGGGCACGGAAATCCGCCTCCGGCTGCGCACGTCAGGCGGCCAGCGGTGCAGCCTGGTCAGGTGCATCAGAGACCGGCTGCGGCTCCGGCGTGAAATAGGCCCAGGCCTCGTTCAGAGCGGCCAGCGCGGCCTCCTGATCGGGCGTTGCGGCGGGGATCGGTGCGGTCTGTGCGTCGGGGGTCTGCATGGGATCTGCCTTTCAGTAACTGCGACATCTCCTCCCTGCCGTTGACCTAAGCCCCCCGCGGCGCGAAGGCACCCCCCGTCTCCTGCATAAGCGCCCTGCCCCTCGCGCAAGGCTCCGCAACGTCAGCGCGTGTCGCGCAGGCAGACCGCCGGCGGCACGCCGCGCGCTCCCTTGGTCTCGGCCCCGCAATAGGCACAGCGCCAGAGGCTCTCGTCCGCGCCACGGGTCTCGCGCCAGCGGCATTTCCGCAGTGCCGGCCGCGAGAACAGCAGCAGCAGCACGAAGGCCACGATCAATCCAAGAGCAACGATCATCTCGGCGAAGTCTCTTCCGGCTCATCCGCAAGACGAACTAGCCCGCCCCGCCGCCCCGCCAAGAGCCTTCGCAATCTGCGCGGGTTCCCTGCTTCTTCTGTTCAGAAATACCCTTGGGGGGGTCCGGGGGGCAAAGCCCCCCGGCCTGTCGACGCGCGCAAGGCGCGGCGAAACTCAGACCGCGCGTTCCACCATCATCTTCTTGATCTGCGAGATCGCCAACGCCGGGTTCAACCCTTTGGGGCAGGTCTTGGTGCAATTCATGATGGTGTGGCAGCGATAGAGCTTGAACGGATCCTCGAGATCGTCGAGCCGTTCGCCGGTGGCCTCGTCGCGGCTGTCGATGATCCAGCGATAGGCATGCAAGAGCGCCGCCGGCCCGAGGTAGCGGTCGCCATTCCACCAGTAGGAGGGGCAGGAGGTCGAGCAGGACGCACACATCACGCATTCATAGAGCCCGTCGAGCTTCTTGCGGTCCTCGATCGACTGCCGCCATTCCTTGGCCGGGCGGTTGGTCTTGGTCTCGAGCCAGGGCATGATCGAGGCATGCTGGGCATAGAAATGCGTCAGATCGGGGATCAGGTCCTTGACCACAGGCATATGCGGAAGCGGGTAGATCCGCACGTCGCCCTTGATCTCGTCGAGCCCGTAGATGCAGGCCAGGGTGTTGATGCCATCGATGTTCATCGCACAGGAGCCGCAGATCCCCTCGCGGCAGGAGCGGCGGAAGGTCAGCGTCGGATCGATCTCGTTCTTGATCTTGATCAGCGCGTCGAGGACCATCGGCCCGCATTTGTCCATGTCGAGGAAATAGGTGTCGACCGTCGGGTTGCCACCCGCTTCCGGGCTCCAGCGGTAGATCTGGAACTTGCGGACGTTGGTCGCGCCCTCGGGTTTGGGCCAGGTCTTGCCGGTCTTGATCCGCGAGTTCTTGGGGAGGGTCAGTTGTACCATGTCGGTGCTCCTATTGCAGCAAGGCGCTGACGCCATTGGTCAGCAGGCATTGGAGGGTCTCGGGTTTGCGGGCAATCCCGGTGATGATTTCCCAGGTCGAGGCGGTGGGCCCGGTCACGCTGTCTGCCGCAAGCGTCAGGATCTGCTGGCCGCTGGCGTTGTCGATGATGCAGTCGGTGAAAGGCGCGACCGGCACGCCGGGCAGCCGTTCGGTGGCCGCACGCGCCACCACCGATTTCGCCGCGCCGCGCGCCAGCTGGTCCTGGGTGGCCGGCGTACAGGCGGCCAGCAACAGGGCAGCCGCCGCGAGGGGAAGCCCCCCGGTGCGCATCGCTCGGATCACATCAATGCCCCGGACAGATCAGCGTGCCGCGCTGCATCACGCCCAGCCCCATGACGCAGCCGGGCAGCACGACGGCGACCTGCTGCACCGGCACGGCCGCAACGCGCACCCGCGTTCGGACAGGGGCATAGGTCTCGGCGGCGACATAGCCCTTGCTGCCGTATTCCTCGGCATAGCCCTTGCCGCCGATTTCCTCGACGTAGCTCGTGCCGCCCAGCACTTCGACATAGCCCTTCTGGCCGTATGCGTCCTGCGCCACAACCGGCGCGGCCAGAACAGCAGCGAGGATCGCGGCGGCACATGTTGGGAGGGATTTCATCAGAACGTCCTTTCCTTGGGCGCGATCCGTTTCAGCGCAATGCCGCCCTCGTCTTCGGTGGTCAGCGGGTCGGTGACCACCGGGCGGAAGCTCAGATCGACCTTGTTGCCATCGACCGTGGCGATGGTGTGCACCCGCCAGTTCTCGTCGTCGCGCTTGGGGTGATCCTCATGCGCATGCGCGCCGCGGCTCTCCTTGCGCGCCTCTGCGCCGACGATGGTGGCGAGCGCGTTGGGCATCAGGTTGGTCAGCTCCAACGTTTCCATCAGGTCTGAGTTCCACACCAGCGAACGATCGGTGACCTGCAGGTCGCCCAGCTTGCCGGCGATCTTGGTCATCTTCTCGACGCCCTGAGACAGGGTCTCGGCGGTGCGGAAGACGGCGGCATCCTCCTGCATGCATTTCTGCATCTCGAGGCGCAGTTCGGCGGTCGGCGTGCCGCCCTTGGCGTTGCGCAGACCGTCGAAGCGGTCGAGCGCCTTGTCGATCTGGGCTTTCGGTGCGGCGGGCACCGCGCTCTCGGGGTTGACCACCTTGCCGGCGCGAATGGCGGCGGCGCGGCCGAAGACCACGAGGTCGATGAGCGAGTTCGAGCCCAGACGGTTGGCACCGTGCACCGAGGCGCAGCCGGCCTCGCCCACGGCCATCAGGCCGGGCACGATGCGGTTGGGGTCGTCCTCGGTGGGGTTCAGCACCTCGCCCCAGTAGTTGGTCGGAATGCCGCCCATGTTGTAGTGCACCGTCGGCAGCACCGGGATCGGCTCCTTGGTGACGTCGACACCGGCAAAGATCTTGGCGCTCTCGGAAATCCCCGGCAGCCGTTCGGCCAGCGCCTCGGCCGGCAGGTGGCTGAGGTTGAGGTGGATGTGATCGCCCTCTTCGCCCACGCCGCGGCCTTCGCGGATTTCCATGGTCATCGAGCGTGAGACATAGTCGCGGGGTGCCAGATCCTTGTACTGCGGCGCGTAGCGTTCCATGAAGCGCTCGCCCTCGGAGTTGGTCAGATAACCGCCCTCGCCGCGTGCGCCTTCGGTGATCAGGCAGCCGGAGCCGTAGATGCCGGTGGGGTGGAATTGCACGAACTCCATGTCCTGCAGCGGCAGGCCGGCGCGGGCCACCATGCCGCCACCGTCGCCGGTGCAGGTATGGGCCGAGGTCGCCGAGAAATAGGCGCGGCCGTAACCGCCGGTGGCCAGCACCACGGTCTTGGCGTTGAAGACATGCATGGTGCCGTCGTCGAGCTTCCAGCAGAGCACGCCCTGGCAGACGCCGTCTTCGCTCATCAGCAGATCGATGGCGAAGTACTCGACGTAGAACTCGGCCTTCTGCTTCAACGATTGGCCATAGAGCGTGTGCAGGATGGCGTGACCGGTGCGGTCGGCGGCGGCGCAGGTGCGCTGCACGGCGGGGCCTTCGCCGAATTCGGTGGTGTGGCCGCCGAAGGGGCGCTGGTAGATCTTGCCCTCTTCGGTGCGCGAGAACGGCACGCCGTAGTGTTCGAGCTCGTAGACCGCCTTGGGCGCCTCGCGGGCGAGGTATTCCATCGCATCGGTGTCGCCCAGCCAGTCCGACCCCTTGACGGTGTCGTACATGTGCCACTGCCAGTGGTCCGGCCCCATGTTCGACAGCGAGGCCGCGATGCCGCCCTGGGCCGCCACGGTGTGCGAGCGGGTCGGGAACACCTTGGTCACGCAAGCGGTGCGCAACCCCTGTTCAGCCATGCCCAGCGTCGCGCGCAGGCCCGCGCCACCGGCACCGACCACCACGACGTCATAATCATGCGTCTCGTAGGAATATTCAGCCATTACACGCTCCGGTATTCAAAGGGCCAGCTTGGCGATGGCAAAGACACCGGTCGCCGCGGCAGCATAGGACAGAAGGATCACGCCGAGGATCAGCACCTTGCCGGTGAGACCGTGGACGTAATCCTCGATCATGATCTGGGCACCATCCTTGAAGTGCAGGAAACCCACCACAATGGTCAGCGCCGCGAGGATCGCCGGATAGGGCCGCGCGTAATGGGCCACCACCTCTTCGTAGGGCGCGCCAAGGATGGCGCCGAAGTTGAAGATGAACAGCGGGATCAGGATCGCAAGCGCGACGGAGGAGATCTTCATCCGCCAGTGGTGCATCGTGCCGGACTTGGCAGAGCCCCAGCCCACGGCGCGTTTACGGTCGGTCAGGAATGACATGGCGGCGCCTTTCTCAGATGAAGATGACGGTGATAAGGGTCAGGATCACCGAGCCGCCGATCACGCCCCAGCCGAGCATGTCGGAGGTGCGGATGTCGAGCGCGACGGCCTGATCCCAGATGATGTGGCGCACACCGGCCAGCGAATGGTACCACAGCGCCCAGAGCGACAGGAACATGATCACATCGCCGATGAAGCTGGTGACGATCCAGTCGACGGTGGCGAAGTAGTCCGGCCCCGAGGCCGCGGCCAGCAGCCACCAGACCACCATCAGCGCGCCCAGCAACAGCGCGTTGCCGGTGATCCGGGTGAGGATCGAGGTCACTGAGTTGAGCTGAAACCTGTAGTACTTGCCCAGCATGAAGGGCGAGAGCGGTCGATTGCCGCGATTTACATCGGCCATGGCGCGTCCTTTCGGTTCTCTTGGCTACCGTGATAAGGATTTTTCGCGGCGTGTCACCGGGCGCACGCCCCCCCTGACGCGGTTTTTTGGCGCAACCCGGTGATTTTTGCAGCTTTGTGATCACAGCCTCACGGCCAGTGATCACAAAATTGCCGCCCTGCAGAAAACCCGGTGATTCGGGCGGGTTTGACCGAAAAGAAACCCGTGAGAAACGCTCGGGCTTATGTTAGCGGTCACGTCTCGAACGAAATGTGATCACGCGGATCCGGCCGGGGACGGTGGGTTG
>NZ_JAXMOR010000046.1:0-33857 GCF_034669705.1 Marinovum sp.
CTCCCAATCCGGCACACGGGCTCTTGCCCAGGGACCTCACGGGATGCCGTCCGCACCTCCATTATACAGAAAACTGGTTAGACAGGGACCTCAACGTCAGCAAGCAAGCCCTGCCCCTCATTTTCCGAAACGCCTGCCACTAACCTCCTGCCCGGCCGCAGGCCGGGCTGCGCCGACCCGCCCCCATGGGGCGGCGCAACGGCGCCGCCCCACAGGACGGCGCAGCCCTTCACGGTTCCATGCCGGCGTTCATGGCGCTCGCCGCGGGCCTCCGCTCATGCAAGACCAAGAGGCCCCGGCTCGGGGGCCGGGGCGCGCGTGAGGTGGCGCTGGCCTGACGTCAAAAGGCCGCCGTCCCGGACCTGATCCGGCAACCTCAACGCCAGCGCAAGCCCTGCCCCTCAAACCCCGAGACGCCCGCCACGACCCACCCGCCCGGTCGCAGGCCGGGCTGCGCCGACCCGCCCCCATGGGGCGGCGCAACGGCGCCGCCCTTCACGGTTCCATGTCGGCATTCAGGCTAACGCCGTGCAAATCGCGACCACGCCGTCCCGGGCTTGACCCGGGACCTCCACGCCAGCCACGCCACCAACGCGCAGCCAGAACAACCTCAGGCCTTGGCCTTCCGTTTCTTCTTCTCCGCCACCACCTTCTCCGCAAGGTCGCGGGCAATGGCAAAGGCGCCCTTGATCTTGTCGGCGTCGCTGGTCCAGTCGCGGCGGATGACGATCTTGTTGTCCTTCACCTTGGCCAGCCCGCGCTGGTCCTTGATGAAGTCGACCAGCCCCTGTGGCGAGGCGAACTTGTCGTTGTGGAACTGGATTGTCGCCCCCTTCGGCCCGCCGTCGAGCTTGGCAATCCCGGCGCGCTTGCACATCGCCTTGATCCGCACCACCAGAAGCAAGGTGTTGACCTCCTTCGGCAATTTCCCGAACCGGTCGATCAACTCGGCGGCAAAGCCCTCGAGCTCGACCTTGGTGGTCAGCCCGCTGAGCCGGCGATAGAGCCCCAGCCGCACGTCGAGATCGGGCACGAAAGCCTCTGGGATCAGGACCGGCACGCCGAGGTTGATCTGCGGCGCCCACTGATCGTCAGCCTCGCTGAGCCCCTCCATCTCGCCCGAGCGGATCTTGGCAATCGCCTCCTCCAGCATCGACTGGTAGAGCTCGTAGCCCACGTCCCGCATCTGGCCCGACTGCTCTTCGCCCAAGAGATTGCCGGCGCCGCGAATGTCGAGGTCCTGTGAGGCCAGGGTGAAGCCGGCGCCCAGCGTGTCGAGCGAGCCCAGCACCCGCAGGCGTTTCTCGGCGGTGGCGGTCAGCTTGGCGCGCGGTTTGGTGGTCAGATAGGCATAGGCGCGGGTCTTCGAGCGCCCCACCCGGCCGCGGATCTGATAGAGCTGCGACAGGCCGAACATGTCGGCGCGGTGCACCACCATGGTGTTGGCGGTCGGGATGTCGAGGCCCGACTCCACGATGGTCGTGGCCACCAGCACGTCGTATTTGCCGTCGTAGAAGGCATTCATCTTGTCGTCGAGCTCGCCCGCCGCCATCTGGCCATGCGCCACCACGTAGGACACCTCTGGCACCTGGTCCTTGAGGAACTGCTCGATTTCGGGCAGGTCGCTGACCCGCGGCACCACGTAGAAGCTCTGGCCGCCGCGGTAATGCTCGCGCAAAAGCGCCTCGCGCACGGTGACCGCGTCGAATTCGCTGACATAGGTGCGGATCGCCAGCCGGTCGACCGGCGGCGTGCCGATGATCGACAGGTCGCGCACGCCCGAGAGCGACAGCTGCAGGGTGCGCGGGATCGGAGTCGCGGTGAGCGTCAGCACGTGGATGTCGGTGCGCAGCTGTTTCAGCCGCTCCTTGTGGCTGACGCCGAAATGCTGCTCCTCGTCGATGATCAGCAGCCCGAGGTTCTGGAACCGCACCGACTTGGCCAAAAGCGCGTGGGTGCCGATGACGACATCGGCCGTGCCCTTGGAAATGCCGTCGCGGGTGAGCGCGGCATCGCGGGCCGAGACAAAGCGCGACAGCGGCCGCACGTTGACCGGAAAGCCGCGGAACCGCTCGGCGAAGCTCTTGTAGTGCTGCCGCGCCAAGAGCGTGGTCGGCGCGATCACCGCCACCTGCATGCCGGACATGGCGGCCACGAAGGCGGCGCGCATCGCCACCTCGGTCTTGCCGAAACCGACGTCGCCGCAGATCAGCCGGTCCATCGGCTGGCCGGAGTGCATGTCGTCCATCACGTCGCCAATGGCGCGCAGCTGGTCGTCGGTCTCCTCATAGGGAAAGCGCGCCGAGAAATCCTCATAGGCACCATGCGGCGGGTCCATCACCGGCGCCTTGCGCAGCGCCCGCTCGGCGGCAACGCGGATCAGCCGCTCGGCCATCTCGCGGATGCGCTCTTTCAACGCCGCCTTCTTTGCCTGCCAGGCGCCGCCGCCCAGCTTGTCGAGCAGGCCGGCGTCATGGCCGTATTTCGACAAAAGCTCGATGTTCTCGACCGGGAGGTAGAGCTTCGAGGCCTCGGCATATTCCAGCGTCAGGCATTCATGCGCGGCACCGGCGGCGGTGATCACCTCGAGGCCGAGATAGCGGCCGATGCCATGGTCGACATGTACCACCAGATCGCCGGGGCTGAGCGATTGGGTCTCGGTCAGGAAGTTCTCGGCCCGGCGCTTTTTCTTCGGCGACCGGATCAGACGGTCACCCAGCACGTCCTGCTCCGAGATCACCGTCAGGCCGGGGGCCTCGAAGCCATGTTCCAGCGCCCAGACCGCCAGGTGCAACCCGCGTTTGCCGACGTTGCGGGCGTCCCTGACATGGATCGTCTCGGCCAGCCCCTCGTCCTCGATCAACCCGGAGAGCCGCTCGCGCGCGCCCTCGGAATAGGAGGCGACGACCACCGGGCCACGTTCAAGCTTTGCCTTGATGTGATCGGCCAAGGCCCCGAAGAGGCTGATGTTTTCCTGCTGACGCTCCGGCGCGAAATTGCGCCCGATGCGGCCGCCGGCATCGCTTACCCCGGGGCCCGAGGCCTGCGCCAGCGGGTGGAACTGCAACAGCCTGCGCCCGGCCACCGCCGCGTCCCAGGCGGCCTCGTCGAGATAGAGCGTCTCGGGCGGCGCGGGCTTGTAGACGGTGTCCATCCGCGCCTTGCTGGCCATGGCGATCTTGCGGGTCTCGTATTGATCCTCGATCATTTCCCAGCGCGCCAGCCGCGTCGGCGTCACCTGATCGTCCTGGGTGATCGTGGCCTTGGGCAGGTAGTCAAACAGCGTCTCGAGCCGGTCGTGAAAGAAGCCCAGCCAATGCTCGGCTCCCTGGTGCTTGCGGCCGGCGCTGATCGCCTCGTAGAGCGGATCGTCGCTGCCTGCGGCGCCGAACTCGATGCGGTAGTTCTGCCGGAAGCGGGTGATCGCCGCCTCGTCTAGGATCACCTCGGAGACCGGGGCCAGCTCGACCATGTCGAGCTTTTCCGTGGTTCGCTGGCTGACCGGGTCAAAGCGCCGCGCGCCGTCGAGCGTGTCGCCGAAGAGGTCGAGCCGCACCGGCCCGCCCTCGCCCGGGGGATAGATGTCGATGATGCCGCCGCGCACCGCGTAGTCGCCGGGCTCCATCACCGTGGGCGCCTGGACAAAGCCCATCCGCACCAGGAAGTCGCGCAGCCCCTTCTCGTCGATCCGGTTGCCGACGCGGGCGGTAAAGGCGGCCTCGCGCAGCACTTCTCGGGCGGGGATCTTCTGGCTGGCGGCGTTGAGCGTGGTCAGCAGCACGAACTGCCGCGGCATGCCATGCACCAGCCCGGCGAGCGTCGCCATCCGTGCGGCAGAGATATCGGCATGCGGCGAGACCCGGTCATAGGGCAGGCAATCCCAGGCCGGAAAGGTCAGCACCGGCATCTCGGGCGCAAAAAACGAGAGCGCCGATTGCATCGCGGCCAGCCGCTTGTCATCGCGGGCAATATGCAGCACCGGGCCGTCGCTCTTTGCGGCCTCGTCGAGGATCAGTCGGGCGTCAAATCCTTCCGGCGCGCCGCCGATGATACGGGTCTGGGGATCGGGCATGGCGTCTCACATGGGGCAGCGGAAGGAGCAGGTCAATGGCCGGGGCTCAATGGCCCAGGACCTGGACCGAGAAATTCTGGTACATGCCCCACATGGCGGTGACAAAGATCGACAGCACGCCGATCACCTGGACATAGAACCTGTGGCGCGTCAGCCGGCGCTGCAGTGCCTCGCCGTGCAGGCCCATCTCGGTGATGCGGCGGGCGGTGGACAGGCTGAGAAGACCGACGAGACTCATCGGGAAGACCAGCAGGAACACCGCCTGGGCGAACTCGACCCAGTAGAAAAACCCCAGCACCGCCAGCCCGCTGAGCAGGAACGAGGCCAGCCCCAGCAGCCAGATGCCGGCGACCGCGCCGATATAAAGCAGGCGGGTGGTGTGGATCCGCACCAGGTCCTCGAGATCGGCCTGCGCCTGACCGCCGTGCTTGCGGGCATGGGTCACCATGTCGAAGGGCACGCCGATCACCCAATGGCTCGCCGTCGACCACATCACCGCCAAAGCGATCCAGAACCAAAGGTTCGAGAAGGACCGCATGTCGATATGTTCCAGAATGACGAGTTGCAGATCGTTCACCGCGTGCTCCCCTGAGGCCTGTTTTGCCTCCTTACCGCAAGCTCCCGGCATTGCCCAGAGGCCGCCTCCTCGGACCCTCTCGGCCCCTCTTCGGGCTGGACTTGGCGCAACAGGCTTGGCACTTACGGGGCAGATTTCCGGAGAATGCCATGACCCTCGCCCCCTATCCCGCCACCCGCCTCCGCCGCACCCGCAAGAGCGCCGCGCTGCGCGACCTGGTGCGGGAAAACACGCTGACGCCTGGCGATTTCATCTGGCCGATCTTTGTCCGCGACGGCGAGGGGATCGAGGAGCCGGTGGCCTCGATGCCCGGCGTGGTGCGGCGCTCGGTCGACCTGGTGGCGCAGGCCGCGCGCGAGGCGCATGCGCTGGGGATCCCCGCGATCTGCCTGTTTCCCTATACCGACCCGACCCTCAAGACCGAGGATTGCGCCGAGGCCTGGAACCCCGAGAACCTGTCGAACCGCGCCACCCGCGCGATCAAGGCGGCGGTGCCTGAGATGGCGGTGATGACCGACGTGGCGCTCGACCCCTACAACATCACC
Source organism: Marinovum sp. (assembly GCF_034669705.1). Lineage (GTDB taxonomy): Bacteria > Pseudomonadota > Alphaproteobacteria > Rhodobacterales > Rhodobacteraceae > Marinovum. Next base: position 5,195 of record NZ_JAXMOR010000046.1, read on the forward strand.
GGTCACGATGGCTTCGTGGTGGAGGGCGAGGTGGTCAATGACGCCACCGTCGAGGCGCTGGTGAAACAGGCGCTGTCACAGGCCGAGGCCGGGGCCGACATCATCGGCCCCTCCGACATGATGGACGGCCGCATCGGCGCGATCCGCTCCGCACTCGAGGCCGGCGGCCACCACAACGTGGCGCTCTTGAGCTATGCGGCGAAATACGCCAGCGCGTTTTACGGCCCGTTCCGCGATGCGGTGGGCGCCTCCGGCGCGCTCAAGGGCGACAAGAAGAGCTATCAGATGGACCCGGCCAATGCCAACGAGGCGCTGCGGCTGGTCGAGCGCGATCTTTCTGAGGGCGCCGACATGGTGATGATCAAGCCCGGCATGCCCTATCTCGATATCTGCCGCCGGGTGAAGGACCGCTTCGGCGCGCCGACTTACGCCTATCAGGTCTCGGGCGAATACGCGATGATCCGCGGCGCGGCGCTCAACGGCTGGATCGACGGCGAGGCGGCGATGCTGGAGAGCCTTATGGGCTTCAAGCGCGCCGGCTGCGACGGGGTGCTGACCTATTTCGCGCCAGAGGCGGCACGACTGCTCAACGGCTGATTGGCGCTGCTCCGCCGCGACGGGCCGGCCCGGCTTTCGCGTCGTGACAGCGCAGCCGGTTGCGCCTATACTGCGCGCGACCGGCGACAAGACCGGCATCCCGAGGCAATTGCGAGCAGAGACCCCAAGATGACCCAGATTCCCCGACGATCCTTCGTGTTTTCCGGCCTTGCCGCCACCACGCTGGCCGCCTGCGGCAATGGCGTCGGTTCGCGCGGCCCGGCCACCATCGACGCCCGCGTCGACAGCACCCTGGCGCAGCTCTATGCCGATTTTCCCGGCACCCGCGACGTGGCCGAGAAATCCGTCGGCATGTTGATCATGCCGCTGGTGACCGAAGCGGGGCTGGGCCTTGGTGGCGGCTATGGCCGCGGCGCAATGCGGATCAATGGCGCGACGGTGGACTACTATGCCATGACCAAGCTCTCGACCGGGCTGCAGATCGGCGCGCAGCAATATGCCCATGTGCTGTTCTTCATGACCGACGCGGCGTTGCAGAATTTCCGCCGCTCGCCCGGCTTTGCCGCCGGTGCAGGCGCGACCTATGCCATTCCCGACAGCGGCGGCAACCTGAGCGCCGAGACAACCACCTCGCTGGCGCCGATCATCGCGGTGATCTTCGGTCAGGCCGGCCTGCGGGTGGGTGCGACGCTCGAAGGCGTGAAATACACCCGTATCATCCCCTGAACCGGCGCAGATGGGGGCTCTGCCCCCGCCGCCTTTGGCGACTCCCCCGAGGGTATTTGTGAACAGAAGAAGCGGGGGGATCCGCTCCTGCTTCATCTTGCCAGATAAACCTCCGGGGGGCGCCGAAGGCGGGGGGCAGAGCCCCCATCCGCGCGACGGCCCCGCCGGCGCAAGCCTCAGTGATAGGTGAACTCGCCCACCACGTTCTGCCAGTCGCCGGAGGCCAGCATCTTGCGGTGCGAGAAACGCACCGAATGCAGCGGCCCCTCGATCTCGTCCTGCCAGAACTCGATGAAGCGAAAGAGCCTGGGATGATCCGGCGCGGTGTCATACTCCTGCCAGACATAGCTGTTGAGCACATGGGTGTAATCCGGCATGCGGTAGAAGAACTCCGCGGTGGTCAGCCCGTATCCGCGCAGCATCATTTCGGTCTCCGACATCTGCATCTTGAACCTCGTCTTTTATCGCTGTTTGGGAATCGTCGCAGAAATTAATTGAAAATCAATGAAAACAAGCTGTTGGCCACCTGACGTGACGGCTGCCAAATCGCCGGAAACCAAGGATTGCACCCCATATCCTGTCTCTGATATAGTCTGCCTCAACTATATATAGAAACCGACAAAAAGCGGTGAAGACGACGTGAGCGACACGCCCCAACCTCCTGAGAACGAAGAACAAAAGCCGGACCGTCCCGAGCATCATGGCCCCACGGTCTCGATCACGGACGAGATGCAGTCGGCCTATCTCGACTATGCGATGTCGGTCATCGTGTCCCGCGCGATCCCGGATCTGCGCGACGGGCTGAAACCTGTGCATCGGCGCATTCTTTACGCGATGCATGAAACCGGCAACAGTTACGACAAGCCCTATCGCAAGTCGGCCCGGCCGGTCGGCGACGTCATGGGGAAATACCACCCGCACGGCGACAGCGCGATCTATGACGCTCTGGTGCGGATGGCGCAGGATTTCTCGATGTCGCTGCCGCTTCTGGACGGGCAAGGCAACTTCGGCTCGATGGATGGCGATAACGCCGCCGCCATGCGCTATACCGAGGTGCGGATGGACAAGCCGGCGGCCTTTCTGCTGGCCGATATCGACAAGGAAACCGTCGACTTCCAAGACAATTACGACGGCAAGGACCGCGAGCCCACCGTCCTGCCGGCGCGCTTTCCCAACATGCTGGTCAACGGCGCCGGCGGTATTGCCGTCGGCATGGCCACCAACATCCCGCCGCACAACCTGGGCGAGGTGATCGATGCCTGCCTGGCGCTGATCGAGGATGCCGACCTGACGTCGGAGCAGCTGATCCAGTATATCCCGGCCCCGGATTTCCCCACCGGCGGGCTGATCCTCGGCCGCTCCGGCGCGCGCAAGGCCTATCTTGAAGGTCGTGGCAGCGTCATCGTCCGGGCCAAGACCCGGGTCGAGGAGATCCGCAAGGACCGCTATGCCATCGTCGTCGACGAGATCCCCTATCAGGTGAACAAGGCGGCGATGATCGAGAAGATCGCCGAGGCCGCCCGCGAGAAGCGCATCGAGGGCATCGCCCATGTGCAGGACGAGAGCGACCGCAACGGCGTGCGCGTCGTGGTCGAGCTCAAGCGCGATGCCACCGCCGAAGTGGTGCTGAACCAGCTGTTCCGCTTCACCCCGATGCAGACCTATTTCGGCTGCAACATGCTGGCGCTCAACGGCGGTCGGCCCGAGCAGCTGACCCTGCGCGCCTTCCTCACCTCCTTCCTCGATTTCCGCGAGGACGTGGTGGCGCGGCGCACCGCCTACCTGCTGCGCAAGGCGCGTGAGCGCAGCCATATCCTGTGTGGTCTGGCGGTGGCGGTGTCGAATGTCGACGAGGTGGTGGCGACGATCCGCGCCTCGGCCGATGCCCCCGAGGCGCGCGAAAAGCTGATGACCCGGCGCTGGCCGGCCAAGGAGATCGCGCCCTTCATCCGCCTGATCGACGATCCGACCCACACCATCAACGATGACGGCACCTACAACCTGTCAGAGGCGCAGGCTCGCGCCATCCTCGAGCTGCGGCTGCAGCGCCTGACCCAGCTCGGCGTCAAGGAGATCACCGACGAGCTCGAGGAGCTGGCGGCAAAGATCAAGGACTACCTCGATATCCTGTCGTCGCGCGAGCGGATCATGACCATCATCTCGGACGAGCTGACCGAGGTGAAGGAGCAGTTCGCCGTGCCGCGCCGGACCGAGATCACCGACTGGGCCGGTGACATGGACGACGAGGACCTGATCGAGCGCGAGGACATGGTCGTGACGGTCACCCAGGGCGGCTATATCAAGCGCACGCCGCTGGCCGACTTCCGCTCGCAGAAACGCGGTGGCAAGGGGCTGTCCGGGGGGGCGCTCAAGGATGACGACGTGGTCACCACGCTGTTCGTCGCCAACACCCATACGCAGCTTCTGTTCTTTACCACCGACGGCATGGCCTACAAGCTCAAGACCTGGCGGTTACCGCTGGGCGGGCGGACCTCGAAGGGCAAGGCGATCGTCAATATCCTGCCGATCCCGACCGGCGTCTCGATTGCCGCCATCATGCCGGTTGACCGTGACGAGGATGAGTGGAACGACCTGCAGATCGTCTTTGCCACCGACAAGGGCACCGTGCGGCGCAACCGGCTGTCGGATTTCACCAATGTGAAGTCCAACGGCAAGATCGCCATGAAGTTCGATGACGAGAACGAGGGCATGTCGCTGATCAATGCCCGGATCTGTTCCGAGGACGATGACGTCATGTTGGTCACCAACTCCGGCCGTGCCATCCGTTTCCCGACCACCGACGTGCGGGTGTTCAACTCGCGCAACTCGGTGGGCGTGCGCGGCATCCGGCTCAACAATGGCGACAAGGTGGTCTCGATGTCGGTGATCCGGCATTTCGAGGCGGAATCCGAGGAGCGTGCCGCCTATCTCAAGATGCGCCGCGCCGTCGCCGGGCTGACCGACGAGGCCGAGAACGAGGACGAAGAGACCGCCACCCCCGGTGCGCTGTCGCAGGAGCGCTACGCCGAGATGTCGGCGGCCGAGAACCTGATCCTGACGATCACCGCCAAGGGCACCGGCAAGCTGTCGTCGAGCCATGACTACCCGGTACGCGGCCGTGGCGGCCAGGGCGTGGCCGCGATGGACAAGGCGATGCGCGGCGGGCCGCTGGTCGCCTCCTTCCCGGTCGATCTCGACGATCAGATCATGCTGGCCACCTCGCGCGGGCAGTCGATCCGGGTGCCGGTGGACGGTATCTCCTTCCGCTCGCGCAGTGCCGGCGGGGTGCGGGTGTTCAACACCGGCAAGGGCGAGGAAGTGGTCAGCGTGGCCTGGATCGCCGAACAGGCCGAGGACGACGCACCGGAAGAGTGATCAACGCGAAGAAGGCCGGACTGAACGGTCCGGCCTTGTCAGGTGTTATCGGGATGAGGCGTTATCGGGTGCCGGAGCTTGAGCTGCCCCCGTTGTTGGCCCCAAATGCGGCCAGAAGCCCGACGATGCCAAGTACCAACGGGGCTTGCCCGGGCCCTCTGCTGAACGATATCGCCCGTCGGCAGGCCAGGAACTGCTGACCAGGCTGCTCTGGCCTGCACCACCAAATGATGCCGTCGCGTTGGACGATATTGGGATAGTCGGTGCCGGGGCCCGCACCGGGCGGTATCACCACCTGAGGCGGTGGGTTTGCGGGAAAGGAGTCAGCCCGTCGGCAGCGCCGGGCGGCCTGGCCATTCTGGACTATCAGCGTGGCCTCACACCAGAGATCAACTCCGTTTCGCTGGAGAAACAGCGGATAGTTGGTCCCCGGACCGGCCCCTTGCGGGGCACCTCCCCCTTGTTGGAAAATCTCTTGTGCCGCTGCCGCGCCGGACAGACCGGCGAGCAGACAGGCAATAAGCAATAGCGACTTCATGAGCTTCTCTCTCCCTTTTTGATTGATTTCTTTTTCGCGTTCCTTGCGGAGGTTCACCCCGCGCAAACCAATTCCGGCCTGCAGGGCTGATGCCTCATGGCAGCCCTTTGATTGGTATCCGATGGCATGGACAGGACCAGCGTGGCTGGTTTTTCGAACAGGGCCAAAATCCGCGTCGCGCGCAAAGCGACAGTCGGTCCGTCGTTCTTCGTCCTGAATCTTTCGCCGCAGACGCCTTCTATCGTGTGCCGCTGCCGGAATTGCCGCTGCCACCGAGGGCCAGGGCGAATAGAAAAACAATCCCGCCGAGAACCCCCGCTTCAGGAATTATTGGGCTGGACCTATCCTGTGCAGGATGATCGACCTTGACCATCTGCAATCGGTATCGGCGTTGTCCTGCAACAGTATTCTTTATCGTCAAGGATCATTAAATCCGGGTAGTCGGTTCCCGGGCCGGCGCCATTTGGCTGGGCAATCGCCGAAGACGAACAGGCCGAGAAGACGAGGGGCCGAGAAGTATACTGGCTAAATACAGAAGAGATTTCATTGCGGGCGGGTCGCGTAACGGCTCGGCTGGTTCCTGTCGCCTGTATATCCGTCTCAACCGGCTCCCAAACTCCGATATTTTTGAAATCCCGAACTCGAGTGTCGTTTCATCAGTCTATCAAATTCAATATGCTTATTTGTGTCAGGTTGAGCGGAGCACTGGTTAAACCACAGTCTTCCTCTTTATTTCAGAGACTTAAGAAGTGAAGCTCACAAGCTACATTGACTGTCGAAAGTCGCGACTAGCCGAAGTTCCCGCTTTCTAAGGTGATTTGGTGACCTGTCCCGCAACAGAGTGCGCGCGATTGCAGATCCTTATGTCAAACAAATGTCCGTTGGTTGCTGCTTTGAATTGGCAGGCAAATTCAAGTTTCATCAGGCAGGGTAAGTGGGCGCGCCTGGCCCCCCCATTGGGCAAGACGAGGACAAGGTCGAGCGCGCCGCCAAGGACTTTTAGCTTTGCGTTTTCGCACATGACCTGTGAAATTTGACCGAATTGCTCGCAAATGCGCACATGCTTAATTCTTCCGTCAGAAACTCGGAAGGACTTTCTCATGACCCCTACAGTACAAAACGCGGGCCTGCTTGTCGCCCGCATCCTCCTTGGCGCGATGTTCATCCTTGCCGGTTTCGGCAAGCTTGGCGACGTGCAGGGCTTTGCCGGCTACATGGCCTCTGGCGGCGTGCCCGGCTTTCTCGCCTGGCCGGTGATCTTGCTGGAGATTTTCGGCGGCCTGGCGCTCTTGATCGGGTTTCAGACCCGGCTGGCGGCGCTCGCGCTCGGCGTTTTCTCGGTCGCGGCAGGTGTGCTTTACCACTTCGTGCCGGCCGATCAGATGCAAATGACCATCTTCATGAAGAACCTCGCCCTCGGCGGCGGTTACCTGGCGCTGGCGCTGGCCGGTCCCGCAGCCTGGTCGGTTGACGCAGCGCTGAGCCGCAGATCGATCCCGGCAGCCGCCTGACCGACAGGCCACCGCCCGGCACGATGTCGGGCGGTGGCAATATCAGATTTCGGTATGCGAGGTCAGTCGGTACCCGAGCTCGAGCCGCCGCCATTGTCTCCAAACACGGCGAGGCCGAGCAACGTCAGCCCCAAGCCGGCCGCCGCGGCGCCACCGGCACCACCACCCCCTTGAAACGAGCTCACTCTGCGGCACGACCGTGCCGGAGTGCCGTCTGCAAGCGTGGTCAGATTGGCGCGGCACCAGTACTGGATTCCGTTGGCTTCCGCGTATACCGGAAAGTTCGGGTCGGGGCTTGGCCCCGGTGCCACGCCCTGGGCCAGTGCCGGGCCGGCAAGGCTCATAATGACACCCGCTGATAGAAATAACTTTTTCATAGTGCTGTCGTCTCCCATTGATCGTGGTCCCTGTGCAACAACATTACACTTTTTTGAGCTTTTGCACCAACATTCTGACTCCAAGGCGCAAATGACGGGCGTCTCGTCGCCGCCCGAGCGTCCTGCCGCGCCGTTCACGGCCATCATAAGCGCGCTCTGAGCGCGCGACGGGCCGGCTCTCAGAGGTCGTAGAGATCGGCAAATTTCTGCTCGAGATAGGCCAGCAGTGGTGCCTCTGACGGGGTGAAGCCGCAGGCCTGTTCGATCACGGCGCGGGGCTCATAAAGACCGCCATGGCGCTGCACCCTGGCATGCAGCCAGCTGGTCGCACCGGAAAGATCCCCCTGAGCCAGTTGATCGTCGAGCCCGGCCACATCGTCCTGCAGCGCCCGGTACAGGCAGCCCGCATAGACATTGCCCAACGCATAGGTCGGGAAATAGCCCAGCAGGCCGGCGGCCCAATGCACATCCTGCAGCACACCGTTCGAGGGTTTGTCGACCGAATAGCCGAAATCCTGCGCAAACCGCGCGTTCCAGGCCTCTTCCAGGTCGGCCACCTCAAGCGTGCCGCGCGCCATGTCGCGCTCCAGATCAAACCGCAGCATGATGTGGAGGTTGTACTGCACTTCGTCGGCCTCGGTCCGGATAAAGCCACGCTGCACCCGGTTGACCGCCTTGTAGAAGGCCTTTTCATCCGCCACGCCGAGATCGCCAAAGGCATCGCGCATCTGGCCATAAAGCCAGTGACAGAACGCCCGGCTGCGGCCGAGCTGGTTCTCGTAGATCCGGCTCTGGCTCTCATGCACCCCCAGCGACACGCCCTGCCCCAACGGGCTCAGCGCATAGGCGGCCTCGATGCCCTGCTCGTAGCAGGCATGGCCGACCTCGTGGATGGTGGAATAGAGACAATTGAACGGATCGTCCTCGGCTGTCCGCGTGGTGATTCGCACATCCGACCCGCTGCCGGAGCTGAACGGGTGCACCGCCTTGTCGATCCGGCCCCGGGTGACGTCGTAGCCGAAGACCTCGGCCAGCCGGCGAGACAGCGCCATTTGCAGCGCCGGGTCGAAACTGCCGGAGACCGGCTCGGGCGCCGGTCGATCCAGCACCGCCGCCCGCAGCGCCACCAGCCCGGGCCGCAAATCATCAAACAGCGCCGCCACACCGTCTCCGGTGGCGCCCGGCTCATAGCCCTGCAGCAGTGCGTCATAGGGGTCGGTCTCGCCGGCGATATGCGCCGCCTCCTCGCGGCGCAGCGCGACAATCTCTGCCAGCACCGGGGCGAAGGCGGCAAAGTCCTCGGCCTCGCGCGCCCGCGCCCATGTGCCGAAGGCCACCGAGGTGGTCCGCGCAATCCGCGCCGCCAGCGCCCCCGGCACCCGCACCGCGCGCTCGTAGTTGCGGCGGATGTGGCGCATTTGCGCCTGCCCCACCGCATCCAGCGTCGCATCCTCGACCGCCGCCAGCCATTGGCCGACCTCCGGTGCGGTGCGCCGCGCGTGCAGCATCTCTTCCATCGCCCCCAGCTCCTCGCCGCGCTGCGCGGCAGCGCCCGGTGGCATCATCGTCTCCTGATCCCAGCCCAGCCGGCCGGCGACCTGCGCCAGCGCCTCGGTCTGGCGCTGATACGTCATCAACGCATCATAGGCACTCATCTGACGCTCCCCCGAAGACTGTCGGCGGTCGGATAGCCGGCAATGAAACGCGCCCGCAGGATCAGCACCCAAAGCACCACCGCGCCCAGCTGGTGAGTGATCGCAATATGCAGCTGCGCCGAATAGAGCACGGTGACAATCCCCAACACCACCTGCAGCGCCATCATCGCCAGCACGGCGTTGAAGGCGAAGCGGGTCTTGCCATTGGGCGACTTGCGCGCGCGCAGCCAAACGACGACGCCAAAGACCGCCAGCAGGTAGCCCGCCATCCGGTGCAGGAACTGCACCAGCCCGTCATTCTCGAAGAAGTTGCGCCAGAGCGGCTCGATCTCGAACGGGAATGGCGGAAAGAATCCGCCTGCCATCAGCGGCCAGTCAGTGTAGTTGCGCCCGGCATCGATCCCCGCCACCAGCGCACCGATCAGGATCTGCAGAAAGGCGAAATGCATGAGCCCGGTCGACATGCGGAACAGCTTGGCCTCGCGGTTGCGGCGGCATTGCATCAGCTCGCGCTCCTCGCAGCCCAGCAGGAAGATATACCAGGCCAGCACCCCGAGGATGACGAAGGCCAGCCCCAGGTGCGTCGCCAGACGGTAGCTTGCCACGTCGAGCATGGTGCCGGTCAGTCCCGACGACACCATCCACCAGCCGACCGCGCCCTGCAGCCCCCCCAGCACGCCGGGAATGAGCAGCCGCCCGGTCCAGCCCGGCGGGATCTTCCGCAGCGCGAGAAAGCCCAGGAACCCCAGGCCCCAGACCAGCCCGACAAACCGGCCAAGCTGCCGATGGCCCCATTCCCACCAGTAGATCACCTTGAACTCCGAGAGTGTCATCCCCTTGTTCTGCAACTGGTATTCCGGGATCGCCTTGTACTTCTCGAAGGCGGACTCCCACTCGGGGGCCGACAGCGGCGGCAGCGCCCCGGTCACCGGTTTCCACTCGGTGATCGACAGGCCGCTGTCGGTCAGCCGGGTCAGCCCACCGACCACGATCATCGCCATCACAAGGGCAAAAAGCGCCATCAGCCAGACCCGGATCGCGCCCCGCGCACCGCGCCGGCCGCTGTCGATCATCCCGGTCCGGGCCGCGGTCTCGGGGCGCTTGGTGGCGCCCACCTCTTCGAACAGTTTGCGTTTCTCTGCCATGGGAGTCTCCGTTTGAGGCGGACAGTAGTGCGCGCCCCGGGGGGCTTCAACCGCCACCCTTTGCCGCAGGGACGGGCGCGATCAGTCGCGCGAAGACCGCTCTGCGTTTTCCTTCCAGCGCACCATCTGCCGCATCACCCCGTGCAGCATCTGCACATCGGCGCGGGTCAGCCGCATCCGGCTCCAGAGGTTGCGCAGGTTGATCTTCATGCCCTCGGCCTTGGTCTCGGGAAAGAAGAACCCGGCCGTCTCCAGCCGCTCTTCGTAATGCTCGGCCAGCTTCTCCATCTCGATGCCGCTGGCCCAGTCGGTCTTGGCCATCTCGACGGTCTCATGGGTGATCTCCGCGCTGGCGCGGCGCCATTCATAGGCGGTGAGCAGCACGCATTGCGCCAGGTTGAGCGAGGCGAACTCCGGGTTCACCGGCACCGAGATGATCGCATTGGCCAGCGCGATATCGTCATTCTCGAGCCCGGCGCGTTCCGGCCCGAAGAGCACCGCCACCTTCTCGCCGGCGGCGATCTTTTCGGCCGCCATCTGCATCGCGCGTTCCGGGCTCACCACCGGCTTGGTCAGCCCGCGCTGCCGCGCCGTGGTGGCAAAGACGAAAGAGCAATCGCCCACCGCCTCGGCCGTGGTCTGGAAATGCCCGGCCTCGTCCAGCAGCCGCCCGGCGCCGCTCGCCATGGCCACCGCCTTCTGGTTCGGCCAGCCGTCGCGCGGCGCCACCACCCGCATCCGCTCCAGCCCGAAGTTCCACATCGCCCTGGCGGCGCCGCCGATGTTCTCGCCCATTTGCGGGCGGACCAGGACCATGGCGGGCTGCGGGCGGTATATGTTGCTCTCATTCATGGCCGCTCTGTTACGGCGCTCCTGACAAAAGCGCAATTCCCCTGCTTCATCTTGCCCGCTAAACTCCCGCCGGAGGCATGAAGCTCTTCTCCCCTGACCGCCCCGGAAGAACCGGTCACGACAGGCCTTCGCGCGATCTGCGGCCCCCGCTCTCCGAGGACATGGTCAAGGCCGGAATTTGCCGCTATAGGGAGCCAAGCCACCTGAATGGAGCCCGAAATGGCCGAGATCGAGCACCCGCAAATCTACCTGATCACCCCAGCCAGTTTTGAATTGTCGAGCTTCGGCAAGGAGTTGGAACAGGTGCTTGATGCCGTGCCGGTGGCCTGCCTGCGGCTCGCCATGGCCAGCCACGACGAGGATCGCATCGCCCGGTCCGCCGACATGCTGCGCGAGATCACCCATCGCCGCGACATCGCCATGGTGATCGAATCCCACGTGCTGCTGGCCGAGCGTCTGGGCCTCGACGGGGTCCATCTCAAGGACAGCCACAGCGTCCGCGCCGCGCGCAAGACCCTGGGCGAGGATGCGATCGTCGGCCTGCACGCCGGCACGTCGCGCCATGACGGCATGTCCGGCGGCGAGGCCGGTGCCGATTACGTCTGTTTCGGCCCGGTCGGCGCCAGCGCGCTTGGCGACGGCGCCCTGGCCGAGGCCGAGCTGTTCGACTGGTGGTCCAAGATGATTGAACTGCCAGTGGTGGCCGAGGGCGCACTTGACGCCGACCTGATCCGCGAACTCGCCCCGATGACCGATTTCTTCGGCCTCGGCGAGGAAATCTGGACCGCCGAGGACCCTGCCGCCCAAGCCCGCACCTTCCTCACCGCGATGCAGGGCTGACCCCCACCCAGACCAAACCAAGGTCCAGCCCTTCTTTGGACCAACAATAGTTCTGGGGGGAGGCCGCAGGCCCCCGGGGGGCAAAGCCCCCCAATTTAAAGAACCTGCGGGCAATGCCTCCCAATTTAAAGAACCTGCGGGCAAAGCCCCCATTCGAATAACCTGCGGACAAGGTCCGCCACTTGAAAAACCTGCGCGGCAAAGCCCCCCATCTCAAGACTTCCGGGCCAAGCCCCCATCTCAGACCGGCGGGGCGCAGCCCCGCCCCCCGTCGACGTGCGCAGGCACGGCGAAACTAGCCTCGCACCCGCGCCGCATGCGCTGCCCGCACCGTCTCTTCCAATTGCCGGGCCAGCCCTTTGCGATCGGTGAAATCCGCCACCTGCAGCGCGTCGTGAAAGATCACCTCCGCCGATCCGTGACGCTTCGCCACCAGCATCGCCATCAGATGCGCGCCAAAGCCCATCTCGCCCCACCAGCCATAGAACCGCCGGTCGACGCCCTCGGGCGGATGATAGACCAGCGTCACCGGCTGCACCGAGATCTCGTCGCGCAGCTCTGGGTCGAAACAGGCGGCAAAGAGCGTCGGCTTGAAGGGCAGCACCCGCAGCCCGTCGGTCGAGGTGCCTTCAGGGAAAAACAGCAGGTGGTGACGGCCCATGAGGCGGCTGCGAAACAGCTCGGTCTGCGCCCGTGCCTCGCGCCTGTCGCGCGAGATGAAGACAGTGCCGGTCGCCCGCGCCAGCAGGCCGATGCCGGGCCAGCCCGCCACCTCGGCCTTGGAGACGAAATAGACGTCGCGCGCGGCGTTCAGCACGAAGATGTCGAGCCAGGAGGCATGGTTGGCGACAAAGGCGCCGGGATCGCGCATCGGCTGGCCGTGCAGCCGGCTGCGCAGTCCCAGCAGGCGCAGCACCGCGCGGCAGACCCAAACCGTGACATGGGGCGAGACCGGCCGGCGCGCGCCGCAGAGCGGCCATTCCACCAGCCGCACCAGCATCAGGGCCGCGAGGCCGAAACCCAGCACCAGCAGGATCGGCACGCCGCGCCGGACCACCCGCAGCCAGTCGCGCAGACCGCGCGGCCGGGCCAGATCGGGCGGCGGCGCCGCGTCAGACCAGGTCGGCGTCATCGCCGCGCCCCGGCGCCGGCATAAAGCTGGCGCTGGCGGGCGTTCATCCGCGCCGTGTCCATCACCAGGCAGACATCGGTGGTGTTGAACTCATGGTCGATCCAGGCGCCCTCGCCCACCGTGCCGCCGAGCCGCAGGTAGGCCTTGATCAGCGCCGGGGTCTGCAGCATCGCCTGCTTGCGGTCGATCTGCCCGGCGGGCAGCAGGTCCATCCGCTGATACCGTCCGGACCGGGCCCGCACCCGCAGCGGCTCCGGCGCCAGATGGTTGTGATGGAGCGAGGACAGGGGCTGCGCCAGCCGCGCCGCATCGGTGCCGTGAAACGAGGCCACGCCGAACAGCACCTCGATGCCGTGCCGCGCCACGTAATCGGCCAGCGCCTGCCAGAGGTGGAACATCGCCGCGCCACCGCGATAGTCGGGATGCAGGCAGGAGCGGCCAAGCTCCATCAATCGCCGGCCGGAGGCGCGCAGCGGCGAGAGATCATATTCGCCATCGGAGTAGAACTCGCCGATCGCCGCCGCCTGATCGTCGCGCAGCACCCGATAGACCCCCACGACCGCGCCGGCCTCGCGCGCCGTATCATAGAGCAGCAGGTGGTCGAAATAGGGATCGAACCGGTCCTTTTCGAGCCCGGCCTCGTGATCGACAAGGGCGCCGCCGCCGCCCAGCTCCTCGACAAAGACCTGGTACCGCAGCGCCTGGGCGGCACGGATCTCGGCCTCCGTCTCCGCTAGCCTGACAGAAAACTCCGGTGTGCTCATGGCTGTCCCGCTTCGCTTGACCGTCGCGCGATCCATACTGCCCGGGGCGCGCAAAGACAACGCGGCACCGGCCCATTGCGCCGCCCTGCCGCGCCGTGCTTAAGAAGGCGTTAACCAAAGCCCTTGTAGCCTAGCCCTCGAAGACGGGGTCCAGCGCGATCCTGTTGCCATCTATGACAACCTTACCAGCTTCACGGAAATTCACTGTGATCTTGCCAGCGATATTCGATTGCACCTGCCCGACGCCCCAGTCCGGACGATCCGGATGGCGCACCAGGTTTCCCGGTTCAAGCAAGGCATTCATGTCGGTCATCCGTGGCACCTCCGGAGTATTTTGATGATCCCCTATACGGCAAAGCTCGCCTCCCTGATAGCCTCGCGCATCTGCCATGACCTGATTTCGCCGGTGGGCGCGATTGCCAACGGGCTCGAGCTGATGTCGCTGGGCGGCGCCCGCAGCGGCGGGCCGGAACTGGCGCTGGTCACCGACAGCTGCGACTACGCCAGCGCCCGCATCCGCTTCTTCCGCATCGCCTTTGGCGCGGCGTCGGACAATGCGCTGGTGTCGCGCAACGAGGTGGTGTCGGTGCTGGCGGCGCTCGGCGATGCCGGGCGGGTCAGCTACGAATGGATCCCCGGCGGCGACCTGCCCCGGCGCGAGGTGCAGATGGCCCTGCTGGCGACGCAATGCGTCGAGGCCGCCCTGCCGCGCGGTGGCGAGATCTGCATCGAGTACCAGCCCGGTCACTGGTCGGTCACTGGCCTGTCGGAGCGGATCGCGCCCGACCCGGCGCATTGGCAGCAGATGGAACGGATCGCCGTCTCGCCAGCGCCAGAGGCCGAAGAGCCGGTGGTGGCGCCGAACCACGTGCAATTCGTTCTGCTGCCGCTGCTCGCGCGCGAGCTTGGCCGGCGACCGGCGGTGGAAGAGGCCAAGGGGCGGCTGACGCTGACCGTGTGACGCGCGCCCCTGGGGCCTGCTCCGGCTCAGGCCCGGGTGGTGCCGTCGCCCTCAACCAGGTACTTGAAGCTGGTCAGCTGCGCCGCGCCCACCGGGCCGCGGGCGTGCATCTTGCCGGTGGCGATGCCGATCTCGGCGCCCATGCCGAACTCGCCGCCATCGGCGAACTGGGTCGAGGCGTTGCGCATCAGGATGGCGCTGTCGACCCGCTGGAAGAACCGCTCGGCGGCGGCATCATCCTCGGTGAGGATGCATTCGGTGTGGCTCGAGCTGAAGGCGCGGATATGGGCGATTGCCGCGTCAAGATCATCGACCACCTTCGCCGCGAGGATGGAATCGAGATACTCCTTGCCCCAGTCCCCGTCCGACGCGGCCACCGTGCCCTCGATCTTCTGCAGGGTCTCATCGGCGCGCACCTCGACACCGGCATCGATCAGCGCCCGGATCACCCCCTGGCCGATCGTGTCGACCACATCGCGATGCACCAGAAGGCACTCCGCCGCGCCGCAAATCCCCGTCCGCCGGGTCTTGGCGTTGAGAACAACATCGAGCGCCTTGACCGGATCGGCGGCCTTGTCGAGATAGACATGCACGATGCCCTCGAGATGCGCGAACACCGGCACCCGCGCCTCGCGCTGCACCAGACCCACCAGCCCCTTGCCACCCCGCGGCACGATGACGTCGATGAAATCGGTCATCGTCAGCATCTCGCTCACCGCCGCCCGGTCTCGGGTCGGCACCAGCTGGATCGCGTCCGCCGGCAGCCCGGCCGAAGTCACCCCCTCGACCATCGCCGCGTGGATCGCACCGGAGGAATGGAAGCTCTCGGAGCCGCCGCGCAGGATCACCGCGTTGCCGGCCTTGAGGCAGAGCGCGCCGGCATCGGCCGTCACGTTGGGACGGCTCTCATAGATCACGCCGACCACGCCCAGCGGCGTGCGCACCCGGCGGATGTGCAGCCCAGTGGGCCGGTCCCATGCCTCGAGCACCGCGCCCACCGGATCGTCCTGGCCCGCCACCGCGCGCAGGCCATCGACGATGCCGCGAATGCGGGTCTCGTCGAGCAAAAGCCGGTCGAGCATCGCCGGGCTCAGCCCCTTCTCGCGGCCGTAGTCCATGTCCTTGCCATTGGCGGCGATGATCGCCTCGCGCGCGGCCCAGACCCTGTCGGCAGCGGCATTCAGCGCGGCTTCCTTGGCCGCTGACGGGGCATAGGCGAGCTCGGCACTGGCAGCTTTGGCACGGGCGCCGATATCGGCCATCAGGGCGGGGATGTCTGCGAGATCTTTCATGTCGAATGCCTTTGTTGGGCGGGGGTGCAGAGACTTTAAGCCTCCGGCGGGGATATTTACAGCCAGAAGAAATCCTGGATCACAGGGCCATGTCATCGCGGTGGATCAGCACCGCGCGGCCCGGGTAGCCCAGCAGGGCCTCGATCTCGTCGGAGCGGTGGCCCTTGATGGTGCGGGTCTCGGCCGCGGTATAGCGCGTCAGCCCCTGCCCCAGAACGTGTCCGGCCGTGTCGAGGATCGCCACCGGATCGCCGCGGCCATAGCTGCCGCGCACCTGACTCACCCCGGCGGGCAACAGGCTGCGGCCGGCCTGCAACGCCAGCACGGCGCCGGCGTCAAGCGTGACCTCACCGCGCGGCTTCATCGCCGCAATCCAGCGTTTGCGGGCAGCCTGCGGGTCGATATGCGCGGTGAACCAGGTGGCATTGGCGCCGTTCTCCAGCGCCTGAAGCGGCCGCAGGGTCTCGCCATGGGTGATCGCCATGGCACAGCCCGCCGCCGTTGCAGTCTTGGCCGCCATCAGCTTGGTCTTCATGCCACCCTTGGACAGGCCCGATCCGGCATCGCCGGCCATCGCCTCGATCTCCGGGGTAATCTCCTCGATCACCTCGTAGCGCCGCGCGGTCGGGTCGAGCGCGGGGTTGGCGCTGTAGAACCCGTCGACATCCGACAGCAGAACCAGCACGTCGGCGCCCACCGTTGCGGCGATCTGAGCGGCCATCCGGTCGTTGTCGCCATAGCGGATCTCGTCGGTGGCCACGGTGTCGTTCTCGTTGACGATCGGCACCGCGCCGAGCGAGATCAGCGTCTCCAGCGTCGCGCGGGAATTGAGATAGCGCCGCCGGTCGGCGGAATCCTCGAGCGTCACCAGCACCTGCGCGGTGGTCAGCCCGTGCGGCGCCAGCGCCTCCTCATAGGCCCGCGCCAGCCGAATCTGGCCCACCGCGGCGGCAGCCTGCGATTGCTCCAGCGCCAGTTCCAACAGTCCCAACCCCAGCGCGCCGCGCCCCAGGGCGATCGAGCCCGACGAGACCAGGATCACGTCGGCCCGGGTCTTGAGCCAGGCCACGTCCTCGGCAAGGGCGCGCAGCCAGTCGGCCTTGAGCGTGCCGGTGGCCCTGTCCACCAAGAGCGCCGAGCCGATCTTGATGACGATGCGGCGGGCCTCGCTCAGGGGCGCCACGTCTCGGGCTCCTCGTCCTGCGCCTTCTGCCGCAGCTTGTCCTCCGAGATCTCGGCCCTCAGCGCGCGCAGCACCTCGGTCACCCCGTCGCGCGCCACGCCGGACATCAGCATCACCGGCCCGCCGGCCTCTGCCTCGAGCGCGGATTTGGCCGCGGCGCGTTCCTCGTCATCGAGCGCGTCGATCTTGTTGAGCACGGTCACCCGGGGCTTGTCAGCAAGATGGCCGCCATAGGCCTCGAGCTCGGTGATGATGGTGCGGTAATCCTCGGCCACGGTCTCTGAGGTGCCGTCGACCAGATGCAACAGCACCGAGCAGCGCTCGACGTGGCCCAGAAAGCGGTCGCCGATGCCGCGGCCTTCATGCGCGCCCTCGATAAGCCCGGGAATGTCGGCGACGACGAACTCGGCGCCATCGACCCCCACCACCCCGAGGTTGGGATGCAGCGTGGTGAAGGGGTAATCCGCGATCTTCGGCCGGGCGTTGGAGGTGGCGGCGAGGAAGGTCGACTTGCCGGCATTGGGCAGCCCCAGAAGGCCGGCGTCGGCGATCAGCTTGAGCCGCAGCCAGATCGTGCGCTCGACCCCGGGCTGGCCGGGATTGGCGCGGCGCGGCGCCTGGTTGGTTGCGCTCTTGAAATGCAGGTTGCCGAAACCGCCATTGCCGCCGCGGGCCAGCACGATCTGCTCGCCCACCTCCATCAGCTCGGCGACCACCGTCTCCTCGTCCTCGTCGAGCACCTCGGTGCCGACGGGTACGCGCAGGATGATGTCGTCGCCATCCTTGCCGGTGCGCTGCTTGCCCATGCCGGGCTGGCCGTTCTTGGCAAAGAAATGCTGCTGGTAGCGGAAATCGATCAGCGTGTTCAGCCCCTCGACCGCCTCGATGATCACCGAGCCGCCGGAGCCGCCATCGCCGCCGTCCGGCCCGCCGTATTCGATGTACTTCTCGCGCCGGAACGAGACCGCGCCGCCGCCACCGGCGCCGGAACGGATATAGACCTTGGCGAGATCGAGAAATTTCATGGCGTGGGCCTCACTGATTGCTGCACCGGCGATAAAGAAAATGCGCCCCGGCCTCAAGCCTTGGCGCATCCCCTGCTTCTTCTGTTTTCAAATACCCTCGGGGGAGTCCTCGCCCGCGAGGACGGGGGCAGAGCCCCCAGACCGCCCCCGGCCCGTCACCGCAGCTTGCGCAGGTAGGTCCAGGTCGGCACCTGCCCGCCGCGGGCCACCGAATAGCTCTCGGCGTCGCCGATGTAGTTGAAGCCGCAGTTGGTCAGCACCCGCGCCGAGGCCGGGTTGTCCTGAAAGACGCTGGCGAACAGGGTGTCATTGTCCATCGGGTTGGCCTCGACCAGCGCCCGCACCGCATCCGAGGCCAGCCCGGTGTTCCAGAACGCCGGCGCCACCCAATAGCCCACTTCCGACTGGTTGCGGTCCATCCGCTCGAGCGAGATCAGCCCCATCAGCTCGGGCCCGTCGAGCCGTGTGCCGTCCATCGCCCAGACATCCTCGACGCGATCGGCGGCCATGGCACGGGTGACGAAGGCCTCGGTCACCCCGGGCGGCATCGGATGCGGGATCGAGGTGGTCATGCGGGCAACGCGTTCGTCGGATGCATGCATCTCGATCAGCCCCATGTCCGAGCGGCGCAGCGGACGCAGGTCCACGCGTTCGGTTTCGATCAGGGGTTGGGCAACCAGATATTGCTGGGCGGTCATGCAGTTCCTCCTCAAAAACGGCAGTCTCGGGGCCGGGACCTGTGCCGCCGGGGCGGTTCGGCCCCGGGTCACGGGTCGGGTCAATGGTGTCCTGACAGGGTCGCGGCGGTCTGCCCATCGTCGAACCCGTTCGGATTACTCCGGAAACATGGCACTGAGATGGCGATTGACCAGAGTCCATGCAAGGGGTCCACCCTCCTCCCGGGTGCGGCTTGCGCCGAATGCGATATTGACCGTCCGTGCTGACTCATAGCGCTTTGATATCAGAAAGTGATTAATTTCCGAAGGCGCAAAACGCCGCAGGGCGCCCGTGCCTCCGGGGGGGGGGCGTACAACGGGAACGGGGACCGGCTTTCGCCGATCCCCGCTGTTTGTCATGCAAACCTTAAGGTCGGCTTATTCCGCGGCCTCGGCAGCCGGCAGAACGGAAATGAAGGTCCGGCCCTTGAAGCCCTTGCGGAAGGTCACGTGGCCTTCGACGGTGGCAAAGATGGTGTGATCCTTGCCTTCGCCCACGCCTTCACCCGGCCACCACTTGTTGCCGCGCTGGCGCGCGATGATGTTGCCGGGGATGGCATGCTGGCCACCGAACAGCTTGATGCCAAGACGGCGTCCGGCAGAGTCGCGACCGTTGCGGGAGGAGCCGCCTGCTTTTTTATGTGCCATGGGGTACTCTCCTTATTTCCCGGCCAGTTCTTTGGCCTGTTGGGTCCATTCGGGCTTGACCTTGACGGCATCGAAGCTGTCAGCGTCAACCTCTGCAAGCTGGGCAAAGCTGGTGATCCCGGCTTCGTTCAGCTTTTTCGCGGCCGCAGGGCCCACGCCGGTGATCTTGGTCAGATCGTCACCGGCGGCGGCCTCGGCTTTCGGGGCTGCGGCGGTCTCGGCCTTCGGAGCCGCGGCAGGGGCCGCACCGGTCACCGAACCGGCGCCGATCGCTGCCTTGACGCCGGACTTGTCGGCGCCGTCGGCGAGGATGTCGGTCACCCGGATCAGCGTCAGCTGCTGACGGTGGCCCTTGGTGCGCTTCGAGCTGTGCTTGCGGCGGCGCTTGACGAAGTGGATGACCTTGTCACCCTTGATCTGGTCGATCACTTCGGCCTGAACCGCGGCACCGCTCACCAGCGGCGAACCGACGACGGTGGTGTCACCGCCCAGCATCAGCACGTCGTTGAACTGAACCTTTTCACCGGCATCGGCAGCCAGTTTCTCGACGCGAAGCATGTCGCCCGAAGAAACCTTGTATTGCTTGCCGCCGGTCTTGAGGACTGCGAACATTCTCGTCTTCCCTTGTTTCCGCGTTCTGTGGCCCCGGTTGCCCGGCGTTGGTGGCATCTGCCGCCGCGAACAGCGCGCCCCATGTCGGAGCGTCATGAATATCAAACCCCGCGAGGCACAGGCCCGGCGGGGTGTGGGCCTTATTCAGAGGATGGCGCCGCCTGTCAAGCGGTTTTCACCCGATTTGCACGGCATTTGCCCCACAAGGCGTCGGCTCAGAGCTCCTGCGCCGTCATCTGCCGCGCCAGCGCGAGGCCCAGCGCATAGGAGATCTCGCCATACATCCGGTCAAAGCCGGCAAACAGCGCCCGGTTGAGCGCCCTGCCCTGCGGGCTCGACGCCAATTCGACATAGTCGCGCAAAGCCGCCTCTTCCAGCGGACGATAGGCCAGCATCATGTAGGCATAGAGCCATTCGCGGGTGTCCGAGCGGCTGTCGGCCTCGCTGTCCCAGACCACGGCGAGGATCTCCTCCTCGCTCATCTCGAAGGCGCCGCCATCGACCAGCCCGGCGTAGAATTCGTAGCTCGAGTTCATCGCGCCGACCACATTGGCGTCGATCAGGTCGTTGGCTTCGATGAAATCGCCGATCAGCCCGAGCCGCGGGTCGCTCTCATCGGCACTGACGCGATAGGCGTCGCGGGCCGCCTCCTCGACGCCCGGATCGGTCATCGCCTCGCGTGCCGAGATCTCGAGCCGGATCACCTTCTGACCGGCGTCAGAGGCAAAGAACCCCGTCACCCCCTCGAGCGGCACATCCTCTTCGGCCCAGGCGGTGGCAAAGCCGTCGCGCACGGTGGCCTCCATCCGGTCGGTGTCATAGATCCGCTGCACCACCTCGGTCCAGCTGCGCCCGCCGCCGCCGGGCAGCATGTCGAGCGCCAGTTCAGCGCCGTAATCAAGCCCCTCCTGGCGCATCACCGCCACCGTCTGCGGCAAACCGAGCTGGTCGAGCAGCGCATCGGTGGCCCGCGTGGCCTGGGCCCAGGCCGGCGCGGCAAGCGCCAGCGCCGCGGCGGTGGCGAGGGGAAGGATGCGGTGCAGCATATTCGGGGGGCTCCGGTCGGGTGGCGTTCGGCTGAATCTAACCGTTGGCCGATCGGTTTCCAAGCCGGGCCGCCGGGCAATCTGCGCAAGCCCCGGTAAACGGCAGAAAAACACCCGGCATGAAATGCTGAAAAAAGTTCCGATTGCCGCTTGCACCCCGCCGGAAGTCGGATTAAACGCAGCCCCCAGACCCCCGCGGAGAGGTGCCGGAGTGGTCGAACGGGGCGGTCTCGAAAACCGTTGAGCCTTCACGGGTTCCCAGGGTTCGAATCCCTGTCTCTCCGCCACTACCCCCCTGATAATGCTGCATAGAACGCAACGTGTCAGGGGAAGTGCGCTTGCGGGACAGAGCTGCTGCCGCAACAGAAATGCGTCAACCTACGGCGACTTTCGCACCTTCTGACTGTGCCAACTATGCTCCTTTTGCTGCTAACTTTGTGGTCACTTCCGTCAAGCTGGTGTAATTTCCCAAATGGCCTGAGGGCATGATCAGGTCGCGTTCGTGGCCGAGAATGGGATCGATCTCCTCCTTGTCGATCTGGGCGCAAGCCTCGACCGTCATGTCGCGCCTTCAGGTCTGCCACCCGATGTTCTGCTCGATGGGTCCAGGCAGCCGGCGGTTGTGGAACCAATCGACCCAGCCGAGAGTGGCCATTCCCAGACCCTGCATTTTGCGCCATGACACCTGGCGACGGACCGGTTCGGTTTTGTGGAGGCCGTTGACCGTCTCGGCGAGAGCGTTGTCATACGAATCCCCCGACGCTGCCGACCGATGGTTCGATTCCAGCTTCAGCCATACGCGCGCGGGCGGGTTCAACCGGTTGTCATGTCGTCAGTCGGCGATCGCTTCCACAACGAGCGCCCGGCCTCGCCGAACAACTTCTGCAACCAGCTCATCCAGGTCGGAGGATACGGTCCGGTGGTTGTTGATCGCTGCGCGCAGGCAGTGACGCCCCTGAACCGTGGTGTCCGACACGGCGGCGAGGCCGGCTTCCTGCATCTGCACCATGATCTCCGTATTCAGTCGTCTTAGCACCGCTTCGGACAATCCGCCGGGATCGTAGCGGAAACAGACGATATTGATGGCGGTGGGAAAACACAGGGTCAGCCCGGCGGTGGCGGTAATCAGTTCGGACAGGTAGCGTGCGTGGGCGAGGTCCTGATCGACCAGCCGGCCGAACTTCGCCAGGCCGTGCTCCTTGAGGGCCATCCAGACCTTGAGGGCGCGGAACCCGCGCGAGGTCTGGAGCCCGAAGTCGTGCAGCCATGTGCCCGAGGCAATGCCGCGCGACGCACTTTCCAAGAATTCCGGCGTTGTCGAGAACGTCCCGAGATGCGCCCCGGCGTCCCGGACCAGCGCGCAGCCGACCTCGAACGGCGCGTGGAGCCACTTGTGCGGATCGAGTGCGACCGAATCCGCGCGGTCGAGGCCGCGCACCAGCGCGCAGCCCTTGGGCGCGATGGCGAGAAGCGCACCGATGCAGCCGTCCACGTGCATCCACAAACCCTCCGCAGCGCAAAGATCGGCGATGGAATCGAGATCGTCGATCGCCCCGGTATTGACGGTCCCGGCCGTCGCGATGACGCAGGCGGGCTGAACCCCGGCTGCCCGATCCTCGGCGATGGCATTGCGCAGCGCAGAAAGGTCCATCCGGCAAGCGGCGTCGGAACTCACACGCCGCAGCGCCCGGTTGCCCAGGCCCATCGCTTCGACCGCGACCTGGTGACAGGAATGGATCTGGTCGGAGCCATAGAACCGCATCGGCGCGGTCAATGCCGCGAGGCCCAGCTCTCGCAGGTCGATGCCGGACATCGCGTTTCGGGCGACGGTCAGGCCAATCAGGTTGGCCATCGACCCGCCAGAGACCAGCGTTCCGCTGGCCGAGGCCGGATAGCCCACCATCTCCTTCAGCCAGCCGACGACCTGTTTGTCGATCTCGGCCGCGGCGTGGTCGCCTCCGCCAAGGTTGGAACCAAGGATGGCGGCAAGGAAATCCCCCAAGGCTCCGGTGAAATTGCTCGCTCCCATATACCACATCCAGAACCGCGGATGGATGTTGCCCATCGGATAGGGCATGAGGTCCGCTTCGATCTGGCGATAGATTTCGTCGAGCTTCTGGCCGTCCCGTGGCACGCCTTCTCGGAAACGCTCCCGTACGGCCGGCGGCATGTCCCGCCAGACCGGCCGGGACCGGATGTCCCGGATGTAGTCGACGGCATCGTCCACCATCCGGTGGGCGACGGCGCGGTGGGCGTCCCAATCACCAGGGTCAAGCGTTTCCGGTGCGTCCGACATGGATCATTCCAGCCGATAGCCGGGGGTCGATCGGGACAGCGCGGTCTCTTCTTCGGTCATCTCCTCCGGAATCGCGTCGAAAAGCGGCGTGGACATGTAGCGCTCGCCGGTATCGGGCAACATGCAGAGAATGACGGCGCCGGGTTCGGACCGCTCGGCAACCTTCATGGCGACGGCGAATGTCGCCCCACCCGAGACGCCGGTCAGGATGCCTTCGGACTGCGCAAGTTTCTGCGCCCAGGCGATGCCCTCGGGGCCGGAGACGGGGATCAGCTCGTCATAGAGCCGGTCGTCGACGGCTTCCTGCAACACTTGAGGGATGAAATCGGGCGTCCAGCCCTGGATCGGATGCGGCTCGAAGGCCGGGTGACTCTCGGCGGGAGAATGGTCGGCATTGCGGGCCTGGACATGACCGCTGCCAAGAAGCTGCGCATTGGCGGGTTCGGACAGGATGATCTTTGTCTCCGGCCGTTCGCGGCGCAGGACGCGGGCCACGCCCGTCACCGTCCCGCCCGTGCCGTAGCCGGTGACCCAGCTGTCGAGACGGCGCCCATCGAAATCCGCAAGGATCTCCCGAGCCGTCGTGTTCTCGTGGATGCGGGCATTGGCGTCGGTCTCGAACTGGCGCGCAAGGAACCAGCCGTTTGCGTCGGCGAGTTCCACCGCCTTGCGATACATTCCGAGCCCCTTTTCCGCCCTCGGCGTCAGCACGACCTTGGCCCCCATCATCCGCATCAGCTTGCGCCGCTCGACCGAGAAGCTGTCGGCCATCGTGACCACCAGCGGGTAGCCCTTCGCCGCGCAGACCATGGCGAGCCCGATCCCGGTATTGCCCGAGGTCGCCTCGACGACCGTCTGACCGGGGCGCAGGCTGCCGTTGCGTTCGGCCTCGTCGATGATGCTCAATGCCAGCCGGTCCTTGACGGACCCGGCCGGGTTGAAGAACTCGGCCTTGACGTAAAGCTCCACGGCCTTCGGGGCGAGGCGGTTGATCCTGATCGCGGGCGTGTTGCCGATCGTGTCGAGCACGCTGGCGTAAAGGCGGCCACGGCCCTCTGTGGTATGTGCCGTCATGATATCCACGACTTTTCTCCGGTTCTGTTCAAGGTTGTGGGCAGATTGGCGTTGCGCCGTTTGCGTTCAGTGCTGGTGTTCGGGCGGGGCAAAGAGAATCAGTTCGACCCGCTCGGCGCCGTCGACATAGGCGTCGTGCCCCGGCGGGATTTCAAAGAAGTCGCCCATGCTGATCGGCGTTTCCGTTCCGGTGTCCAGCATCCGCACGACCAGCTTTCCCGAGATGCAGTAACCCGTGTGCCGCATCGGGCAGGTATCCGGCGACCCGAGCAAGGGCTTTTCATCCTTTTCCCAGGTCCAGCCCGGTTCGAAGACAGCGTGCATTCCGGTGCTGCCGTCCGACATCTGGAGGATCGAGATGCCGCCCATCTCCTTCATGTCGAGCCGCTGGTCGGGAGTGTCAAAGCTCCGGGTTTCGATCGCTTGTTCCGTCATGGTCCTGGTTCCCTTGTTGCGATGCTGGAAGGCAGTCCCCCGGCACCGTCGAAACTACCGGGACGCCGTGCCCGATGCTTGACGGCAATCTGAAGATTTCCTGTAGGACACGACCAACTTCGTGTAGAGTTGTTCATGGCTTGGACGTTTGGAGACTTTCATCTCGACCCTGATCTTTTCCAGCTCGCGCGCCACGGCGTTCCCGTGTCTCTCGAGCCGCAAGTGCTTGCCTTGTTGGTTCATCTCGTCAGGCACCATGGCCGGATGGTTTCCAAGGACGAAGTTGTGGAGGCGGTCTGGCAAGGGCGAGCGGTTTCAGACGCCAGCATCTCCAGCCGCATCCGCTCGGCGCGTCAGGCCGTGGACGACGACGGCGCCCGGCAAAAGGTGATCCAGACAGTCCACGGGCGGGGCTTTCGCTTCGTCGCAGAGGTCACGACCTTGGCGCCCGAGCGAGCAGCATCGCGCCCTGAGACCAACGGTCTTCCCGAGCAGCTCTCCGGAAGGCCGTCGATCGCAATTCTCCCCTTCAGGCCGCTCGGGGCAGAGCCCGACCTCAGCGTCTTGGCCGAAGCGATCCCGCATGAGATCATCGAGGCACTATCTCGGCTGCGCTGGCTGGCGGTCATCGCCCGTGGCTCTTCGTTCCGCTTCGGGGGTGGCGCGGCCGAAATCGATCTGGTCGCGACAGCCCTATCGGCGCGCTACGTCCTCACCGGGATCATCGAGCAGCGCGGCACCGGGCTCGCGGTCACGCTGGAGTTAGTCGAGTCCGGGTCCCGGCAGGTGCTCTGGGCCGACCGGCTCGTGTCCACGCTCGACGGCATGGATGAACTGAGGACCCGGATCGTCGCCCACCTGGTTGCCGCGCTCGAGGCGCACATCCCCTTCAATGAAGCGCGCGTCGCTCAGCTCAGCAATCTCGAGGATCTCGATGCTTGGGCCAACTATCATGTCGGCCTCCGACACCTCTATCGCTTTACCGCGGCGGACACACAGCAGGCGCGGGCCTGCTTCGAACGTGCAATCACGTCAGAACCCGCCTTCGCCCGCGCGCATGCGGGGCTCTCCTTTACAAGCTTCCTTGCAGCCTTCTTGCGCCTCGATTCCGACAGAGCAGCGGCGGCGCGTGCCGCGCGGCAGCACGCCGAGCGGGCGCTGGAACTGGACGCGCTCGATCCCTTTGCGAACTTCACGATGGGCCGGTCGTTCTGGTTGACCGACCAGCCTATTGTTGCAGCCGAGTGGCTTTCGCGAGCAACAACGCTGAATCCAAACTACGCTCAGGGCTTCTATGCCGCGGCCTTTACGGCAATGCTGATCGGCGATGCGGGGACGGCGATCAGGGCGCTTGAGACATCTTTGCATCTCAGCCCGCTCGACCCGCTTCTCTACGGAGTGCATGGCGTGCGGGCACAGCTGCTCATGCAGCAGGAAGACTACGACGCCGCTGCCGCATGGGCCGACCTTGCCGCGATGCAGCCCGGGGCCCATTATCTCATCGGGATGATCGCACTTGCGGCCAACGGGTTGGCAGACCGGCACGAGCGCGCTGGCTGCCTGCGGCAGGACATCCGCAACCGCAAGCCAGATGCGACCAAGGCCGACTACTTCTCCGCGTTCCCGACCCGCCATGCAGCATCCCGCACACGGATCGCCGCCGAGTTGACAAAGCAGGGATTTTGACCGGTCCGGCGAACACTAAAGCTTGGCCATCTTCCGCCGCGCGGCCAGCAGGCAGATCAGATCGGTCCGGCCCTTCAGCGTAAATAGCCCCCCTTGGTGATTGTCGAGCCAGGGTTCGGATCGGTGACGCGGCGTCGCGGCGGTCACGGCCCTTGCAGGCATTCGAGCGCATCAAACGCGATTTCCAAGAACTGACCTTCATGCGTCGAAATTTAACGCCAGGTATCCCGCATCTTCCCTATCTCAAGACCTGTCCGGAAAGCATCCAATTTCCCATGCCCAACATCACCAAGTTCTCTGTCGGCGAGATGGATCCCGAGGGCATGTTCCATCCGCCGCCCACGCAAGCACAGGTCAACTCGCGTTTATCGAGGTAAACGGCCTTGAAGACGCTCCATCCACCGATCGAAGTTGTCGCCCGGCGTCCCAGCCGGTTCTACACACCGCCGATCGCCACGAGCGCCACCGTGGCGCCGCCGGGGCCGATCCCGGCACTAAGCGGGTTCCAGATTGTCAGCCGACCCCGAACCAGCCCATCATGCCGGAGGCCTGATGCGAGAGCATGTGACAGTGCAGCATCCATTTGCCCGGATTGTCCGCCACGAAAGCGATCTCCAGGGTTTCCTCAGCGCCAATCAGAACGGTATCCCTGACATCGCCCGACGTGTTCAGAGCTCCACTGCGCGCCAGAACCTCGAAGTGATGACCATGGAGATGGATGGCGTGCGGGAACATGGAGCGATTGGTCATTTCCAGTTGCACCGTCCGACCGAGATCAGCACGAAACATCGGCGTGTCCATCCCGTGCGCAACGCCATTGAAGGCCCATACCATGCCGTTCGACGCGAGTTCGCGGAAATCCATGGTCTCGCCCCGATAGACGGCCTCGCTCATGCCCCGCATCGCCCCGCCTTCCATCACCAGGGTTTCGCGTTGCGAAGCCGCTAGGTCAGGAGCGCGGAGCGTGCCCCATGCAGGCAGGGGCAAAAGGGCCTCTTCGGAAGGTTCAAGCGGCTGACCGCCCGCTGCGATAGCCGCGATACTCACCCATTCTCCATTTCCAGCGTCGATGAAAAGGGCGGATGGTGCCTCGAGGTCCAGTGGCACGTCGACGACCACATCCGCGCGCTGCGCTGGCCCGAGCAGGATCGTTTCGACATCGCGCGGCGGAACCGGGTGGCCATCCAATGCGATCAGACGTGGCGAGAGGCCCGGCAGAGCCAGCGGCATGATCCGCGCCGTCGCGGTATTGATCAGCCGCAGCCGCACCCGTTCGCCCGGTCGAGCCTCGAGATCCGGGTAGGCCGCGCCATTGACGGTGACGGTGTTGCCCAGGCGTCCACCATGGGCCGCGGCGTGGAGATCATCCCAACGGTCCTCGACGAGTTCCGCGTTCGCGTCGAGCAGCCAGTCATCGAGCACCAGCGTCAGCTCGCGGGTAGCGGCACCTGGCTCTCCCAGCCATGGCGCGCGGTCCTCGACGATTAGAGGACCAGCCAAGCCGCGCGCGACCTGTTCCCAGCCGCGATTGTGGGAGTGATACCAATAGGTGCCGGGATCGGGGGCGACAAAGTCATAATCGAAACCTGCGCCAGGGGGAACCGCGGCTTGGGTCAGCGGTGCCGCGCCGTCCATTGCGTTTTCGATCCGGATGCCATGCCAGTGAACGGCGGTCGGTTGTGGCAGATCGTTGACGAGTCGGCGGCGGATACGCTCGCCCGCGCGAACGCGGATTTCCGGGCCGGGGATCAGGCCAGCCCCTTGCGTGGCGTAGGACCAGACCGGCGTCGCCGGAAATCCGGCCGGGGCGAGCTGCGCCATGGAGGGCGCGGCCCGCAGGACCGGCAAGGCTTCCTGCACTAATGCAGAGCGTGGCAGGACGGCCATTCCGCTAATAGCGGCAGCGCCGGCCACGAAAGTTCGTCTGTTGAGGGATGTCATGAGAGATTTTCCAATCAGAGGTTCACCGGAGGTGAGGTGATCGAGGTCAGTGTGGCCGTCTCGAGAAGGATCAGCCAGCGCAACGCGAGGATTTCCAGGTGGGGTGAAAAGTGTCTTGATCGGAGTCATGAGGGTCCGGTCGTCACCGCGAAGAACTGTCTTCCACCGGCAACAGAACTTGCACGCGCGTTCCGCGGTCAAGCTCGCTTGTGACGGCGATATCTCCACCAGCCTCCCGCGCGAAACGCCGGGTCTGATAGAGGCCGAGACCGGTG
>NZ_JAXMOR010000047.1:0-32100 GCF_034669705.1 Marinovum sp.
CCGCAGGTGGCCCCTGCCACATTGCATGATGCGCAGGATCGATCCGGGGGATCGATCGGCTGCCCCGGGCGCAAGCGCTGCCGTGACGCGGCGGTGTGTGATGGAGGAAATGGTGGGCGACCCTGGAATCGAACCAGGCGTGCGTCTCCGCGAGGGAGTTACAGTCCCCTGCCACACCTTGCGGCCTGTCGCCCACTGTGTGGGGCTGATTAATGATGGGGCCGGGGGAGGTCAAGCCGGAAATCCGGGAAAAATCGCGGCCTCGCATCTTTTCTTGCGGGCGGCATTTGCCACCGGTAAGGGGCGGGTTGCGTCACGCGGCGCGGGCGGCCATTGTCGCCACAGGCGAAGGGAAGTGCGATGAAAAAGCCAAAGTGGGTCGTCGAAAAGGAACAGGCCAAGCGGGCGGCGGCCTCGGAGACCGTCTGGCTGTTTGGCATCCACGCGGTGCGCGACGCGCTGGAAAACCCGGCGCGCGAAAAGCTGCGGCTGATCGTGACACGCAATGCCGCCGCCAAGCTTGAGGCGGCGATTGCCGCAAGCGGCATCGCGGCCGAAGAGGTCGATCCGCGCAAGTTCAACGCGCCGCTCGATCCGCAGTCGGTGCACCAAGGCGCGGCGCTCGAGGTCAAGCCGCTGGCCTGGGGCGCGCTCGAGGACGTGGCGCTGGCCGACGGGCCGGGGGCGCAGCGGCTGATCCTGCTCGACCGGGTGACCGATCCGCATAACGTCGGCGCCATCCTGCGCTCGGCCGAGGTCTTTGGCGCCCGGGCGGTGATCGCGCCGCGCCACCACAGCGCGCCTGAGACCGGCGCGCTGGCCAAGACCGCCAGCGGCGCGCTGGAGCGTCAGCCCTATCTCAGGGTGCGCAACCTCGCCGACACGATCATCGCGCTGCAGGAGATGGGCTATATCGTGCTGGGGCTCGCCGGCGAGGCAGAGCAGACCATCGAACAGGCGCTTGCGGACCGGGCTGACCGGCCGGTGGCGCTGGTGCTGGGGGCCGAGGGGCCGGGGCTGCGCGAGCGCACGCGCGAGACCTGCGACGCGCTGGTCAGGATCGACTTCGCCGGTGCCTTCGGCTCGCTCAATGTCTCCAATGCCGCGGCGGTGGCGCTTTATGCCAGTCTCGAGCGCGGCTGAACCTTACATTTCGCCGCCCGGTGCTTAGGTTGAGGGCAGATCGCCACGGAGGATGTCGATGCCGCAGGGCACCAAGATCGCCACATGTTGCTATTGCGGCACCCGCGCCGCGCTGATCCTGACCGGCAAGACCCGCCACGAGCTGAGCTGCCAGGGGTGCGGCGCGCCGCTGCATGACCTCAAGATGATGCCGGGGCCACGCGCCGAGGTGCCACAGCCGCGGGCCGAGGCGGGCTGGCCGACGCACGACCGGCCGAAGCACGACAGAGCGAAGCAGGACAGGCGCCGCGGGGCGACGCCCAATCCGCTTTGGGAGCAAAAGCGCGGCGACAGCCTGCGGCGCAAGAAAAAGAAGAAACCGAAGAAACGTGGCGTGGGCTGGTTTCTCGAGGAGGCCTTCGACGTCATCGAGGATATTTTCGACTGACCGGAGATCAGCCATGCCCAAGCCCAGAACCTATGACGGAGCCGAGATCGCGATCTCCTTCGACATGTCGCGCTGCATCCATGCGCGCAATTGCTTCCTCAAGCTGCCACAGGTCTTCGACCCGACGCGCCGCCCCTGGGTCGATCCGGATGCCGCCCCGGCCGAGGAGATCGCGGCGATGATCCGCACCTGTCCTTCCGGCGCGCTGAGCTATGAGCGCCGCGATGGCGGTCGGGCCGAGACCCCGCCTGCGATCAACCGCGTCGCGGTCTGGGAAAACGGCCCGCTGGCCGTGGCGGGCGACCTGCAGATCGGCGAGGACCACCTGCAGCGCGCCACGCTCTGCCGCTGCGGGCTGTCGAAGACCAAGCCGTTCTGCGACCACAGCCACGCCGAGGGCGGGTTCCGGGCCACCGGCGAGCCGGCAGAGGGCGAGGGCGCAGCCGAGGCGCCCGGCCCGCTGCAGGTCACCTGCCGCGAGAACGGCCCGCTGGTGCTGATCGGTCCGGCCGAGGTGACCACCGGCACCGGGCGGCGGGTGAAACAGGCGGGCAAGCTGGTGCTCTGTCGCTGCGGCCAGTCCGGCAACAAGCCGTTCTGCGACGGCAGCCACAAGGCCGCGGAATTCACTGCCGATCCGGTCTGACGCACCCGGCGGTGCGGCTTGGCCTTTCCAATCGCCGCGGCCTCCTTTATCCCGGCGGGCAGAATTCAGGAGGCGTGCCATGGAATATGTGACCCCGGGTCCGGTCGAAGAGAACTGGAGCGCGGCGATCTCCTCGGTCGAGGAGATCATCAACGAGGCCCGCAACGGCCGGATGTTCATCCTCGTCGATCACGAGGACCGCGAGAACGAGGGCGATCTGGTGATCCCCGCGCAGATGGCGACGCCCGATGCGATCAACTTCATGGCCACCAATGGCCGCGGGCTGATCTGCCTGACGCTGCCGGGCGAGCGGGTCGATGCGCTGGGTCTGCCGCCGATGGTGACCAACAATGCCTCGCGCACCGAGACCCCCTTTACCGTCTCGATCGAGGCGCGCGAAGGCGTCAGCACCGGCATCTCGGCGCATGACCGGGCGCGCACCGTCGCCGTGGCGATCGATTCCGGCTCCACCGCCTCCGACATCGCTTCGCCGGGGCATGTGTTTCCGTTGCGTGCCCGCGATGGCGGCGTGCTGGTGCGCGCCGGCCATACCGAGGCCTCGATCGATGTCAGCCGGCTGGCGGGCCTCAACCCCTCGGCGGTGATCTGCGAGATCATGAACGAAGACGGCACCATGGCGCGGCTGCCCGAGCTGGTGGCCTTTGCCCAGAAGCACGGGCTCAAGATCGGCACCATCTCTGACCTGATCGCCTATCGCCGGCGGCACGACAATCTGGTCAAGGAAACCGCGACGCAGCAGGTGACCTCGGCCTTTGGCGGCGACTGGACCCTGCGGGTGTTCACCGACCTGACCGAAGGCGTCGAGCATATTGTGCTGACCAAGGGCGACATCACCACCCCCGAGCCGGTGCTGGTGCGGACCCATGCGCTCTCGGCGCTGGAGGACGTGCTGGGGATCGGCAATTCCGGCGAGCTGCGCCGGGCGATGGAGATCATCGCGGCCGAGGGCAGGGGCGTGGTCTGCCTGTTCCGCAACCCGCAGGCGCAGGTGCTGCGCGACGACACCGAAGAGGGCCCCCGGACCGTGCGCGAAATCGGTCTGGGCAGCCAGATCCTCTCGACCATGGGGCTGTCCAAGCTGGTCCTTCTGAGCGACCACGAGGCGACGCGTTATGTGGGCCTTGATGCCTACGGGCTTGAAATCGTGGGCACCCGCCCGATCACGGAGTAAGACGAGATGGCCGAAGCCGAGACCCATTACATCCTGCCGCGCCCGGCGTTCGACAAGCCGGTGAAACTGCTGATCGTGGTGGCGCCCTATTACAAGGCGATCGCCGACAACCTGCTGGCCGGCGCCAAGGCCGAGATCGAGGCCGCCGGCGGCACATGGGACGTCATCGAGGTGCCCGGCGCGCTCGAGGTGCCCTCGGCGATCGGCATCGCCGAGCGGATGAGCAACTTTGACGGCTATGTGGCGCTGGGCTGCGTGATCCGCGGCGAGACCACCCATTACGAGACGGTCTGCAACGACAGCTCGCGCGGGATCACCCTGCTGGGTCTGCAGGGGCTCTGCATCGGCAACGCGATCCTGACGGTGGAGACCATGGAACAGGCCGAGGTGCGCGCCGATCCGGCCCGTGGCAACAAAGGTGGCGGGGCGGCGGCTGCGGCCTTGCATCTGATCGCGCTCAGCCGTAAATGGGGCGCTTCGCGTGACGGCGTGGGATTCCGCCCGGCGCGCGACGAGTATCAGATAGCCGGCGAGATGAAGAGCACCCCAACCTCATGAGTGACGAGACCGAAGCCTCCGCCCCCAAGGCGCTGTCGGGCAACCAGAAGCGCAAGATGAAATCCGCCGCCCGGCTCTATGCCGTGCAGGCGCTGTTTCAGATGGAGGCCAGCGGTCAGACCGTGCCCTCGGTGACGCATGAGTTCATCGAGCACCGCTTCGGCGCGGTCTACGAGGGTGACGAGATGCTCGAGGGCGATGTGAACCTGTTCGGCCAGCTGGTGGCGGATGCGGTCAACAATCAGGCCCGGATCGACCAGATGACCGACCGGGCGCTGGTGGCGAAATGGCCGATCGCGCGAATCGATCCGGTGCTGCGGGCGCTGTTCCGCGCCGCCGGGTCCGAGCTGGTCGAGGGCGAGGCGCCGCCGCGGGTGGTGATCAAGGAGTTCGTCGACGTGGCCGGCGCCTTCTTTCCGGAGGGGAAGGAGCCGCAATTCGTCAACGCGGTGCTCGATCACATGGCACGCGAGGCCCGGCCAGAGGCGTTCTGAGCCGAAAAACACCCGTGTGACCGTGCGTCGCGGCGAGTTTTCATATCGCTTTGGCGCAATTCCCTGTATGCTGATCCCCGAAGCGCTGCCCTGTTGCGGCGCCGATTGGGGGATGCACATGCGCAAGTCACGGTTGCCGAAACTGATCCGACGGAACGGCAGCCACCTTCTGGTGGGTTTTCTGGCCTCTGCGGTGCTGGTGGGGATGCTTCTGGGTTATGACATTGCCGGTCTGACGCAGCTGGCCTCTGGCGGGTTTCCGGGGCTGATCGCGCTGTTCGTGCTCTGGGTCGTCTGCGGTCTGGTGCTGAGCGCGGTGCAGTTCGGCCTTTCCTCGGTGAACCTGCGTGACGACGACGACGACACCCCGGGCGGCGGTCTGCGGGCGCCGGTGCGCGAATATGCGCCCGTGCGGGTGCCGGTGTCGAAACCGCGCCGGAAGATCTGAGCCGGCCGCAGCGGCGCATTGAGTGACCCGGAGGGTGCGCAGGTTCTGCGCACCTTTTTTCATGTCGCGACACCTTTTGGTGGGCCAACACAAGGACGGACCGGGGCGCATGCGACATGCACCCTACGATCTCAGTTAAGCGAGGGGAATATAATAGGCGGGCCCGCAAACGCGACCGTGGGGTTATCTCATTCCCGAGGACCTGTATATACAGGTGGGCGCCAGGTAACCAGGCCAGGACCAGGACAGAGCCAGCTCCCTCGGAATTGCTTAAGGCCACCGGAATGCAACCGTACACGAGAAGGGCAGCACCCGCCTCCACGCGAGATAGGCCCTGAACGGAGCCGCGACAAGGGGGGTGCGGGAAATAGTTTGCGGGGCTCTTCGGGGGCGGAGGCCTCGTTGGGGGCGCTGCCCCCGTCGCCTCTGGCGACTCCCCCGAGGGTATTTTTGAACAG
The DNA here is from genome assembly GCF_034669705.1 of Marinovum sp. Classification (GTDB taxonomy): domain Bacteria; phylum Pseudomonadota; class Alphaproteobacteria; order Rhodobacterales; family Rhodobacteraceae; genus Marinovum. The sequence goes on from NZ_JAXMOR010000047.1 coordinate 5,367, forward strand.
AAGAAGACCGGGGATCAGGGCTCGGCCGCGCTGTGGAGCCTGTAGCGGGTGAGTTCCTCGGGCAGCAGCAGGTAGACCTCGTCCGGCGGCGTGGCCAGGGCATGGCGCATTACCAAGGGGTCGATGCCCATCTCGTCGAGATAGGTCATAACCTCGCTCTGGCCGCGCTGGATGTCCTCGACAGCGACGAAGGCCGGCATCAGGGAGTTCTCGCCGAAGTAGTGCTGGTGCACGCCGACCGAGGCCTGCGGATCGATCTCGCGCGTGGTGCCGCCGGCCAGCAGGTACGGGCAGGCCGAGTAGCAGAATTCGCCGGCCAGCATCCGGGTGGCGATGCCGCGGGCGCGCAGTGCGCGGCCGAGGGCCAGCGCCTCTGTTACCGCGCCGCCGGGGGACTGCAGGATCAGCGTCTCCGGCGGGGTCCGGGCCTCGGCGAGCTGATCGGCGATGCGCGCGGCGTCACCCTCGGCGATGGTGCCTTCGAGCCGCCAGGTGGTGTTCTGCGACGGGGTCAGCACCAGCCGTTCGGGCAGGTCGCCGGGATCGCGCAGCGGCGGGTTGGCCGGGCGGTCGCGGCGTGGGTCGTAGACCCGGCGCTGGTCGCCCGGGCGGACCGGTTCCGAAAGTCGCGGCGTGTCGGTCCAGAGCTTGGGCAGGCGCAGCCCGCCCTGCTGCACATCGCCCAGCACCAAGAGCGCGCCGATGCCCAGCTGGAAGATCAGCACGCCGGTGAGGATGCGGGCGACCGGGCTGCCGGTGCTCATGTCGATTTGCCGGTGAGTGGGTGGATCTTGCCGGCGGTTTCCTCGGGCCGGGCCGCCTCGGACGGCACGGGTCCGGGGGCGATGGGCGGCGCGGCCTGTGGTTGGGGCGGGGGCGCCTCTGCTGCGGCGGCGGGCTCGGACGCGGGCTCGGGCCTCTGGCGCATTGCGGTTTCGACATCGCGCACCGCGGCCAGCGCGGCGCGCAGCTCGGCCAGGGTCAGGGTGTCTTCGACCGCGGCGCCCTCGCGGCCCGAGCGGATCGCCGCATGGGTGATGGCGAGGATGAAGACCAGCACCGCCGGCAACAGGTCGATGGCGATCGCCCCGGCCCAGGAGGGCACGAAATTGCCGGCATAGAGGATCACCGCATCGGCCGAGGAGATCGGCGCGTAGGACACCTCTGGCGGCGGCGCCAGGGTGCGGACGTCGCGCGCGGCGCTCTCCAGCGTGCCGGCGCGGCGCACCAGCACGTCCAGCACAGAGGTGATGGTGGCGGCCTGATCGCTGCGGCCGGCTTCGGTCGTGCTGTCGAGCTCTGGCAGCACCACCGAAGCCGAAAGATCCTGCGCCGCGCGTTCCACCAGCGGTGCCACCGAGAGCTGTCGAAGCTGGGTGATCAGCCCCTGCAGCTCGACCGCCAGCTCGGAGAACTCGACCGAGCGCGGTTCGACCGCGCCGGGCTCGACCGTCAGGGCGCGCATCCGGCTGAGCAGCGCGTTGCCCTGGGTGAAGGCGGCCTCGACCCGCGGGGTCTGGGCGGCGATCTGCGCCTCGAGCGCGGCCAGCTCCTCGGATTTCTGCCGCAGCACCCGGAACACCGCGCCGCGGCCCGCAAGCCCCGAGAGGTTGCCGGTGGCCTCCTGCTCTGAGAGATCCTCGAAGCCCTGGCGCACCCTTGCGACATCGCGTTCCAGCGCCTGGCCGGTCAGCGCCACCTCGTGGGCGCGTTCCAGAGACGTCTGGTAGCGCTGCACGGTCTCGGCCAGGTGCTGCTCGACCGCGGCCGAGCCGGCCAGCGCCGCGGCGTTGAGCCATGACGACATGGCGACGATGGCGAGCGAGCCCAGCCCCATGGCCGCCAACAGCCCGATGCGGGCCTGGGCGGTGCGCACGGCGGGAAACAGCCGCATCATGTAGGACCAGAAGACGAAGATGCCCACCGACACCGCCACCGAATAGGCGATGGCGGCAAAGACCGACATGGCGCCGTTCTCATCGAGCAACGACGAGACCCCGAGGTAGGTGTAGATCCCCGAGGCCACCGCCAGCACGCCCAGAGCGGTGCCCGAGAAGGTGTCGAGCCAGCCCAGATGGCCCTGCAATTCGCGCGCATAGCGCACGCCGCGCGCCTGCGCTTCGGTCAGTTCGGTCTCTGTGGCCATGGTGTCCTCGAGGTTTATCACATTGAAAATATGGGCTCGCGCGGATTTGGCAACGTCCGCGCCGTGGGGGATTGCCAACGTTCGTGTTATGTTCCAGAATTGGCCGCATGAGCCACGCGATCCGATCCGATCTTGCCCCCGATCTCATGCCCGGCCAGCTTCTGGCGCGCGGGGTGTGCCGCCACATGACGAGCCTGGGGTTCGTCACCGTCGAGGAGCTGGTGGTGACCCGCGGTCTGCGCGTCGATGTCATGGCGCTTGGCCTCAAGGGCGAGCTTTGGGTGATCGAGTGCAAATCCTCGCGCAGCGATTACATGACCGACCGCAAGTGGCAGGGCTACCTTGAGTGGTGCGACCGCTATTTCTGGGCCGTGGATGCGGAGTTTCCGATCGATCTGCTGCCGGAGGGCAGCGGGCTGATCATCGCTGACGGCTATGATGCCGAGGTGCTGCGGATGGGCGAGGAGAGCAGGCTCGCGCCGGCGCGGCGCAAGAAGATGATCCAGTGTTTCGCCACCCATGCCGCGCGGCGGCTTCAGGCGCTGCGCGATCCCGGTGCGCGGATCGAGATGTGAGGCCTCAGCGGCGCTTGCCCGCCTTTTCGGCCGCGGCGGCAGCGGCCATCATCTCTTCGGCGATCTCGCGCGCCTCGTCGGGTTCGAAATCCATCGGAATCTCGATGCCACCGTCGGCCGCCACGAAAAGCCGCACCATGCCGGCATCGGTGGGGCCGATCTGCAGGTTGGCCTCGATGTCGCGTTCGGAATTGATACCCATGTGAGCCTCCTTCTGGCCGCCTCTGGCGAGGCTGGCTCGGGCTACAGGAGGCAGGCAGGAAAGGCAAGAGATGCAAGAGGTCGGGCTCAGGCGCCTGCGGGCAGAGGATGTGGACTGGCTGACCCGCGCACATGGCCGGCTCTATGCCCGCGACGAGGGGTTCGACGGCAGTTTCGAGGGTCTGGTGGGGGAGGTGCTGGCGGCGTTCCTCGCCAGTCATGACCCGGCCCGCGAGCGGGGTTTCATTGCCTGGCGCAACGGGCAGCGGCTGGGCAGCATCTTCTGCACCTGCGAGGATGCGGAGACCTCGCGCTTGCGGCTGTTTCTGCTGCTGCCTCAGGCGCGGGGGCAGGGCCTGGGGCGCTGGATGCTGGGGCGGTGCATGGGCTTTGCCCGCGCGGCCGGCTATCGGCGCATGGTGCTGGCCACCCACCGCAGCCACGCCGCCGCCTGCGCGCTCTATGCCCGCACCGGCTGGCAGCTGACCCAAAGCCGGCCGGTCACCCGCTTTGGCGTCGCGCTGGAAGAGGTGCACTGGCAGATCGATTTGTGAGCCTCGGCGGCAAATTTTTCACCGCAAACGGCTTGCAATCGACGCGGGTCAGAGCTATTCCGCCTGCCAGTGCCGCCTTAGCTCAGTAGGTTAGAGCGCTTGATTGTGGATCAAGAGGTCGCCCGTTCGAACCGGGCAGGCGGTACCAATTATAACAAAGGTTTACGTGCCGTTCCTTAGGTGGAAAAGACTGTTTAGTCTCTTTTTAGTCACATGAATCGCGGGAATATAACGGGCCCAGCGTGGGTTTTAGCTCGATTCTCGTCCGCCAAATTTGGTGTGTGGTCGACAGTATCACGGGTCGACTTCGGTGATTATCTCCATGGTCTTCAACGTCGACCAGGTGTCGTCGCGTGGCGGGGACGGGGGCAAGTCGCAGGTGCTACTATGAATGCTAAGCTTCGCAATGAAGTGTGCAGAAATTGGAGCCGTGACAAACAGGAACGCCATGATCAGCAGTTCATGCATCGAGGGCTCGCCTTGGATGGCGGATTGGATCATCGAGGCCAGAAGCAGCATGCCGATCCCCATGGTCCCCACCTTTGTAGGGGCATGGAGACGGGTCATCGGATCATTGAACTTTAGTAGCCCGATCACCCCCACCAAGACGAACCCCGCTCCGATCAGCAGGCAAAGCGCGACAACATAGGTTGCAATGATCTGACCGGTCATTCGATGATATCCCCCCGCAGAATAAAGCGCGCCAGTGCAACAGTCGAGACAAAGCCCAGCATGGCAATCAGCAGCGCGACCTCGAAGTAGATCTGCACCCCCAACTGGATGCCGAGCACGATCACCAGACCCAGAGCGTTGATCACCATGGTATCAAGCGCGAAGATCCGGTCGCCCGGCGTTGGCCCCAACACCAGCCGCACCATCGAAAGGATCTGACCAAGGGCCAGCGCGCCGAAGGCGATGGCCAGTGCGATGTCCAGAAGTCCGGTTGCTGCCGTCACGAGAAGATCTCCTTCAGCCGGCGCTCGTAGCGGGTCTTGATCTCGTCGCGCACGCCATCGGGGTCGTCGGTGTGCAGCACATGTACCAGCAGGCTGTGCCCCTCGTCAGAGAGGTCCGCCGAGACGGTGCCCGGGGTCAGGGTGATGGTCCCAGCAAGCAGCGTGATCGCTTCGGGCTTGCGCAATTCCAGCGGCACCACGATCCATGCGGGCTTCAGCCTGGCATTCGGCACCGAGATGACAATCCATGCCACCTGCACATTGGCGACCAGAATATCCCACATCACCATGACGCAATAGGCCAACATCTTGCCCGGCCGAAAGCCTTTTGGATTGTCTGGCCACCAGACCGAGGTCCCCCATGGAATGACGATACCGAGGATGATGCCAAAGACCACCATTCCGGGAGAGACCTCGTTCTGCAGAAGCGTCCAAACCACTGCCAGAAGCAGCGTCAGAAACGGATGCGGTAGCAGCCATTGCAAGGCACGTCCCATGTTACGGGTCCTTCTTTTGTTCGCTCAGCTTGCCGGACGTGTTCAGCACCGTCGAGATATAGCGCTCTGGCGCAAATAGCTGGGTGGCGATGGCGGCGGTGTAAACCTGTATCCGCCCGGCAAAGACCGTATGGGCGACCAGAAGCGCAATCAGCCCGCCGACGGCAGCATAAGACAGCGCAGACGGGCGCTGCATCGGCATCGCATTTTCCGCCGCCGCGACAGACTGGGCCTTCCAGAACAGGACGCTGCCAGCGCGGGCAAATCCGACCACGGCGATCAGGCTGGTGGCCAGAACGATGACCCAGATCCAGACCACGAGGCTCGTGCCGTAAGCTGCCTGCATCACCAGCAGTTTGCCGATGAAGCCCGACAGCGGCGGCAGGCCCGCCATGGCGATCGCCCCCACCAGAAAGAGCCCCGAGGTCAGGACAGCTCCGGCGACTGGCGGCTGCGGCGTCAGGTCGAGGTTGGCCCGACCGGTGCGCACGAGGTCGACAATCAGGAACAACAGCGCGCCGGCGAGGGTCGAATGCACGATATAATACAGGGCCGCGGCGATGCTGGCAGGGTTTAAGAGCGAGATCGCCACCATCACCATGCCCATCGACCCGATGATCGAGAAGGCCACCAACCGATCCAGCCGTTTCGCCGCCAGCACGCCGATCATCCCGATGCTGAGCGACAGCAGGGCCGCTGGCAGCAGCCAGAGGTCATGCAGCCTGGCGGTGACGGAAAGCTCTGGCGGAAACACCAGCGTATAGATCCGGATGATCGCATAGGCCCCGACCTTCGTCATGATCGCAAACAGCGCCGCCACCGGCGCCGGCGCCTCGGCATAGCTGGACGGCAGCCAGAAATGCAGCGGCACAAGTGCAGCCTTGATGGCAAACACCAATAGCAGCAGAACCGCAGCAACGCGAATGCCCACCGTATCCTCAGGCCCGATCAAGGCAACGCGCCTGGCCAGATCGGCCATGTTGAGCGTGCCGGTCTCGGCATAGATTGACCCCAGCGCAAAGAGAAAGAGCGTCGAGCCGATGAGGTTGAACAGCACGTATTGCACGCCAGCCCGCAGCCGCGCGTTGCCGCCGGCGTGGATCATTAGGCCGTATGAGGCGATCAGCAATACCTCGAAAAAAACGAAGAGATTGAAGAGGTCACCGGTCAGAAACGCCCCGATCACCCCCATAAGCTGGAACTGGAAGAGCGCGTGGAAATGCCGGCCGTGGTTGTCCCATCCGGACCCGATGGCATAGAGCAGCACGAACAGCCCCAGCACCGCCGTCAGCAGGACCATCACCGTCGACAGCCTGTCGCCAACCAGCACAATGCCAGACGGCGCCGCCCAGTCGCCGAGCTGGTAGAGCAGGATCGACCCGTCAGAAACCTGCACCGCCAGCCCCAGCGCAATGCCCCCCAGCATCAACATGCCGGCGACCGAGACGGCGCGCTGAATGACTATGTGGTGACGCGCGGCCAGCACGATGAAGGCTGCGAGCATGGCTGGCAGAATGACAGGGGCAATGAGCCAATGAGTCATGATCTGCCTTCGGCGTGATTGTCCGCAGCCTCTGGCACATCATTCACATGGTCATCTTCCGATCCCAGAAATGCCCCGAGGCCGATCATCACCACCACAGCGGTCATGCCGAATGAGATCACGATGGCGGTCAGCACCAGCGCCTGCGGCAGCGGATCCGCATAGTTGCTGACGCCGTCGCGCAGGATCGGCGGCGCCGAGACGGTCAGGCGGCCGGAGGCAAACAGGAACACATTGACTGCATATGTCAGCAGCGCCATGCCGAGGATCACCGGAAAAGTGCGCAACCTCAGCATCAGGTAGAGGCCCCCGGCGGTCAGGATGCCAATGGCAGACGCGACGAGCAATTCCATTCAGTCGCCCTCCCTGACTGACACGGCCTTGGCCACCAGCGGATCCTCGCGCGAGGGATCGATATCCATCGGATATTCGCTCTCGGGCGTCTGCGCGCGCCGCGCAAGGCGCGAGAAACTTTCCAGTGACAGCATCACCGCGCCGACTACGGCCAGAAACACGCCGAGATCGAAAAGCGCCGCGGTGGCCAGTTCGAACTTCTCGAAAGGTGGAATGCGGACATAGGTGAAATCCGAGGTGAGGAACGGATTGGCCACGAACCACGAGCCGATGCCGGTCAGGCCGGCGATCAGCACGCCGGACCCGATCACCCCGTGGTAGGGGTACTTCAGACGCGCCGAGGTCCAGGCAAAGCCGCTGGCCATGTATTGCATCACAACCCCGATAGAGACGATCAGGCCGGCGATGAATCCGCCCCCCGGTTCATTGTGGCCGCGCCAGAAGATGTAGAACCCGACCAAGAGGATCACCGGCATCATCACCCGGGTCAGCACAACCATCATCATCGGATGTACATCGCCGGCGCGCGGCTGGTCGGGCTGGCGGTTCAGCAGTCGCGCCCGTACCGGCCCGCGCAGCAGAGTTTCGGTCAACGCATAGATCAGCAGGGCTGCGATACCCAGCACGATGATCTCGCCATAGGTGTCAAACCCGCGGAAATCCACGAGGATCACATTGACCACATTGGTGCCGCCGCCGCCCTTGTAGGCATTTGCCAGATGGAACTCCGAAATCGGTGTGCCGACCGCGTCGCGCAAGAGATAGTAATAGGCCAGAGCAAAGGTCGCCAGACCGCCGGCAATGGCGACGCCGGCATCGCGGACCCGGCGCAGAACCGTGCTCTCAACCGGCGTGCGGTTCGGCAGGAAATTCAGCGCCAGAAGGAGCAGGATGATCGTCACCACCTCGACGGTGAATTGCGTCATCGCCAGATCGGGTGCGCTGAAGAACACGAACCCGATCGAGACCATCAGGCCGACAATCCCGATCAGGATGAGCGACAATTGCCGATTGCGGTGCATCAGCACCAGAGCGCCAACCGCCGCCACCAGCATCAGCCAGCCGGCGATGGTCACCGGGCCGGCCGGTTGCAGGGCACGGGTCTGCAGACCGACCGTTCCCGTGCTCCAGGCGTGAAAGCCTGCGGCAAGGATCACCACAGTGGCGATGGCGGCATAACGGGTGAAGGCGCCATTGTGGACTGGCAGGATCAGCCTCTGGGCCAGCCGGACGGCGGTCGCGACCATGGCGTCGAAAATCACCTTGGCTTCTGGCCTCGGCACCGCATCCCAAAGCCGCAGCGAAGGATTGAAAACCGCCAGCATGATCAGACCGCCGGCAACGGCGATCACAGACATATAAAGCGCTGGCACCAGCCCGTGCCAAATCTTGAAGTGGACGTCTGGCAACTCCGTCGCTCCGCCCAGCACCGAGGCGGTCACGAGCTTGACAAAGGGTTCGGCGAGGTAAGGCGCCACGCCGATCACCACCACCGGCACCACCAGCAGTGCCGGCGGCAGCCACATCCCTGGGTTGGGATCATGCGGGCGGGCCGGATAATCGTCGCGGACCGGTCCCAGAAACACGTGACCGATCAGCCGGAAGCAATAGGCGGCAGAAATCAGCGCCCCAAGCGTTGCCAGCGCCGGAACCAGCCAGGGTACTCCGAAAAGAGCCGTCTGATAGGCTTCGTCCAGCATCATTTCCTTGGATAGGAACCCGTTCAGCAGAGGTATCCCCGCCATCGACAGCGCCGCTAGCGTCGCGATCACAAAGGTGACTGGCATCAAACGGCGCAAGCCCCCTAGGCGGCGGATGTCGCGGGTATGGGCCTCGTGGTCGATGATCCCGGCCGACATGAACAGCGCGGCCTTGAAGGTTGCGTGGTTGAGAATGTGAAACATTGCCGCCATGGCGCCAAAAGCGGTTCCGGTGCCCAGAAGCATGGTGATCAGCCCCAGATGACTGACGGTCGAGAACGCCAAAAGCGCCTTCAGGTCATGCTTGAACAGCGCAATTACCGCGCCCAGCACCATGGTGACCAACCCGGCGGTGGTGACGATCACCACCCATTCCTCCGTGCCCGAGAGTACCGGCCACATCCGCGCCATCAGGTAGATGCCTGCCTTCACCATCGTGGCCGAATGCAGATAGGCGGAAACAGGCGTCGGTGCCGCCATCGCGTGCGGCAACCAGAAGTGGAACGGGAACTGCGCCGACTTTGTGAAACAGCCCAGCAGGATCAGAATCAGCGCCGGCCCATACAATGGATCGGCCTGGATGAGGGCGCGGTTCTGCAGGATCACGCTGAGATCATAGCTGCCGACAATCTGGCCGAGGATCAGCATCCCACCGATCATCGCCAGCCCGCCAGACCCCGTGACGATCAAAGCCATCCGGGCCCCTTGCCGGCCTTTCGGCATATGCTTCCAATAGCCGATCAGCAGGAAGGATGATAGCGAGGTCAGCTCCCAGAAGATCAGCAAGAGCAGAATGTTATCGCTCAAAACCACACCCACCATCGCACCCTGAAATAGCAGCAGATAGGTGAAGAACTCTCCTATGTGGTCGTCACGGCTCAGATAGTGCCGGGCGTACGCAATGATCAACAGGCCGATGCCCAAAATCAGCAGCGCAAAGAAAAAGCCCAGCCCGTCCAGCATCAACGTGACGTTGAGACCCAGCGACGGCATCCAGTCGATCTGCGCTGTCACCACTTCGCCCGCCAATACTGCAGGCAGATTGGTCAACAAGCCAATGAAAGCGGCCAATGAGACAGTCAATGTCACGCCGGCGCAAGCAGTGCGCCCCGCCGAGTTCATCAAACCGGGCAAAAGCGCGCCCAGGAAAGGTAAGGCGACGAGAAGCAGGAGGGACACACGAACTCCTTTTGGTAATCTGTACAAAATTGGATCGGATTTGCAAAGGCCAAGAGAAAGATACCAAATGGGACCCGTGCGCCAGTCTCCTATGCGGGCACGCCTGAAGTCAGTCGGCACAACGGTTTGTCATCATCAATGGCGCGGTTCTTGAGGTTCAAAATAAGTTCGAGATTCTGGACCCCCGCGGTGACACCCGGCAAATCTGTATCTCTGTGTCGCTCTGGGTCACATTCCAAGACGCTTGAGGCGGAATCGTGCGACACAAGCCACTTATATGGCTGTAGATCGACGTATTTTCCGGCGACCAAGCGGTTCGAGAAGGCGTTTTCGACGATTTCGCGTTTTTCCGCCAGATTGGCGTTTTCGTAAAGCAAACAAAGGGTTTTCACCAGTTCGAGAAAGTCACGGCGGCGCTGCGCGATCTTCTCCGCATTGGGCAGTTTTTCCAGTTCATCGCGCAGCTCAACCAGCCGCAGTTTTCCGGACCGCTGCCGCTCCCGGTAGGTGTTCCTGTCGATTGTGGAATCGAGCAGCAAGTCGGTGAGCCGCTCCAGTCGTGCCTCTTCGTCGGCGATCTGGAGGCGCAGCGCCTTCGCCATGTCCTCGGTGGCAGTCTCGGCACCCTTGGACATCCACGCGGTCTCCAATTTCTTCGCTGCTGAGGGTTTGATCTGCAGCTGGCCCAGCCGAAACCTGATGGCGTCCTCCAGCCGGTCTTCTCGGATGGTCGCGGTGGGGCACCCTCTGCGCTGGCATCGGTAATAGCAGCGTCCTTTCTGCAGCTCGGGAGACATCGGGCCTCGGCACAAGCCACAGCGGAACAGACCCTGGAACAGGTGATTGTGGCGCGTGCATTTTGGCCCCGAGCGGCCGGACTTGATATCCTGCACGCGGTGGAAGAGCTTCGCAGGTATGATCGGATCATGCACGCCGTCGTAGGAGGCTCCGGTGCGGGCGATGGTAATCACCCCGGTGTAGAACGAATTGTTCAGGATCGTCTCCACGCCGTGCAGCGTCAGAGGGCGGCCGTTCAAATTGCGCAAGCCGCGGCGGGTGATCTCGGCCTGAAGTGTGCGGAGCGAGTGCCGTCCGCTGGCATAGAGATCGAACATCTCCCTGATAAGATGCGCCTTTAACGGATCGGGCGTCTTCGGGTTGCCGCGGCCGTTGTCCAGGTAGCCAATTGGCGCGCGAAAGGGGTAGAGGCCCTGGCCCAGGCGGCCGTTGAGCCCTTTGATCGTTTCCTCGCGCAGATTGCGGATGTAGTCAGCGGCGATCACGGCCTGGATCTCGGCGGTCAGCCGTCCACCGCGGGATCGGAAGTCCAGACTTTCGGTGGCGACGTACACGTCGATGCCGATATCGGGCAACTCGGCGAACATGACCCAGTCCCGGGCATTTCTGGCAGCCCGGTCTATCTTGTGGATGATCACGCCCTTGGCAGCGTGTTTGCGCAGTTGCCGCAGCATCTGGTTGAAGATCGGCCGACCGCCCTTGGCCGCGGTCTGCTTTTCCTCGAACCATTTTATGACCGTGAGATCGTTCTGACTCGCAAAGGCCGTGATGGCAGTCTTTTGCGCGTCGAGTGAAACCCCTTCGCCCTGCTTCTGGGTGGACACTCGAATATATCCAAAGCACGATTTCATGTGACGTCGTTTAGGTCCTCAGACTCTACCATAATCTCAGGATTTGGCGACTCCGTCTCTTCGCCCCACGGCCAGGTACCATCGGTCAGCATGCGATGCTGCATTCGGCGGCAAAGGTCGATATGGCGATGTAGATGTTCATTTTCAGTCATGGTTTCAGGATACCGGACACCCGCGAACGCAAAAGTGGGGCTCAGCTGCAGGTGCCGCATGCGAGCGGAAGTGTTGTCATTGAAAACGCCGGGCTTGGAGCGTTGTCGAGCATCATCCGGACGGTGGCGCGATAGTTCGGTTGCACGGTTAGAACGCGCGGCTCGATCCTGCCCAGTTGCGCTGCCAGGACCGGGGCATCCAAAGCGCCGACGCGGAATACGATCACCGTCCCGACATTCCCCAGGACCGAAGCAAAGACAGGGGCGGTGGTCTGTTGAGTGTGCTGCTGGCTGAGCACGAGGCCCAGCTTGTATTTGCGTGTTTCCGATAGCATGTCGGCGAAGGCTTCGCTGGTGAAGGCGTGAAATTCGTCGACGTAGAGAAAGAACGGTCGCCGCCTGTTCTCCGATATGTCCTGGCGGGAAAAGGCGGCATGGGTCAGGCTGGACACCAGCAGGCCGCCAATGACATTTGACAGGTCCGAGCCTAGTCGTCCTTTGGCGAGGTTGATGATCAGCGCCTGACCTGACTCCATGATCTGGCGAAAGCGCAACGGTTCCTTTGGCTCACAAAGCGCCGTGCGCAACACTGGGTGAGACAGAAACGCCCCGAGCTTGTTGGCGATCGGAGCAAAACCGTCTGCGGCGTTCTTGTAGTTCATCGCCGGATATTCTTCGGTCCAGAACCGACGGACCTGCGGGTCGCTGACATGGCCAAGAACCTCAACCCGGAAGACACGGTCCAGAAACATGCGCGGAATATCCCGCAGATCGGGATTGGGGAAATCAAGCAGTGCAAGAACCGCATGGCGCAACAAATGCTCCATGCGCACCCCCCAAGCATCGGCCCACTGCTTCTTGAGCGCATCGATCAGACCTGAGGTCACCAGTGGGCGGAGCGACGGAGAGGTCTTGGTGAGCGGGTTGTATCCAAAAGGAGAGGCCGGGTCGGAAACGTTCCAATAGAGTGCCTCAGGGCAGCGATCAAACAGGGCTTTCGCCAAATCACCATGCGGGTCGATGAGGCAAAAGCCGCGACCGGCTTGATAATCCTGCTCCACCATGCGCTGAAGCAGGGTCGTTTTGCCCACGCCCGTTTGACCAACGGTATAGCAATGCAAGAGCCGATCCGTTTGCTGAATTGCAAAGGGGCGGTCGCCATGGCGCGAGTAAGCCAGGCCGAGGAATGTGGGGTTGTCCAGAAGAAAAGTCATGCTGCCAATTCTCACTTTGCTGGCCCAGTGTGAGTAGTGGCCCTTCTCTGCGAGTGGCACCTGCGGATTCCGCAGATTGGGGGGAGTTGCAGCCGATGCTCGGTCTCTGAACAATAATAATAGATCGTTCTTTCTCTCCTTTCGAGGGGTGCGCCTGAAAGCCTTTCGGGCGGCCACCCTACGGAAGGAGAAACAACATGGGGACCAAGAAAACCCAAGTATGGGATTTGGTCGGCGCCTATCCGATCTGTCAGGTTTGTGGATCTGGAAAAGTGGTCCGAGACGCTTGGGCGGAGTGGAGCATGGCCTGCCAGGAATGGACCGTGAAGGCGATCTTCGATCACTTCAGCTGTGAATATTGCGGCCAGACCGGCGTTCCGGACTGGCGCTTGGACGAGGATTTCCGGAAGTCGCGGATTCGGCGTCTCAACGACCTGTTGCGGCGGGGGCAAGCTGATCACGCCACCATCGTCATGACCGCCGGAGTGCAAGCAGAAGGTGACGCTTTTGTGCAGCAGGCAATCGAAGCCACCAGGGAGTTTGACGGCTTCTATGAAGACAACGATCCACACGAAGAGCATGATTTCGGGGCCTTCGAAATCGACGGACAGAAGCTCTTCTTCAAGATCGACTACTTCGATTTGGAACTGCAGCAGCACTCCCGCGATGCGGCCAACCCGACTTGTACACACCGGGTGCTGACAGTCATGATGGCCAGTGAATATTGACGCGCTGCCGTGGCCAGTCATCCAAATCAGATCGCCAAGGGCGAGGTGTTCTCAACCGAAAGGAGTGCGTTGACCTGCTGGCACACACGGACGTTGCCTCGCGCGTAGACCGGCAAATCCGCTGATTATCAATAGGCCCGCCGTGATCGGCGGGCCTTCTCTGTCGTCGGTGCGGATGCGGGCCTCGCAGTCGGGCTGGACTTGCGCGGGGTGCCGAAATCGGCGAAAATGGAGACATTCCAGGATTGAAAACGGGTGGTGCCTCCGGGGGCTCGGGTGTGCTCGCGCGGAGGGCGCCAGCCTTCCGCTCGTGGACCTACCCGGCACTCCAGATCCGAGCACCAGGCACCACCCGTTTTCAGGAAGCGCAGACCGGCGGTGCTACTGCGGGAAACCGGCATCGTTTATGATGAGCGCGTTACTCACTTAGTTCATTTTCCATGTATCACGAGTTCATTTTAGAATTGAAATCCATGCGCCTGAAATCAGGGCTTAGCCAAGAGGACTGCGCGCTTCTCCTCGGCGTAAGTGCCACCATATTCGGACGCATTGAACGCGGGGATCGGCCACCGACTGTCGAGGAAATCTGCTGCCTGCAGCTACTGTTCGGCAAGACCTTCGAGAACTTCTACGCCACCTGCGTCGGTGACGCACGCGATCGGTTGCGCGAGAAGTTGCCCTCCGTTCCAAAGCTGCCGGAGGACGACTGCGATCACCTGGCGCGTCAATTATTTCTCGAGGGTCTGGCCACGCGATTAGAAACCAATCCACGTCACGATGGCCGGTAGCGCGGAGCGCATCCTGGGTGTCGCGGTTCGCAGCGGTCGCCTCGGGTGTGTGGTGGTTGATCGTGGTGAACTGATCATCTGGAAGGGATCACGCTCCGCGGCGACATCGACAGAAAAGGCGGGGAAGAAACTGCAGCGCTGGATCGGTGAGTACCGTCCCGATGTACTGGTCACTGAAAACCCGAATCAAGCGGGTCAGAAGCGAGGCCGTCAACTTCGTATCCTCCGTGCGTTCGTTGTCATCGGACAGGAGGCCGACCTCCTCAATATCGTCATTCGCCGCCGCCGACTTCATGACAATGCCTACGATCAGGCTGCGGCCTTCGCAGAGGGCTTTCCGGTCTTGGCACAACTCCTGCCTGAGCACCCGCCGATTTGGAAAAAGGAAGCTTACCGCCTGATCTTTTTCGAGGCGCTGGCCCTCATACTCGATGCCGGACTGCTGAAATCTGACCCCTAGCGCTAGTACCCCGCAAGACTACGAGTACGCTCTTTCGTTTGACAGGCCGCACCCCAGAGTTGCAGCCTACTGGATATTGATAAGGAGATTTGGCAGATGAAGTCTTATGAAGCAGCTCGAGGTCTGTTGACCTTTCTCGGATTTTTGGCGTGGTGCGGAATTATAGTTGGAATTATTCTGGCCATTGGGGCCGGGGCCGTTGTCAGACAGATGAGTAGCTTCGGCGGAGGAGGCAACGGAATGGCGGGATTGGTTGCCGCGATGCCGGGCTTCATCTTGGCGTTTCTTGGATTCCTTTCCTTGGCGCTGGTACAAATTGGTCGCGCCGGTGTCGATACGGCAGAATATACCCAGCAAATGCTGAAGATCGCACGCGACCAGTTGGACGTATCCAGACAGGCGCTCAAACAGGATGCTGCCCTGAGCCAAAGCTTTGTCGCTTTGCAGCAGGCGGCCCCTCCGGAGGCTAGGCCTGCAGGCAGTGCGACCTATGAGCCGGGAGCCGCGTCGGACGCGACAAAACCGCCGGTCGCGGCGCCTGCGCATGGGTATGTGCCAGGTGATACGATCATCTACCGGACCAAGAGGATCCGAATCGTAGATGCCGGATACGAGGTCAAAGCCCGGACTTACGCAACCCTTGAAGCGGCACAAGCCGCGATTGACGAAGCTGGCCGCTTTCTGCCGGCGGAGCCGCAACTGTCGCGCCCGAAACCCGATCCGGTTGAAGTCGCTCCGGCGGATCTCAGCGCCAGTTTCAAGCGCTCCTGACCCCCATATGGCGCCCCCATCCCGTATGGGGGTCTTGTATGGGGAAACATCAAAGAGCATGGCGGCTCATATCTGAACCAAACTGCAGTTTTAATCGCCGTGACTTCACTTGCTTTCGCAACTGAACCCACCGCACCCGCCCTTACTGCCTGAACTGGATGACCCGATGCGCGTTTCGATTTCACACGACACGGTCCGCAAGGGGCTTATCTTCAAGATAACTTACTACGAAGTGACGCTTTCGGTGGCCTTCACCCATGAAGAAAAGCAGATCATCCGGCAGCGAAACCTTCAGAAGACCAAGTTGGTCGACCGTAGACCGGCCACGGCACGCAACGATGATCGGGACGAGAAATTCGAATTGCGCGTTGAGCATCTGATGGATGGGCGCGCCGATCATTTTCTCTGCGCCACGCCGTCGAAAGCCAAGATCTACGAAGAGGATCTCTTGCTCATGCTGCAGCAGATGAAGCTTTGGCTTGGTGACAACGCAGAGACCGGAAGCGGCATAGTGATCGAGCTCTGATGGCGCGCAGCAGCCACGATATCGCGGACGGGTTGCTGTTTCTGTCGATTGCCACGGCCCTGGTCCTGCTGCTGACAATCGTGTTGACCCCGATCGCGCTCGTTGCGATCCCGACTTATGTTGGTATTCGCCTCTACCGTCAAAGCCCCGCTCGTCTGGAACGGCTGGCTCGCGACGAGACCGAGACTCTTTACCGGCATGCACTCGCTGGACAGGCGCAGCTGACCGAGGCGGAGATCGACGATGGCCTCATGCGCCACTGGCCGCCGGATGTGCCACAACCTTTACGGGTGCAGCTTCTGCACATTGGTCGGGCGATCCTCGGCGATGAAGGGTTGATGCCGGAAATTCCGCCGCTTCCGGCGCTCTGCAACACTGTAGAGGGGGCACGGTACCGAGACCGGCTGGCTCGGCTCGGACAAGCCCGGAATGACCGGGTCATGGTCCTGGCCGCGCTCGATGCAATCTCGCGAAGCCTGGCCACAATTGCGCAGGCGGTGCCGCCGATCGAGGGGGACGTTCTGGTTGAGGTCACGCAATTTTTGCACCCGCTTGGGCAGGCTGTCGAAGCCGTCATTGCGCCGTTCTTTGCCGACAATGACTATCAGCACTTCAAGTCGCTCAGGGAACGGTTGGATGCCAATCTGAGTAGCACCCACCGTAGCCGACCGACCTTCCCCCGCGACTACAAGGGCGACGACGTTGTCGAGGTTTTCCTCAAGGGCACGCGGCTCAAGGAGCTCTTTCGGTTGCGCACGCCCTTTGAGATACCGAAGACACGGCGGTTCGAGCATACGCATATCGTCGCCGGCTCCGGCCACGGAAAGTCTCAGACCCTGCAGTATTTCATCGCAAGGGATCTCGAAGAGGTCGCACGGGGTGACAAGACGGTCATCGTGATCGACAGCCAGGGTGACCTGATTGGCAACCTGCTGCGCGCCCGCACATTGCCACCTGAGCGGATCGTTCTGATCGATCCGGAGGACATCGGCTACCCGGTCAGCCTCAACCTTTTTTCGGTCGGTCAGGACCGGCTTGCAGATTACGGCGATCTGGAGCGCGAGCGTCTGACCAATTCCATAATCGAGCTTTACGACTTCGTGCTGGGTTCGCTCTTGTCGGCGGGTATGACGGCCAAGCAAAGCGTGGTCTTCCGCTATGTCACTCGGTTAATGTTCCATATCCCCGACGCCACCATCCACACGCTGCGCGAGTTGATGGAGCCGGGCGGCACCGAGAAATACCGTGACCAGATCGCCAGGCTCGAAGGGACGCCGCGCCGGTTCTTCGAGACCGAATTCGACAGCAAGGAATTCGCCAGTACTAAGACCCAAGTTCTGCGCCGCCTTTACGGCGTGCTGGAGAATCAAACCTTCGAACGGATGTTTTCTCACCCGCAATCGAAGTTCGACATGTTCACCGAGATGAACGCTGGCAAGTTGATCCTGATCAACACCAGCAAGTCGCTGTTGAAGGAGCAGGGCACCCAGATATTCGGCCGGTTCTTCATCGCTCTGGTTGCCCAGGCAGCACAGGAGCGCGCCACGCTGCCGGACCAAGATCGTCTGCCGTCCCTAGTTTATATCGACGAGGCGCAGGATTATTTTGACCAGAACATTGGCGTGATCCTGAGCCAAGCCCGCAAATACAAGGTTGGCATGGTGATGGCGCACCAGTATCTCGGACAGCTTTCAAACGGGCTTCAAGAGGCTTTCGAGGCCAATACCTCTATCAAGCTTGCAGGTGGCGTCTCAGCACGAGACGCCCGCGCCTTGGCGGGGCAGATGTCCTCCGACCCCGATACCATCCATCGCCAGCCGAAAGGGACGTTCGCAACATATGTGCGCGGGTTGACCGATCGGGCCGTGCCGATCAGCTTTCCCTTTTTCGTGCTGGAGAAACTTCCGCGCAGCACAAAAAACGAGATTGATGCAATCCGGCAACACAGTCGCGAGCGTTATGCTGAACCATTCCAGCGCAAGGCAGAACATAGCACTTCGGAAGAGCCGGACCCTGCTGCAGCAGAGGAAAAATTCGATGGTAGCGATCCAACGAAACCTTCGCCAGAATTGTGATCTCAGCTATTTTTCAGCTTATGGAACAGACCGATGCCTTGGGACGCGCTACTTTTTATCACATCGCCCCTGTGGACGTCGCGCGCCCAACCGAGCGGGAAATTCGCTGGCTGAAACATATCGAGCGACACGGGCCGCAATCGTCGCAGTACCTTTTTGAGCTGACCCGAGATTCGCATCGCTGCAAGGACACGGCCCTGCGTGCGCTTCAAAAGCTGCGCGCGGCAAAATATCTCAAGCTGCCGCCACAGCAGCGGGCCACGGAACGGGCTGAGTGCAAACCGTTTGTCTACGATCTAACAGCAAAAGCGAAAGACCATCTGGTCGACCGGGGCATCGACGAAGCCACAGTCCGTCCTTCCGGGCATTGGTGGCACGGATATGCGGTCTCCTGCGTAACCAGCGCAATCGACATTTCCGCCGCACGTGATGGAGTACGTTACATCCCGGCCCACAACATTCTGGCGATCAAGAGCGCCCAGCTCGCCATCCCGTTGGGCAAATCAAAGCTTGTTCCAGACCAGCTGTTCGCGCT
Organism: Marinovum sp.; assembly: GCF_034669705.1. Taxonomy (GTDB): domain Bacteria; phylum Pseudomonadota; class Alphaproteobacteria; order Rhodobacterales; family Rhodobacteraceae; genus Marinovum. The sequence continues at coordinate 23,970 of NZ_JAXMOR010000047.1, forward strand.
GGACTATGGCGGGAGTTACCGCGCGTTTGCCCTGGAGGTCGACCGTGGAACCGAGCCATTGCGCTCGAGCGCGGCGCGAAAAAGCATCCAGAAAAGCCTGGATCTGTACTACCGGCTGATCCACGAGCAAGTATACAAGCAGCATTATGGTCTGAAAGCGAACATACTTGTTCTCTGGGCGTTCCAGAGTCGCAAGCGGCAGGAGCAGTTACTTTCCATGGCCAGCGAATTGCCGACCTTTGTAGCGAGATCGATGCTAAGCCTTTCGTATGATTTCGAGAAGCAATACGTCGCCCCATTGACTGGCGGAACGGGGCCATACCATCGTCCGTGGTGCAACGCTGGCGGGGGCTCGACTTCCCTAGCTCTGGAGGCCGAACCTTGAGTTTGAACCCCAGTCCCTCCGCCACTTGGCCCCGCGAAAGCGTTCTCCCGATCCGGCTGGGGCCGGATTTTTCCGTTGTTTTCGAGGGTTATGCGGGAGGGCTGAGCACTGCCCCTGCTGCCAAGAGGCCTGGAAGCGGTCTCTCCGGGCCGATATTCTCCGGACCTGTTGACTACGCGAATTTGGTGAATTGCTTGCAAGACTCTGTAATAAAAGAATTTTCCGGAGGGGCTACCTGAACACTTCGACCGGAGTCGCGTTCGGTAAGATGGAACAGAAATCGAACCTTCGCTGATCCTCCGACATAGCACAGAAGTGAGATTTCCGCAGCGCAGCAATTTGCCAGGCACTGCAGGGAGGGCGGAATGCGGACTTTCGCCGCACGTTGCACCAATGTCTGCTATTGAGGCGCAAGCTTAGAAACAGGTAGGCTCCGCACCAGTTCTTATGCGCTAAACCAGTCCCAATGCCTCGTCGCTGGCTGTGCCCGCATACTTATCTCGCGGCGGCCAAGGGCGATCCCGCCAGTGCGGTAGAAAGGCAAAACTGGAGACAGAGCGGTTTTCGACCAACGCGCCATTTCCTGCACCAAGTGCATAATCGTAATAGAGTTTCACGATCTTTTCCTTGCTGACCTGCTGGGCCGCAGGGTGCGTGGTGCAGGCATCTTTCCAGGCCCGCACCCGCCGGTAGTCCGGCGTGTCAGGTAGTTCAAAATCCTCATAGTAGTCGAGGAACCAAAAGCGTTCGAACATCGGAGTAAACACCGCTTCGGCGAGGCCAAAATCATCGAACAAGAAGGGTTCTTTTCGACTGTGGTGGCACAGGAAACTGTCGATATCGCGGTAGATAGCGAGCAATTTTTCTGCGTATGTGTCGCGTTGTTCAGGCTCTTGGTTCATGACAAATAGATATCCCGCCATGGTAAATGGCCCCTCACGGGCGATGAGCATGGTTTCGATGGCATGTTCTAACGGGTCGGCTCGGCGGAGAGCCGGACCTTTGATGACTTCATCCAGATAACGAAGGATCACCAAGCTTTCTTTCAAGATTGCGCCGTTCGGTGTTTCTAAAACTGGCAACGCTGTCGTTCCCTGAGTTTTCGCCAATAGGGCCGGGTCGCGCGGTTTTGTGATGTCAACGACACGGAACTCAACGGCGTCTTTCTGTCCTCGCAGCGCCAGGAGGATCTCAAGCCGCTGTGAAAAGGGGCAGACGGGGATGTGATAAACAATATGTTTGCCGGTCATCAAATCACTCCAGTGGCGGACCGGTGAAGGTCAAGTGGTGACGCTTTGCGGACTCCTCGACCGCAGGCATGTCTTCTGGGATGCGGAACTGGCCGTCTGCCATATCTGCAAAGAAGCCTTCGAACCCGCCGGGCGTCAGGATGACCAGATGCCGCGAAGGTTCATCGCCGATGACCTTGAAGGTATGGTCGGTGCCGCGCGGTATGAAAATGCTCTCGCCCGGTCCGACGTTTGTTTCTTTACCTGCGATCCAGACTTTGCAAGTCCCGGACAACATCACGAAGGTTTCGTCCTCATTGGCATGGATGTGACGCGGTGGTCCGCTGCCAGCGGGGGACCAACTATCCACGATGGACATGGCGCCATTGGTTTGGGCCGACGAGAGGATCGTTTTGTATCTGACCCCCAGCCATTCGATGGCCTCGGCATCGGTTCGCAGGTCTTTCATCGCTTCACTCCTGATTGGGGGATTGAAACGAAAGCGCTTTCGTTGACAGGAGTGTAGCCGCAGGCGGCGGAAACTGCCAAAGTGTATTTCCTGATATGGGTTATCGATGGCATGAATTTCGCAATCTTCGACCTTAACCTACTCCGCACGCTGGATGCCCTTCTGACCGAAGGATCTACAGTCAGAGCTGCGAAGCGGCTCGGGCTCTCGCAGTCCGCGGTCTCGGGCGCGCTATCGCGTTTGCGACATGCGCTGAACGACCCGCTCTTTGTTCGGCACGGTAATCGGCTGGTGGCGACAGACTATGCTGCCGGACTTATCGGACCCGTTCGGCAGGAGCTTGAACGGATCGAGGCGATGCTCTCGCCTCTTACGCAGTTTGATCCCCAGACCGCCAGCGGAACGTTCCGCATCACAGCAAGTGACTTCTTTGCTGAACTGCTAATGCCACGGCTGGCCGACAGGTTGCATAAGAAGGCACCCGGAATTCGCGCGCAGTTGGTCGATCTGGTTGCCCAAGACTATGTTTCAAGCCTCGAGCGTCGCAATGCTGACCTCGCTTTGATCCCGGACATGACACTCCCGGATTGGGTCAGCCGGGAACCGCTCTTTCGTTCACCATTTCATGTCATCGCACGGCGCGAAAATCCGGGAATTGCAGGGCTTGAGACAGGCCAGACGATGCCTTTGGAAACCTTCTGCACATTGCGCCATGTTTTGTTTTCGCCGGAAGGAAATACCGCCTCTTTAGGGGATGCAGCGCTTGCGCAGGTTGGCAGAAAGCGTCAGGTGGCGATGACAGTTCCGGTCTTCTCCGGGGTGTGCCGCGCGGTGCGCGAGAGTGATTTGATTGCCCTTGTCCCGGCGCAACTTGCGGCCGATGTAGCTGAGACTTTCGACCTTTGCATTTTCCAGCCTCCGATGCCGATCGACCCACCATTGATCGTCGCAATATGGCACAAACGGTCAGAGACGACGCCCCTTTCAGTCTGGATGCGAGAGGAGGTTTTTGGCCTCATGCGCGCGCTGGATAATTGACCGATTACTGAAAGGGTCCGTTATTTAGCAGCCTTGGGTCTATAAGTGCTGCCTCCAAGCCATATGCATCACGACGGCGCACCAAAGAGGATCAGCTCGACTTTTTCTGAACCTTCAACGTAGGCATCGTGGCCTGGAGGGATTTCGAAGAAGTCTCCTGGCGTGATCGCAGTTACCTTTTCTGTCTGGACCATGCGCACCATCAGTTTGCCAGACAGGCAATAGCCAACGTGGTGCATCGGGCAAGTATCCGGGGACCCAAGAAGCGGCTTTTCATCTTTCTCCCAGGTCCATCCAGGCTCAAACACAGCGCGCATGCCTGTCGTCCCGTGGCTCATTTTAACGATGTTGATCCCGCCAGCTTCCTTCATATCCAAAGCCTCATCGGGGTTTTCAAAACGTCTGATCTCAATTGCATTATCCATGGTCGGTCCTTTCTTTGTCGTTCATTTGTGCAGGATGTCACCCTCCAAAGAGTGGAGGACGTCATGCACCATTGAGCGGGATGTCTCATCGTATTTCAGAGCAGTCATCGTGTTCAGGATATCGTTTGATGCTGCCTCATACTCAGCAGCACTAATGTTCATCCCACGATGTGCTTCGGCCATACTGCGCCCCCGGTAGTTGTCAGGACCTCCGCTTCCTGCTGCGAAGAAATCACAGGTGTGCTTCTTAACTTCTTCGACATATTCGGGGCGATCCTCGTAAGGTAGGAAGCGTTCCCTAATGACTGGGTTGCACATATGCGCTGCGACGGCACCATCGACGATCCGCCGAACTCCGGCAGCCCCTCCAAGCCTCTCGAAGAGCGTGACTGTATTGAGTTCTTGGGCCAGTGACATGGACATGTTCGTCTCCTTTCGCGGAGTGACTGCAAAGTGGTTGATTAGGCAGGTTCCGATTGCACTGCTTTCACGTCAGCGGTTGTCAGTGGCTTTCCTCCGATCGCCCATTCGCCGCTGGCGAATTCATTTATTCTCACCCATGTGACGCCACGCATGGTCTCGCCTTCGATGGCGACAATCGCTTCGGTAACGTCTTTGATCATTCGTTGTTTCTGGATGGGGCTAAACACGCCCTCTATAAGTTGGATGTCGACGAGTGGCATGATTGATCTCCTTGGCTCCACCGGCCTGCTCAATCCATTCGGCTGAGCCGGGGGTGGGAAGAGCCTGCGCCGAAGCCCGAACTTAATCCAGTTCAAGAACTGAACCTTTGTGGTATAGTATTTGAACCAGTCGTGGGCGCTGAGCCGTCGGAGCTTGAAAGCACGCGAACGCAAGGAGGCCACGATGACAAATGCAAGTTACAAGCAGTTTTGCCCGGTTGCGATGGCAGCGGAGGTGCTTTGCACTCGCTGGACAATGGTGCTGCTACGGGAATTGATCGCCGGATCGACCAGGTTCAACGAATTGCGCCGGGGCTTGCCGCGGATGTCTCCGGCCCTCTTATCTAAGCGTCTGCGTGAGCTGGAAGAGGCTGGCGTAGTGGTGCGTGAGCGTATTTTAGCATCGCCCGAGACATTCGCCTACCGTCTGACGGACGCTGGACGCGACATCCAGCCGGTGGTGGAGGCGGTCGGTATGTGGGGTCAGAGGTGGGTCGAGACCGAGCCATCTTTAGATAATCTCGATGTCGAATTGTTGATGTGGGATATGCGACGCAATCTGAATACCGATCCGGTTCCCCCGGAGCGAACTGTCATCGAGTTCATCTATCCCGATTTGCCTCAATCGCAGCGGAGGTGGTGGCTTATCGTAGAGAAAAACCGGGCGGTAGACCTGTGCCATGTCGATCCCGGCTTGGATGTCGATCTATATGCAACGGGTGACCTGCGAACGATGACTGAAATTTGGATGGGCCTGCGGACAGTTCAGAACGCGGTCGACCAGGATGCATTGCGCTTGGTAGGCCCTTCGGTTCTGATTGATAGTATGCAGGCGTGGCTTGGTCTGAGCCCGTGCGCTGTGCAGAAGAAGATGGTTGGTTAATGCAGAATACAAAGCGCGAGGCAGGCGTTATCTCAACTTTGTTTCGACCTTAGATATTGGCTCGCAAGCCGGACGTCTGCTTTACGGATGCGGCGGCGGTAATCAAAAAGGCCTGAACGACAGCACTGGTGAAGGATTTTCGATGCGGGCCGTGGTGCAACGGTGCCGGGTTGTTGGTCGTCGGCCCGCGTTGGAAATCCTCCCAAGGTGGAAGCCGCGGTGGCCAGGTGCTGTCTATGGGGAAAGTGGGCTGAGGTGTCCAGCGACGGTGGAGCGTGGCCGACGTCTCGAAAGATGTCGACCGTCTCCAAGTGCGCCCTGAGCTGCCCAAGAGATGATGATCGGTCTCGGATGGCGCGTTTCATCCTCAGTTCGCGGCCGCGGCACCATTTGAGGCACGGCTGAGCCAGTCCGGAACTGGCGTGAGAACCGGAGTGGTGTTTGTTGCAGTGACAGGCGTTTCATCATGCGGCCTGCTCCCGAGGTGGTGCGCGCGACAGCGGCTTTTGATCACGGCGGAATACCTCGACGATGAGCATCGGGCCACCGCAGCACGGGCACGGCTCGCGCAAGGTGAGCGGGGCAACTTCCGCTGTTTTCTGCTCTTCTGCCTCGGGCGGCCGATGCCCGAGGAGATCGCGGATACGGGCGATGGTGACCTTGCGTGTCGCGCCAGCCAGCAAGCCATAGTGCCGGATCCGGTGGAACCGGTCGGGGAGGACGTGCATCAGGAACCGGCGGATGAACTCCGTCATGGCCAGGCGCATGACCTTCTGCCGGTCGCCGGACTTTATGCGGTAGTCTTTCCAACGAAACGCGACGGTCTCGGCGTCGACGCTGATCAGGCGATGGTTCGAGATCGCGACGCGGTGGGTGTATCGGCTGAGGTAGGCCAGCACGGCCTCTGGGCCGCCGAACGGCGGTTTGGCGTAGACGACCCATTCGGACTTGCGGAATGGCACGAGCCAGGCGGCGAAGGCATCCTTCTGTGCCAGCTGTTCGAGTGCGCCGTAGAAGGCCAGCGAACCAGCCTCATGCAGGGCAAGCAGCCCATCGAGGAACAGACGCCGAAACAGTCGTGACAATACCCGCACGTGCAGGAAGAAGCCGGGTTTGCAGGCGACACATCGGGTGCCGTCCGGCGATAGGCCGCCGCCGGGCACGATCATGTGGATGTGCGGATGGTGGGTCATCGCGGAGCCCCAGGTGTGCAAGACGCTGGTCATGCCCACCTTCGCACCCATGCGCTTGGGGTCGGCCGCAATCGTCATCACCGTTTCCGCGGACGCTTTGAACAGCAGGCTGTAAACGGATTTCTTGTTCCAGAAGGCGATCTGGGCGATCTCGGACGGCAGGGTGAAAACCACGTGGAAATACTCCACGGGCAACAGGTCCTCGGCACGGGCTGCCATCCAGTCACGCGCCGCCGGACCCTGGCACTTCGGGCAATGGCGGTTCTTGCAGGAGTTGTAGGCGATATGGTGGTGGCCACACTTGGCACACCCGGCCACATGCCCGCCGAGCGCCTCGGTCCTGCAGGCTTCGATGGCTGACATCACCTTGAGCTGGGAGAGGCTGACGTGTCCGGCATTGGCCTGCCGCCACGCAGGACCATGGGCGCGAAAGATGTCAGCGATCTCCAGCTTTGGCCGGGGCACGCCGGCGTCCGGTCACTCCAGACTTCGCTTCACTGCATGATCCTGCAGCTTGGCCAGCATCTCGTAGGGACTGACGGTGTCGCGGATGGTCTTGGTCGCGACATGCGTGTATTGCGCGGTCGTCGTGAGCTTGGCATGTCCGAGCAGCACCTGGATGACCCGCACGTCGGTGTTGGCCTCCAGAAGATGGGTGGCGAAACTGTGTCGTAGGGTGTGCAGGGTGGCTGCCTTCTTGACCCCGGCCATGGTCTTGGCCGACGTGAACGCCCGGTTCAACTGCCTTGGCGATATCGGATTGATCTTCGGCTTGCCGGGGAACAGCCAGCCCTCGGGTCGGGCTTCGCGCCAGTAGTTGCGCAGGAGTGCGAGCAGCCCGGGTGACAGCATCACCTTCCGGTCTTTCCGGCCCTTGCCCTGCTCGACATGGATCAGCATGCGGTCGCTGTCGATGTCGCCGATCTTCAGGTTGCAGACCTCGGCAGCCCGGAGCCCTGCACCATAAGAGATGCTGAGAGCCGCGCGATACTTCAGCCCAGGCCCAGGCGCCGCCATCAGGATGTCGGACACCTCTTCGACGCTGAACACGACGGGCAACTTCCGCGGCTGCGTGCGGAACTGCATGTAGCGCTTCATGTCCTCGCGCCCGCAGGTCATCCCGAAGAAGAACCTGAGCGCCACGATCCGCACGTTGAACGTGCTGGCTGTGACCCCGGTGTCGGTCATGTGCAACTGGTAGGCGCGCAACTCCTCCGGGGTGGCCGTGTCCGGCGAATGCCCAAGAAACTGGGCGAAATCCTTGATCGCCCGGATGTGGGCCTTCTGAGCTTTCTCGCCCATCCCCCGGATACGCATGTCTTCGATCATCCGCGCCCGCAGCGGCGAAATCCTCTCCTCGGTCATGGGAACCTCCTGTCTGTCGATTGAGAGGCCTCAATCGTCAGGCAGGTGCCCGTATTCCCAAATGCACGGAGTGGCGATCAGTCCGGAACGCCAGCCACAAGCGCCATTGCCGCGCGAGCGGCTTCGTCCTTGGGCCGGTTTTTCCCGCTCGATTTTGCTGCGGCTGCAAAGTGCTGCAACTGCTCGCTCGGTAGATTGGGCTCCGACCGGACCTTCTCCGCAGTCACACCACGGCGTGCTACCATGAGCCACCAACGTCGGGTTGGTGCTGTGGCGGATCGTGGCGGATGGGAGTATCCATCATGACCATCGCCAACCTTCCCGCCATCCGCGCATGCCGCCCCGCCTGGAACAAGGGCCGCGTCGTTGGCCAAAAGCGTCCCCTTATGCCGAAACACGTCTGGGCCATACGGGTGCGCCTGGAAATCGCGAAGAACCACCGCGATCTGGCCCTCTTTAAT
>NZ_JAXMOR010000048.1:0-32001 GCF_034669705.1 Marinovum sp.
ACCGAGCAGAACTGGGGCGGGCTGTCGCTGACCATCTTCATCTTTGCCAGCGTGACGCTGCTGGGGATGCCGCTGGCCGTCGTCTTTGCCCTGCTGCGCCGCTCGCGCCTGCCGTGGATTGCCGGCACCATGGGGGTGATCATCGACACCATCCGCTCGCTGCCGCTGCTGTCGATCATGTTCACCTTTGCCATCGTGCTGCCCTTTGTGCTGCCGGGCTGGATGATCGGCGACAAGCTGCACCGGGTGATCGTGGGCTACGCGCTGTTCTTTGCCTGCTATCAGGCCGAGATCATCCGCGGCGGCATCCAGTCGCTGCCGGGCGGGCAGGAAGAGGCGGCGCAGGCGCTGGGGCTGGGCTACTGGCACCGGATCAGCCGGATCATCCTGCCGCAGGCGTTCCGCAACGCGCTGCCGGCGACGATCAACCAGCTGGTCATCACCTTCAAGGAGACCTCGCTGGTGGTGATCATCGGCTTCTTCGAAATCCTCGCCTCGGGCAATGCCGCCTATGGCAACTCGGAATGGAATTTCGCCCATGTCGAGGTCTACGCCTTCGTCGGGCTGATCTACTTCGTCTTCGTCTTCGCGCTGTCCCGTTACGGCGCCTACCTTGAACGCCGCATGGCCGTGGCCGAACGATAGGAACCCCTCGCATGAACGCCCAGAGCCCCGTCCCGCCGCCCGCGGTCCGCATCCGCAACATGGACAAGTACTATGGCGATTTCCACGCCCTGAAGGGGATCGACCTGGACGTCGCCAAAGGCGAGAAGATCGTCGTCTGCGGCCCGTCGGGGTCCGGCAAGTCGACGCTCATCCGCTGCATCAACCGGCTGGAGGAGCACCAGTCCGGCTCGATCAACGTGCTCGGCACCGAGCTTGACGACAACCTCGACACGATCGACGAGATCCGCCGCGAGACCGGGATGGTGTTCCAGCACTTCAACCTGTTTCCGCACATGACGATCCTCGAGAACTGCATTCTCGCGCCGACCCTGGTGCGCCGGCAGTCGCGCATCGAGGCGGAAGAGGTGGCGATGCACTACCTCGAGCGGGTGAAGATCCCCGAGCAGGCCGACAAGTATCCCGGCCAGCTTTCGGGTGGCCAGCAGCAGCGTGTCGCCATCGCCCGCGCGCTCTGCATGAAGCCCGAGATCATGCTGTTCGACGAACCGACCTCGGCGCTCGACCCCGAGATGATCTCCGAGGTGCTCGACGTGATGGTCGGGCTCGCCGGAGACGGCATGACGATGATCTGCGTCACCCACGAAATGGGCTTTGCCCGACAGGTCGCCGACCGGGTGCTCTTTATGGCCGACGGCGAAATCGTCGAGCAAGCCGCCCCCGAACCGTTTTTCAACTCTCCGCAACATGAACGCACACAGGCCTTTCTCGGCCAGATACTGGGACACTGACATGACCACACTCGACCTCGACAAGAAGACAACCCATGACGCCGAGCACGATCCGCGCAACGACGAGATCCTGATCTATGTCAACGGCGAGCTGAAGCCCAAGGCCGAGGCCGTGGTCTCGGTCTATGACGCGGGCTTCATGCTGGGCGACGGCATGTGGGAAGGGATGCGGCTCTATGACGGCAAGTGGGCCTTCTTCGACGAGCACATGGACCGGCTGTTCAACTCGCTGAAATCGGTCTCGATCGATCTGGGCATCGGCCCGGACGACATCCTCGAGATCCTCGACAAGACGGCCGAGGCCAACGGCATGACCACCGATGCCCATTGCCGCCTGATGATCACCCGCGGGCGCAAGGCCAAGCCGTTCCAGCATCCGGGGCTGAGCCGCTGGGGCGCCACCATCGTCGCGATCATCGAGCATTCCAAGCCGGTCGAGACGCTGCAATCCAAGGGTATCCGCCTGGCCACCGTGCCGCAGGTGCGCGGCCTGCCGATGAGCCAGGATGCCAAGTTCAACTCGCATTCCAAGCTGAACTGCGTGATTGCCTGCATCCAGGCCGAACAGGCCGGCGCCGACGAGGGGCTGATGCTCGATCCGCATGGCTTCGTGAACACCACCAACGCCTGCAACTTCTTCATCGTCCGCCGGGGCGAGGTTTGGACCTCGTCGGGGGACTACTGCATGAAGGGCGTGACCCGGCAGAAGGTGATCGACCTGTGCCGCGACAACGGCATCCCGGTGTTCGAGAAGAACTACTCGCTCTACGAGGCCTACGGCGCCGACGAGGCCTTTCTGACCGGCACCTTCGGCGCCCAGACCCCGGTGGCCGAGATCGACGGCAAGCCGATCGGCTCTGGCGACCGGCCGATCACGCGGCGCATCCGCGCGCTCTACAAGGACCTGATCGCGCAGAACACCGGATCATGAGGATGCAGGCGATCAATGAGCGCGGCCTGGTGATGATCGGCTGCGGCTTCATGGGCAAGGCGCTGCTCGAGGGCTGGGTCGCGGCCGGCGTGTCGCCAGAGGCGGTGACGGTGCGCGATCCGGCGCCGTCCGACTGGCTGCTGGCGCAGCCCGGCCTGCAGGTGAACGCCACGCCGCCGGAGGCACCGGCGGTGCTGGTGATCGCGGTCAAGCCGCAGCTGCTGGACGCGGTGATGCCGTCGCTGGCGTGCTTTGGCGGCGGCGCCACCACCGTCATCACCATCGCGACCGGCGCGCCGGTGCGCTATTACGAGGACCATCTGGGCCCTGAGACGCCGATCGTGCGCACCATGCCGAACCTGCCGGTCTCGGTGGGGCAGGGGGTGACGGCGCTCTACGGCAATACCGCCGCGGCGGGCGACGGACTGGCGCTGGCACAGGCGCTGTTCGACGCGGTCGGCACCTCGGTGACCTTGGCCGAGGAGGAGATGCTGCACCTGGTGACCGGCGTTTCGGGCTCTGGCCCGGCCTATGTGTTTGCCCTGGCCGAGGCGATGGCGGCCTCGGCGACAGAGCTTGGACTGCCGCCCGAGCTGGCCCGCGCGCTGGCCATCGGCACGGTCGCCGGCGCCGGTCACATGCTGGCCGTGCCGGGGGCGGACCCGACCGAGCTGCGCCTGGCGGTGACCTCGAAGGGCGGGACGACAGCCAAGGCGCTCGAACAGCTGCGGCGCGCGCCCGACGGCATCGGCGATCTGGCGCGGCTGGCGATCGACGCGTCGCGCAAGCGCAGCCTGGAGCTGGGGCAGGGGTAGGGCAGGGGGCGCGCGCAGGTGTCTGCCTGCGCGTGCCGCCGCCACTGACCGGCCAACGGGCGCGGGTCGATGTCAGCGCCTGCGCAGGCATCCTTCTGACCAAGCATGGACGTCCGCGACAGTGCGCGGGGCTGCCTGTGGCCGAGGTCGGCCACCCGGCGCAGGGCCGGCTCGAACTGACGGTCAACGGCGAGACCCGTCAGCAGGGCGACCTCACCCAGATGATCTGGAAGGTGCCGGAGATGATCAGCTACCTGTCGGAATATTTCGAGCTCGCCGCCGGCGACGTGATCCTCTCGGGCACCCCGGCCGGGGTCGGCCCGGTGCAGCGCGGCGACGTCATGGAGCTTTCGGTCGAGGGGCTGGGCAGGCTGCGCGTTCCCGTCGTCTGAGCCGCGCCCTGGCCCGGGCTCCGCGGAAGGCGCATTGCGCTCTGTGAAAAGCCGCGCGACAGGGCTGGGCGCTCTGGCGCTTTGCCGCTAAAGCGGTCCGCGCCGATCCCGGCCCGCGCGAGGAGTGCCCGAGTTTGACCACCTTCACCCTGTTTCTGCTGGCGGCGCTGATCGTCGGCGCCTCCAAGGGCGGGCTGGCCTCGGCCGCCGCACTGGCGGTGCCGATCCTGTCGATCTGGATGGATCCGCTCGAGGCCGCCGGCGTGCTGCTGCCGATCTTCCTGATCAGCGACGTGGTGGGCCTGTGGCTCTATCGCCGCGATTTCTCGGCCCGCAACGTGCTGCTGCTGATCCCGGCGGGCCTTGTCGGGGTGATCCTCGCCACTTTCCTCGCGCCCTATATCTCGCGCAGCGTGGCCGAGCTGGCGACCGGTCTGGTGGGGCTGTTCTATTGCGCCCAGGCAGCGGTGCGGCGGCTGCGCGGCCGAACCGAGGCGGCACCGTTCCGGCCGGCCCGCGGGGCGGTCTGGGGGGTGCTCACCGGCATCACCAGCTTCATCTCGCACACCGGCGCGCCGCCGTTCCAGAGCTTTGTTCTGCCGCAGAAACTGCCCAAGCTGCAATATGCCGGCACCAGCACGCTGGTCTTTGCGGCGATCAACCTGTTCAAGCTGCCGGCCTATTCCGCCGTCGGCCTGTTCGGGTCGCTGCATCTGCCGACGCTCCTGGCGATGGCCGCCGTCGCCGCGGGGGGCGCGGTGCTGGGTCGGCGGCTGGCGCAATGGTTGCCCGAGGCGGTGTTCATGCTGGTGATCCAGGGGCTGCTCCTCGTGGTCTCGGTCTATCTGGTGGCCAAGGCGCTCGGCGTGATGCTCTGAGGGCAGGGGCCGCGGCGCCGGCGTGCGTTGCCCGTCCCCGGACAGGCTGCGGCGGGCGGGGCAGGGGGCCGCCGGGCTTGCTGTTTGCGCCGGGTGCCCTAGCTCCTTTGCTCGAGCACAGCCGCGAAGGACAGCCGTTGGAACCCGTCAAGATCCTGATCGCCCAGCTGCGTGACATGGCGCGCAACACCATCGAACACCTGCCGCAGATCGCGGTGGCGCTGGTGGTCGTGGTGCTCACCGCCGGGCTGAGCAAGCTTGCCACCTACCTGATGCAGAAGGCTATGGCCCGGACCCGGCTGCGGCCGAGCCTGAAGGAGCTCTTTACCCTGCTGGTCTCGATCGCGGTCTGGATCACCGGGCTGATGGTCGCTGCCGTCATCGTCTTTCCCGGGCTGACCCCGGCCAGCATCCTCGCCGGTCTCGGCATCGGCTCGGTGGCGATCGGCTTTGCCTTCAAGGATGTGTTCGAGAACTTTCTCGCCGGCATCCTGATCCTGTTCCGCCCGGAGATGCGGATCGGCGATTACATCGAATGCGAGGGGATCGAGGGACAGGTCGATCATATCGCGATCCGCGAAAGCCACATCCGCCAGACCGACGGCCAGCTGGTGATCGTGCCGAACGCGATCCTGTTCAAGAACCCGGTGACGGTGCGCACCGACCTTGGCGACCGGCGGGTGACGGTGATCTGCGGCGTGGCCTATGACGTCGATGTCGACGAGGCGCGCGGGGTGATCACCGATGCGGTCGGTGGCTGCGACAGCGTGATCACCGATGACCGGCCGGTGCAGGTCTTTGCCCAGGAGTTCGCCGACAGCGCGATCAACTTCGAGGTGACCTGGTGGACCGGCTCGAAACCGGTCGAGGTACGCCGCTCACGCGACGAGGTGGTCGCCGCGGTCAAACGCGCGCTCGATGACGCCGGGCTGGAGATCCCCTTCCCCTATCGCACGCTCACCTTCAAGGAACCGCTGCCGCTGCGGCAGGACACCAGCGAGTGAGCGGCGTTATAACATAACCTGGATTGCGCGTCCGGTCCGGCGCGGACGCCCGCAGCGCTTTTGCTGCCACCTTCTGCCGGGGCGCGCTTACGACCTGCCTTCCGAGACGATGACGAGAGGCCGGTCGGCGCCACTGCCGCGTCTCTCGCCATGCGCTTTGCACAGCGCCGCATAGCCCGCCGCGCCTGACGGGGTGGTTTCGAGGCCTTGGGTGGCGAGGGCCTCTGTGGCGGCCTGAGCCTCCGCCTCTGACAGCGTCTCGTAGCGCACATCGCAGCGTTCGAGCACCGACCAGGCGACGATCGACGGCGCCTTGCAGTCGAGCCGGCCCATGCGGCTCTCGGGCCCCTCGCCGCGGGTCGGGCGCCCTGCAAGGTGGCTGGCGCGCAGGCAGGCTGCGGCCTCCGGCTCGACCACGATCAGAGCGGGTTGTTCGGCCCAGGTCTCACGGATCATATGCGCCATCGCGGCCGCCAGCCCCCCGACCCCGGCCTGAAGGTAGACGTGGCTGGGCCAGCCGCCCTTGGCCTCGAAACCGCTGCGCAGCTCTTCGGCGATGACGCAATAGCCCTCCATCACCCATTTCGGGATCTCGGTATAGCCCTCCCAGGTGCCATCGGCCAGCAGGGTGGCACCGCTGCGCGCGGCGTCTTCGATGGCGGCGGCAACGCTGTCGTCATAGGTCTCGCCAGAGCGCACCACCTCGGCGCCGAGCGCGCCGAGCCGCTCGGCAAAATCCGCCGGGACGCTGGCGGCCAGATGGATGCGCGCCCGCGCGCCCCGGTCGCGCGCGCCGGCAGCGACGCCCATGCCGTGGTTGCCGGCACTGGCACAGACAAAGCACTGCGTCGCGGCAAACGCCCGGAATGCCGGGTCATCCATGCAGTCCAGCGGCCGCGTCTCGCCGGTCTTCGCCCGCCAGCCCTCGGCCAGGATGCGGGCCACCGCATAGGGCGCGCCAAGCGCCTTGAACGCGCCGAGGCCCATGCGCTGCGTCTCGTCCTTGGCCAGCACGGTCTGCCCGCCGGGGCCCATGATCCGGTGCAGCGGCGACGGCCGGTAGCGGTCCTGCGCGCGAAAGAACGCCAGCGCGCGGGCGACGTCGGGGGTAAAGCCAAGCGGATCGGCCAAGGGCCTGACGTGCGGAGTGTCTGCGGTCATGGCCAAGTGTCTAGCCCAGACCGGTGGCTTGCAATTCTCATTTCCGACCGTAACCTCGATGAAATCTTTCACATTCTTCGCAGAGCGCGCAGGTATTTGTCATGGGTACGGAACTCGACGCCGCCGACCTGGCCATTCTCAGGGTCCTGCAGGAGGACTGCCGAACCGGTCTCGACCGGTTGTCGCAGGCCTGCGGGCTCTCGGTGCCGTCGGTGCAGCGGCGGGTGAAACGGCTGCGCGACAGCAAGCTGATCGCCAAGGAGGTCGCGGTCCTCGATCCGGCGCGGTTTGCCTACAAGATGACCTTTATCGTCATGGTCGAGCTTGACCGCGAGTCGCTGCAGCAGCTCGACCTGTTCCGCAAACGCGCCAAGGCCGAACCGCAGGTGCAGCAGTGCTATTACGTGACCGGCGAGGCGGATTTCATCCTGATCTGCACCGCACGCGACATGGAGGATTTCGAGGCCCTGACCCACCGGCTGTTCTTCGAGAACTCCAACGTTCGGCGGTTCCGCACCTCGGTGACCATGGACCGCGCCAAGGTCGGGCTGGGCCTGCCGATCTGAGCCGGGCCCGGGTCCGCCTGCCGGAAATGCCGTGCAGCGCGGGGGGCTGGCGAGAAAATTTTTCTCGTCCCGCCGCAAACTCGATGCCTTTCGCGCGCGGCGCGCGTGTATCACGGGGACATGAAGGGCAGGGTCAGGAGGGCCGAGGCGCGCATGAAGGACTTCGAGACACGCCTGACAGAAACCCGGCACGATCTGCACCGGCACCCCGAGCTGGGGTTTCACGAGGTCCGGACCCGGGCGCTGGTCGCCGCCCGCCTGCGGGAGCTTGGCCTCGAGGTGCACGAGGGCGTGGGCGTCGTCGGCGTGCTGCGCGCCGGTCGGGGCGGGCGCAGCATCGGGCTGCGCGCCGACATGGATGCGCTGCCGATCACCGAGACCGCGGCGCATGACCATGTCTCGAGCCACCCCGGCGTCATGCATGCCTGCGGCCATGACGGGCATACCACCATGCTGCTGGGCGCGGCCGAGCGGCTGGCCCGGCACCCAGACTTTGACGGCACCGTGGTGTTCCTGTTCCAGCCCAACGAGGAGCACGGTCTGGGCGCACGGGCGATGATCGACGAGGGCGTTCTGGCGCGCTTTGGCCTCGACGAGGTCTATGCCATCCACAACCTGCCCGGCGCGCCGCTGGGCCAGGTCTCGAGCCGCGCCGGGATCATCTGCACCAGCGAGACCCTGTTCGAGATCGCGGTCACGGGCCGCGGCGGTCATGCCTCGATGCCACAGGTCGGGCTCGACGCGCTGACCCTCGGCGCCGAGATCGTGCTGGCGCTGCAGACCATCGTCGCGCGCAAGCTGGCGCCGGGCGCGGGGGCGGTGGTGTCGGTCACCGAGTTCCTGACCGATGGCCAGCGCAACGTGTTGCCCGGCACCGTCACGCTCAAGGGCGATTTCCGCGCCCGCACGCCCGAGGACCGCGCCGCCATCGCGCGCTTCATGCGCCGGCTGGCCCAGGGCGTGGCGGCGGCGCATGGCGGCGCGGCCGAGGTCCGCCTCGACACGCAGTTCATCGAGACCGTCAATGCCGCCGGGCCGGTCGAGGCCGTCTACCGCGCCGCCGAGGCCTCCGGCTGCCCCCTGGTCCGCGACTGCGCCCCGATGAGCTTTTCCGAGGATTTCGCCCAGTTCTCGGCCGCTGTGCCGGGCTGTTTCCTGCTGCTCGGCAATGGCGAGAGCGGCCCGCACGGCCAGCCGCTGCACGCCTCGGACTATGATTTCAACGACGCCCTGCTGGCGATCGGCGCGGACCTCTGGGTCCGGCTGGTGACCGACCGCCTGCCGCGGACGGCGGATCGGCCATGACCGCGCCCGACCGGGGCTTTCCCACGGCGGAATATGCCGGCCGCACCGCCCGCGCGCAGGCGGCGATGGCCCGGGCCGGGATGGCGGGGCTGCTGCTCACCACCGAGCCGGAGGTGCGGTATTTCAGCGGCTTTCACACGCTGTTCTGGCAAAGCCCGACGCGGCCCTGGTTCCTGTTCCTGCCGGCCAGCGGCAGGCCGGTCGCGGTAATCCCCGAGATCGGTGCCGCGCTGATGCGGCGGACCTGGATCGAGGACATCCGCAGCTGGAGCGCGCCGGCGCCCGGCGATGACGGCATCAGCCTGCTGACCGAGCTGCTGTCGCCGCTGGCAGAGCGGCGCGAGACCCTCGGGGTGATGAAAGGCCCCGAGACCCACCTGCGGATGCCGCTTGGCGATTACGAGCGGCTGGTCTCGGGGCTGGGCGGGCTGCGGATCGCCGATGCGACGGGTCTGGTGCGCGGGCTGCGGATGGTGAAATCCGAGGCCGAGATCGCCAAGATCGCCCATGTCTGCGCCATCGGCTCGCGGGTGTTCGCGCGGGTGCCAGAGATCGCCCGCGAGGGCCAGCCGCTCGACGCGCTGTTCCGCGCGGTCCGCCGCGAAGCGCTGGCGCAGGGAGCCGATGACATGCCCTACCTCGTCGGCGGCGCCGAGGCCGGCGGCTACCGCGACGTGATCTCGCCGCCCTCGGACCGGGCGCTGGCGCGCGGCGACGTCCTGATGCTCGATTTCGGGGCCTGCCGGGATGGCTACTTCTGCGATTTCGACCGCAACTTCGCCATCGGCGAAGCGGATGACGCCGCGCGACGGGCCTATGACGTGCTCTGGCGGGCCACCGAGGCCGGCCGCGCCGCCGCCCGCCCCGGCACCCCCTGCCGCGAGCTGTTTCGCGTGATGCAGGCCGTGATCGGCGCGCCCGACGACCACGGCGGCGCGGTCGGCCGGCTGGGCCACGGGCTGGGACTGCAGCTGACCGAATGGCCCTCTCTCGCCGCCTGGGAGGAGACCGAGATCACCGAGAACATGGTGCTGACGCTCGAGCCGTCGCTCGCCTACGGCGCGGGCCGCGTCATGGTCCACGAGGAAAACATCGTGGTGCGCACGGGCGGTGCCGACCTCCTGACCGACCGCGCCGCGCCAGACCTTCCCGTCATCTGACCCCGTCATCCGAGGACCTGCCATGAAGCTCGATTTTCAGACCGACCGGGGCATCGGCACGCGGGCCAACCTCGGGGTGATCGTGCTTGAAACCGACGAGACGCTCGAGCCGGAATTCGCCCGCATCATGGATCGCGCCGGGGTCGCGCTCTATCACAGCCGGATTGCTATGGCGCCCGAGATCCGGCCCGAGACGTTGATGCTGATGGAGCAGGACCTGCCGGCCGCGGCGCGGCTGCTGCCGCCCTCGCTGCAGTTCGACGCCATCGGCTTTGGCTGCACCTCGGCCTCGACGGTGATCGGCTCCGACAGGGTGGCCGCGGCGGTGCGCGTGGCCTGCCCCGGCGCCAGGGTCACCGACCCGCTGGCCGCCATCCTCGCCGCCTGCACGCATCTCGGCATCGGGCGGCTGGGCTTCGTCACGCCCTATATCCCCGAGGTCTCGGCCAGAATGCGGCACAAGATCGAGGCGGCCGGGTTCGCGATCGCCGGCTTCGGGTCGTTCGAGGAAGGCAATGACCGCGTCGTGGCGCGGATCACGCCGGCGTCGATCCTGCAGGCGGTGGGCGATGTGGCGGCGCAGGCCCCCTGCGACGCGGTCTTTGTCGCCTGCACCAACCTGCGCTGTCTCGACATCATCGCGCAGGCCGAGGCGCGGATCGGCGTGCCGGTGATCTCGAGCAACACCGCGCTGGCCTGGCACATGCTGCGGCTGGCCGGGGTCGCCGATACCCCGGACGGGCTGGGGCGGTTGTTTGCCGCCGCCCCCCGGGCGGGCTGAGCCGCCCTCAGGTCTCGGGCAGGGCCGGGCCGGTTTCTCCGGCGGGCTGCGGGTCGGCCTGGCGCAACCGCAGCGCCTGGGTGCGGCCGTCCTTGGCCTCGCCGAAATAGACCGTCTGATGCGGAAAGGGGATCTCGATGCCGCGGGCGTCGAACACCCGCTTGAGGATCGCGTTATAGGCCCGGCCGACCCCCCACTGGCTGCCAGGGATCGTCTTGATCCGCGCCCGCACCACGACCGCGCTGTCGCCAAAGCTGTTGAGGCCGAACCACTCCATGTCGCCGATGATCTTGGCGGCCTGCTCGGGGTCACGGCGCAGCTCTTCGAAGGCATCGAACATCGCCTGCTTGGCCTCGTCCACATCCTCGCGATAGGCAATCCCCATGTCGCAGACGAAATGCGAGAAATCGCGCATGTAGTTCGACACCATGTCGACGCTGGAAAACGGGATGATGTGAAAGGTGCCCTGCAGGTCGCGCAGGCTGACCGAGCGCACGGTAAGCTTTTCCACCGTGCCGGTGGTGCCGCCGACGGTGACCACGTCGCCCACGTTCATCGCGTTCTCGAACTGGATGAAGACGCCGGTGATGATGTCCTGCACCATCTTCTGCGCGCCAAAGCCGATGGCCAGACCCAGCACCCCGGCCGAGGCCAGCAGCGGGCCGATATCAAGCCCGATCTCGGCCAGCGCGAACATCAGCGTAAAGATCAGCAGCGCGATGGTGAAGGCATTGCGCATCAGCGACAGCAGCGTCGTCTCGCGGGCGCTCGGCACCTTGCCGACCTCGGGGTTGAGGCGGAAGTCGATCCAGCTGTTGACCGCCAGCCAGATCAGCCCCGCCACCAGCAGGATCAGCGCCACCGAGACCACCCGCCCCGAAACCTCGAGCCCGATCGGCGAGGCGAACCAGCCGCCAAGCGCCAGCAGGCCGATCACGTCGAGCATGTAGAGCACCACCGCCAGCGCCACCAGCAGCCGCAGGGCGATCAGCAGCTTGGGCACGAAGGCGTTGAGCCGCGGTTCGAGCAGCGGCAGCTTGCGCCGCATTTCCTCGGGCAGAACCACCCCGTGGCGCAGCGCCCGGCCGATGGCGCCGACGATCAGCGAGCCGAGCAGGGCCACCGCCAGCACCTTGCCCGAGGCGATCAGGTACTGCGCCACCACCTCGGCCGGACGCGAAATCACCACCACCACCATGAAGCCGAGATAGGCCAGCGCAAACCAGTGCCAGGTGCGCGTCAGCGTGCCCAGCATGCCGCCCAGCTGCCGCCGCGGCGGCGCAGCGGTCGGCCCTGCAGCAGCGGCGGGCCGCGCGGGCGGCGCGACCGCGGGATCGGCCGCCAGATCGACCGCCGGATCGCCGGCCGGGCTGCTGCCGGCCATCGCCAGGCTCGGCACCGGGGTCGTGGCGACAGGGGTGTTTTCGGCCAGACCCTCCCCGGTGGGCGCGTCGATCTCTTCGGCCACATGGTGTGACATCAGCCGACGCGCGATCCAGTTGGCCACGTTCTCGCGGTGCCGCAGCACCAGCACCACCAGATAGATCAGCACGAAGGCCGACAGCAGCGCCGAGACCCCGAGGCCGGCGAAATGCGAGATGTTGCGGTTGACCAGCGGCACCACCAGCAGCTGGCCATAGCCCAGGGTGCTGACCACGACGTTGACATGCCGGTTCAGCCGCACCGCCGCTTCGTTGGTCAGCGCGATCAGCCGCAGCCCGCCGGTCGAGGGCGAGACGATGGCCCGGATCGCGACCTTGGCCAGCTCGACGATCAGGAAGGCATTGAGATAGAGCGCCTGGCGAAAGCCGATCTGGCCGGCATCGCCCAGCACCATCAGCGAAATCGCATAGCCCAGCGCCCAGGCCACCACCACCACCGCCGCGTCCAGCAGGGTGGAGGCGATGAAGATGAACAGGGTGCGCAGGAAGTTGGCCCGTTCGGCGCGCTCGCCCATGCGCCGATAGACCGGCTTGAACAGCGCCCGCAACACCAGCCAGACCGCGACGGTGATGACGATCACCAGCAGCAGGCTCTGAAAGGTCTCCCAGAGCACCGGCAGGTCAAGACCGCTGAGCCCGCCCAGCAGGGTGCCGCCGCCGGACAGGCTGGCAAGGACCTGCTGCCCCTGCTCGGCCAGCCCCTCGGCGATCCGCTGGGTCAGCTGCGCGACGCGCGCCCCGATCGAGGGCCGGCGCTCGACCTCCTGCACCTCTTCGGCCGCCGCTTCGAGCCCGTCGAGCGGGTCGCCCGCGGTCTCGCCCACGCGCTCGAGCTCGGCGATCAGGGCGGCGCGGGCCTCCTCGTCGCGCAGCACCTCGAGCAGCGCGGCCAGCGGATCGGCCCCCTGCCCCTCTGCCTCGGCCCCCTCTGCCTCGGCCGGTGCGCTCTGTTGCGCCGAAACCGCCTGTGGCAGGGCCGCGCCAAGGAACAGGCCGACCGCGAGGGTCAGGGCAACGAGGGCGCGGAAAAGGCGGGGGAGCATGCAAGCGGTCCTTGTGTCGTTCGGTCAAGCGCCCGTGCCCCGGCCGTCTGGAACGGCCGGGGCACGGGCTGGTGTCGGGGTGAAGGATAGGCGGGTTGCGGGATTTGGAAAGCTTTTCAGCAGGATTCTGTCCCGCAGGCGATCCGGGACGCCGCCACGTCACACCCTTCACTGGCGGAAACGGGACGACGGTCAGCCCGTCCGGGCGATGGTTTCCGCGCCAAGGCGCACTCTGTTTGAGACCCCGGGCGACCCGGCATCGGCGGTGCCGGGCAGATCCTGCGTCAGGGTCTGCCCGGCGCGCTCCAGCTACGGGATCAGGTCAAGCCGCAGGGCGCAGAGATAGCCTTCGTGCTCCTGAAGCCTCAGGCCGCCGTCGTCGGTCTTGGCGATGTCGATGGGGCACCGCGGGTTCAGCATCAGCTCGCCGCGGCCCTCGACCTGGCCACCGATCATCGGCCGCGCCGGCGGGTCGGCAAACTTGACGGTCAGGGTCGAGGTGGCGCGATAGGCGAAGTTCGGGCCGCCAAAACGGCCGTTGAGACGCGAGGTGTGAAACAGCTTCATGCGAAAGCCGCGGTCGCCGATCTCGAGGATCTCGGCCTCGGCATGCGGCCGCCGCTCGGCGCCAAAGAGCGCCTCGGCCTCGACCTTGCCGACCGACAGAAGGGCGAGCATCTCTGCCTGGCGGTCCCGTTCGGCGGTCACCTCCTGCGGGATCTCGCCGGCGGGATAGAACGCAATGTCGCAGTGGCGGTGGCTGAACACCGGTCCGTCCGTACCCGGCGCGACGGTGAATCCCCAGTCGGCGCCGCTGACCCAGAAGCTGTCCTCCTGCCGGGTCTGCTCCACCTTGAGATCGATCTCGGCCCAGGGCTGGTCGACCAGCGCCACCTTGCGGGTGACAAGCCGGCCGGTGCCGGCCACCGCATCGATCCTGAGCGAGGCGACCTCATGCTGTTGTCGTCCGCAGACCACCCGCCCCTCGAAGTCGCCAGAGACCGCCTGCTGCAGCGCGAGCCGCTGGCGCGCCGCCGCCGCACGCTGTTCCGCCAGCAGGGCGAGATGCGCGCTATGGGCGTCCGAGCCTTTCAGCAGGGCCGTGCGCGGCATCTGGGCCCGCGGGCGACCGAGGTTCTGAAACACCCGGTTGTCGTCCCAGAACACGCGCCCCTCCCAGCCCTCGCCGATCGCCCGGGCCTTGACCAGCGCGAAGGCCACGACCGAGGTGCCGGCGGCGGTGCGGGTTTCGATCAGCGGCGTGCCGTCCGGGAGCTGGTTGGCATAGCCATAGAGCGGCTCGGTGGTCGAGACGGTGACCCGCACCCGGCTCTCGGAAAACTCGATGAGTTCCTGCCGGATGTCCTGGCTGCCGATCTCGATTTCCTCGATCGCCAGGACCTTGGACAATTCACTTCGGACATAGCTTTCGACTTCCGATTGCGAGGGGTGATCCTTGCCAAAGAACCAGGCCTGGGCCGGAGAGGCGAGCCATAGCACCAGAAAGGACAGGCGAAACAGGTCGCCGAAACGTAAAGACTTCATATTCTGATTCCGGATTACAGTATGTGTGAGATGCGGCGGCGCGCGGGCCGCCGCGTCGCGTGCAGGGCGTGCGCCTGTGCCGCCAAGGTTCATTCCCCGACAACGGCTTACCGGCAGAGCCCGGATGTGGTGCCGGCTGCCGCGCCCCTCTGGTGCGGGGCGCGGAGGCGCGGCGGTCGACGTGAGAGGGGGTCAGGCAAGAGGCCTGCGGATGAAAATCTGCGGTCAGTCTTATTCTTTTGTTATTTTCGCAACCTTCTAAAACCATTGATCGTGCCTAAGTAGAATTAGGCCAATTTACCGCCATCCGGAAGCGGTGTTTTCGGTACATTTTCGGGGCAGAACAAAGGCACCGGGCCCGCGGTTTTCAGCGACCCCGCAGCGGCCCCTGCCCCGCCAATCCCGGCCCGCCCTGTCAAACCCGCAGAGGCCCGGCGCGGCGAAACCC
Source organism: Marinovum sp. (assembly GCF_034669705.1). Lineage (GTDB taxonomy): Bacteria > Pseudomonadota > Alphaproteobacteria > Rhodobacterales > Rhodobacteraceae > Marinovum. The sequence continues at coordinate 14,887 of NZ_JAXMOR010000048.1, forward strand.
GGCCGCCCGCTCTGGACCTTGCGCGCCGCGCTCCGTAACACTCGGACGAGGCAACACAGGCCCGGAGCCCGCATGACCCCCCCTTCCCCCCTCGACCGTGCCGCCGCCCTGTTGCTGGTGCTGCTGGTGGCGCTGACCACGCTGGTCGAATGGCAGGTGCCGGCGGCGGTCCTGCCGCGGGCGCTGGTGGCCGCGGCGGTGGTGCTGCTGCTGGCGCCGCGGGTCCGCGCCTCGCGGTTTGCCTTCGTCGCGGTGGGTGCCGGGCTGACGCTCTGGACCCTCGCCGTCACCCCCGACTGGCAGCCGGTGCTGGCGCGCGGCCTGGCCTCGGCGGGCTTCATCGGCGCCTTCTTCTGCGCGCTGGCCACCCTGCGCTCGATCGCCCAGAGCTCGCCCGCGATCGCCGCTGCCGGCCGCTACCTCGCCTCGCAGCCGCCCGGACGGCGCTACCTTGCGCTGAGCCTTGGCGGCCACATGTTCTCGCTGCTGCTGAGCTATGGCGCCATCGCGCTGCTCGGGGGGCTGGCGACCACGGCGGCGGCGCTTGACAGCGACCCGGTGGTCAGGGGCCACCGCCGCCGGCGGATGCTGCTGGCGATTCAGCGCGGCTTCATCTCGACCCTGCCCTGGTCGCCGCTGAGCTTTGCCATGGCGATCACCACCGTGCTGATCCCCGGTGCCAGCTGGCGCGACGCGGTGCTGCCGGGGCTGGTCTCGGCGCTGATCCTCGCCGGTCTCGGCTGGGCGCTCGACACGCTGTTCAAACCGCGGCTTGCCGTCCGCCCGCCGCCCCGCCCGGTCGAAGGAACCTTCGCCAGCCAGACGCCGCTCTTTGGCCTGCTGGCGCTGCTGGCGGTCTCGGTCGGCGGGCTGCACCTGCTGACCGGGGTGCGCATCGTCGGCGTGGTGATGCTGGTGGTGCCGCTGATCTCGCTCGGCTGGGCGCTGCTGCAGCACCGCGGCGCCATCGGCCCGCCGCTGCGGCAATTCCTGTTCACCGACCTGCCCGGCTATCGCGGCGAGATCGTGCTGCTGATGATGGCGGGCTATATCGGCACGCTGGGCGCACCGCTGCTGGTGCCGATCCTGCAGCGCATGGGGCTCGACCTCGGGGTGATGCCGCCCTGGCTGCTGCTGGTGGCGCTGGTCTGGCTGGTGCCGGTGCTGGGCCAGCTGGGGATGAACCCGATCCTCGGGGTGACGCTGATCGCGCCGCTGATCCCGGCGGCCGAGAGCCTCGGGGTCAGCCCCGCCGCCGTGGTCACCGCGATCTGCGCCGGCTGGGCGATCAGCGGCATCTGCTCGCCCTTCACCGCCACCACCATCCTCACCGGCAGTTTCGGCGGCGTCAGCCCGCTGCACGTGGGCCTGCGCTGGAACGGGCTGTTCGTGCTGCTGCTGGGGGTGGTGCTCAGCCTCTGGGCGCTGCTCTATGCCTTCGTGCTGGCGCCGGTCTGACGCCTCAGCCGGCGCCGAGCCAGCCGGCCACATCCTCGGCAATCGACAGCGCGCCGGTCAGCCCGGGCGACTCGATGCCATAGAGCAGCGCATGCGGGCCGCCGAGCGCCTCCGGCCCGAGGATCCTGAAATCGCCATAGGCCGCACCGGCGATCTTGGGCCGCACCCCGGCGTAATCGGGGCTGAGATCGGCGGCCTCGATGTTCGGCCAGTAGCGCGCGATGGCTGTGGCAAAACGCCCCCGCAGCGCCGGATCAACCCGCAGGTCGACGCCTGAGGGATCATCGGTGTCGAGCCATTCGGTATCGGGGCCGAACTTGCTGCGCCCGCCCATGTCGAGGGTGAAATGGATGCCCAGCCCGCCGTCACCCGGCACCGGGTAGATCAGCCGCGAGAACGGCGGCGGTCGGGTGAGCGAAAAGTAGTTGCCCTTGACCAGCGTCAGCTGCGGCGGCTTCGGCAGCCCGTCGATCCGGGCGCTGAGCGAAGGCGCCCAGAGCCCGGCGCAGTTGATCAGCGAGCGGCAGCGCAGGCGCATCGGCTCGGCCCCGCCCACCGCCAGCTCGACCGCCCCGTCGCCGCAAAGCGCGCCGCCGGTGACCGGCGCGCGGGTCACCAGCTGCGCCCCCTGCGCCTCGGCCTCGCCCAGAAGCGCCAGCATCAGGGCGTGGCTGTCGACGATGCCGGTGGAAGGAGACAAAAGCGCCGCGCAGGCCGAAAGCGCCGGCTCCAGCCGCTGCAGCTCGGCCCGCCCGACCGGCCGCAAATCCGCGACGCCGTTGCCCGCGGCATGGGTGGCAATGCCCGACAGCCGCGCCTCCTCGGCCGCATCGGTGGCCACGATCAGCTTGCCGCAGCGGCGATGACCAACCCCGCGCTCGTCGCAGAAGTCATAAAGCATGTCGCGACCGCGCCGGCAGTGCCGCGCCTTGAGCGAGCCGGGCGGATAGTAGAGGCCGGCGTGGATCACCTCGGAATTGCGGGCGCTGGTTTCCTCGCCCATCACCGGGTTCTTCTCGAGGATCAGCACCTCGCGCCCGGCCAGCGCCAGCGCGCGGGCCACGGCCAGCCCGACAACACCGGCGCCGATCACCACCGCATCGGTCTCAAAGCTCTCCACGGGCGCGGGCCTCCTGTTCTGCATCCGCCAGCATGCCCGCCGACGGCCGCGCGTCAAGTCGCCCGGCCCCGCGTCAGATCATTGCAGCGCCGCTTCGCCCGGCGGCGAGACGATCAGATGGCGGGCGTTGCGGGTGCGCACCGCGCTTTCGACGTGGAACTCGAGCAGGTCGTTCAGCAGCGCCTGCTTCACCGCCGCCTGCCCGGGATCGTCCCAGAGGTTCACCCGCTCGCCCGGATCGGCCATCAGGTCAAACAGCTGCCCCTCGCCCGAGCCGCGGAAATGCACCAGCTTGTGGGTCCGAGAGCGCACCATGGTCAGGTAGCTCGCGCCGGTCATGTTCACATCGCCCGCCTGTTCGCAGAACACATGGCTGCGGCCGGTGAACGTCTGGCCCTCAAGCGCCGGGTTCAGGCTCTCGGCCTCGAAGCTGGCATCGGGCGTCACCCCGGCCCATTCCAGAATCGTCGGCCCCAGATCAAAGAGCTGCACCATCTCCGACACCTGCCGCCCGCCCTCGAACCGCCCCGGCGCCGAGATGATCATCGGCACGCGGGTGACCTGATCGTAGGGCGCCCATTTCTGGCTCAGCCCGTGATCGCCGAGGTTGTCGCCATGATCCGATGTGAAGATCACGATGGTGTTGTCGAGATTGCCGCGCGCCTCCAGAGCGTCGAGGATGCGGCCGACCTGGGTGTCGATCATCTCCATGTTGGCATAGTAATAGGCCCGCATCCGCTTCAGCTCTTCGGTCGTGGGCTTCAGCTTCCAGGCCACGCTGTCGTGATCGACCTCGACGTCATGCGCCCGCTTCTCGATCCAGGGGCCGGCCAGCGCCGCCAGCTCCTCGTCAGAGACCTCCGGCAGCGGCACGTCGCGCGCCATGTATTTCTCGGCCATCTCGGGCGTCGGGTCATAGGGCGGATGCGGCCCCGGAAAGCCCACGGTGAGAAACAGCGGCTTCTCCACCGGCTTGGTCTCGAGCCACCAGCAGGTGGTGTCGCCGATGAAATTGTCAGATTGCAGCGCCGGCGGCAGATCCCATGTAAAGGCGCCGAGCCGGTCCTTGTAGTCGGGGCGCTGGCGATAGAGCTCGCGCTGTTGTTTCTTCAGCCCGTGCGACGCCAGCGCCTTGTCCCATTCGTCAAAGAACCAGCGGCCCTCCATGTAACGGTCCTTGTTTTCCACCACATAGCGCTCGTGGAACCCGGCCTTGGCGTCATAGGGGATGGTGTGCATCTTGCCGATATTCACGCAGTGATAGCCGGCGCGCGCCAGATCGGAGACCCAGGTCCTGCTCCAGGGCTGGCCATTGGCCAGCACGCCGTTGGTATGCGGGTAATAGCCGGTAAAGAGCGAGGCGCGGCAGGGCACGCAGGAGGGCGCGGTGACATGGCACTGCTCGAAGCTGACGCCGGTGGTCACCAGCCGGTCGATATTGGGCGTGTCCATATGCGACGCACCCAGCGCGGCGATGGTGTCATAGCGCTGCTGATCGGTGATGATGAAGACGATGTCGGGCTTCTGTGCGGTCATTTCGGGCCTTCGAGCTTGAGGGTGTAGAAACGGTCGGCCAGCACGTCGAGATGGCTTTGCATCGCGGTGCGGGCGACGTCGGGCAGGCCGCGCTCGATGGCGCGCAGGATCACCCGGTGATCCTCGGCCGAGCGGCGACGGTGGTCGGGGTGGCGGGTCTGGTCGTACCAGAAGGCCCACATCTCGCTTTCGCGCATCCGCCAGAGGTGGCCGACCATGCTGCCCAGCACGTCGTTGCCGGCGGCCTGGGCGATCAGGTCGTGAAACCGCGCGTCGGCGGCGTCAAAGCCGGCGATATCGTCGATGCTGGCCTCGAGATCGGCGTTGCACTGCCCCATCAGCGCCACCTGCTCCGGCGTGGCGTTGGCGGCCGCCAGCGCCGCGGTCTCGCCCTCGATCAACCGCCGGGCCGCCAGAACCGCCGAGGGCGGCGAGGCATCAGGCTCGTAGATCGGCGCGGCGCCGCGGGCCGAGATGTCGCGGACAAAGACGCCGGAGCCCACGCGGATCTCGATCATCTGCATGATCTCCAGCGCCAGCAGCGCCTCTCGCACGGTGGTGCGGCTGACATCGAGGGTCTGCGCCAGTTCGCGCTCAGGCGGCAACCGTTCGCCGGTGGCATAGGTGCCGCCTTCGATATCCCTTGCCAGCTGACGGGCGATTTCAAGGTAGCGGCGGCTGCCGGTGGGCAGGTTGAGGAAATTCATGTCGCATCCTTTGCATGTCCGGCGCGCGCCCGCGCGCCCAGGCGCGCAGCAATATAGGGCCAGAGCACGGTGGCCAGCGCCAGCGCCAGAAACACCAGCGCATAGGGCCGCGAGGTGATCTCCATCAGGTTGCCATCCGACATCATCAGCGAAGCGCGCAGCTGCTCTTCGGCGATGGGCGACAGCACGAAGCCGATGACGAAGGGGCCAAGCGGCACCCGGCAATACTCCAGCCCGAGACCCACCAGACCGAAACCGATCATCACCCAGACATCGACAAAGCTCGAGTTCACCGCGTAGGAGCCGGTGACGCAGAACACCAGGATCACCGCCATCAGCCCAGAGCGCGGCAGCTGCACGATGCGGGCGATATAGCGCACCGCGCCCCACATCAGCATCAGCATCAGCACATTGGCCACCAGATAGGCGGCGATGATGCCATAGGCGATCTCTGGCGCGCTCTGGAACAGCAGCGGGCCGGGTTGCAGGTTGTGGATGGTCAGCGCGCCGATCAGGATTGCCTCGGTCACCGAGCCGGGGATGCCCATGGTGATCAGCGGGATGAGCGCGCCGCCGATCGAGGCATTGTTGGCGCTCTCGGCGGCCACGACTCCGGGCTCATGGCCGGTGCCGAATTTCTCCGGCTCCTTCGAGAGCTGCTTTTCGGTGGAATAGGACACCAGCGCCGCAATATTGGCCCCGATGCCGGGCAGCAGGCCGATCCAGGTGCCGATGACCGAGCCGCGGATCAGCTTGCCCGCATAGCGGATGTCGCTGCGATAGATCGGCAGCCGCGCGGTGGGCATGTCCATCTTGCCGCTGGCCTGCGGGGTGGCGGCGTCGCGCAGGATCTGGCTGATCGCGAAGGCGCCGATCAGCACCGGCAGCAGGCCAAAGCCCGAGAGCATGGCGCTCGAGCCGAAGGTCAGCCGCGCCTGCCCGATCGAACTGTCGATCCCCGGCAGGGCAAAGGCCATCCCCAGCGCCGCCGCCATCAGCCCCTTGATCATCGAGCCCTGAGACAGCACCGCCAGCATCACCAGCGCCATCAGCACCAGGGTGAAATATTCCCACGGACCGAACTGCAGCGCAAACCGCGCCAGCGCCGGCGACATGCCCGCCAGAAACCCCCAGGAGATGATGCCGCCCACCACCGAGGCCATGATGCCAAGCGCCAGCGCGCGCTCGGCCAGGCCCTTCTGTGCCATCGGGTAGCCGTCAAAGGTGGTGACGATCGAGGCCGGGGTGCCCGGCATCCGCAGCAGGATCGCGGTGATCAGCCCGCCAGAGATGCCGCCGACATATTCGCCGATCAGCAGGGTCACCGCGCTGACCGGGTCCATGTGAAAGGTCAGCGGCAGGGTCAGCGCGATCAGCATCGAGGCGGTGAGGCCCGGAATGGCCCCCACGACGATGCCAAGGCCGGTGCCGATGGTCAGGAACAACAGGTTCTGCCATTCGAAAAGCGCGGTGAAGGCGTCAAGCATCAGTCAGCCGATCGTGATATAGAGAAAGCGTTCAAGGATGGTCGAGATCGCCAGCGAGAGCCCCAGACCGACGCCGGCAAAGACCGCGACATTGGCCCAGGTGCGGGCGCCGATCGCCAGCCCGGTGGCGATGACAAAGACGGTGGTCACCGGCACGAAGGGCAGCCGCCCGAAATCCAGCGCCGCCACATAGGCCACCAGCGCCACGAAGACCAGCGCGCCACGCCGGGGGTCGGCGTCCGAGCGGGCGACTTCCGTGACGTGACCGGCGCGCAGGCGCAGCAGGCCGCGGATCACCAGCAGCACGGCAAAGAAGATCAGCAGCGCGCCAAGGATGCGTGGCAGCGCCGCCGAGCCCAGCGGCTCGAACCGCGGTGGCGGCAACTCGGCCGCGCCGATGAACAAAAGCCCCGCCCCGGCGCTCACCAGCAGGGCAAGGATGATGTCTGCGATGGTCTGGCGTCTGGCATCGCGCATGTGCGGCCCCTCCCGGGTGATGCGCCGGCGGATCGGACCCCGACCCGCCGGCGTGGGCTCAGTTGATGGTGGCGGCCACGGCCTTCAGCGCTTCAAGCTGCTTTTCGGCATCGGCCATCGCCTCGTCTCCGGGCGTCCAGTAGGGCTCGAGCGTGTTGTTGCGGAAGTACTCGACGATCTCGGGATCGGCCGCCGCCTGTTTCAGCGCCGCGCCAAGCGCCGCCACGGTCTCATCCGGGGTCGAGGCCGGGGCCAGCCACCAGTTCGGATTGGCCCAGCTCACGTCATAGCCCAGTTCGGTCGCCGTCGGCACATCCGGCAGATCGGGCAGACGTTCGCGGCCGAAGTAGATCAGCGGTTTCAGGCCGTCGCCCTGAGCGAGGTATTCCGAGGCCGCAAACAGCGCAATGTCGGCATTGCCGCCCAGCAGCAGCCGCAGCCGGTCAGCCCCGGAGTTTGCGGTCACATAGCGGGTCTCGAACCCGGCTTCGTTGGCCAGCATGCCGCCGACGAAATGCGGGATGGTGCCGATGCCCACCGCTTCGACCAGGCTGCGCGGGTTTTCCTTCAGATGCGCGACCAGATCCTCGAAGGTGTCGAAGTCGCTGTCGCTGCGCACCACCCAGACCGGGCTGCCGCCGCCGGTGTAGCCGATCGACTTGAAGTCCTCGAGACTGAAATCGCCCAAGCCCATCGCCATGGCGATCAGCGCCTGATGGTGCCAGTGGAGTATGGTATGGCCGTCGTCATCGCCGCGCCGCATCCGGTTGACCGCATTGGCCCCGGCGCCGCCATCGGCATTGACCACCGCCATCGGCTGCCCCAGCAGCCCCTCTTCCTTGATCTTCTCGCCGATCAGCCGCGCCACCACATCGGTCCGACCGCCCGGCTTGAACGGCACGATGACCTCGATCGGTTTGGACGGGAAGTCCTGTGCCGCGGCCTGCTGCGCCCCGATTGGTCCAACCGGAAGGGCCAGCGCCGCGACGCCAACCCCCAGAACCGCCGCAAATTTCGTAATACTCCGCATCTTGATCTCCTCCCAGATAGGATCGCTCGGTTATTATAGGCTTATTGGCCCAACCAATACCAAAGGATGCGAAATTGTCCAGACCAATTTTGCGCCGCCCCCCGTCCGAGCGCTCGCAAGACGCCCGCATTTCCGGCGAAATGCGGGCCTCCACAGGGCTCACACTGTGACGATGTCGGTAAATAAATAGTGGTCCAACCGCCGCGGCTCACTCCGCCGCCAGCACCTCGACCCGGCGCACTGCGGGGTCGATCCCGGCATAGGTGGTCAGCAGCTGCGGCAGGAAATGGGTGCTGACGTAATCCGCCACAAAGCGCGACGGCGCCGCCAGCTGCACCCGGCCGCCCTCCCGTGACATCTCCGACAGCTGCCCGAACCAGGCGCTGGCCAGCGCCGGCGCCTCGCGGCGCAGCTGCGCCAGCACGGTGCCCCAGAGCCCTTCGGCCGGCCCCGCCTGCCCCCGCGGCTGGAACGGGATCACCTTGGGATCGACCGTTGCCGCCGCCTCCCCTGCCCCGCTCTGACCGGCCCCGCCGTGACGCTCCTGCATCCGGGCGGTAAAATCGCTGCCGATGGTGTCCCAGCTGGCACGGGTGTCGCCCAGCAGCCCGTCGAGGTTCAGCGCATAGACCGTCACCCGCCCCTTGGCCCCGGCGCGCTTGACCTCGAGCCAGCCGGCGCTGCGCAGCTTGGCCATCTCGCGCTTGACCGTGCGTTCGTCGACCGACCACAGCCGGGCGATCTCGGCCCGGCCGATCGAAAGCTCGTTGTGCTGCCAATTGTAGCGGGTGGTGATCAGCACCATCAGCCGCATCACCAGCCGTTGACGGTGCTTGTCGCCCGAGAGCGCCGAGACGCCCAGAGCCGAGAGTATGTCGTATTTCAGGGCCGAGGCATTGCGCCCGGCCGGTTTCGCCACCTGCATGACCTGCTCCGCCTCGCTGCCGGGTGTCCCGGCGGTCCTGCCCGTCTTTGAGAGCGCCTGCCAACGCTTTTCCGAGCTTGCCGCCAATTTGCGTCCAACAAAGCGATTCTGTCAAGCAGCTGCCGGTCCGGCCGCGAAATCCGCCGGGCCGTCTTCCCCTATAAAATAGAATCCGGTGAAGAGTAAGGTGATGGGGGACATCCTGTCTGTCCCCCTATAGGCTGCAAATGTCCCCCTAACGGTGGGAGGGGCCCTCGCGGTGTCCCCCTATATCTGGCGGGCCCGTCAAGGATCGGCCGCCGGTCCCCGGTGCCGGCCCCGAATCGCTGTGGCGCGGCGCAGCGCCTTGGTTCCTTACCCACGGGTAAGACCGCCCTGCCCTGCCAGCTGATGATATTAGGTTTTGCCCTAAACGCAATTTAAGCGTAAATGGGAAAAAAGCGATGAAAACCGTCCTGCGAGGCACAGCATGTTTACCCACGAAGACCTCAGCGTTCTTCAGACCCGGTCCCTGAAGCTGCAGGGCTGGATCCGGCAGCAGACCTTTTCTCCCGGGCTCGAAAAGACGCTGCGGCGGTTCTCCAGCTGGGAGGTGGCCGAGCTGATCTTCCGCATCAACCAGTCCACCTTTCGCGGCAAGCTGGCCGCCGATCCCTCGCTGCCCTCGGGCGAGGTCGAGCAGGAAGGCCGCCAGCGCTGGTTCTCGCTCGAAGAGATCAACGAGCTGCGCCGCCGGCTCAAGATCAACAAGCGCAGCCTGATGCCGCGCCGTCCCGCCGGCCAGCGCGCGGTGCGCGCCGCGGTGGCCAACTTCAAGGGCGGCGCCGGCAAGTCCACCGTGGCGCTGCATTTCGCCCATGCCGCCGCGCTTGACGGCTACCGCGTGCTGGTGGTCGACTTCGACCCGCAGGCCACCCTCAGCCACTCCCTCGGGCTGACCGACGTGTCGGAGGAGCACACCGTCTGGGGCATCATGGCGCGCGACCTGATCCGCGAGACCGAGCGGATGAACGCCGGCCCCGTGGGTGCCGAATCCGGGGCCGCCCTGCCCCACCGCCACCTGCCCGCCTCGATCACCGAACTGGGCCTCGGCGACCTGCGCATCGGCGATTTCATCAAGACCACCTCATGGCCGACGATCGACGCCGTGCCTTCCTGCGCCAATGCCGCCTTTGTCGAATTCGCCAGCGCGCAGTACCGCCACCTGAACCCCGAATGGTCGTTCTTTGCCGCGGTGTCGCGCTATCTCGACCAGATCCCCGATGACGCCTATGACATCATCCTGTTCGACTGCCCGCCCGCCATCGGCTACCAGTCGATGAACGCGGTCTTTGCCGCCGATGTGCTCTATATCCCCTCCGGCCCCGGCTACTGGGAATATGACAGCACCACCTCTTTTGTCGGCCAGCTCTCAGAGGCGCTCGAGGATCTCTCCGGCGGCTTCGACGGCACCTTACCCACGGGTAAGATCGCCCTGCCCAAGGCGTTCTACGACATCCGCTTCCTGCTCACCCGGTTCGAGACCGGCAATGACCTGCACCGCGCGATGCAGGAGGCGTTTCGCAAGGTCTGGGGCGAGCATGTCACCGAGAACCCGGTCGAGATGACTCGCGCGGTCGAGCAATCGGGGCGATTCCTCAACTCGGTCTATGAGATGGATTACCGGGAGATGACCAGGGAGACCTGGCGCAGAGCACGCTCTACATTCGATGGCGCCTATGAAGAGTTCCGCCAGACCGTGCATGACGCCTGGGCGCAGATGGAGGCCGACCAATGAGCAAGAAGCGCAGAGTGTTCGACATAGACGTGCCAGAGATGGGCGATATGGAGGTCGGCAAGGTGCCCGACCGTGCGTTGCGCCGCGGGCCGATGGCCTCGGCGATCCACGAGAACGCCAATTCGCTGCGCGACCGCAAGGCGGCGGAAGAGACCATCCGCGAGGAAAACGACCGGCTCGCCACAGAGTTCGTGCGGCTGAAACGCGAGGGGCTGATCACCGACCGGGTGCCGCTTGACGCGGTGGTGACCGACAAGCTGATGCGCGACCGCGCCCCGGGTGAGGACGAGGAACTCGACGAGCTGATCTGCTCGATCCGCGAGATCGGCCTGTCGAACCCGCTGCGGGTCGAGGCGCGCGGCGACGGCCGGTACGAGCTGATCCAGGGCATGCGCCGGCTGCTGGCGTTTCGCGCGCTCCACGCGCAGACCGGCGCGGCGGAATTCGCCACCATTCCGGTGGGCATCGTGCCGCCGGACAGCGCGTTGCACACCAGCTATCGCCGGATGGTGGATGAGAACCTGATCCGCAAGGACATCTCATTCGCCGAGATGGCGAGCCTCGCGCGGCGCTATGCCGAGGACCCGCAGAACGGCTGCGCCGACGTGTCCGAGGCGGTCTCGGTGCTGTTCAAATCCGCCTCCGACCAGAAGCGCAGCTATATCCGCGCCTTTGCCGAACTGCTGCTGCGGCTGGAGAAACTGCTGGAACATCCCACGCGGATCCCGCGCAACCTTGGCGTCGACCTGAAGCGGGCGATGGACCGCGACGAGACGTTGCTGCAACGGGTGAGCCTGGCGCTGCGGGCCGAGCCGGGGCGCGACGCCAAGCGCGAGGCAGAGATCCTGCGTGGCTGTCTCGCGGCGGTGCCGGATTTACCCACGGGTAAAACCGCGGCCAAACCAGCGCGCCCGCGCCAGGCCAAAACCACCTTTCAGGTGCCGCTGGCGCAGGGCGTCGCGAAATGCAGCGCCTCGCAGGGGCGGCTCGAGCTGCGCGACGACCGTGACTTTTCCGCCATCGACCGGCGCCGGCTGGAAGAGGCGGTGGCGGCGTTCTATGCGGCGCTCGAGACCTGAGCGGGCAGGGGCCGCCTGTCGCCGACCGCAATTTACCCGTGGGTAAATCCGGCCGGGCAGGGGCCGGGACAGCCGCGATCCTGCGCCTGCGGTCAGGCCGGGGCGGCGTCCAGCCAGGCCGGCGGGGTGGCACTGGCCCGGCCCGTGCGCGCGGCTTCGGCGCATTGCGCGAGTGAGCCGAAGCGCACGGCGCGGTTGGACAGCGACGGGGCGTAATGGGCGTATTTGCCCGAGTTCGTCATCAGGACCCGCGCCGCCGGCGGAAACACCGGCTCCGAGATCGAGCACCAGCACAGGTCGGGGACAAGCCGGATGCCGGCCGCCTCGAGCCGGGCTTTCGTTCCGTTCCCGGCGATCGTGTCCAGCGTGTTGCGTCCCAGCGTGATGAGCGCCGTGGTGTCTTCGTGCACCCGGGCGCCGGCCATGAGATCGGCAAAGGCGGCGCATTCCGCGGCCGAGAAATGCGGGCTGCCGAGGGCAATCAGGTCGACGCTTTCTTCGGCGAGGTTGAAGCGCTGCCAGAGGCGGGCAAAGTCGGCTTTGGCAATCCGCACGCGGTCGGCCTGCGGCGCGGGCGGCCGCGCGGCCTCGGGCGTGATCCCGGCCACATGCAGCATCGGCGCGGCAGAGGTGGTGCCGAAGGCGGCGCAGAGCGCTTTCAGGTCGTCCTCAGAGGGGCGCGTGGCCTCGAGCCCGGTCAGCAAGGGAATGCGGTCTGGCGCGGCCTGACCAGCCAGCCAGCCCAGCATCGGCCAGAAGGCATCGTCGGGCTCGGCCGGCGGCGTCACCTCGAGAATGCGGCGCGGGGCGCGGTGTTCGTCGAGATAGACCCCGGAGAGGGCGGCGCGGCCGGTCAGGGCGACGCAGAGGTCCATGAAATCGGCGTGTTTCACCGTGCGCGCGCCCAGCACGCTGTTGGCATAGATCACCGCGTTGCTTTCGGCCCAGGCGATGGTTTCATCCTGAACCGGGCGGTCCGCGAGCAGGTAGGGCGCACAGGTAAAGGAGGGGCGGGCGCCCATCTCGACATAGGCGTCGGCCAGTTGCGAGGCGGGCAGGCCGAAGTCCTCGGCCACGCCCTGCGCGCGCCAGTTGGCATGATCGACCGAGATCGCGTTCATCGTGGTCGGCACGCGCACCCGCGCTCCGAGGTCGGCCATGGCGCGGGCAAAGGTGAGAAAGGCGGGGCCGGCATAGATGCAGCCGTCGATATGCACCCGCGAGACATCGGTCAGCCGGGTGGCACCGGTGGCCGCGGCCATGGTGGTGATGATCTGCATCGCGGTCCGGGCGGCCGCGCCCTGCGCGCTCTCCAGCAGCGCCCTGTCGGTGGCGGAAAGTTCGAGCGCGGCGGCGGTCGGCGGCGCGAGGGGCAGGGACAGGGGACCGGCCGAAAGCTCGGTCGCGGTGATCTGCGCCTGGCTCTGTTGCGCCAGCCGGTCATAGGCCGCCGCCCCGAGGCGGAGCACCGCGACCGGGTGGTCGAAGAGCGTGCCGGCGATCAGCGCGCCGAGGGTCAGGATGTCCTCGGACTCGCGAAAGACGAGCGCCTTGGGGGCGGTGCCGGCGAAGGTCAGCCCGAGCAGCACGCCGCTGCCGGTACACGATCCGCGGCTGGTGGGCATGAGCACGACCTTGCCGGCAAGGCTCTGGCCGCATTGCGGATGCATCCGGTCGATGATCTCGGCGGTCTCGGGATGCACGCCACCCCAGAAGCTGATGCCTTCGTCGCAAACAAAGATCGGCCCGGCGACCTCTGCCGGCACCACGACGGTGGCCGAGGTGGTCTGCGCCGGCGGTTGCGGGGCGGTGGTGAGGGTCATGCCATGTCTCCCGACAGGTCTGGTTGTTCGAGATAGGTGACTTTCATGAAGTCGCGGATGCGGTCTTCGAACACCCGGGTGTGGTTGTGGGCCAGCCGGTCGGCCTCGGCCTCGTCGCGGGCCTTGATCGCCTCGACCATGCGGTGGTGCTCGGGGCTGAGGGGAAACTCCGAGCCGCTCTTGCGGACATGGGCGAAGTGGAAGTGCAGGATGCGGCGCCCTTCGTCGAGCAGGCGCTCGTAGCTTTGCGCCAGATAGCGGTTGCCGCCGGCATGGGCGATGGTCATGTGGAACACCTTGTTGGCCTCTGACAGCGCCAGAGCCTTGCCGCCGGGGCAAAGCGCGTCGTAGTCGCAGGCCGCCTGGGTCATCGCCGCGAGGTCGGCCTCGCTGCGGTGGCGGGCCGCCAGTCGCGTGGTCGCGCGCTGCAGGTAATCCACCGCCTCGACGAAGCGGGGCAGGGTGGCGATGTCGAGCGGTGCGACGATGGTCGAGCGGTTGGGCAGCATCTGCACCAATCCGACCGCTGACAGGCGAATCAGCGCCTCGCGCACCGGCGAGCGCGACATGGCGAATCGGGCGGCAAGGGCGGTTTCGTCCAGCGCGGTCCCCGGTGCCAGCCGGAGTTCGAGGATCTCGTCGCGCAGCACCTCGAGGACATGTCTTGACCCGCCGCCGCGTTTGCGAACCGACGTGGCATCACTGATTTTTCCGGCATTTTGCATAATAATCGTCCAATTTTTGGGCAAAACGCCCGGTTACCTGCAATTCCGCGGGCCGACCGAGGACGGCCCTGACCAAGCTTATTGACGTGTCGACTGGTTGTCGACTAGCTTCAGGTCAATTCTTGTCGACAGATTGTCGGCACAACACCAACCAACTGGGAGACCCTTCGATGAAATATCTTCTGACAGCCGCAGCGGCGCTTGGCCTGCTGGCCGGGGCGGCCTCGGCGCAGAGCCGGCTTGAAACCGTGCAGGAGCGCGGCAAGCTGATGTGCAGCGGCCACAACGGCAGTTACCTCGGCTTTGCCGAGGTGGATGACGAGGGCAACTGGAAGGGGCTCGACATCGACCTGTGCCGCGGCCTCGCGGCTTCGCTCTTCGGCTCCTCCGAAGGCACGCTCGACATCGTGCCGATCTCCTGGGCGCAGCGCTGGCCGGCGTTGCAGTCCGGCGACGTCGACGTGATCATCAAGCTCTCGGGCTGGTCGCAGAGCCGCGATACCGAGCTGAACCTTGCCTATTCCATCCCCTATTTCGTCGCCGGCTTCCACGTGATGACCAATGCCGATCTCGGCGCTGAAACATTGGCCGACCTCGACGGCGGCTCGATCTGCGTGTCGGCCGGCACCACCACCGAGCGCTTCCTCGCCTCCTATATCGAGAAACTGGGCATCGAGGCCGAGATCATCGTGTTCGAATCCGGTGACGAGGTGCGCACCGCCTATTTCAACGGCCGCTGCGACGGGCTGACCCTGCTGGCGCCGCCGCTGGCCGCCGCCCGCGCGACCTCGGAGAACCCCGAGGCGCATGTGATCCTGCCCGACGTGATCGCGCTCGAGCCGGAAGGCATCATCGTGCCCGAGGGCGATCCGAAGTGGCTGGACGTGATGAACTGGATGCTCTCGTCGCTCTGGTTCGCCGAGGTGCATGACATCACCAGCGCGAATGTCGACGAGATCCGCGCCAACCCGCCGTCTGAGCAGATCGGCAAGTTCCTCGGCGTCACGCCGGGCTATGGCGAACGGTTGGGGCTGTCGGATGACTGGGCCTACAACCTGATCAAGGAAGTCGGCAACTACGCCGAGATCTACGACCGCAACATCGGCGAGCCCTATGCGCTGCCGCGGGCGATGAACAACCTCTACACCAATGGCGGCCTGTTCTACCCGCTGATGGTCGACTGATCCGCGCCGGCGCCCGGGCATGACCGGGCGCCGGACCTTCCCGCGACAACGGAGCCGCTCCATGATCTCGCTTCTCAGGCAGAAATCCTTTCGCGACCGGGCCTGGCAGGTGGGCTTTATCGGCGCGCTGCTGCTGCTGATCGCCACCTTCTCGCTGACCGCAAAGACCAACCTCGATGCGCAGGGGATGACCTCGGGGTTCGGCTTTCTCGAACGCTCGACCGGCTGGGGCGTCAGCTTTTCGCTGATCCCCTTCGACACCACCGACACCTATGCGCGGGTGATCCTCGTGGGGCTGTTGAACTCGCTGTTTCTGGGCGCGATCTCGCTGGTGCTGGCGACGGTGATCGGCATCGCCATCGGCATCATGCGGGTGTCCGGCAACAAGATGGCCGAGCTGATCGGCACCGTCTATGTCGAGATCTTCCGCAACCTGCCGCTGCTCTTGCAGGCGTTCTTCTGGTACGCGGTGCTGACCACCCTGCCGCGGCCGCGCGATGCGCTCGATCTGGGCGGGGTGGCGTTTCTCAGCGGGCGGGGCGTCTATCTGCCGGGCCTCAACGTCAGCGGGCTGTCGGTGTTTCTGGCGGTGATCGCGCTGGCGGTGACCCTCGGGCTCTGGCTCTGGCTGAGATCGGCGCGGCGGTTCGCCCGCATGGCGCCGCATCGCAAGGCCACGCTGACCCGCGGGCTGTGGCTGGGCTGGGCGGCGCTGGCGGTGGGGCTGATGTGGCTCGGCCGCATTCCCGAGACGCCGCTGCTGAACCTGCCCTACCTCAAGGGCCTGAATTTCCGCGACGGCATCCGCGTCTCGCCAGAGCTTCTGACCTGCATCATCGCGATCTCGGTCTATGGCGGCGCCTATATCGGCGAGATCGTCCGCGCCGGGTTCAACGCCGTCGGCCGCGGCCAGAGCGAGGCCGGCCATGCGCTGGGCCTGAGCACCTGGCAGACCTTTACCCGCATCCGCCTGCCGCTGGCGATCCGCGCGGTGATGCCGATGCTGATCAACCAGTACGTCTGGCTGTTCAAATCCACCACCATCGGCATTGCCGTCGGTTTCGTGGACTTCTTCATGGTGATCTCGACCTCGATCAACCAGTCGGGCCAGACGCTCGAACTGATTGCCATCCTGATGGGCGGATTCCTTGTCATCAACTATTCCATGGCCTGGGGGCTCAATCGCGTGAACGACGCGATCCGGCTCAGGGGCACGCAGCTGAGGACCTGAGCGATGGAGGCCACCTTGCCAAGACAGACCCGCCTGGGCGCGCTGCGCAGCGATTATTTCTCGACCCGACTGGATACCCTCGTCACCCTCGGCTTTGGCGCCCTGGTGGTCTGGGTGCTGTGGTCGCTGCTGAACTGGGGCGTGCTCGACGCGGTCTGGAGCGCCGAGAACCGCGAGGCCTGCGGCCATGGCGCCGAGGGCGCCTGCTGGGCGGTGATCGACGCGCGCTGGCGGCTGATCTTCTTCGGGCTCTACCCGTTCGAGGAGCAGTGGCGTTCGGCGCTGGCCTGTGCGGTGATCGTCGTCACCGGGGTCCTGTCCTGCGTGCCCTGGTTCTGGAGCGCGCGGCGGCTGGCGCCGCTCTGGGTGACAGGTTTCGTGACCTTCTACGTGCTGATGCGTGGCGGTGTCTTGGGGTTGACGGAAATCACCGAGCAGAACTGGGGCGGGCTGTCGCTGACCATCTTCATCTTTGCCAGCGTGACGCTGCTGGGGATGCCGCTGGCCGTCGTCTTTGCCCTGCTGCGCCGCTCGCGCCTGCCGTGGATTGCCGGCA
>NZ_JAXMOR010000049.1:0-30000 GCF_034669705.1 Marinovum sp.
CAGCGACGAGATCGCGAAGGTCGGCGCCATTTCGGCGAACGGAGAGGTCGCGATCGGCCGTCAGATCGCCGATGCGATGGCCAAGGTCGGCAATGAGGGCGTGATCACCGTCGAGGAAAACAAGGGGCTGGAGACCGAAACCGAAGTGGTCGAGGGCATGCAGTTCGACCGCGGCTATCTGAGCCCCTACTTCATCACGAACGCTCAGAAGATGGTCGTCGAGCTGGATGACTGCGCCATCCTGCTTCACGAGAAGAAACTGACCTCGCTGGCATCCATGGTGCCGCTGCTGGAGGCTGTGATTCAGGCCGACAAGCAGCTGTTGATCGTGGCCGAGGACATCGAGGGCGAGGCCTTGGCAACGCTGGTCGTCAACAAGCTGCGCGGCGGGCTGAAGGTCGCGGCCGTCAAGGCGCCCGGCTTCGGAGACCGTCGCAAGGCGATGATGGAAGACATTGCTGTGCTAACTGGCGGTCAGGTGATTTCCGCAGAAATGGGCACCAAGCTGGAGAATGTCACCATGGACATGCTCGGGTCCGCCAAAAAGGTCGCGATCACCAAGGATGACACGACGATCATCGACGGTGCCGGCGATAAGGACGCCATCGCGGCGCGCGTCACCCAGATCCGGGCGCAGATCGAGGAGACCACGTCGGACTACGACAAGGAAAAGCTGCAGGAACGGCTGGCCAAGCTCGCCGGCGGCATTGCCGTGATCCGGGTCGGCGGAGCAACCGAAATCGAGGTGAAGGAGCGCAAGGACCGCGTGGACGATGCGCTGAATGCTACCCGCGCTGCGGTTCAGGAAGGTGTCGTGCCCGGTGGCGGCGTGGCCCTGGTTCACGCTGGCAAGGTGCTGGCGACGCTGAAGGGTGAGAACAACGATCAGGATGCCGGCATCAAGATCGTCCGCCGCGCGATCCAGGCACCGCTGCGCCAGATCGCCGAAAATGCCGGGGTCGACGGATCGGTTGTCGTCGGAAAGGTGATCGAGAACGACAGCCCGAGCTTCGGTTTCGACGCACAGGCCGAAGAATACGGCGACATGCTGAAGGCCGGTGTCATCGATCCGACGAAAGTCGTTCGGATCGCACTCGAAAACGCCGCGTCCATTGCCGGGCTATTGATCACGACCGAAGCTATGGTCGCGCAGAGGCCCGAGAAGGCCGGTGCCGGAAGCGAATTGTCCGACATGGGTGGAATGGGCGGAATGATGTGAACGGCGGCGTCCCGCGGGCAGTTGCCCCGGTACACCAATCCACGGTGGTGATGGAAACAAATGCCGATCACTGCGTCAGAAAAACTCAGGATCAGGAGGAATCAAATTGTCCAAAGGTGACAAGCAACGCGGCAACCGTGAAGCGAAGAAGCCCAAGAAGGTGAAGGAAAAGGTCGTTGCGACAGCCGAATTCACGAAGGGCAAAGCCTTGACCAATCTTGGCGAGCACAAGAAAAAATAGGTAGCGGTCCAAGTGATTACCTATCACTGAAGACGGAGCCAGATGGCAGAGGGATACACGGCGACTTGCTTCGTCGGAAAGCCTCTGGCTCGCCAGAAACGACGATGAAGAATTTCCGGAGAGAATGCGCGACATGCGTATTTGATTGAGAAGCCGCGAGTTAGCGAATGCAACCTCGCGCCTGGTCTCGCATCACTGCATAGTCGCTCAACATCTCCGAGATCGCAGAGCCATCTGGCAGCAAAGCCAGTTCCTCGGCCGCCCGCGCCTGGAACTCCCGGCCATACTCGACCACGGGCAGGCACGTCGCGAGCCTGTCGTCCTCAGAACGAACCGTCGCGCAGCCGCTCAGCAAGCTCGTGGTGATCGCGAGGACGGCGAGCCGCCGCTTCCAGCATCCGGCGTTGGACGTCATTGGCCTTCTCCGTGGTTTCAAGGCGCTCGGCGAGGCGTCCCGCCCGCTCCCCGGAGCGCCGAAGCGAAAGCAGGAACAGGAGCACTGCCAGCGCGATGGCTCCGTAGTGCAGCGCCGACCGCATCCACGGACTGGCGGCGAACCCGCTGAGCAAGATGCCGATCACCGCCGCCCCCGGCGCCAATCATCGAGGCGGGCGTAGATCGTGACTGCGATGCCCCCGAGGGCGACGGCGATGAACACCCACCGAAGGGTGTCGAGATACGGCACGAGCGGCAGGATGGCGGTCTGGGTCTCGGCCAGGACGCTCTGCGCGACCTCCACCCCTGCCGCGCCCAACGTCGCGACACCCGCCGCCCCTCCACCCTTCATGGTGCGGCTGTCGGCCAGCACTTCGCGCGCGGGCGGCGTCTCGGCTGCGAATGCGGTCTCCCGAACCGGGAACCGCTCGCCCCACTGACGCGCGGGGCCGAGGTCGATATGGATGAACCCCGATCGCGGGTAGAACCCGAAGCCGAGGAACCCGACCGCGCGCGCCGCCGCCTCGAACGCCACCGGGTCGTGGTTTGACATGGCGATGTCGAAGGCGGCGCCGTCCATGTGCTTCGACCGGGTCGCGCCGCCCACGGCGCGGTTGTGCTCCCGGCTGCGGTAGGCCGAGCGGACGATCAGCGGCTTGCCAAGCCGGTCGCGCAGCGCCTGCAGCTTGTCGAGCGCGGGTTCGTTGACGAGCAGCTTGCCGGTGCCCCGGCAGGCGATTTCGGCCGGGCTGAAGTTCGGCCAGCGCCAGGCACCCTCCGGCGCCTTGCGCCAATGGTCGTAGAACGTCGTGCTCATGGGGATCCTCCGGAAACGAAAAAACCCGCCTCGAGGGCGGGTCAGTGCGGGCTGATGAACAGGGATGGCGAGCGGCTACGGGCTGCCGCCGAAGATCTTGAGCTTGATGGCGATGCCCGCGAGCAGCGCCGGCATGACGCTGGTGGTGATCATGCGGACGGCGGTTTGCATCCTGTTGCGGCGCACCACTCGTATGCAACCCACCACGGAGCGCGGATCGCGGGCCGCGAACGTCGGGCGCGGCTTTATCGCCAAAGAGGCCGACTAGCGCCTCGGACACGATGCGGGCCTGCAGCGACAGGCCGTGGTCGTTGCCTGCCGCCTCCTAATTCATGTTGCTAAAGATATCGCCGGTCGGCCTCGGCAACGAGTTTCGCCCTACGCGCAGATCTCATTTCGTTGCCAGGCTCAGAAGAATTCCGCCGCCGGATCGTCCGGGCCGATTTCGTGGCCCGAGGTGCGGATGCGGGAACGGGCCGAAGGCGTCATGCCGAACTCGGCCGCGTAGCGGAGCATGTCCGCCATCGCCTTGTTGGCGGTCCCGACCAGCGGGTTCTGAATAAAGTTACCCGACTTCGTCCGGATCATCAGCCCCTCCGTGGCGCTGTCACGGCCGGCCATACGCGCCAAGGCCTCTTCGGCCGTGCGCCAGCGGCCCCAAGCCTGGCAATAGGCAGCCAGCGAACCGCGGTCGAGGCGTGTCAGCAGTCCGAGTGCTGTGAGTTCCGTGACGATACGGTCCCACTCGGCTCGCGCGACATCTGTGAGATGGTCCGGTGCGTCCGGAGCCACTGGCTCAGGCCTGGGCTCGTCCGGATTGAGGCGGTGCGGGCGGACCGTGCCGGTCACGACCTTGAGGTTCGTCGGGAGTGTCTTCGGACCACGCGGTGCCATATCCTACCCTCCTATCCTCCTGTACCGCCTAGGGGCCTTCGACCCCCGGTCAGAATACTGGCTGCGTGCCTGTTTGCCTCCCCCCCGCCGGTCCCGAGCCGAAAGCGGCAGAGATAGAGCATCAGGATCGACCGGCCGAAGACGACCAGCAGCAGGATCAGCCGACGCACAGCCCCCGGTTCTTTGCTCTGCTTTCTGAGCATTATCCGAGTTGGCCAGAAGCCCGGCGGGAGCTGAACGAACTACCCGTTCCTCAGCTTACCGGGAGCTGAGGCGACGACGGTCCCCCTGGAGCTGGCACCGGTTCGATTTATGACCCTTCTCGCGAATGGTCCCAAGATCGAAGTGCCGAACTGCGGCCGTAAAGTATCCCTTTCTATCCATGCACTTACAGGCTTTGCACCGAAATTGCGCGGTCGAGAGGTCCGGAGAATAGTGGCCCTGAGAGACAGCTTCCGGGCCACTTGGCGTCGGCACCGGTGGTCAGCCCCGCCCGCATAACCCTCGAAAACAACGAAAAAATCCGGCCGCAGCCGGATCGGGAGAAGGCTTTCGCAAGGGCAAGTGGCGGACAGTGAGGGATTCGAACCCTCGAGACGGTCTCCCGCCTACACACTTTCCAGGCGTGCGCCTTCGACCACTCGGCCAACTGTCCGTGCGCGGGTGTTTAGCCCCGACCCTGACCGGGATTCAAGAGCAAATGCAGGGCCGTGGGCGGAAAACTCCAAATCCGCCAGGTCAGCTGTCGAGGATCACGTTCAGACGCCGGTTCTGCCGGCCCTTCTTCTCGATCTTGCCCAGACGGATGGCGCCGATCTCGCCGGTGCGGGCGACATGGGTGCCGCCGCAGGGCTGTAGATCGACCTGGTCGCCGCCCTGCCCGATCCGCACCAGACGCACCTGGCCCTGGCCGCGGGGCGGCTTGACCGACATGGTCTTGACCAGCTCCGGCGTCGCCTCGAGCACCGCGTCAGAGACCCAGGTCTCGGTCACCGGCAGGTCGCGTTCGATCAGGAGCTGCAGCGCCTCCTCGATGATGTCGCGGTCGGCCGGGGCCTCGGGCATGTCGAAGTCCAGCCGCCCCTTGTCAGAGCTGATCGCGCCGCCGGTCACCGGCAGCGGCACCACCACCGACAGCAGGTGCAGCGCGGTATGCACCCGCATGTGGCGATGCCGGCGCTCCCAGTCGAGATGCTGCGTCACATGCGCGCCGCGCGCCGGCAGCGGCCGTGGCTCGGCGGGCACCAGAACCACCTGTGTGCCCGCGCCCTTGACGGTGGTGGCAATCGGCATCTCGACCCCGTCCCAGACCAGCAGGCCGCTGTCGCCGGGCTGGCCGCCGCCGGTGGGATAAAACACCGTCCGGTCGAGGATGATGCCGCCCTCGGGGGTGTGGCCTGTCACCTGCGCGCGGGCTTCGCGCAGATAGGGGTCCTCGCGAAACAGCAGCCGGGTCATCGGTCGCCCTCGGGGTCGCCGGTGACGGCGGTGCTGCCGTCGCCGGGCGAGGGTTCGCGCTGGCTGCTGGCGATGGGTTCCGCGGCGGCGCTGTCGCTGGCCTCGGGGCGCGGGGCCTGCGGCTCGGGCGGGCGCAGCGCTTCGGGGTTGCGCAGCCAGACGTCGCGCTGGGCATAGGGGATCTCGATGCGCTCCTTAACAAAGAGCTCGACGATCTGATGGCGCATCTCGGTGCGCACGGCCATGCCTTCGCCGATGTCACGCAGCACGGCGCGGATCTGGAAGTCGAGCGAATCCGCCCCGAAACCGAGGAAATCCACCGCCGGCGCCGGGTTCATCAGCACCTGGTCGTGCAGGCGCGCGATCTTGAGAAGCATGTCCTGCACCTTGCGGGTGTCGGAGCCATAGGCCACCCCCACCGGCACGACGATCCGGCCGATGGAATTGCCGCGGGTGTAGTTCGCCACCCGGCCAGAGACGAAATCGGCGTTCGGGATGATCACGTCGAACCGGTCGAAAGTCTCGAGCTTGGTCGAGCGCACCGAGATCCGCTTGACGGTACCGTGGATGCCGCCGACCTCGATCCAGTCGCCCTCGGCAATCGGCCGTTCGATCAGCAGGATGATGCCCGAGACGAAGTTCGACACGATGTTCTGAAGGCCGAAGCCGATGCCGACAGACAGCGCACCGGCGACAATGGCCAGCGACGAGAGATCCAGCCCCGCCGAGGTGATCGCCACCAGCGCGGCGATGAAGATCCCGACGTAGCCGATGCCAGAGACGATGGCGTTCTGTCCGCCGGTGTCGATCTTGGTCTTCGGCAGGATCGAGTTCCTCAGAGCGCCCTGCAGCAGCCGCGTCGCCATGTAGCCGGCGACAAAGACCAGCAGCAGCACGAGGAAATCCATCGGCGAGATCCGGCTCTCGCCAATCGCGAACCCCTCGCCCACCCGGGTCCAGAGCTCGGTCAGATCGGCCGTCCGCGCGCCCCAGAGCAACGCCAGAAACGGCAGCGCCGCCAGCGCCAGCAGAAAGCCGATCAGCACGGTGATCAGGCTGTCGGCCTCATCCTCGGACTGGCGCATCACGTAGCGGTAAAGGTCGTTGGTAAAGCGCTGCAGCACGACGATCAGGCCAAGCAGCCCCAGCGTCGCGATGGTCGGAAAGATCAGCCGCGCGGCGGCGGTGCCATAGCCGGCGGCCGCCAGCACCGGGCCGACGATCGACACCAGAATGACAATGCGGCCGAGAAAGCTCACCACCCGGGCCCGGACCAGCCGTTCGGTGTTGGAACTGTCGAACCGGATGTGGGTGATCATTAGCTGGCCAAGGCGGAACAGGATCAGCGCTGTCAGCACCAGCAGCGGAAATTCGAGCACCGAGAGCGTGGCCTCTGAGAAGCTCTCGATCTGGCCGAATTCATGAAGCGTGTCGCGCAGCACCAGCAGGATCGCCAGGGTGCCGGCATAGGCCTTGGCCTCGCGGCGCTGAGAGCGCTCCATCGGCAGCATGCGGTCGCCGTCGTGCTGCGAGAACAGCCGGTCGACCAGCCAGCGCAGCCCGAGGATCACCAGCCCCCAAGCCGGCAGGTTCTCGAGCAGCAGGGTCACCCGCGTGCCCGTTGTGCCGGTGGCCGAGACCGCTTCGGTCAGCGCGTAAAGGCCGATCAGCGGCAGGGCGATCTGGCCCACCGAGACCAGAAAGCTGAACACCGCGCCGCCGCGCAGCGAATTGTTGCGCAGCCAGTTGCCTCCGGTGCGCGCCCAGGCGCGGCCGCGCAGCACCAGAACCGTGCCCACCACCAGAAGCAGCAGCGCCATCGGCAGGTTGCTGCGCAGCTGCGCCTGATTGATGTCGGAGTTCCACGACCGCAGGATTTCGCTGCTGGTGGCACGCCAGGCCTCGACCAGTTCTTCGACGGCCGTCGCCCAGTTTTCCGGCAGAAGCGGGATCGGCCCGAGCGCGAACAGCGCGTCGGTCTGGCGGGCACGGATCAGCGTGTCGATCTCGCCGATGATCCCGTCGGCGCGGTTATAGGCCTCTTCCGCCGCCCGGATCGGCGCGCGCAGTTCGGCCAGCTGGTCGGTCAGCTCCTGACGGCGGCCGGCGACCTCTTCGGACTCGGTCTCGCCCTCCGGCGGCGCCTCGCCGAGCGCGTCGAGCTGCGACTGGATGGTACGGATGCGCGACTGGTTGGTGTCCTGCGCTGCAAGGAACCGGGCGCGCCAGCCCGCCAGTTCGCGCCGCAGCGTCTCGAAGGCGCTGTCGGAGGCGCGGCCGTTGGCCAGCGCCGCCTCGGCGCGTTCGGCCAGACCGGTCCAGGCCTCGTAGTCGACCGGTGTGTCGCTCGCGGCAAGCGACAGTCCGACCTGCAGATCGGGCTCGACGGTGCCGACCGAGATGTCCTGTGCCCGCAGGTCGCCGCCCGGCGCGGCAAAGACCGCGAAGAGCGCCAGCAGCAGGGCCGGCAACAGAGCTGTAAGACGCATCAATTGTCCTCGAAGACACCTGGGATCGAGGCCGGCGCGCGGCTCAGCCAGTCGGGCGTGGGCAGGCCCTTGTCGCGCAGGAACTCGGGGTTGAAGAGCTTGGACTGGTAGCGGGTGCCATAGTCGCAGAGCACGGTGACGATGGTGTGTCCCGGCCCCATCTCCCTGGCCAGCCGGATCGCGCCGGCGACGTTGATGCCGGACGAGCCGCCAAGGCAGAGCCCCTCGTACTTGAGCAGGTCAAAGACGATCGGCAGCGCTTCCGCATCCGGAATGTTGTAGCTGAAATCCGGGGTGAAGCCTTCGAGGTTGGCGGTGATCCGTCCCTGACCGATGCCCTCGGTGATCGAGCCGCCCTCGGCCTTGTGTTCGCCGTGGTTGTAGAAGTTGTGCAGCGTCGCGCCGTCGGGATCGGCGAGGCCGATCTTGACCCCTTTGGGCTGCAGCGCCTCGGCGACGCCGGCGATCGTGCCGCCCGAGCCCACCGCACAGACGAAGCCGTCGACCTTGCCGCCGGTCTGCTCCCAGATCTCCGGACCGGTGGTCTCGACATGCGCCTGACGGTTGGCGACATTGTCGAACTGGTTGGCCCAGATCACCCCCTTGTCGGAGCTCTCGTTCATCTTTTCCGCCAGCCGGCCCGAGTAGCGCACGTAGTTGTTGGGGTTGCGATAGGGTGCGGCGGGCACCTGCACCAGCTCGGCACCGGCCAACCGGATCATGTCCTTCTTTTCCTGGGACTGGGTCTCGGGAATGACGATCACCGTCTTGAACCCCATCGAGGCGCCGACCAGCGCCAGGCCGATGCCGGTGTTGCCTGCGGTGCCTTCGACGATGGTGCCACCAGGCTTCAAAAGGCCCTTCTCGACCGCGTCGCGGATGATGTAGAGCGCGGCGCGGTCCTTGACCGACTGGCCGGGGTTCATGAACTCTGCCTTGCCGAGGATGGTGCAGCCGGTTTCCTCGCTGGCTTTCCGCAGCTTGATCAGGGGGGTTTTGCCAACGGCGTCGGCCAGATCGGATGCAATGCGCATGATGTCCGCTCTCCTTCAGGATTTCTGGTTGTGTATGCCCGGCGCGGCGTGAACTCAAGGGCGCGCTGGCAGAGCGGCGCGGCGCAGTTCCTCACGATGGCGTGCGAGCCAGAGCAGCATCATCGCCAGCGGCCCGGCATTGGCCTCGCCGCTGTCGACCAACGCCATCGCCCGCTCGAAAGAGATCACATGGCTGCGGATGTCCTCGTTCTCATGCGCCAGCCCGGCCAGCCGGCCCCGCGTCTCGGACAGATCGCAGAGCCCGAGGTAACAATGAAAGAACTCGCTGGAATAGCCCGGCGAGGCATAGACCCGGGTCATCAGTCGCAGGTCGCCCAGTTCGAGCCCCGCCTCCTCGACCGCCTCGCGCCGGGCGCAGTCGGCCGGGCGTTCGCCGGCATCGACCAGCCCGGCAATCGGCTCGAGCATCCAAGCCACCGGATCGCGTCGCCAGACCGGGCCAAAGCGGAACTGCTCGACCAGCATCAGCTGGTCGGAAACCGGGTCGTAGGGCAGCACCAGCGCCGCGTCATAGGCCTGAAACGCCTCTCGGCCCAGGGTCGCGCTGCGGCTGCCGTCGAACCGGCGGTGCGAGATGTCGAAGGCGCGCAGGCGAAAAAAACCCTCGTGCCCCGGCCGCATCGCCTCGATCCGGTAGTCGTCGGGCTCCGGCGCGCAGCGCAGGGTGGTCGGCGCCGCCTCCTGTGCCAGGCACTGCGCCCAGCCGCGCGCCCGGATCCAGGGAAACAGCGCCGCGATCTCCTGCGGCGCGGTGAGGCCGAAGCGCTCCATCACTTCATCCGCCGCCGCCAGGGTCAACGGCCCGTAGCGCGCCACCCAGTCGCCGAGATGCCAAGGCGCGCCAGGTGGCCAACGGTCACCCTCTGGCAGATAGACCAGCGCCTCGGCCGCGCCGTCGGCTGTCTCCACCGCCAGCGGCTGCAACGCATAGCCGAACCCGCCCTCGTAATGATCGAGCCGCGCCATGTCCGCCTCGCCCAGGTCGCGCAGGATCAGCCCCTTAGCGCGGCCCCCGGCCTCGGCCCGGATGGTGGGAAAGCTCTCTCCCTGCGCCCAGTAAACCGCCCATCCCGGCAGGTCTGCCGCGCGCCGCGCGATCTTTACGGCCGGACGGCCCAGCACCCGCTCCAACAGCGGCAGGTGACACAGGGTGCCATAGACGAACAGATCGGCCACCGGCTCAGCTCCAGCGCAGCGAGGCGAGATAGGCAAACAGCCCGGCCAGGAAACCGCCCACCGAGAGCGTGAACAGCACCTCGAGGCTCAGCGCCTGCTGGCCGTAGTCGACGCCGATGTCGAAGATCGAGACCAGCGCATCGACCGGGCCACCGTAACGGTGCCGCATCGCCAGCCGCGTCATCTCGTTGGCCGATTGCGCAAACAGCGCGACGAAGGTCATGATCGCCGCGCCGGTGAAGCCGAAGCTCAGCGCATCCGCCAGCTTGTGGGTGGCCAGCGGCCCGGTGTAGAACCAGCCGGTGAAAAAGCCGATCGCCATGTTGAGCGGCAGGAAAATCCCGAAATCCGTCGCTTCGGGCATCAGGTCCATGACCATCTTCGAGACGACAAAGGCCAGAACCGAGAGCGTGATCGCGGCGACGAGCTTGGGGATGGTGGGCATCAGGCGGCGGGCCTCCGAACGGTAATCTGCGTTACGTCGCAGTTACCGCTGTGAAAGGTCGCGGCGCAAGAGGTGAGATAAAAGTTCCACATCCGACGGAAGCGGTCGTCAAAGCCCAGCGCCGCCACCTCGTCCCAGCGCGCATTGAACACGTCGTGCCAGCGCCGCAGGGTCTGGCTGTAGCTCTCGCCGAACTCGACCGAGCGCAAGACCCCGAGACCGGCCTGCTCGATCTCGGCCAGGAGCGCCTTGCGCGAGGGCAGCATGCCGCCGGGAAAGATGTACTTCTGGATGAAGTCGACGCCCCGGCGATAAACCTCCCAGCGCTTGTCCTGCACGGTGATGATCTGCAGCGTCGCGTTGCGCCCCGGCCGCAGCCGCTCGCGGACCGTGTCGAAATAGACCGGCCAGTATTTCTCGCCCACCGCCTCGAACATCTCGATGCTGGCGATGCCGTCGTAAAGCCCGCGCTCGTCACGGTAGTCCTGCAGCTTGAACTCCACCCGGTCGCCCAGACCGGCGCGCGCGATCCGCGCCTGCGCATAATCGTACTGCGCGCGGCTGATGGTCAGCCCGGTCACCTTCAGCCCCCGCTCGCGGGCGGCATATTCCGCAAACCCGCCCCAGCCGCAGCCGATCTCGAGCACATGGTCGCCCGGTGCCACCCCCATCTGATCGACCATCGAAGCATACTTCGCGATCTGCGCCTTCTCGAGGCTCTCCTGCCCGGTGTCGAACAGCGCCGAGGAATAGGTCATCGTGTCATCAAGCCAGAGACCGTAGAAGTCATTCCCCAGATCGTAGTGATACGAGATATTCCTGCGCGCCTGCCGCCGCGAATTGCTGTTGAGCCAGAACCGCAGCCGCTCGTAGGCGCGCACCAGCGACATGCCGGGAAAGCCGTCATAAAGGTCGTCATTGTCGGCATGCACCAGGTCGAGAAAGGCCATCAGGTCGGGGCTGTCCCACCACTGATCGAGATAGGCGTCGCAGAACCCCAGATCGCCCTCGCGGATCAGCCTGGCAAAGATGTCGGTGTTGTGGATGACCAGTTCGGCCACCGGGCCGGGCGCCCGGCCCTCGGCGCGAAACCGGCGACCATCCGGCAGAACGAAATCGAGCCGGCCGTGCTGCATGTCGCAGGCGGCGGCAAAGACCTGGCTGAAATACCGCGGCAGATCGCTCTGCCCCCGTGTCGAGGTGAGATGCATGACGCATGACTTCCCTGTTATATGAAGAGATTAGGCGCGGAATTGACCATCTGGCAAGCCGCGGTTCAGAAGCTCCGGTTGCTATAGGCGTCAAGCGCCCGCTGCCGGCCTTCGTCGAGCGCCACCACAGGCTCGGGATACGGATCGTCCGGCGACATGTTCCAGCGCTTGGGGATCG
The DNA here is from genome assembly GCF_034669705.1 of Marinovum sp. Taxonomy (GTDB): domain Bacteria; phylum Pseudomonadota; class Alphaproteobacteria; order Rhodobacterales; family Rhodobacteraceae; genus Marinovum. The sequence goes on from NZ_JAXMOR010000049.1 coordinate 11,619, forward strand.
CCTCGAAATAGGCCAGCGCGGTGTCTGGCGGGTCGGATTGCCCCTCGGCGATCCAGCGGTTGACGTAGGCGCCGTCGGGGTCGAACTTCTCGCGCTGGGTTTCGGGGTTGAAGACGCGGAAATAGGGCGAGGCATCGGGGCCGGAGCCTGCAACCCATTGCCAGCCCATGGCGTTCGACGCCGGGTCCCAGTCGGTGAGGCAGTCCTCGAACCAGCGCAGCCCCACCTTCCAGTCGGTCAGCAAGTGCTTGGTGAGATAGGAGGCGGTGATCATCCGCACCCGATTGTGCATCCGCCCGGTGACATACATCTCGCGCATCCCGGCATCGACCAGCGGGATGCCGGTGCGGCCCTGTTTCCAGGCCTTGATCTCGGCGGCGCGCTCGTCGTCCTTCCAGGGAAACCCGTCCCATTTCTCGCGCCAGTTGCCGGTCAGCAGCCGCGGCATGTGCACCATCAGGTGATAGGCGAACTCGCGCCAGCCCAGCTCGCGCAGGAAATCCTCGGCCCCGCGCTTGCCCTCTTCACGCGCCCGCAGCCCGGCGTGCCAGCACTGCCGTGGGCTGATCTCGCCGTATGTCAGGTATTCCGACATCCCCGAGGTGCCATCGACCGCCGGCAGATCGCGGCGCTTGTGATAGTCGGCCACGGCGTCGTCGATGAACGCCGCCAGCCGGTCCTGCGCCGCTGTCTCGCCGGGGCTTGTGTGGCCAAGCACAACCTCCGCGCCGCGCTGCATCCCCCGGCCGAGCGCCCAGTCGTCAAGGTTTTCCGTGTCTGGCCAATCCGCTGGCGTGGGTATCTCAGACGGCACCTTAAGCGGTGCAGCTATATCGCGGCTTTTGACCGATTTCCAGTAGGGAGAGAACACCTTGTACGGCCCGCCGGACTTGGTTTCGACGGAGTCTGGCTCAAAAAGAACTCGGCCATCAAATGTTTCAAAAACAATATCTTGCGCGGTGAAACTTTCGCAAAGCTCGAAGTCAAGTGAGGGCTCCTCCGGGTGGTAGGCCCGCACGCAATGGATGCGCGTGGCCCCGGTCTCGCGCGCAAGCGCCGACAGGACCTCGGCCGGAGCGCCGGAGCGCAGGATCAGCCGGCTGCCGGCCGCGTCGAGCGTCTCGGCCAGCGCCGCGACGGAGAGGCCCAGCCGCCACTTCGGCGCAGTGCCGAGCGCATCCAGCCCTGCGTCGCGGATGAAGACCGGCACCACCGGACCGTGTTTGCAGGCCGCGGTCAGGGCCGAATGATCGCTGAGCCGCAAGTCGCGGCGAAACCAGAGAAGTGTTGTCACGTGAGCCCCCTTTACGAGTTGATACGCGGCCCGGCCCGCCCCGGATCACCCGCAAGGCCCGGACCTTGGTCGAAAACGCGGCAAAGCGCTTGGACGCCCCCTCGCGCCCCCCTAGTCTGGCGGAAATCCTGCGAAAGGTCACCGATGCGTCCTGTCCTGATCCTGCCAGCCGCCGGCCGCTCCAGCCGGATGCGCGGCGCCGACAAGTTGCTCGAAGAGGTCGACGGCCAGCCCTGCCTGCGCACCATGGCGCTGCGCGGGCTGGCGGCCGGGCTGTCGGTGCTGGTCACCCTGCCCGGCCCCGATCACCCGCGCGCGCTGGCCTTGGCTGAAACGCCGGTGCAGCGGGTGGTGGTGCCCGGGGCCGCCGAGGGCATGGCCGCCTCGCTGCGCGCCGCCGTCGCCTCTCTGCCAGAGGGCACCGAGGCGGCGCTGATCCTGCCGCCCGACATGCCCGACATCCGCAGCGCCGATCTGCTGAGCCTGATCGCCGCCGGGGACGCCCGGCCAGAGGCGCTGATCGTGCAGGCCACGACCGAGGATGGCACGCCGGGCCACCCGATCCTGTTCCGCCGCGCGCTGTTCGAGGCGTTCCGCCATCTGAGTGGTGACACCGGCGCACGCGCCATCCTGCAGGCGCATCGGGACCGCCTGCGGCTGGTGGCGCTGCCCGGCACGCGGGCGCGGCTCGATCTGGATACGCCAGAGGCCTGGGCCGCCTGGCGCGCTAGCCGCGAAACAGAACCCGGGCCTGGTGCGCCTTGAGCGTCGCGCGGGCGGCGGGATAGAGCTGATGCAAGTCTGACCGCCCCGAAAGCTCTGGAAACAGGGCGAGCAACTCGTCACGCTGCGCCCGGTCAAGCGCCGCCAGGGTCAGGTCGCCGGGCTGGAAGCTTTCGCTCCAGAGCCCGTCGCTCAGAATCACCTCATGCTGGTCGAACAGGATGTGGATATAGGTCACCGGCGTCTCTGGCCCCGCCACTTCGACCCCGTCGAGACAGGTCAGATGGGTCGCCGCCACCAGCACCTCATCCTCGCCGAACCAGACTTGCGTCGCAGTGCTGCCAATCAGCACCCGGTGCTGCGGAGAGACCTGCATGTCGCGTTCCGGGCACTCGGCACCCAGCGCGCCGGCCGCGATGCGGATCGGACGCAGCGCCGGCGTGAGGGCCAGACGCTCCGGCGCCACCTGGCGCACGCCGACCCAGCGGATCACCTGGTGGCCATTGTCGCGGGTCAGCACACGGTCGCCGACACACAGCGTTTCGACCGGCACCTCCCCACTTGATGTCATGATCAAGCTTCCCGGCGTAAAGCATGGAATATACTCGATATTCTCTACTTCCCGAAACTGCATCGTTGAGCCATCGTCGAGCCAGGTGACGGTGCCGCTCTCGGGGTCGTCCGCCTCATAGGAGATCACCGCCGGGCCGGTGATCACCAGCGTGTCGTTGTCGGTGCCGCCCGATCCGCCATCGATCCGGTCGCCGCGGTCGCCATGGATCGTGTCGGCGCCGTCGCCACCGCGGATCACATCCGCGCCGGCGCCGCCGTCGATCAGGTCGTCATCGGCGCCGCCGTCAATCCTGTCATTGCCCGCGCCGCCGCTGATCGTGTCATTGCCGGCATGGCCGAGGATGGTGTCCTCCGGCCCGTCGCTGCCGTCGATCCGGTCGCCCTCGGCGTCCGCGAAGGTGGTGTCCATCATCTCGCCCGCGGCGGTGCCGTCGACCACAAGGTTCGAGGGGATGCCGATCGCCACCAGAAACGCCGGGTCCTCGGCCGTGGCGGGCGCGATCCCCACAAGCGTCAGGCTCTCGCCGCCGGGAAAGGTGAGCACCGCGTTGCCGGCCCCGTCGTCGCTTACCACCACATCGCCGGTGGTGATCGGCGTGGTGCCGCCGTCAGAGGTGAGCCCGCGCACGTCGAGCTGGTCATTGCCGATGAGCGTGCCGTCCTCCGCGACAGTGGGCCCGGCAAAGCCCTGAACGATATTCGCGCCGCCAAGGTCGGCCAGGGTCAGCGTGTCATTGCCACTGCCCAAGAGGATGTTCTCGATATCGATGAAACTGGCGGTCGAGGTACCGTCAGAGAAGCTGCCGTTCTCGGGGTTGGCATCGGTCAGGTCAAGGGTCAGCCCGGTAGTGACGGCGGTCAGGTCAAGCGTGTCACCAAGGGTCTCGTCGATGGCATCGCCGTCGATGGTGTCGTTGCCGAAATTGTCCTCGATGACGATGGTGTCGTCGTTGTAGCCGCTCCAGAGATAGTCGTCGCCGGTGCCGCCGTGCAGCTCGTCCTCGCCAAAGGAGCCGCGCAGATAGTCGTCGCCGGCGCCGCCGTGCAGGCTGTCATTGCCGGTGTTGCCATAGAGCGAGTCATCCTCTGTCCCGCCGGTCATCAGATCGTCGCCATCGCCGCCGTCGAGCGAGTCCTCTCCGGCCTCGCCGTGCAGCGTGTCATTCTGGTCGCCGCCATGCAGCGAGTCACTGCCGATGCCGCCGTGCAGGCTGTCGCGTTCGGTGCCGCCATAAAGCGTGTCGTCACCCGCGCCGCCGTGGAGCGTGTCCTGCCCCTGCCCGCCGCGGATCAGGTCACTGCCGTCATCGCCAGAAAGCTGGTCATTGCCGCTGCCGCCCCAGATCGTGTCATCGCCCGCACCGGAGGCGACGGTGTCATCGCCGGCGCCGGCCTCGACATAATCGGCGTCGCTGCCATCGGAGTGGTCGTTGCCGTCGATGCGGTCGTTTTGCGGATCGCCAGGATAGTGCGCGTCGATGCTGTCATTGCCGACGGTGCCCTCGACGATGTAATCGGGCGCCACATCAAGCGTCAGGTTGTCGAGCGCGATGCCGGTCATGCTCTGCGCACCGGGATCGCTGTCGGTGGCGATAGTGAATTCCGAGGTCATCTCGGTGGCGGTGAAGGTAAAGGTGAGCTCTTGCCAATAGGGCAAGGTGGCACCCGTGCTGTCGATCGGGATGGTGATCTTCTGAGCGCCGATGCTCACGATCAGGTTGGTCGCGCCCGGCTGGTTGGTGGTCCCGTCCGAGTCGTTGACGTAGTAGTCGAAGGTAAAGCTGTAGGTCTCGCCGGCCTGCAACGGCACGCCGAGCGTGGTGGTCATCCCCTCGTTATAGGCCTCCGTGGTGAACAGCGTGGCATAGCCGCTGCCCTCGGCCGCATCGAGATCGTCGGGCATCCAGCTGCCGGACCATTCATAGCCGCCATCGGTCTGCTGGTCGGGCGTGCCCTCGGTCTTGGTCCAGCCGGAAGGCGTCTGATCGGGTGCGTCGACGCTGTCACTCTCGAACGTGCCGTTAAAAATGAGATTAGCCATGTCGCATCTCCCCGACCGGAGTGGCGCCGTTCATCCGCGGGCGCCTGTCTGCGCTGCGGTGCGTGTCATGCCTCATTCCCTGTTCCCCCCGGCTCACCAGATATCCGCCCTGTCAGACCGGGGCTCGGGCCCATATCTGGCGAAACAATGGGTCAGCCATGTGGTCTCTTGCGGGTAAGACCATGGAACCGGAGCGGTAGGGAGACCGGATGCAAAGCGGATGGCATGCCGCTCGGAGAGCCGAGACCAGCAGGGCCCTAGCCAGAACAAGTCTTTCATATATTTAGATAAATTCTAGCAGCCAGATGGCCGGTGCAGCTGCGACTTGCCGGCCGTCGGCGGGCGGTGCTTTCTGCGCTGCGGCAAAGATGGCGGATCTGTGGCCGACCGGGCGCCCAGCGGCAGCGGCCAGAGGCGGTCCGACCGCCTCTGGCCATGATAGACAGGCGCCCCTGAGACAGGGGCGCCCGTTCGCTGCATATTCGTGTTTTAGCGGACCAGTAGCTTGGCTTCGTGCTTCTTTAGCGAGCGCCGGGCCGAGGTGTAGTCCTGCAGGCCTTCGGCGGTCTGCAGCTCGGGGAAGAGTTCGAAGATCTCCGCCTTGGGCTTGGCACCCATGCTGCCCATGGTCTGATCGCCGGGCTGGAAGCTTTCTGTCCAGGCCCCGTTCGACAGGACCACCTCGTGCTGGTCGAACATGAAGTGGATGTAGGTGACACCCAGGGTGCCCACTTCGTCGACGCCGTCGAGATCGGTCAGGTGCTTGGCCGCGGCCAGGACCTCGCGCTCCTCGAAGAACAGCTGCGCCTTGTCACCGGTCATCAGGATGCGGTGCTGCGGGCTGACCAGGATGTCCTGCTCGGGCAGGTTGGGGCCGAGGCTGCCGGCCTGGATCAGGATCGGGCGCAGATGCGGCGCACGCGCCAGCTTGTGCCCGGTCAGCTCGGTGGTGCCGATCCAACGGATTTCCTGCAGGCCGTTGTCGCGGGTGATGACCCGGTCGCCCTCGCGCAGATCCTCGATCAGACGCTCGCCGGTGGGTGTGGCGATGGTCGTGCCGGGGGTAAAGCAGGGGATCACGTTCTCGATATCCTCGAAGGTCGAGGTGCCGAGCAGCGCGCCGGTGTCGTCGAAATACTCGACAAACCCGTCCTCGCGGTCGTCCGAGGTATAGGTGACGCTGAGCGTGCCACCCGCCGGGGCCGAGCCGGTCAGATCGAGCGTGTCATAGTCGTTGGGCAGACCGTCATCACGATCGCCGGCCGGACCGGAGCCGCCGTCGACGCTGTCACCGACGTTGGAGCCGATGATGGTGTCGCGACCGTCACCGCCGAGCACGGTATCGACACCCTCGCCGCCTTCGAGCAGGTCATCGTCGATGCCGCCGTCGAGCGAGTCGTCGCCTTCGCCGCCGACCAGAGTGTCGTCGTCGTCGCCGCCGAAGATGGTGTCGTTGCCCGCTTCGCCGTCGACAAAGTCGCGGTCGTTGTCGGGCACCGGATCGGTGGCGTCGGGCTCGTTGGAGTAGAGCATGCCGCTGGTCTGCGAACTGGCGTCGATGCTGTCGTCGCCGTCATAGCCGAGGATGAAATCCGAGCCATGACCGCCGATGATGCTGTCGTCGCCTTCCCAGCCGTCGATCGAGTCGTCGTCGATGCCGCCGTCGATGGTGTCGTTGCCGGTGCCGCCAAAGATGGTGTCGGAGTCGTCGCCGGTGGCGATGGAATCGTGGCCTTCGCCGCCGTCTACGGAATCGCGGCCGTCATCGGTGTTGGGGTCCGACAGGATGTCGCCGATTGGCAGGTTCGGGTCGTCACCGACATAGTCCGAGAAGGTGTCGATCCCGGCGATGATGGTGTCATTGCCGGCGCCACCGTCGATGGTGTCGGCGCCCTGAGCGTCGGTGATGGAATCGTCGCCGTCGCCGCCTTCGACATAATCGTTGTCGATGCCGCCTTCGATCCGGTCGTTGCCCTCGCCACCGAAGATGGTGTCGCGGTCGTCGCCGGTGGTGATGGTGTCGTCACCTGCGCCGCCGATCGCCATGTCGCGGTCGTTCTCGGGGTCGGCATCCACCGGCACGCCGGGGAAGGTCGGCACGTCGATCGCCGCGTCGAAGCCGCCCATGTCGAGCTCGTCGTCGCCTTCGCCGCCGTCGATGGTGTCATTGCCGTCGCCGCTGCGCAGGGTGTCGCCACCGGCGCCGCCGTCGACCTGATCGTCACCGTCGCCGGCCAGGACGGAATCGTCGCCCTCATAGGCTTCGATGATGTCGTCCTCGGAATCCGCCGGATCGTCAGAGAAGATATTGTCGCTGAAATCGACACGATCGCCCTCAGGGTCGCCGGTGTAGCTGGCATCGATGGTATCGTCGCCAGAGGTGCCTTCGACGATTCCGTCGAGACCGTCGGTGGGACCACCGTCATCGCCGCTGAGCTGAGTGGTGGGCGGGGTGTTGTTGTTCTCTTGTACGGGCACGTTAGGAACGCCTCCCTTTGTCAATGCTGTTACAATATGTTTCGATCTGCATCATCGCTTCGCGGATGCCGAAGATGGTCCGCCAAGACGGCGGGTGGGTGTCACCACTTGTCTGTCTGGTCTCAGGCATCGCGCCCCCTTTACCTTTAAACGCTCGGTTCACCGTGCAGACTGAAACGCCCGGATCACGCCGCTGTTGAAATTGCCAGACGCTCCGCAGGACAGACGGGACCCTTGCTCCGGCAGTAACCTGCCGGGCGCCTTCGGCCGAACGGCTGACACAGCGGTTCGACTGACCTCGTCCGTCATTCAGACGTCTGACTGTTTAGCGGCCGCCCCCGTGGCCAGCAGTTTTACCCCCCAGTGGGCAGGATTGAGATTATGGCGAGAGGTGCTTCAAACAAAGAAGAAATTGTTTGAAAAACAGATCGTCTCTCTGCCGGAAACTGCCCTGATTGGCACCAGGATCAGGGCAAAGCCGCCAGCGGAGCTCAGCGGGCCAAGGCCGGAATCCCCTTGTTTCATGGGAAATTAACCATTTATTAAGGGTTGCGACGTCTGGAACCACTGGCTCTCAGGGGTCTTCGACGGGGCCTGACGATCGGCGGATTTTCCCTCAGCCCCCTGATAACCCGGCAATAACTAAGGCAGCGATTGTTGGCGATTTGTCTCCAATCACCTGATTCCGGGGCCACTGGTTACAACTGAACGATGAGCGCGCTGGCGCGAATTGATTCGATTTAACACCCGGTTAAGGCCGATGGGTCGTTTATGACGGTATGATGATACGCATTCACCGCGCCATTCCGGCCGAATTGCCGGTTCGGCGGCGCCCCACTTGCGCATTCCAGCCGGCGGGACGGGGCCGGTCGCCGGGCTCAGAACCGGGCTGAGGGTTACCCCAGTGCGCCCTGCTCGCAGAAAGTGCCAAACAACTCTTTCATTGGCGGTTTTTCCGTATAGTGATACCAACACGGCAGGCGCAGGAGGATGCAGATTTGTCAATCATCGACAAGTGCAACGTGACGGTGACGGGAACCGGCAAACCGACGCTGGTCTTTGTGCATGGCTATGGCTGCGATCAGACCATGTGGCGCTTTGTGGCGCCGGGGTTTGTCGACAGCCACAGGGTCGTGTTGTACGACCTCGTCGGCATGGGCCGGTCCGACAATACTGCCTATGATTTCACCCGCTACGCGACGCTTGATGGCCATGCCGAGGATCTCTGTGCCATCCTGACCGAGCTGGAGATCACCGACGCGGTGCTGGTCGGCCATTCGGTCGGTGCCACCATCGCCTGCCTTGCGGCGCTGCAGATGCCCGAGAAGGTGAGCGCGCTGGCGCTGGTCGCGCCCTCGCCCTGTTTCGTCAATGACGACACCTACGTCGGCGGATTCGGCCGCGAGGACATCGACGGGCTGATCGAGGTGATGGATGAGAATTACCTCGGCTGGACCGCGCATGTCACGCCGATCATCTCGGGCCAGCCCCAGGACGGCGCCGCCACCACCGACCTGACCCAAAGCTTCTGCCGCACCGATCCCGCCATCGCCAAGCATTTCGGCCGCGTCACCTTTACCGCCGACCAGCGCGCCGAGATGGGCCGGGTCGCCCACCCTGCCCTGGTGCTGCAGGTGACCGACGATACGCTGGCGCCAAAGGCGGTGGGGCACTGGCTGGCCGATCACATGGCCCGGGCCGAGCTGCGCACCATCGAGGCCACCGGCCATTGTCCGCACATGACCGAGCCCGACGCGACGACCACTGAACTGCGGGGCTTTCTTGAGCGGATCGGATAATCCCAGCAAGCCGCCGCCCGAACCACTCGCCGCGACATTGCTGCAAGACGCGCCCTGCGGGTTCCTTGTGATCGACCGGCGCGAACGCATCCGCTATGCCAATTCGACGCTCGAGCGCTGGCTCAACCGCGAGCAGGGCTCGCTGGCCGATGCGACCGGGCTCAAGGAGCTGCTGACCCACGCCAGCCACTTCTACTACCAGACCCAGATCGCGCCGATGATCCAGCTGCAGGGCTTTGCCCGCGAGATCTCGTGCAAGCTGCGGATCGCCGGCAGCGACCGGTCCCTGCCGGTGCTGATGAACGCGGTACAGCGCGGCGAGGGCGACGCGCGCCGGGTCGACATCGTGTTCTTCGACGCCACCGAGCGGCTGCGCTTCGAGCATGACCTGCGCATGGCCCGCGCCGAGGCCGAGGAGCTGGCCGCCATCGTCCGCAGCGCCACCGTCGGCATCCTGCGCTGCAGCGCCGAGGGCCGGATCACCCGACACAACGCCGCCGCCGCGGAGTTGCTTGGCATCGCGTCGAACGCGCCCCCCGATCTCGCGGTCGACCGGGTCCTCAGGCTCGACACCGAAACCCCCGACTGGTTCGCCAAAGCGGTGCGCGATATCGACGCCAGCGGCGCGACGGTCCGCTTCGAGGCCAGCTGCGACGATCTGCACTACAACATCTCGGTCGACCGCATCCCGCGCCACGAAGACCCCCTCGCGGCGCCGGACTATTCCCTGATCCTGCGCGACATCACCGCCCGGGTGCGCGCCGAGCGCCGGCTGAACCTGCTTGTCAGCGAGCTCAACCACCGGATCCGCAACGTCTTTTCCGTGGTCAGCGGGTTGGTGCGCCAGACCATCCGCAGCGCACCCGAAGAGCGGACCAAGCTGATCGACCGGCTGCAGAGCTTTTCCGCCTCGCATGACGTGCTGACCCTGAACTACTGGAAGGATGCCAGCATTCTCGAGGTCATCGGCCGGGTCGAGGCGCAGATCGGCGACAGCCAGACCCTGATCACCGACGGCCCCGACATCCGGCTGATCCCGCGGCAGTTCAAGGCGCTGTCTATGGCGCTGCACGAGCTGACCACCAATGCCCGCAAATACGGCGCGCTGTCGTCGGACTTCGGCGTGATCGAGATCGAGTGGCAGCGCGAGGCCGAGGACGGCTTCACCTTCTGCTGGCGCGAACGTGGCGGGCCGCCGGTGCGCGAACCGGCCCGGACCGGCTTTGGCTCGGTGATGATCGAACGGGTGCTGGCCGAGGAGTTCCTCGGCACCGCCGAGGTCAGCTATGCCCCGACCGGGCTGTCGCTGATCTGCCGCGGCCGGATCATGCAGGACTAGACGGGCGACTTGCCGCCATGGCGCCCGACCGCAAGACACGCCGCCCCGGCCGTCGCGGACCTCCCTGCCGCGGCCGGAAGAGGCGACAGAAAGGACCCCCAATGCCACTGACCATTAACCGCTCCGTCTTCATCACCTGCGCCGTCACCGGCTCTGGCGCCACCCAGGACCGGAGCCCGCATGTCCCGCGGTCGCCGCAACAGATCGCCGAAAGCGCGATCGATGCCGCCCGCGCCGGCGCCGCGGTGGTACATTGCCATGTCCGCGACCCCGCGACCGGCGCGCCGTCGCGCCGCCGCGACCTCTACCGCGAGGTGACCGAGCGCATCCGCGCCGCCGAGGTCGACGTTGTTCTCAACCTCACTGCCGGCATGGGCGGCGACATGGTCTTTGGCCCGCCAGAGGCGCCCTTGCCGCTGAACCCCGAGGCGACCGACATGATCGGCGCCAGTGCCCGCATGGCGCATGTCCGCGATTGCCTGCCAGAGATCTGCACGCTGGATTGCGGCACGATGAATTTCGCCGAGGCCGACTACGTCATGACAAACACGCCGGGCATGCTGCGTGCCATGGGCGCGATGATGACCGAGCTCGGCGTGAAACCCGAGATCGAGGCCTTCGACACCGGCCATCTGTGGTTCGCCAAGGAACTGGTGCGCGAGGGCACCCTGGCACCGCAGGCGCTGGTGCAGCTCTGCATGGGGGTGCCCTGGGGCGCGCCGAACGACCTCAACACCCTGCTGGCGATGGTGAACAACGTGCCCGAGGACTGGACCTGGTCAGCATTCTCTCTGGGCCGCGACCAGATGCCCTATGTGGCGGCGGCGGTGCTGGCCGGCGGCAACGTGCGTGTCGGGCTGGAGGACAATCTGTTTCTCGACAAGGGCGTGCTGGCGACCAATGCGCAGCTTGTCGAACGCGCGGTGACGGTGATCGAAAACATGGGCGCCAGGGTGATCGGCCCGGCGGAGGTGCGCGACATGCTGGGGCTGGTGAAACGCGCGCCGCAAGGAGGTGTGGCATGACCCGCAAGGCCGCAATCATCGGCGGCGGCGTGATCGGCGGCGGCTGGGCGGCGCGCTTCCTGCTCAACGGCTGGGACGTGGCGGTGTTCGATCCCGACCCCGAGGCGAGACGCAAGATCGAGGCGGTGCTGGACAATGCCCGCCGCGCCCTGCCCGCGCTCTATGACAAGGCGCTGCCGGCGGAAGGCACGCTCAGCTATCACGACGATCTTGCCGCGGCCGTCACCGGGGCCGACTGGGTGCAGGAGAGCGTGCCGGAACGGCTCGCGCTCAAACACCGGGTGCATGGCGAGATCAGCCGCGCCGCCGATGCGCTGGCGGTGATCGGCTCTTCGACCTCTGGTTTCAAACCCTCCGAGCTGACCGCCGAGGGGGCCAAGGTGATCGTTGCCCATCCGTTCAACCCGGTCTACCTGTTGCCGCTGGTCGAGCTGGTGGGCGAGCCCACCCTATGCGACCGCGCGGCGGCCCTCCTGCGCGAGGTCGGGATGTATCCGCTGACCCTGCGCAAGGAGATCGACGCCCATATCGCCGACCGGCTGCTCGAGGCGGTCTGGCGCGAGAGCCTCTGGCTGGTCAAGGACGGCGTCGCCACCACCGAGGAGATCGACGAGGCGATCCGCATGGGGTTCGGGTTGCGCTGGGCGCAGATGGGGCTGTTCGAGACCTATCGCATCGCCGGCGGCGAGGCCGGCATGGCGCATTTCATGGCACAGTTCGGTCCGGCGCTGGACTGGCCCTGGAGCAAGCTGACGGACGTGCCGGAATTCACTCCCGAGCTGGTCAAGCTGATCGCCGGGCAGTCGGATGCGCAATCCGGCCACCTGTCGATCCGCGAGCTGGAACGGCTGCGCGATGACAACCTCGTCGGCATGCTGCGCGCCCTGCGCAAATCGGGCAGCGGGGCGGGCGGCACGATCAATGCCCATGAGGCCGGCCTGCCCGATCCCGCGCCGGTCGATCTGCCGGTGACGGTCGACCGGGTGATCCCGCAGAGCTGGACCGACTACAACGGCCACATGAACGAGGCGCATTACGTCGAAGTCTCCTGCCAGGCCACCGACCGCTTCATGGAGATGATCGGCGCCGACGCCGCCTATGTGGCCGCAGGCGGCAGCTATTTCACCGTCGAGAACCACGTCCGCTACCTCGCCGAGATGACGGCCGGGGCGCGGGTCAAGGTGACGACGCAGGTGCTGGACGGCCGGGGCAAGAAGATGCACCTGTTTCACCGCCTGTTGATGGAAGACGGCACGCTCTCGGCCACGGTCGAGACGCTGCTGTTGCATGTCGACATGACCACCCGCCGCAGCGCGCCGCCGTCGGCGCAGGTGGCCGCGCGGCTGGAAGGCTTTGCCGCCGCGCATGCCGCACTGCCCGTACCCGACGGCGTCGGTCGCCCGGTGGGCCAGCGCCGCTGACCCCGGCGGACCGGCCCCCGGGCCGGGGCCTCGCCGGCCGCTGACCCCGGCGGTTCTCGCGCTGGCCGCACCTGCACAGAACGACCGCACCGGCCCCCGCGCCGGGGCCTCTCGCTGACCCGGTGTCCGGGCGCTTCGCGCCGCACCCCGCTTGAGCCACTTGAATAATTCCCGCCGACGGATACGGTGGCAGTCATAATCAAACGGGAGGACCAATAATATGAAACTTGCCAGATACTTTGCCCTTGCCACACTGGTCGCCGCGACGCCGGCGATGTCACAGATGCAGCTCTCGATCGCCACCGGCGGCACCGGCGGGGTCTATTACCCGATGGGCGGCGGGCTGGCCGAGGTGATCAACAATCACGTCGAGGGCTACAGCGCCACCGCCGAGGTCACCGGCGCCTCGGTCGAGAACATGGGGCTGATCGCCACCGGCGACGCCGACTTTGCCATCGGCCTCGCCGACACCGTGCAGCAGGCCTATGCCGGCACCGGCCGGTTCGAGGGCCAGCAGCTGCCGATGATCCGCGCCGTGGGCTCGCTCTATGCCAACATGGTGCAGATCGTGACCCTGGCCGACAGCGGTATCGAGAATATCGACGATCTCAAGGGCAAGCGGGTCTCGGTCGGCGCGCCGGGCTCGGGTACCGAGGTCAACGCCATGACCCTGCTCGAGGCCAACGGCATCTCCTTCGATGATTTCGACGCCCAGCGGCTGAACTTCAACGAAACCGCCGATGCCCTCAACAACGGCGATATCGACGCCGGTTTCTGGAGCGTCGGCGCGCCGACCTCCTCGATCCTCAACCTCGCCACCACCAACGAGATCCGCATGATCGGCCTGACCGACGAGCAGCTCGCGGCAGCGGATGAGGCCGACGAGACCTTTGCGCCGCTGAAACTGGCCGGCGGCACGTATGATGGCGTCGATGCCGATGTCTCGACCGTGGGCGTGCCCAACGTGCTGGTGGTCTCGTCAGAGATGGACGAGGAGACCGTCTATCAAGTGACCAAGGCGATGTACGAGAACATCGCAGACATGCAGGCGGTGCACCCGGCGGCGAACGAGACCACCATCGAGTTCTCGATGAACGCCACTCCGGTGCCGCTGCACCCCGGTGCGCTGCGCTATTTCGAGGAAGCCGGCGCCACCATCCCCGACCACCTGCGGCAGTGATCGGCACACTCGGAAGAGGGCTTTTTGCCCTCTTCCTCACCGTCTCGACCAGTCAGGCCGCGGTGCTGACCGCCAGCCTGCCCGACGGCACCGAGATCGGCCGCATTGCCGTGGCCGAGGGCGGCGGATGGTGTGTGCTGTGGAACCATTCGGTGCAGGGCTTTCCGGTGCAGGACTGCTATCGCAACCGGGCCGGCCGGATGGTGTTGGTGCGCTCGCATCAGCCCGATTTCGCCGCCGGTCTCGGCCATCTGCCGGGCCGCGGGCGGCAGGTGTCGGACGGTCGCGGCGGCTACTGGATCGAAGACATCGACGAGCCGGTGCCGGGGGATGCCTATGTGCTGCGCCCCGGTCGCGCCGGCGTCAATCACAGGATCGTTGCAGGTGACGCCGAGATCGCGCTCTCGGCCCCGGCGGCGCGCCAGCGCGTCCGCATCGCGCTGCAACCGGGGGACCCGGAATGACCGACACCTATGAAGTCAAGGCGCCCGGCGCCGACCGCCAGCCGCGTTCGGTGCTGATGGCGATCGCGATCGTCGCAATCACCCTGTCACTGTTCCAGCTCTATGCCGCCGGCATCCAGCCGCTGGGGCTGTTCTTTCAGCGGCCGATCCACCTGGGCTTCATCCTGGTGCTCTGTTTCCTGATGTACCCGGTCACCGGCAACCGGCCGCGCGGCTTGATCGGCTGGGCCATCGACGGTCCGCTGATCGCCTGCGGCGTGCTGGTGGGCTACTGGGTGCCGGCCAATATCGACGCCATCGCCAATGCCATCATCCCGCGCCAGATCGACGTGACTGTCGGCATCATCACCACCCTCGTGGTGCTCGAGGCGGCGCGCCGCGCCATCGGCCTCGGGATGACCATCATCGGCGGCTTCTTCATCCTCTACGCCTTTGCCGGGTCGCGCGGCGAGCTTCCTTGGCTGTCGGATTTCATGCCCGGCATCCTCAATCACCGCGGCTATACGCTGGACCGTCTGGCCAGCCAGATGACGCTGGGCGCCGAGGGCATCTTTGGCCTGCCGCTGGGCGTCGCCGCCACCTTCATCTTTGTCTTCGTGCTGTTCGGCGCCTTTCTGGAGGTGACCGGCGCCGGCAAGTTCTTTATCGATCTCGCCTATGCCGCCACCGGCCGGCAACGCGGCGGCCCGGCCAAGGCAGCGGTGATCGCCTCGGCCGGCATGGGCTCGATCAGCGGGTCTGCCATCGCCAACGTGGTGACCACCGGCGCCTTCACGATCCCGCTGATGAAAAAGCTCGGCTACCGGCCGGCACAGGCCGGCGGCATCGAGGCCGCGGCCTCGACCGGCGGGCAGATCATGCCGCCGCTGATGGGCGCCGGCGCCTTTCTGATGAGCGAGTTCACCCGGGTGCCCTATATCGAGATCGTGCTGGTCTCGATCTTTCCGGCGATCCTCTACTTCGGTGCGGTCTACCTCCTGGTGCATATCGCCGCCGTCAAGCAGGGGATGAAGGGCATCCCCGCAGCCGAGCTGCCCAAGGTGCGCGAGGTACTGGCCGAGGGCTGGCATTTCCTCTTGCCGCTGGTGGCGCTGGTCTGGCTGCTCGTCGTGGGCTATTCGCCGATGCGGGTGGGCTTCTACGCCATCCTCGCGGTGATCGCCGCGGCGGTGCTGCGCGCGGTGCTGCGCTATCTCGCCGAAGGTCCGACGCTCGACGGGCTGGTGGCGCTGGCGCGCTCCGGCATTGCCAAGACGCTCGAGGCGCTGGAGCTGGGCGCGCGCAATGCCGTCGCCGTCTCGATGGCCTGTGCGGTGGCCGGCATCGTCGTCGGCGTCGTCGGGCTGACCGGGCTGGGGCTGAAGTTTTCGGCGATGATGCTGGCGTTTTCCAACGGCAACCTGCTGCTGGCGCTGCTGCTGGTGGTGATTGCCAGCCTGATCCTCGGCATGGGTCTGCCGGTGACCGCAGCCTATATCGTGCTGATCATCCTCGTCGGCCCGGCGCTGACCGAAGAGTTCGGCATTCCGCTGCTGATCTCGCATCTGGTGGTCTTCTGGTGGAGCCAGGACAGCAACGTCACGCCACCTGTGGCCTTGGCCGGCTTCGCCGGCGCGGCGATCGCCAATGCCTCGCCGATGGAGACCTCGGTGCAGGCGTGGAAATACGCCAAGGGGCTCTACCTGATTCCGCTCTTCATGGTCTACAACCCGTCGATCATCGAAGGCGGGCCGGTGCCGCTGGTGCTGTGGAACGGCGCCATCGCGATCCTTGCGCTGACCGCCTTTGCCGCGGCGCTCGAGGCCTATCTCTTCGCGCCGATGCCGCTCTGGGCGCGGCTCTTGGTGTTGCCGGGAATGGTGGCGGTGTTCTGGCCCAGCCTGCAGATCGAGATCGCCGGCGCGGCGCTGCTGACCGTGCTGCTGGCGCTGAACTGGGTTGCGGGGCGAAAGCAACAGCCAGCGACGGCCTGAGGCGCAGGGGTCTCCCCGCCTGAGTGATTGCGCATGTCCGCGCCGCGGCCGATAAAGGCGGCGATTGCCAGTTGCCGGAGTTTGCCGCCATGCCCTTGCGCTTCATCCATGCGTCCGATCTGCACATCGGGCGCAAGTTCGCCAATATCCCGCAGCCCGAGGACGGCAACATTCGCGGCCGGTTGATGGAGGCCCGCCACGGCGCCATCACCCGACTGGCCAAGGCCGCGCGGGACCGCGGCGCGGCGCATATTCTGCTGGCCGGTGATACATTTGATACCGCCACGCCCTCGCCGGTGGTGATCCGCCAGGCACTGGCGGCGATGGCCGAGGACGCGGGCGTCACCTGGTGGCTCTTGCCCGGCAACCACGACAACCTGCGCGATGCCGAGCCACTGTGGGAGGTGATCCGCCGCGACGCACCGGCCAATGTGATCGCCCTGACCGAGGCCGAACCGCAGCCCCTGGGCGACGGTGCGACGCTGCTGCCCAGCCCCGTGGCCTTTCGCGCCGGCGCCAGCGATCCGACCGAGCCGCTGGTCAACATGGCCAGCGACGAGGGCCGGTTGCGCATCGGGCTGGCCCATGGCGGGGTCACCGATTTCACCGGCGCGGGCGACGCCATCGCCCCTGACAGAGACCGGAGCGCGCGCCTTGACTACCTCGCCCTGGGCGACTGGCACGGGCGGTTGCAGGTCTCGGACCGGGTGCACTACTGCGGCAGCCCCGAACAGGATCGCTTCAAGCACGGCCGCCGCGGCGTCTGCCTTGCGGTCACGCTCGACGGTCCCGGCGCCGTGCCGCAGATTGCCGAGGTCGAGACCGGCGCGTTTCTCTGGACCGAACAGCCCCTGACCCTGCATCCGCGGCAGCACGCGGGCCGGGCGCTGGCCGAAGCCCTGCCGGAGGGCAGCCGCCGCGACATCTTGCTGCGCATGCGCGCCGGCGGCTGGGCGGGGTTGGCCGACCAGGCCGACCTGACGCGCGCGGCGCGCGACATCGCCCCGGATTTCGCCCATTTCGAACTGCTGACCGACGCGCTCGGCACGCAATATGACGCCGGCGATCTCGACGAGATAGACCGCGCCGGCGCGCTGCGGCTGGCGGCCGACGCCCTGCAGCAGGAGGCGCAGTCCGAAACCCTCTCGGAGGCCGAGCGGCAGGTGGCCGGCGACGCGCTGGCCCGGCTCTACGCCTATGTCCGTGAGGACGCGCAATGAAGATCCGCGCCATCAGCCTCAACAACGTCCGCCGCTTCACCGACCCGGTCGCCATCCGCGAGATCGGTGACGGGCTCAACCTGCTCTGCGAGCCCAACGAGCACGGCAAATCCACGCTCTTCGACGCGATCCAGGCGCTGTTCTTCAAGCCGCACGGCTCGCGCGACAAGGAAATCAAGGCGCTGCAGCCCCATGCCGGCGGGCACCCCGAGGTCAGCGTCACGGTCGAGACCGACGACGGCCGGTTCACCCTGTTCAAGCGCTGGCTCGGCAAGACCACGGCCACGGTGCACCAAGGCGACCGGCTGATCGCCCAGGCCGACGAGGCCGAGGCCTGGATCGACGCGCTGCTTGGCGGTGACGGCGGCGGGCCTTCGGGGCTGATCTGGGTGCGTCAGGGCATGACCGAGTTGACCGGCGGCACGACCAGAGAGCAGAAACTGGCGCTCGAGGCGCGGCGCGACCTGATGACCTCGGTCAGCGAAGAGGTCGACCAGATGACCGGCGGGCGGCGGATGGACATGGCGCTGGCCGCCTGCCGCGAAGAGCTGGGCAGCCTCGCCACATCGACCGGCAAGCCGCGCAAGGGCGGGCCGTGGCATGCCGCGCTCGACCGGGTGGCCGACCTGACCGAGCAGCGCGACAGCCTCGCCGCCACTGCCGAGGCGCTGCACGAGGCGCTGGCCGAGCGCAAGCGGGCGCGGCGCGCGCTGCGCGACTGGGAGGCGCCCGAAGCGGTCGAGGCGCGCCGGGCGCGGCTGGCGGCGGCCGAGGCGGCGCAGAAGGCCGCCGAGCGCCATGCCGAGGCGGTTGAGGCCGAAGCGCAGAAGCGCGAGACCGCGCGGCTCACAG
>NZ_JAXMOR010000050.1:0-29240 GCF_034669705.1 Marinovum sp.
GCAACCCACCTTCGCGGATCACGGTGGGTTGCGAAACCCACCCTACGGAAACGACAAGGAGACTCCTTCCAATGGCAGTCCTCGTAGACGAAAACACCAAGGTGATCTGTCAGGGCCTCACCGGCTCGCAGGGCACCTTCCACACCGAACAGGCCATCGCCTATGGCACCAAGATGGTCGGCGGCGTCACCCCCGGCAAGGGCGGTCAGACCCACCTCGATCTGCCGGTCTTCAACTCGGTGCACGAAGCCAAGGCCAAGACCGAAGCCAATGCCTCGGTGATCTACGTCCCGCCGCCCTTCGCGGCCGACTCGATCCTCGAGGCGATCGACGCCGAGATGGAGCTGATCGTCTGCATCACCGAAGGCATCCCGGTGCTCGACATGATGAAGGTGCAGCGCGCGCTGGAAGGCTCCAAGAGCCGTCTGATCGGCCCGAACTGCCCCGGTGTCATCACGCCGGATGCCTGCAAGATCGGCATCATGCCCGGCCACATCCACAAGCGCGGATCCTGCGGCGTGGTCTCGCGCTCGGGCACGCTGACCTATGAGGCGGTCAAGCAGACCACCGACCTCGGCCTCGGCCAGTCCTCGGCCGTGGGCATCGGCGGCGACCCGATCAAGGGCACCGAACACATCGACGTGCTCGAGATGTTCCTCGCCGATGACGAGACCCAGTCGATCATCATGATCGGCGAGATCGGCGGCTCGGCCGAAGAGGAAGCGGCGCAGTTCCTCGCCGACGAGAAGAAGAAGGGCCGCTGGAAACCGACCGCCGGTTTCATCGCCGGTCGCACGGCGCCTCCGGGCCGCCGCATGGGCCATGCTGGCGCGATCGTCGCCGGTGGCAAGGGCGGCGCCGAGGACAAGATCGAGGCGATGCGCAGCGCGGGTATCGTGGTCGCAGACAGCCCCGCGACCCTTGGCGAAGCCGTCAAGGAGGCGATCGACAAGGGGTAACCCCTTTTCGGAGCGTCGATTTATCCTATGGTAAGGCGGGGTCACCCCCGCCCTGCCGACCACAGACAACCGGTTCACGTCCGCCAAAGGTGCAAAGATGACCGATCAAAGCCCCAACGACATCTTCAAGGCCTCGAGCTTCATGCAAGGCCACAACGCGGAATATCTGGAACAGATATACGCCCGTTACGCCGATGATCCGGCCGCGGTCGACGAGAGCTGGCAGGAATTCTTCCGGCAGTTGGGCGACGATGACCGTGACGTCAGGAACGAGGCCAAGGGCCCGTCCTGGGCGCGCGCCGACTGGCCCCCGCAGCCCGGTGACGACGTCACCGCCGCTCTGACTGGCGAATGGCCCGCCCCGGCCCCGGCCGAGACCCGCGCCGCCGGCAAGAAGATTTCGGACAAGGCCAGCGCTCAGGGCGTCGAGCTGACCGACGACCAGATCCAGCGCGCCGTGCTCGACAGCATCCGGGCGCTGATGCTGATCCGCGCCTACCGCATCCGCGGCCACCTGGCCGCCGATCTCGATCCGCTGGGCCTGCGCCAGGACAGCCCGCACCCCGAGCTCGACCCCAAGACCTATGGCTTCACCGCTGCCGACATGGACCGGCCGATCTTTATTGACAACGTGCTGGGGCTGCAGATCGCCTCGATGCGGCAGATCGTCGAGATCGTGAAGCGCACCTACTGCGGCACCTTCGCGCTGCAATACATGCATATCTCCGACCCCGAGCAATCCGCCTGGCTGAAAGAGCGGATCGAAGGCTACGGCAAGGAAGTGAAATTCTCCCGCGAGGGCCGCAAGGCGATCCTCAACAAGATGGTCGAGGCCGAGGGCTTCGAGAAATTCCTGCACGTCAAGTACATGGGCACCAAGCGCTTTGGCCTCGACGGCGGCGAGAGCCTGATCCCGGCGATGGAGCAGATCATCAAGCGCGGCGGCGCGCTGGGGGTCGAGGAGATCGTCATCGGCATGCCGCACCGGGGCCGGCTGAGCGTTCTCGCCAACGTGATGAACAAGCCCTACAAGGCAATCTTCAACGAATTCCAGGGCGGCAGCTTCAAGCCCGAGGACGTCGACGGCTCTGGCGACGTGAAGTACCACCTCGGCGCCTCGTCGGACCGCGAGTTCGACGGCAACAAGGTGCACCTGTCGCTGACCGCCAACCCCTCCCACCTCGAGGCGGTGAACCCGGTGGTGCTGGGCAAGGCCCGCGCCAAGCAGGACCAGCGCCACGATACCGAGCATTCCACCGTGATCCCGGTGCTGCTGCATGGCGACGCGGCCTTTGCCGGACAGGGCGTTGTGGCGGAATGCTTCGCGCTGTCGGGCCTGCGCGGCCACAAGACCGGCGGCACCATCCACGTGGTGGTCAACAACCAGATCGGTTTTACCACCGCGCCGCATTTTTCGCGCTCCTCGCCCTATCCCACCGACAACGCGCTGGTGGTCGAGGCGCCGATCTTCCACGTCAACGGCGATGACCCCGAGGCGGTGGTGCACGCCGCCAAGGTGGCCACCGAGTTCCGCCAGAAGTTCCACAAGGACGTGGTGATCGACATCTTCTGCTACCGCCGCTTCGGGCACAACGAAGGCGATGAGCCGATGTTCACCAACCCCTTGATGTACAAGAAGATCAAGGGCCACAAGACGACGCTCTCGCTCTATACCGAGCGGCTGGTCAAGGACGGGCTGATCCCCGAGGGCGAAATCGAGGACATGAAGGCGGCCTTTCAGGCCAGGCTCAACGAGGAGTTCGAGGCCGGCAAGGACTACAAGCCCAACAAGGCCGACTGGCTGGATGGCAAGTGGTCGCATCTCGACCGGCAGAGCGACGACGACTACCAGCGCGGCGAAACCGCGATCAAGCCCGAGACGATGGAAGAGGTCGGCGCCGCGCTTACCCGCGTGCCGGACGGGTTTCCGGTGCACCGCACCGTCGGTCGCCTGCTCGAATCCAAGCAGAAGATGTTCGACAGCGGTCGCGGTTTTGACTGGGCTACCGCCGAGGCGCTGGCCTTCGGCTCGCTGCTGACCGAAGGCTACCCGGTGCGCCTCTCGGGCCAGGACTCGGCCCGCGGCACCTTCTCCCAGCGCCACTCCGCGCTGATCAATCAGGACACCGAAGAGCGCTACTACCCGCTCAACAATGTCCGCGAGGGTCAGGCCCGGTTCGACGTGATCGACTCGGCGCTCTCGGAATACGCGGTCAGCGGCTTCGAGTACGGCTATTCGCTGGCCGAGCCCAATGCTCTGGTGATGTGGGAGGCGCAGTTCGGCGACTTCTCGAACGGCGCGCAGATCATGTTCGACCAGTTCGTCAGCTCCGGCGAGAGCAAGTGGCTGCGGATGTCGGGCCTCGTCTGCCTGCTGCCGCATGGCTACGAAGGCCAGGGCCCCGAGCACTCCTCGGCGCGGCTCGAGCGTTTCCTGCAGATGTGCGGCCAGGACAACTGGATCGTCGCCAACTGCACCACGCCGGCGAACTATTTCCACATCCTGCGCCGGCAGCTGCACCGCACCTTCCGCAAGCCGCTGATCCTGATGACGCCGAAATCGCTGCTGCGTCACAAGATGGCGGTGTCCGAGACCGAGGATTTCACCACCGGCTCGTCGTTCCACCGCGTCCTCTGGGACGATGCCGAAAAGGGCAACTCCGACACCCAGCTGGTCGAAGACAGCAAGATCCGCCGCGTCGTCATGTGCTCCGGCAAGGTCTATTACGACCTGCTCGAGGAACGCGACAAGCGCGGCATCGACGACATCTACCTGATGCGCTTCGAGCAGTTCTATCCCTTCCCGGCGATCTCGGCGGTCAAGGAACTGGAACGGTTCAAGGACGCGCAGATGATCTGGTGTCAGGAAGAGCCCAAGAACCAGGGCGGCTGGACCTTCATGGAGCCCAACCTCGAATGGGTGCTGAACCGGATAAACGCCACCCACGGCCGCCCGGTCTATGTCGGCCGCGCCGCCAGCGCCTCGCCCGCCACCGGGCTTGCCTCGCAACACAAAGCTCAACAACAGGCGCTGGTCGACCAGGCGCTGACGATTGAAGGAAACGACTGATATGCCGACCGAAGTACGCGTGCCCACGCTGGGCGAATCCGTGACCGAGGCCACCGTTGCGACCTGGTTCAAGAAACCCGGCGACAGCGTTGCCGTGGACGAGATGCTCTGCGAGCTGGAAACCGACAAGGTGACCGTCGAGGTGCCCTCGCCCGCCGCCGGCAAGCTGTCTGACATCGTGGCCCAGGAAGGCGAGACCGTCGGCGTCGACGCGCTGCTGGCCAATATCGCCGAAAGCGGCGAGGCCGGCTCGGAAGAGCCGAAGGAGCGCCCGGCCGAAGCCAAGTCAGAGGAGACCGCCACCGCCGCCTCGGGCGCCGCCGAGGGCGGCAAGAGCGTCGATGTGATGGTTCCCACCCTGGGCGAGAGCGTCACCGAGGCCACCGTCTCGACCTGGTTCAAGAAGGTCGGCGACCCGGTGGCCCAGGACGAGATGCTCTGCGAGCTCGAGACCGACAAGGTCAGCGTCGAGGTGCCCTCGCCCGCGACCGGCGTGCTGGCCGAGATCGTGGCCAAGGAAGGCGACACCGTCGAGGCTTCGGCCAAACTGGCGGTGATCTCCTCCGAGGGCGGCACCGCCGCCAAGGATGGTGAAGTCGAACACCCCGGTGGCGGCAGCCAGTACACCACGCCCCCCGCCGGCCGCGCCCAGGAAGACGTCGAGGATGCCCCCTCGGCCAAGAAGCTGATGGCCGAAAAGGGCCTGTCGCGCGACCAGGTGCAGGGCTCTGGCCGCGATGGCCGTGTGATGAAGGAAGACGTGGCCAAGGCCGTAGCCGCCACCAACGCCGCCTCCAGCGCCTCTGCCCCCGCCGCCTCTGCCGCGCCGCGCGCGCCGGTCGCCGCCGAGGACGCCTCGCGCGAGGAGCGGGTCAAGATGACCCGCCTGCGCCAGACCATCGCCCGCCGCCTCAAGGACGCGCAGAACGCCGCCGCGATCCTGACCACCTACAACGAGGTCGACATGACCGAGGTCATGGCGCTGCGCAACGAGTACAAGGACCTGTTCCTGAAGAAGCACGAGGTCAAGCTCGGCTTCATGTCCTTCTTCACCAAGGCCTGCTGCCATGCGCTGAAAGAGGTGCCCGAGGTCAACGCCGAGATCGACGGCACCGACATCGTCTACAAGAACTTCGTGCACATGGGCATCGCCGCCGGCACGCCGCAGGGTCTGGTGGTTCCGGTGATCCGCGACGCCGACCAGATGTCCTTTGCCGAAATCGAGAAGGCGATCGCCGAGAAGGGCAAGCGCGCCCGCGACGGCAAGCTGTCGATGGCGGAAATGCAGGGCGGCACCTTCACCATCTCCAACGGTGGCGTCTACGGCTCGCTGATGTCCTCGCCGATCCTCAACCCGCCGCAGTCCGGCATCCTCGGCATGCACAAGATCCAGGACCGGCCGATGGTGGTGAACGGCGAGATCAAGATCCGCCCGATGATGTATCTGGCGCTGAGCTACGACCACCGTATCGTCGACGGCAAGGGCGCTGTCACCTTCCTCGTGCGCGTCAAGGAAGCGCTGGAAGATCCGCGCCGGCTGCTGATGGATTTGTGATCGTTGACACCTAGCGGGAGCCCGATCAACAACGGGAAACCATTAGTCGCCGATAGAGGTTGTTAGGCGTGCAGGATATCGGTGCAAAACTAAGCTCATGGCCAAAGGTGTTCGAAACCTTTGGCCTTGGGGCCGTATTGCTAATTGCTGAAGCTTATCGACTTCCGAACATGCCTCTGTTTGGAACCGCTATGGCTGATTTATTGATCTCCGAAGCCTTGCAATCTCTGAATATCGTCGTTCAGTCCGTGCTAATATTTATAGTTTATCTGATTGGGTTGATGAGTCGATCATTCGGAGATTCGATTTGGGCAATCTCGCAACGAAAAGGCGATCGTCATAAAGATGCAGGCCGACTCGCCTTAGTTTGCGCCGATACTTCTGAAAAAAAGCTTGCTGTCTTTTTAAGTTATCAAGGCGCTTACGAATTTCACATCGGCCTGCTCGGTGTGTCATGCCTAATGACGCTTCAAGGTATAATGTACCTTCTTAGCGACGGCGGCTGGCCAGGGGTAGTCTTGCCAAGTCTGCTCGGAATGGCGGTTTACGTTCGGCTCGGAATTCTCGACAAGGAACTTGACCGTCTAGCTGGATTTAAAGCATGACCCCCGAACTCACCGCCCTCGCCCTCGCCGCGTTGCTGCAGATCGGCCAGATCGCCCTGATGGCGGTCCCGGCCAACCTCGAGCTCGGCCGGGCCAAGACCCTCTCGCCGCGCGACCGGCCGCGTCTGGGCGGCGCGCTGGAGGACCAGGTGAGCCTGCGCACCGCGCGGCTCTACCGGGCGATGAACAACCATTTCGAGAGCCTGATCCTCTTCGCCATCGCCACCCTCACCGTCACCTTCGCCGACAAGGCCAACGGCCTCACCGCCGCCGCCTGCGGCCTCTACCTGCTGGCCCGGCTGCTCTACATCCCGGCCTATGCCTTCGGCTGGGTCCCCTGGCGCTCGCTGTTCTGGGCGCTCGGACTGCTCTGCATCCTCATCCTGCTCGTGGCCGCCCTGCTATGAGCGCAACCCGGCACTTCTACTGGCCGTAAATATTCCCGGGGGTCCGGGGGCAGCGCCCTCGAAACGCCCCAGCAAGAAAGGACACACAATGGCAAGCTATGATGTCATCGTCATCGGCGCAGGCCCCGGCGGCTATGTCGCCGCCATCCGCTGCGCGCAACTGGGTCTCAAGACCGCCTGCGTCGAGGGCCGCGAGACCCTCGGCGGCACCTGCCTCAACATCGGCTGCATCCCGTCCAAGGCGCTGCTGCATGCCTCCCACCAGCTGCACGAGGCCGAGCACAACTTTGCCAAGATGGGCCTGAAGGGCAAATCGCCGTCGGTCGACTGGAAGCAGATGCTGGCCTACAAGGACGAGGTGATCGGCCAGAACACCAAGGGCGTCGAGTTCCTGTTCAAGAAGAACAAGATCGACTGGCTCAAGGGCTGGGGCTCGATCCCCGAGGCCGGCAAGGTGAAGGTTGGTGACGAGACCCACGAGGCCAAGCACATCATCATCGCCTCCGGCTCAGAGCCCTCGCCGGTGCCGGGTGCCGATGTCACCGTCGACGAAAAGGTCGTGGTCACCTCGGAAGGCGCGCTGGAACTGGGCAAGGTGCCGAAGAAGATGATCGTCATCGGCGCCGGCGTCATCGGGCTCGAGATGGGCTCGGTCTATGCCCGCCTCGGCGCGGAGGTCGAGGTGATCGAGTATCTCGACCACATCACCCCCGGCATGGACGCTGACGTTCAGAAACAGTTCAAGAAGCTGCTCGAGAAACAGGGGCTGAAATTCACCCTCGGCGCCGCGGTGCAGAAGGTCGAGGCCAGCAAGACCAAGGCCAAGGTGACCTACAAGCTGCGCAAGGACGACAGCGAGGCCACTGCCGAGGCCGACGTCGTGCTTTGCGCCACCGGCCGTCGCCCCTTCACCAAGGGTCTGGGCCTCGAGGAGCTGGGCATCGAGACCACCAAGGGCGGCCAGATCAAGGTCGACGACCACTGGCAGACATCGGTCAAGGGCATCTATGCCATCGGCGACGCCATCGAGGGCCCGATGCTGGCGCACAAGGCGGAGGACGAGGGCATGGCCACCGCCGAGGTGATCGCCGGCAAGCATGGCCACGTGAACTATGGCGTCATCCCCGGCGTGATCTATACCCACCCCGAGGTCGCCTCGGTCGGCAAGACCGAAGAGCAGCTCAAGGACGAGGGCCGCGCCTACAAGGTCGGCAAGTTCTCCTTCATGGGCAATGGCCGGGCCAAGGCGGTGTTTGCCGCCGACGGTTTCGTCAAGCTCTTGGCCGACAAGGACACCGACCGGGTGCTCGGCTGCCACATCATCGGCCCGGCGGCCGGCGACCTGATCCACGAGATCTGCGTCGCGATGGAGTTCGGCGCCTCGGCCGAGGATGTGGCGCTGACCTGCCATGCCCACCCGACCTTCTCAGAAGCGGTGCGCGAGGCCGCTCTGGCCTGCGGCGACGGCGCGATCCACATGTGATCGCGGAAGCTCCGCCGAAATGCAAAAACGCCCCCGCAAGCGATTGCGGGGGCGTTTTCATGTCAGCGTGCGGCGCGCGCGCTCAGGACGAGGTGAGCGCCCGGTATTCCTCCGGAAAGTCGTGAAACCCCGCCTCCTGCATCAGCGCAATCGAGCGGCGCTCGATGGTGTCTTCCAGCCGTTCCAGGAAGTCGCGCCGCGCCAACCCGGTGGGGATCGGAGGCAGGAATTCGACCACCGCGAGACCGGGCTTGCGCAGCACCCCGTGACGCGGCCAGAACACGCCCACATTGGTGGCCGCCGGCACGCAGGGCTGGGCCAGCTCAGCGTAAAGCACATGGCTGCCGACCTTGTAAGGCAGGTAGCGATTGGGCGCGACCCGCGTGCCCTGCGGATAGATCACCAGCTGGCCCGGCTTGGCCATGCCGGCGGCGACATCGGCCACCATCTTCTTGATCGCCGCGCCGCGCTTGCCGCGGGCCACCGGAACACAGCCGATGCGGGCGGCATACTGGCCCACCACCGGCGACCAGAGCAGCTCGCGCTTCATGATGAACTTGGCCGCCGGCAGGGCGGAGTAGATCATGATGATGTCGAGGAACGACTGGTGTTTCGCCGCCACCATGACCTCGCCCTGCGGCACCGGCCCGCGCACCTCGGTCTTGAGCCCGACCATCCAGCCGGCGGTCCAGCGCACCCAGCGGCAATAGGTCTTGCAGGCAAAGGCGGCACCACGGGGGCTCGCCAGCGCCAGCGGAAAGAACCCGATGCCCATGATGGCGAGCATCACGTACATCTGGATATTGAACAGCAGCGAGCGCGCATATTGCATCAGCGAAGCCCTCCCAACACCCGCATCGCAGCATAGCGCGTCGCGGCAAAGGCCACCACCGCCGCCAGCAGCGGCACCAGCAGCGGCAGGAACCAGTGGCTGCCCTGAAAGCGCAGGCCGGTGAGGATGCTGGCCTCTGAGCTGGCACCGGGCAGCAGCAGCACTGCCAGCAGCCCGGCCAGCACACCGACGCCCGCCCCCATGGCGGCGCGCAGGGTAAAGCGGCGCACGAAGGCGCGGGCGATATAGGTGTCGGTCGCGCCCACCAGCCGCAGCACCTGGATGACCTGCGCATTGGCCGCCAGCGCCGCATTGGCCGCCAGGGTGATCATCGCGCCCATGGTGCCAAAGATCAGCACGATCGACAGCCAGCCCAGAAGCTTGAGCCGCCCCGCCGCGCTGATCAGCGGCTTGCGCCAGCGGGTATGGTCATCAAGCACCGCGCCCGGCAACTCGGCCTGCAACCGCAGCCGCAGCCCGGCGCCGTCATAGCCCGCGCCGGTCTCGCGCACCTCGATCAGCTGCGGCACCGGCAGGCTCTCGACCGGCAGGTCGGGGCCGAACCACGGCTCGAGCAGGGCGCGCTGCTCATCCGGGTCGAGCGCGCGGGCCTCGGCGACGCCGGGGGTCTCAGAGAGGATCTTCAGCGCCCTTTCGGTCTGCGCCGGTAGTTGTGCCACCGGGGCCGAGATGCGCAGCGTGGCGCTGCCCGCCAGCGCATCGCGCCAGTTCGAGGCCAGCCGCCCCGACGCCAGCGAGAGCGCCAGCGCAAAGACCGCGAGAAAGGCCATGGCGCCGGCGGTAAAGACGGTCAGCCGCGCGGTGAAGCCGGTGGGCGGCACCACCCGGTCGGCACCGGCGTCGACGGAGAGCATGTCGGTGATGGCGGCCAGCTTGATCTTCACAGGTCCGCCCCCGCCAGTTGCAGCTTGCGCCCGGATATGCGCAGCACGCGGGCCTGCACGTGGTGCTTGGCGGCGCGGATCAGGCTGAGGTCATGGGTGGCGATCATGATCGTCTTGCCCATCTTGTTGAGTTCCACCAGCAATTGCAGCAGCCGCTGCGACATCTCCCAGTCGACGTTGCCGGTGGGCTCGTCGGCAAGGATCACGTCCGGCGACAGGATCAGCGCCCGGGCCAGCGCGGCGCGTTGCCGTTCGCCGCCCGACAGCTCCGGCGGCAGCGCATGGGCGCGATGCGACAGGCCGACCCAGTTCATCAGCTCCTTGAGGTTGGCCTGCGCCGCCAGCTTGTCCTGGCCCGAGACCGCAAGCGGCAGCGAGATGTTCTCGGCCACCGGGAGGTGATCAAGGAACTGGCAGTCCTGGTGCACCACGCCGATCCGCCGGCGGGCAAAGGCGATGCCGTCGCGATCGAGCTCTCGCACGTCCTGGCTGAACAGCCGCACATGGCCGCCGGTCGGCACCAGCGCGCCGTAGCAGAGCTTGAGAAAGGTGGTCTTGCCTGCGCCGGAGGGGCCGGTCAGGAAATGGAACGACCCAGGCGCCAGCCTGAGCGAGAGGTCGGTGAGCAATTCGCCGCCGCCATAGCTGTAGGCCACTTCATCAAGCTCGATCACGTGTGCGCCCCGCCCCGTCAAATAAGGATCGTTGTCAAACCGGCCCCCGTAATGCATCAGCCCTGCCCTACATGCAATCCGCGCCCTTGGCGGCATTGCGCTTTTCCTTGCCGATCTGTGGACATATGATCCAAGCTGAGGCAGGGGGAACGCCCCGAAAAGGTGACAGGTGGGTAAGATGCGGCTGACGTGCCCGAATTGCGACGCGCAGTATGAGGTTCCGGACGAGGTGATCCCGCCAGAGGGGCGGGACGTGCAATGCTCGGCCTGTGGCAAGACCTGGTTCCAGACCGCCGCCGCCCCCCCCGAGGATGCGGATTTCGATCAGGCGCGGCACTCCGCACGACCAGAGCCGGAGGCCGAGCCCGACCCCGAACCGGAGCCTGCCCCGGAGATGCAGACCGAGCCGCGGCCACGCCAGCTTGACCCCGAGGTGGCCAGCGTCCTGCGCGAGGAGGCCGAACGCGAGAGCCGGGTGCGCGAGGCCGAGCGCGGCGCGGTCGAGAGCCAGCCGGACCTCGGGCTCGACGACATGAGCTCGGATGGCGAAGGCGGGCTACGCGCCCGCCAGTCGCGTGACCGCATGGCGCGGCTGCGCGGCGAGGACCCCGAAGAGCCAGAGTTCGAACCCAAGGCCCGCGCCAAGGCGGTGGCCGCCGCCGCCGCGCATGGCTCGCGCCGTGAATTGCTGCCGGACATCGAGGAGATCAACTCGACCCTGCGCTCGACCGACCAGCCGCGCAAGACCGAGATCAGCGAGGAAATCGCCGCCGAGCCCGAGCGCACCGCCCGCAGCCACTTCCGCCGCGGCTTTTCCTGGGTGCTGCTCTTGGTGGCGGTGGCGGCGCTGGTCTATGCCTATTCGCCGCAGATCGCGCAACTGGTGCCCGGGCTCGAACCAGCGCTCGACAGCTACGTGGTCTGGGTCAACGGCCTGCGCGGCTGGCTCGACGCCCGCGTGCTGACCGCGCTGCAATGGCTGGACGGCATGTCGTCGGAAGCGACGCAGACGCCGGGCTGAAGAGACCGCCCGACCGCAGGGCTGACGCGACAGCAGGCGCTGGCTGACCTCTAGAACCGGTCGAGCAGCCGTTCGAGGTAATTGCGCTCGATCTCCGGGCGTTCGCCCTCGCCCGAACGGCGGCGGATCTCGTCGAGCAACTCGCGGGCGCGGCGGTAGACATCCTCGCCCTGCAACAGGTCCTCGCCGCTGCTGATCGCGCCGGAGTTGCCGGGGTCGCGGCCCAGCGGATCGCGGCGCTCGCCCTCGCGGGCGCCGGCGGTGTCGCCCTGACCGTCCTGCTGCTGCTCCTCGGCCATCGCCTCGCCCAGGTTGCGCATGCCCTCGCGCAGCGCGTCCATCGCCTCGGCCTGGCGGTCGATCGCCTCGGCCAGATCATCGTCGCGCAGCGCCTGTTCGGCACCCTCCATGGCACGCTCCGCATCCTCGAGCGATTGCTGCGCCCGGCGGCCGGCCTCGCTGCCCTGACCGGGCAGCGCGCCGCGCTGGCGCTCAAGCTCTCGGCGCAGCGCTTCCTGCCGCTCGGCAAGCCCGCCTTCGCCCTGCTGCTGGCCTTCGCCCTGCTGTTGCCCCGGTTGCTGGCCCTGGCCCTGGCCTTCGCCCTGCTGGTGCTGCTGGCCCTGCCCCTGCTGGCCGTCACGACCCTGATTGCCGGGGTTCTGGCCCTGCTGGGCATTGGGGTTGAACTGTTCCTGCAAGTCGCGGAAGGCCTGATCCGACAGGCCCTGCTGGTCGCGCAGGGTCTCCGCCAGACCGTCCATCGCCTGCTGGCCTGGAGATTGCTGGCCCTGCCCCTGCTGGCCTTGGGTGACCTGCATGTTCTCGAGCAACTGCTGCAACTCGGCCAGCGCCTGTTCGGCCTCGGCCATGCGGCCCTGCTCCATCAGCTCCTGGATGCGGTCCATCATCGCCTGCAGGTCGTCCTGAGTCATCTCCATCATGTCATCGGGGTTCTGCGCCATTTCGGGCTGTTCGCCGTTCTCGCGCTGCTGCTGCGCCAGCTGGCGCATGTAATCCTGCGTCGCCTCGCGCAGCTCCTGCATCAGCTCGGCGATCTCCTGATCCGAGGCGCCGTTCTTCATCGCCTCCGACAGCCGCTCCTGCGCCCGGCGCAGCCGTTCGAGCGCATCCGACAGGTCGCCATCCTCGAGCAGCACCGCGAGGTCCCACATCGCCGCCGCCAGCTCGTCGCGCTGCGCCTCGGTCAGCCCGGCGGCGGTAAAGCTTTCGAGCCGGCGCTGGATGGTGCGCATCCGCAAATAGGGCACGGCCGAACGAAACAGGTCATCTGGCCGGTGGGTGATGGCGCGCAGGATCATCGCGGTGTCAGAGGCATTGTCGCGCGACCATAGCAGCGCCCGGCGCTGGTCGATGATCGCAGCCGCGAAGGGATCGAAAAAGCGCCGGCCCGGCAGCGGCACGGCAAGGGTTTCGGGCGCGCTCAGCTGGTCGCTGTCGTCGATCACCCGCAGCTCGATGGTGACCGGCAGATTGGCCCAGGGGTGCTGCGAGAAATCCTCGATCAGGGTCTCGTTGAACTGCGCCCGCGACCCCGAGATCGGCAGCGGCAGCGGCACGGTGATCGGCTCGCGCGGCTCGGGGTCGACGGCCAGCCCGTGGCGGCGGTCGACCCCGGCCAGGTCAAGCCGGATCACCGCCTCGCCGGAGCGGATGCCATAATCATCCTCGGCCTCGAAGGGCAAGGACATCTCGCCGCGTGCGGCGGTGGTGATCTCGTCGAGGACGCGGACCTGCGGGGCGAGGTCTTCGGCCAGCTCGATCTGCCAGCTGCGCCCGCCGGGGCCCTCGATTGTCAGCCCGCCGGGCTGGCGGACCTCAAAACTCTGCGAGGCTTCGGCCGCGCTCGGCACCTCGGCCGTGCGGCCCGAGACCGTCTCGCTCACCGTCAACGCGCCGACCTCGCCATAGAGCCGCAGGGTGATGCGGCTGCCCTCGGCCACTTCCAGCGTCGCGCCGGTCTGATCGGCGAGGTA
The DNA here is from genome assembly GCF_034669705.1 of Marinovum sp. Taxonomy (GTDB): domain Bacteria; phylum Pseudomonadota; class Alphaproteobacteria; order Rhodobacterales; family Rhodobacteraceae; genus Marinovum. Next base: position 13,506 of record NZ_JAXMOR010000050.1, read on the forward strand.
GAGCGACGGCAGCCCGGTATAGGCCGGCGGCTCGACCCAGCCTTCCCATGTGGGCCCGCTGGCCAGCGCCTGCCCGCCATTGGTGACGCCGGTGACCGACGAGACCTTCCAGAACGAGCCGAAGAGCAGCGCCACCGCCAGCGCCAGCACCGCCACGTAACGCAGCGCAAAGGGGTCACGCTCCGAGACCCGCAGATCGGGCGAGACGGCGCGGGCCTCGGCGGCGCGGGCGGCCATGCGGTCCTGATGCGCGTGCCAGACCGCGACCGAGGCGGCATCGCGGCCGCCGATTGCCTGGTTGTCGCGCAGGGTTTGCAGCGGCCGGCCCTTGAGCGTGGCATCCAGCCGGTCGAGCGCCTCGTCGCGCTGCGGTCGGCGAAAGCGGCGGACCCCGAGGCCCAGCGTCGCGACACCGCCCAGCGCAAACAGCACGATCAGCGTCCAGACCGCCTCGAGCGGCAGCATGTCCTGCAGCCCCAGCATCAAAAGCGCCAGCGCCAGCAGCACAACGGACCAGAACGGCCAGAAGGCCCGCGTCACACGCTCCGCCCAGAGGCCGAGATAGGTCAGGGTCACCGCGCCGCGTATGCGGCTCACACTCTCAAGATACCGTGTCGTCCGGGGGATGATACCGCTCCAAGCTGACCGGCCCGGACGCCCGATCGCGTCAGAGCCACTCTGGGATGGTATCGCGGTTTATCATTTCGTCAAAGGTCGGACGCGCCCTGATGACAGCAAATTTATCGCCCTGCACCAGAACCTCGGGCACCAGCGGTCGGGTGTTGTACTCGCTGGCCATCACCGCGCCATAGGCCCCGGCCGAGCGGAACGCCACCAGATCCCCCGGTTCGAGCGGCGCCATCATCCGCCCCTTGGCAAAGGTGTCACCGGATTCGCAGACCGGGCCGACGATGTCATAGGCGGTCTGCTCGACGCCGGCTTCGGCCTCGGTGACCGGCACGATATCGTGCCAGGCGTCATACATCGCCGGCCGGATCAGGTCGTTCATCGCGCCGTCGAGGATCAGGAACTGCCGGTCCTCGCCCTGTTTGACGTAGATCACCTTCGACACCAGAATGCCCGCATTGCCGGCAATCAGCCTGCCCGGCTCGATCTCGACCTCGCAGCCGAGGTGGCCGACGGTCTCCTTGATCAGCCGGCCGTATTCCACCGGCAGCGGCGGCGCCTCGTTCGAACGGGTATAGGGGATGCCAAGCCCGCCGCCGAGGTCGAGCCGCTGGATGTCATGGCCGTCGGCGCGCAGAACCTCGGTCAGTTCGGCGACCTTGAGATAGGCCAGCCGGAAGGGCTCGAGTTCGGTCAGCTGGCTGCCAATGTGCACGTCGATGCCGATCACCTTGAGCCCCGGCAGGCTGGCGGCATGGGCATAGACCTCGCGGGCGCGCGAGATCGGGATGCCGAACTTGTTTTCCTTCTTGCCGGTGGCGATCTTGGCATGGGTTTTCGCGTCGACGTCCGGGTTCACCCGGATGGTGATCGGCGCCTCGACGCCCAGCGCCGTGGCGACCTCCGAGATTACCGCCATCTCCGGCTCGCTCTCGACGTTGAACTGGCGGATGCCGCCGGTCAGCGCGGTGCGGATCTCCTCATGGGTCTTGCCGACACCGGAAAACACGATCTTCTCGCCCGGGACGCCGGCCGCTTTGGCGCGGGCGTATTCACCGCCTGAAACCACGTCCATCCCCGCCCCGGCCGCCGCCAGCGTCTTGAGGATCGCCTGGTTCGAGGCCGCCTTCATGGCATAGCAGACCAGGTGCGGCAGACCGTCGAGCGCCTCGTCGAAGAGGGTGAAATGGCGCAGCAGCGTGGCGGTGGAATACAGATAGAACGGCGTGCCGACCGCAGCGGCAATCTCGGCCACGGGCACGTCTTCGGCGAAGAGCGCGCCGTCGCGGTAGAGAAAATGATCCATGCCGGCGTCATGGCAAAAACCATCGCCGGGATCAATGGCAGATCAGCGCCCGAGCACCTGTTGCAGCGCCTGCGTCTGGCGCGCGATCACCGCCCGCAGCCGGGGCGTAAAGCGCGGGCTCATCAGCCCCTCGCCATGGGCCAGCTGATAGAGCGCATGGCGCGGTGCACCGGTGCCGCCCACGATCACCGGCCCTTCGGCGCCAAGGCCGATGTCCCAGCCCATGACGCCGCAATCCGGCAGCATCGCATGGGCGGCGCAGGCCAGCTCGATCACCGCATCCCAGTGCGGCAGGCCGTGGCCGGCCAGCAGCTTGCCGGTGGCGGGGTGGCTGCGGTGCCAAGCGGTGTCGGGGCCGTGGCCGCGGCGGGCCTCACCCAGCGTGCCGGTCGCAAGGTCGATCGGGCAAAGCATTGGCCGAGGCCCGTCCGGCAGGCAGGCCAGCGCATAGAGCGGGCCCGGGGCGCTTGGATCGTCAGCCAGGGTCACCACCCGCAGGCTGACCAGCGCCGGCCCCGCCAGGGCGGTGACCTGCGGATGCTGACGCAGAGCACTCTGGAACACCAGACCGGTGCGGCCGTGATCGCGCATCACCTCTTCCGCAAACCCCGGCAGATCGGCGAACCGGCCATTGGCGAACTGCAGGAACCGGCCCTCGCCGCCGAGCGCCTCGATCCGGCCGGCGCCGGTGGCGAGACGCCCGAAGCGCGGCCGCGCCAGCAGCGGATAGCGCGCCCGGCCGCTGAGAAAGCCCAGCAGCTGGCCGGTGTTCTTCAACCTCGGGATGCCGGCCAGATCGTGCGCCTTGCCGATGGTGGCCTGGGTCTGCACCGTGGGCAGCCCGCGTTCGCCCAGATAGTGCAAGAGCGCCACCTTGTCGGTGACGATGGCATCATGCCCCCAGACGCCCTCCGGCGAGAGCGAGAGATTGAGCTCGCGGCTGGCCTGTTCGCCCAGAAACCGCGCCCTGTCGCCGCCGCAAAGCGCCCTGTCGTAGAGGCCGAAATCGTAATACTCCGCCGCGGCGATGCCGGTGCCCCTGAGCCGCAGTGCCAGCATCTGGGCGCATTGCCGCAGCGGTCCGATACCGTGCTCGCGGGCGACCCGCCGCAACGGGCCGGGCCGGCTGGCGCGGGGGGTGGAAACGAGGGTCTTGTCAGCAGAGACGAAGGTCATGGCGTTCAGGAATCCCCAGGATGAGTCCCGCCGCAATGTCCTTGTCAATTATGGCTGCAATGGGGCACCCCGGTCACGTTCGCGCGAAAATCGACCGCGCCCTGACGGGTCAGGCGATCGGCCGGCTGCGCAGGAAGAGGTAGAGCGGCAACCCGCAGGACAGGCCGATCAGAAAAGTCGCCGGGAGCGCCAGCAGCGCCTCCCAGTTGCGCCGCACCGAGACCTCGGCCAGCACCCACAGGGTCAGCGTCAGCGCCGCGATGGTCAGGTCCCAGACCAGCCCGCTGCCGGCGGCGTTGACATGCCAGGCCGCCACCAGTCCCGGCAGGTCGACCCCGTTCTGCGAGAACCAGCGCAGGAAATACACCATCGGATGCACCGCGCCCCAGAGCGCGAGGCCAAGATAGAGCCAGCGAAGCGGCGAGATCCGGGCCATGGCGGTCAATTCGAGCCGCCGGCGATGCCGACCTCGGCCGTGCCGCTGATCTCGACCTGCAGCGGTGCCTCGGCCTCGGGCCGCTCGGGCGCCCCGTCAACGCCGCAGCCCGCCAGAACCGCCAGGACCGCCAGGACGGACAGCTCCCTGATGCCGAAACGCTTGCCCATGATCCGTCCTTCTTCTGTTCAGAAATACCCTCGGGGGAGTCGCCAAGGGCGACGGGGGCAGCGCCCCCTCTTACGCCCTGACGGCCCGCGCCGCCAGTCGGATCATGCCAGCGTCTCCGTCCAGCGCGCCACCTGTTCACGCACCCGCTCGGGCGCGGTGCCGCCATAAGAGGTGCGCGAAGCGACGGAATTATGCACGCCCAGCACGTCAAAGACCTCGGCGGTGATCTTGTCATGCACCGATTGCATTTCGGCGAGGCTGAGGTCTGGCAGATCGCAGCCCTGGCCCTCGGCCAGCGCCACCAACGCGCCGGTCACGTGGTGGGCGTCGCGGAACGGCATGCCCAGCACCCGCACCAGCCAGTCGGCGAGATCCGTGGCGGTCGAGAACCCGGTGGCGGCGGCGGCCTCGAGACTGTCGCGGTTGGCGGACATGTCCTTGACCATCCCCTCCATCGCGGCCAGCGCCAGCATCAGGTTGTCGGCGGCGTCGAAGACCTGCTCCTTGTCCTCCTGCATGTCCTTGGAATAGGCCAAGGGCAGCCCCTTCATCACCGTCATCAGCGCCACGTTGGCGCCGAAGATCCGGCCGATCTTGGCGCGGATCAGCTCGGCGGCGTCGGGGTTCTTCTTCTGCGGCATGATCGAAGAGCCGGTGGAGAAGCGATCCGAGAGCGTCACGAAGCGGAACTGCGCCGAGGACCAGATCACCAGCTCTTCGGCCAGCCGCGACAGGTGCATGGCACAGATCGAGGCCGAAGACAGGAACTCCAGCGCGAAATCGCGGTCGCTGACGGCGTCGAGCGAATTGGCGGCCGGGCGGTCAAAGCCCAGCGCCTCGGCCGTGGCGTGACGGTCGATCGGGAACGAGGTGCCGGCCAGCGCGGCGGCGCCCAGCGGGCATTCGTTCATCCGCGCGCGGGCGTCGCGGATGCGCGACCGGTCGCGGGCGAACATCTCGACATAGGCCATCATGTGATGCCCCCAGGTGACCGGCTGTGCCACCTGCAGGTGGGTGAAGCCCGGCATCACCCAGTCGGCCCCGGCCTCGGCTTGCGCCAGCAGGGCGCGGATCAACGCGCCCAAGGCCTGGTCGACCGCATCGAGCTGGTCGCGGGTCCAGAGCTTGAAATCGGTCGCCACCTGGTCATTGCGCGACCGGCCGGTGTGCAGACGCCCCGCCGGCTCGCCGATCACCTCCTTCAGCCGCGCCTCGACATTCATGTGAATGTCCTCCAGCGCGGTGGAAAACGCGAACTTGCCGGCCTCGATCTCTGACAAGATCGTGAGAAGCCCTTCCCTGATCGCCTCGGCGTCCTTACCGTCGATAATACCTTGGGCGGCCAACATCGCCGCATGGGCGCGCGAGCCTTCGATGTCCTGCGCGGCCATGCGCTGGTCAAAGCCGATCGAGGCGTTGATCGCCTCCATGATCGCGTCCGGTCCAGCGGCAAAGCGGCCGCCCCACATCTGGTTTGAGGATTTGTCTGACATGAAGCTCACTCGTCGGGGATTGAATGCATCGGCTCTTGCAGCCGCTGTCTATATGGGCTTGGGGGCAAGCGCAAATGCTGCCGATCCAGCAGCCCTCGCCGCCCTGCGCGCGGGCGACATGACCAAGCTGCAGCTGCACCCGGCGCCGGTCTCGGTCCCGGCGCGGGATTTCACCGATTTCGACGGCGGCGCGCTCAGCCTCGACGCCTATCGCGGCAAGGTGGTTCTGCTGAACTTCTGGGCCACCTGGTGCGCGCCCTGCCGCAAGGAGATGCCGATGCTGGCCGAGTTGCAGAGCGAGCTTGGCGGCGAAAACTTCGAGGTCGTCACCCTGGCCACCGGCCGCAACCCGGCGCCATCAATGACCCGGTTCTTCGAGAGCATCGGCGTCGACAACCTGCCGCTGCACCGCGATCCTGAACAGGCGATTGCCCGCGGCATGGGGGTCAAGGGCCTGCCGACGACGGTGATTCTCGACCGCCAGGGCCGCGAGATCGCCCGGCTCGAGGGCGACGCCGACTGGTCGTCTGACAGTGCCAAGGCCCTGCTGCGGGCGATGATCGCCGGCTGACCCCTTGGTATGGCGCGGCTTTTCGCGGCCGCTGACGAAACGGCAACAGACCGCCGATCATTGCCGCAGTGCAGCATTTTTCATGCTGCTCGCGCGGCATTCCATGCTACACTGCAGGGTGACAGGAAATCGTGGCCAGGCCACGTCGGCGCATGCTTTGGGCGTGCCCCGTGCCGGGAAGGACGCGACGGAGAGATGCAGACAGGTTTGAAACAGGCTCTGGACGGCTGGACCGCCTGTCTCGCGCTGGCGGCCCTCGCGGCGCAGGCGCAGAGCGTCATCACCTATCGCAGTCTCGGCATGTTGGGCGGCTGGTCGGTGGCCGGCGATGAGACCACCCGCATGGTCACCGAGAAGCCTGCCGTCTTTCTCGAAGCGCAGCTGGCTGCCACCCATGCGCTGATGGCGGGCAAACGCCCCGAACAGGTCACGATGGCCTGGGTGGCGCCCTTGTCGGATGCCGTGGGAGACAATCAATCGCGGCTTGCAAAACGGGGGCCTGCCGGGCCGGGCGCCCTGTTCGGACCTCACGCTTAAACAGGACACATGATGAATCTGCTTGTCAAACAACTCGAAATCTCGGCGGCCTATCTGCAGATGGCCAACCGTGCGATGGAAACCAACATGCGCCTCGCCAAGGTCTTCATGACCTCGGCCTTCGAGGGCGCGAAACTGTTCTCGCCAGCCGCGCCGCTGGTCGCGACCCCGGCCAATGACAGCGCCGAGGCCGCCGCCAAACCGGCCGCAGGCAAGACCCCGGCGCGCAAGCCCGCCGCCAAGGCTACGACTCCCGCCGCCGCAACGTCTGTTGCCCGCGCCGATGGCACCAAGGCCGGCGAAGCCCCCAAGGCCGACGCCCCGACACCGGCCGCCAAGGCCCCCGAGACCGAGGCGAAACCCGCGGCGGTGAAGCCGGCCGTTGCGCAGGCGCCGGCGAAGCCCGCCGCGCCGGCCAAAACGGACGCACCGAAGGTCGACGCGAAGACCGAGGCGCCCAAGGCAGAAACAACCAAGCCCGTCGCGCCGAAAGCGGACGCCCAGAAGGCAGAACCGGCCAAGGCGGACACCCCGAAGGCGGAAGCGCCTAAGGCGGACGCGCCGAAGACCGACGCGCCCAAGGCAGAAGCCCCCAGGGCAGAGGCTCTGAAAACCGAGGCGCCCAAGGCGGAGGCCCCGAAAGCCGAAGCGCCCAAGGCAGAAGCAGCCAAGACCGAGGCCCCGAAAGCCGACGCCCCGAAGGCAGAGCCCGCCAAGGCAGAGCCCGCCAAGCCCGAAGCCCCCAAGGCCGAGGCCGGAAAGCCGGCCCCGACGCGCAGCACCACCCGCCGCACCCGCAAGCGCGCGCCTTCGGCCCCCAAGACGTTGCCCGGTCTCGACTGAGACCCACCCGAGCGCAGAGACACAAGGCCCTCGCCGCAAGGCGGGGGCCTTTTTACGTCGCGGGGGGTGCCGACAGCTTTGCCGTCGCCGCCCAGCTCAGCGCGATGAACCCGGCCGCCACCGCAAGGCAGAGCGCCACGCCGCCCAGCTGATAGGCCAGCCCGGACATCACCGTGCCCAGCAGCCGTCCGGCGGCATTGGCCATGTAGTAGAAGCCCACGTCCATCGTCACCCGCTCGGCGCTGGTGAAGGCGAGCACGAGATAGGAGTGCAGCGCCGAGTTGATCGCGAAGAGCGCGCCGAAGACCAAGAGCCCGGCCACCAGCACCACCGTCAGCCACGGTGTCGGGTCCCCCGCCAGCCAGACCAGCGTCGCCAGCCCCGCCGGCACCACCAGCAGGCCCGCCACCCAATGCCGCGCCAGCGCGACGATCTCGGCCTCGGGCCGGGTCGCGGCGCGCAGCAGCCGGGGTGCCGCGGCCTGCACCGCGCCGTAGAGGATGGTCCAGACCGCCATGAAGCTGCCGATCATGAAGAACGCCGCCCGGTTGCCGGCCTCGCTGCCATCCGACAGCACCGCGTAGAAATAGATCGGAATACCGACCACGAACCAGACGTCGCGCGCACCGAACAGGAACACCCGCGCCGCGCTCAGCCAGTTGATGTCGCGGTTCTTCGAGATCACCTCGCGGAACTTGGCATCCTTGCGCCCCATCGGCAGCCCCGCCGGCATCCGTGCCACGACCCCCGCCAGGATCACCGCCAGCACCGCCGCCATGCCCAGCACCGACGGCACGAAGCCGAAGAGCGCCAGCGCCGCCGCGCCGATCAGGAAACCGCAGCCCTTGACCGCGTTCTTCGACCCGGTCAGCAGCGCCACCCAGCGGAACAGGCCGCCGCCTTCGGTGGGCGCCAGCAGTTTCACCGCCGATTTCGACGACATCTTGGCCAGGTCCTTGGCGACGCCAGAGGCCCCCTGCACGACCATCACAAAGGCCACCGACGCGCCCACCGCCCAGCCCGGATCGAGCTGCGCCAATGCCAGCAGCGCCACCACCTGCAGCCCCAGCCCGGCATAGAGCGTCGAGGTCAGGCCGAAGCGTGCCGCGATCCAGCCAGCCGAGAGGTTGGTCACCACGCCGGCGATCTCGTAGAGCACGAAGAGATAGGCCAGCTGCACCGGCGAGAACCCCAGGGTATGGAAGTGCAGCAGCACCAGCATCCTGAGCGCGCCATCGGTGAGCATGAAGGCCCAGTAGGCGGCGGTGACGGCGACATAGGCGGCAAAGCCGCCGGGGCGCGCGCTGGTCGGGGCGGTCATCTCGGGCTCCCGGGTCAGAGGCTTGCGCCGACCATCAGGGCGACATCCGCCAGGCGGTTGGCATAGCCCCATTCGTTGTCATACCAGGCGTAGATCTTCACCTGTGTGCCGTTCACCACCATGGTCGAGGGCGCATCGACGATCGAGGAGCGCGGATCATTGGTGTAATCGCTCGAGACCAGCGGCCGGGTTTCGTATCCGAGGATGTCTTTGAGAGGGCCTTCCGCCGCGGCCTTGAAGAGCGCGTTGACCTCTTCCGCCGTGGTCGCGCGTTCGACTTCGAAGACGCAATCGGTCAGCGAGGCGTTGAGCAGCGGCACCCGCACCGCATGGCCGTTCAGCTTGCCGGCGAGCTCGGGATAGATCAGCGTGATCGCCGTTGCCGAGCCGGTGGTGGTGGGGATCAGAGAATTCAGCGCTGACCGCGCGCGGCGCAGGTCTCTTGCGGGGCGGTCGACGATGGTCTGGGTGTTGGTCACGTCGTGGATCGTGGTGATCGATCCGTGCCGGATCCCGAGGCTCTCGTGGATCACCTTGACCACCGGAGCCAGACAGTTGGTGGTGCAGCTTGCTGCCGTGACGATGCGATGCGTCTCCGGGTCATAGGTCGCTTCATTGACCCCCATGACAATATTGGCGGTCGGCCCGTCCTTGACCGGGGCCGAGACCACGACCTTCTTCACCCCGGCGGCGAAATAGGGCGCGAGCTTGGCTTCGGTCTTGAAGACGCCGGTGCAGTCGATCACCACGTCGACGCCGTCGAGCGGCAGATCGGCGATCTCGCGGCGCTGCAGGCAGGGGATGCGGGTGCCGTCGATGGTCAGGCTCTCGTCATCGCTGGCGAAAGCGGCGGGCCAGCGGCCATGCACCGTATCGAACTCCAGCAGATGCGCATGCATGGCCGGGTCGCCGACCGCATCGTTGACAAAGGCGATCTCGGCGCCGCGTTCCAGAAGCGGGCGCAGGGCGAGCTTGCCCATCCGTCCGAGGCCGTTCAGGGCATAGGTGGTCATGTGGTTTCCTTCATCCGGCCGATGTCATCGACACTGGTTTGCACAGAGACCCGGTCGAGCGCGTCGAGCGGCAGGGCGGCAAAAGCACCGATCCGGTGGCGCAGCATCGCGTAGGTCTGTTGAAAGGCGAGGCCGCGTTCGGCCTCGGTGCCGGTGGCCCGGGTCGGGTCCGGCAGGCCCCAATGGGCCGCGATCGGCTGGCCCTGCCAGGTCGGGCATTCCTCGTTGGCGGCATGGTCGCAGACGGTAAAGACGAAATCGAACCGCGGTGCCTCTGGCCCCTGGACCTCGCCCACGGGCTTGGCGCGCAGCCCCTTGGTCGCCAGCCCCTTGTCGGCCAGCAGGGCAAGCGCCCGCGGGTGCGGCGCCTCGGCGGGCCGGGTGCCGGCAGAGACCACCTCGAACCGGTCGCCCGCCAGATCGCGCAGGATCGCTTCGGCCAAGATCGAGCGGGCGGAATTGCCGGTGCAGAGGAACAGCACGCTGTGCTTGCGTGGCCCTGGCCGCTCGTGTGCAACCGGTGGGCAGAGATCGGGCCGGCCGCGGCAGCAATCGAGGAAAAGGTCGCGCATCAACTCCTGTGCCGCGCCGGTGTCGAGCGCATAGCGCAGCGAGGTGCCCTGCCGGGTCTGGCTGATCAGCCGCGCCCGGGTCAGCACCGAGAGGTAGACCGACAGGGTCGAAGGCTTGAGCCCCAGCACCTGGGCGATCTCGCCCGCCGGCAGCGCATCGGGGCAGCGTCGCACCAGCAGGCGGAACACCGCTAGTCGCTGCGGATGGCTCAGGGCGGCAAGCTTGTCGATCAGGGGGGCATCATCTATTTCCATATTTCATGAAATAGCGAGCCAGATGCGATTCGCCAAGCTGAAACCGGCGCGGCCGCGCGGTCGCCCGCCCTGCCGCCCGCCCTGCCGCCAAGGTCGGGCTTTCCACCCTCTGCCCGCGCCGATAAGGTTTGCCAAACTCAGGACACCCGCCCCGCCATGCCCCTGCCCCGCCGTCATTTCCTGGCCCTGAGCGCCGCCGCCCTCGCCCTGCCCGCGCGCGCATCGGCTGCGCCGGTGATCGCCGCCGCGGCCTCGTTGCGCTTTGCCCTGCCGGTGCTCACCGGGGCCTTCACCGCCCGGGGCGGCGGGCCGCTGCGGGTGACCTACGGATCCTCCGGCACACTGGCGCAGCAGATGCGCAACGGCGCGCCGTTTGCGCTCTTTCTCTCGGCCGATGCAAGCTATGTGCAGACCCTGGCCCGCGCCGGCACGGTCACCGACGAGGGCACCGTCTATGCCCGCGGGAGACTGGCGCTGATCGCCCCGAAGGGCGGTCTGGCGGTGGACGGCGCGATGGACGGGCTGGCGGCGGCGCTCGAGACCGGCGCGATCCGCCGGTTTGCCATCGCCACACCGGACCATGCGCCCTATGGCCAGCGCGCGCGCGAGGCGCTGCAGCATCGCGGGCTTTGGGAGGCGCTGCAGCCACACCTTGTCTTTGGCGAGAACGTCGCTCAGGCAGCGCAGTTCGCGATCTCGGGCAATGCGCAGGGCGGGTTGGTCGCGGCCTCGCTGGCCGCCGCCCCGGCGGTAGAGGCGCAGGCGGTGAGCGCGCGAGTCCCGGAGAGCTGGCACAGCCCGCTCGAGCAGCGCATGGTGCTGGCGCCCGAGGCCCCGGCAACCGCCCGCGCCTTTCACGACTTCCTGCTCTCGCCGCCGGCGCAGGAGATCTTCGCCGCCCATGGTTTTGCCGCCCCGGAGCCTGCCTGATGGACTGGCCGGCGCTCTGGCTCTCGCTGCACCTGGCGGGTTGGACGGTGTTGCTTCTGCTGCCGGTGGCGGTGTTTCTCGGCCGTTTCCTCGCCTTCCACCGCTTTGCCGGCAAGGGCGCGGTCGAGGCCTTGGTGATCCTGCCGCTGGTGTTGCCGCCGACGGTTCTGGGCTTCTACCTGCTGGTGGCCTTTGGCGCCGGCAGCCCGGTGGGCCGGCTCTGGGAAAGCGCTTTTGGCGGGCCGCTGGTGTTCAGCTTCGAGGGGCTGGTGGCGGCCTCTGTGCTGTTCAACCTGCCCTTCGCGGTGCAACCGGCGCAGCGCGGCTTCGAGGCGGTGCCAAAGGACGTGCGCGAGGCCGCCGCCTGCTGTGGCATGTCGCCCCTGACCGCGCTCAGACGGGTCGAACTGCCTTTGGCCTGGCCCGGGGTGTTGACCGGCATGGTGCTGACCTTCGCCCATACGCTGGGCGAATTCGGCATCGTGCTGATGGTCGGCGGCGCGATCCCGGGCGAGACGCGGACCGTGGCGATCTCGATCTACGACCGGGTGCAGGCCTTCGACATGTCGGGCGCGGCGCAGATGTCGGCTATGCTGCTGGCGATCTCGCTGGTGACCATCGCGGTGACCTTCCGGCTCTCGGAGCGCGCCGGGCGGAGGCTGTCGTGACGCTGGAAGTGGCGGTCAGGGCGGCGGCACCGATCCCGCTGGATGTCAGCTTTCGCGTCGAAGCCGGCGAGCTGCTGGCGCTGGTTGGCCCCTCCGGCGCCGGCAAGTCCACCGTGCTTCGCGCCATCGCCGGGCTCTGGCACCCGGACAGGGGCCGCGTTAGCGTGGACGGCGAGACCTGGCTCGACACAGACACCGGCACCGACCTGCCCACCCATCGCCGGCGGCTGGGCGTGGTGTTCCAGTCCTACGCGCTGTTCCCGCAGATGACCGCGCTGGCCAATGTGATGGCCGCCGGCGCCGGCCAGACCCGCGCCAGCGAGGTGCTCGAACTGGTGCATCTCGGCGGGCTGGAACGGCGCCGCCCGGCCGAGCTTTCGGGCGGCCAGCAGCAGCGCGTCGCCGTCGCCCGTGCCCTGGCCCGCGACCCGGCGGTGCTGCTGCTCGACGAGCCGTTCTCGGCGGTCGACCGGGGCACCCGCGAAGGGCTTTATGCCGAGATCGAGCGGCTGCGCGCGCATCTTAGGATGCCGGTGGTGCTGGTGACCCATGACATGGAGGAGGCCCGCCGGCTGGCCGACCGCATCGTGGTGATCGACCACGGTCAGGTGCTGCGCGACGGGCCGGTCGATGACATCCTTTATGATCCACGCGCCCTGCGCGGCATGGGGCTGCGCGAGGCCGGCGCGACACTGACCGCGCGGATCGAGGATCAGGAGGCGGATGGTCTGACCCGCCTGCGCTGCGCCGGCGGGCCGCTCTGGCTGCCACGGATTTCCGGTGTCGCGGGCGAGGTGGTGCGGGTGCGGATCATGGCGCATGACGTGATGCTGGCCAACCAGCGGCCCGAGGCGATCTCGGCGCTGAACGTCATCCCCGGCGTGATCGAGAGCATCCTGCCCGGCGACGGCCCCGGCGCGCTGGTGACCTTGGCGGTGGGCGACGAGCTGGTGGTGGCGCGGATCACCCAGCGTTCGGTACAGGCCATGGGGCTTGTGGTGGGCCAAAGCTGCTATGCGCTGGTCAAATCGATGGCGGTGGCCCGCCACCAGGTCGGCCGCGAGGAGGCGGAACCCTAGGCCGCGCGTCCTTGGCCCGATGCCGAAGGGCGCCCGGTCGATGACCCACCAAAACGCTTGCGATACCGTCAGGCCGGGGGTTTGCGCCGGCCAATCGTGCAATTGGAACGACAGCACCGGGCAAATCCGGCCTCTGCGACGTTGGGTCACTTACGTGATTATTTTCTTCCGGCCGCGATATGAACGCTCGTTCATAAAGGCCATGGGCGGGTGGACCACCCGTGAAGGCCACCCCGGCTCGCCTCGGAGATTTAACGCGACCACCTACGATATCTCGCGTGCTGCGTTATTTTTCCGTCAAAATCTTCCCGAGTTGACGTCAACCCGCACCACGTCATGACGCGCCGATGAGTCGCGTCACCCACCCCCAAAGCGCTTAAATCTCTGTGGCGCTTATGCCACTGAGCCAAGACGGCAGGGATCGAGCCCGCATTTACATCACCTGCGACCCACCCATTAATCATATAACCTTAGAAATACGAAATCGAGCATAGAAGTCTCAAAAAACAGGTCCGGTAACCGGACGGCACAAAATCACCACCGCCTGGAACGGGTGGAGACGGAGGTAGAGCAAATGGCAAACATCAGTGTTTTCGGCATGGGGTACATCGGGGTGGCCACGGCTGCCTGTCTGGCATTCGACGGACATCAGGTGACCGTGGTCGACGCCGACCCGGACCGGGTCGCAGCGCTCAATGCAGGTGTGACGCCACTCGCCGACGCGCAGCTCGGCGCGCTGATTGCCCAGGTCGTCCGCGAGGGTCGCCTGACCGCGACAGACGATGCGCAGCAGGCGATCGATACCACCAGCATGAGCTTTGTCGCCACCGCAAAGCCCGAGATGGCGGCACAGGCCGGCGTCGAGCGCGCCTGCCACCGCATCGGTACCGCCTTGGCCGCGAAAGACGGCTACCACACCGTGCTCCTGCGCACTTCGCTGGTGCCTGAGGCCACGGCGGCGCGCTGCATGCCCCTGCTCGAGGCGGCAAGCGGCAAGACCTGCGGCCAGGATTTCGGGATCAATGAACTGCTCCCCGACCTGACGGGTCCTGCGGCCGCGACCCGCGACACCGCCGCCCTGCTGTTGGAGGTGTTCCCGCGCGAGATGCTGGCGCGTCTCGACGCTGCCGCGCAGCTGCGCCCGGTGCCCGAGCTGGCCGAATTCGCAGCAGAGTTCGAGGCCGCCGCGTTTGCCTTGACCGAAGAAACACCGCCGGAGACCCCGTCTTCGGCAAGTTTGGCGCCGAGCGCCGTGACTGCGCAGACAGAGGAGCCGCGCGATGAGAAATTTGCCCCCCGTTTTCCGTGCCGCAAGGATATCTCCCATCGCCGGCCTGGCGTTGCGGCCCTTCCGCGCGGCCGTCAGGACGATCCTCGCCACGGCGGCACCGGCCACGTCATGCGCCCTTTGGGTGCCAGCAACATCTGCGTCTGGCACAACCGTGCCGCCGCACGGTCCGTCCCGCCAGCTCCGACTGCGGCACGCCACGCCAGCTAGGGGCTGTGGCCGCGCACGGGCTTTCTAAGCCTGCGCGTTCCCTTCGTTTCGGCCCTCATGCGAACGGCTCGCGGGCCCTGCCCGGCCCGAGGGCGGCACACCGAAATGGACGGCTGCCATGAGCTGCAGGCGTTGACGACCAGCCAGACTGCCTGAGGTCAGCCGCAGGGACCTGCCGCTCTTTGGCCGAAAGCGGCGTTCGCCCCAGGGATCCCGATCCCCGCAACTCATTCTCCGGACGTCGCCCCTCTTGCGGTGCGGTGCTGGTTCCACACAGGCCGCGCGGCTTCGACCGAAAGCCGCGCCCCCTGCGTGCCGCCGATCTGGAAGGTTGCGCAACGGTTTAGCTCCTTCTGGGCAGCGCCGGTCCCGACTGCGATCCCGGCCATATCTGGCAGCGGGCGCTGGTGCGAAGAAATGCGGATGCGACGGGCAGAAATTTGCAAAAACCCACTGGACACTCCCGCATGGCTCTCCTAGAACGCATCCACCCGAACGCAACGCGTTCTCCCGTGCCCGGGTAGCTCAGGGGTAGAGCAGTGGATTGAAAATCCTCGTGTCGGTGGTTCGATTCCGCCCCCGGGCACCATTTAACTACTTGAAGTAGTTTAACAAATCCTACTGGAAGCATTGTAATCGTGGCCACCGCATTTGGCTTGGGTGCCGTATGGGTGCCAATTGGCGATCTTGCACAAACTCGTTGGTGCTGCGCCATTTCTGTTTTTGACCACGATCATCAGCAAGCTCACTCTGGGTCGGTGTCCTTTTTGAAAAGCTCTTCAAGAGCATTGATGTCATCTTCACTAACGTCTGAGAAAAGAAAAACGGTCATCGCGTTCGTAACTTTCGCGCTTACGGCGTCCCAATCGTCTGATGGATCATGTTCGATGTACTTAGAAATGTCTTCATATTGTTTGTGCACTTCTATGCGAGCCGACGTGGACAGCTCTCTGCTATGAGCAAAATGATAGGGTGTCGGAAAGCCAAAGCGAACTAGTTGCGGTAGGAAGCCCGGCATCGGCGCAAGGTCCGTGCCAGTGGCAAGTTCAATTTCTGTTACCAACTGCGCCAGCGCACTCATAACGAAGCTAATCTCGGACGCAAAGCGGTTCGAAAAGAGGTGGTCCTGAATTTTCGACCAGTTTGCCGCCGGACTAAGCTATAGCATTGGTTTCATTTCAGGCGGCGGCTTTCATGCTCGGGGCCCGACTATCATATGCCTCGCGCGGCGTCAGCAGC
>NZ_JAXMOR010000051.1:0-25078 GCF_034669705.1 Marinovum sp.
GCAACCGCAACCGCAACCGCAACCGCAACCGCAACCGCAACCGCAACCGCAACCGCAACCGCAACCGCAACCGCAACCGCAACCGCAACCGCAACCGCAACCGCAACCGCAACCGCAACCGCAACCGCAACCGTTGCCAATCATCGCGCCGCCTCCGATGGCCGGCAGAGAGGCTTGGCCGGATGGCGAGTTCGCGGAGGCAGAGCGTGCCGGTTCGCGCCACCTGGTCCCGGAGCCGGACAGACCGCAGGCGACGCTGGTGCACCAACGGGTGACCAGATCGTACCTAGGGCAGGCAACGGGGCGTGAGGAGCCCGGAGCCAAGCTGCGCCCTATTGAATCGTCAGACCCCGTACCCTCGGGGCCTTCGGTCGCTTCGACAGAGCCGGACAAGGCGTCAGCCGAAACCGCAGCAATGCCACGGACGGCCGCGACGCGCGGCGCCGGACGCGGTGACGAAGGGGATGTGCGCTCTCCGGTGGTGCGGCATGGACCGAGCGTTCGAGACAAGGGCAGTGACAGTGACGCCCGTGGACGCGAACAGGTACATTTCCGGAAGCGGATCACCAGATTTGTTGCCTTTGCCAGCGAAGGCCCCCACCGGCCGGCGACGGACAGGCTGGCCGGTACTCCACTTTCTGTAACCGACCGAGCACACCGCCAGGACACGAGTGAAATACCGACAGTGTCCCGTTTCGCCGCCACATCGGCCGGGGGTGTGACGCCGCTCAGCCAGATTGCAGCGCAAGCCCGGCTGCCCGACGGACAGGCGGTTCAGAGCGTTGACCCGCTGATACCACACAGGGATCCTGCTCCGCATGGTCCGCCGCCCGCCGCGTCGTCTCAGGCAATGGCGCGCGAGGTTGCGCAGCAGTTGGTGCCGGTTGTGCGCGCGGTTCCGGGCGAGGTTACCGAGATCACCCTGCGCCCAGAGGAGCTCGGTCGCGTGCAGATGCGGGTGAGCGGGCAGGAGGGGCAGATCCTGCTTCAGGTGGTGGCCGAACGGCCCGAGACCCAAGACCTCATGCGGCGGCACATCGAGATCGTCGAACGCGCCTTTCGCGATCTCGGCTACAGCGACATTGCCTTCGAGTTCTCCACCTCCGGCCGGCAGAACCGGAGTCCGGGTGCGGAACCACCCGGACCAGAGCAGGACCTGCGACCCGATACCGCCGAGGACGAGGAGCCGCCATTGCCACCTGCGCCGCGGCTTGCCGCCACCACCCGCCTCGACATTCGCGTATAGGAGAGAGAGATGATCACAGCCCCAAGCCCTTCGGCTCCATCTGCGCTTAGTGGTGTGACGACCGCGCAGACAGCCTCGACCACGGGTGCCCTGTCGTCGGATTTCGACACTTTTCTGCAAATGCTCACCGCGCAGATGCGCAACCAGGACCCGCTCAACCCCCTCGATTCCACCGAGTTCGCCTCACAGCTGGCGACGTTTTCCTCGGTCGAACAGCAAGTGGTGACCAATGATCTGCTGAGCAGCATGGTCAACCTGCTGGGCGCCGGCGGGTTGGGCGACATGGCGGATTGGGTCGGGCAGGCGGTTCGTGCCGACAGGCCGGCGTATTTCGACGGCAGCCCGGTCCGCCTTTCGGTCACGACCGCGCCCGTTGCCGAGGAAAGCTATCTCGAGGTCTATGACGAAAGCGACACGCTGGTACAGCGGTTGGCGCTTCCGTCGGGGCAGAGCACGTTCGAATGGGCCGGCGTAGACGACAGCGGTGCGCCACTTCCGGCAGGGCAGTACAGCTTTGTCGTCGACAACCTGTTCCAGGGCGAATCGATAGGTCTGACACCGGTTTCGAGCTATCACGAAGTCATCGAAGCGCGGATCGAGAACGGCGCGCTGGTGCTTGGGCTCAACGGAGGAGGCTCCGTTGACGTGGAAGAAATCACCGGAGTGCGTGCTCTTAGCTGAATTTTAACCGAGTTCCCCGAGGTCTGGGCAAGGAAAAGTGGCGGCGTGATGCAGTTTGAACACAGAAAACCCTACGTCACCCCTATTTGTTGCGAAAAAGACGCAGCGACCTGACCTGAACAAATTCACAAGAATTTCGCGCCAAACGGGTTTGAAAACAAACGCCCTTCGTAGTAGTTTTCTGCGGCGTGGGGTGTATGTTCACCCAAGAATGTCTGGAGAACATGATGAAAAAATTTGCCATGGCAGCTGCGGCCGCCACAGTTATTGCCTCGGCTGCACCCGCTGTTGCTCAGCAAGCTGACACAGCTGCCGACCCATTTGTTGCGACTCAAGGTACAACCGAACTGGCCCTTGTTGGCGGCATCACCGTTCTGGTGGTCGTTGCTGCGGCATCCAGCGGCAGCGGTGGAAGCTCCTCCGGTACCGACTAAGTTCATTTTTAAAGCGAATCTCTGAAACGGCGGCCCAGAAGGTCGCCGTTTCTGCGTTTGGCGCCGCGCGTTCAGAGGCTGACGTCAGATCAGTGGCAGCAGGGCCGCCGCGGTGACGAATCCGGCCAGGAGACCGACAGCCAGATAGCCCCAGCGTCCCTGTCGGCGCCGGTCCTGCGGCGGCTCTTCGGTGTGAGACAGCAGGGCGGCCTCGACCAGCGCCGGCAGCCGCGGGCCAAAGCGTGCGAGCACCTGAGCGGTGCGGGCTAGATCGCCGGCGAAAGCGCGCGGCCCGAGGCTGCCGCGGATGTAATCCTCGACGATCGGATGGGCGACCTCCCAGATATTCATTCGCGGGTTGAGCGCGCGCGCCACCCCTTCGACCACCACCATGGTGCGCTGCAGCAGGATCAGCTCGGTCCGGGTCTCCATGCCAAAGCGCTCGGTCACCTCGAACAGGTAGGCCAGCAGCTTGGCCATGGAAATGCGGGTGGCATCCATGCCGAAAATCGGCTCGCCCACGGCACGCAGGGCCCGGGCGAACTCCTCGACATCGCGGTCGGCAGGCACGTAGCCGGCCTCGAAATGCACCTTGGCGACACGCCGGTAATCGCGGCGGATGAAGCCGAAGAGGATCTCGGCATAGACCCGGCGGGTGTACTCGTCGATATGGCCCATGATGCCGAAATCATAGGCGATGATGTCGCCGTTGGCCGCCACCTTGAGATTGCCGGGGTGCATGTCGGCATGGAAATACCCGTCGCGCAGCGCGTGGTTGAGAAACAGCTGCAGTACCCGTTCAGAGAGCGCCACGCGGTCGTGGCCCGCGGCATCCAGCGCGGCATTGTCGCCCAGCGGCACGCCTTCGGCCCAGCCCATGGTCATCACCCGCCGGTCCGACAGGTGCCATTTGATCTCGGGCAGCTGAAAGCCTTCGTCATCCTTGGTATTGGCGGCAAACTCCGAGGCGGCGGCGCTTTCGAGACGCAGGTCGAGCTCGCCCATGACCACGCCTTCGAAGTGGCGGATCACCTCCATCGGCCGCAGCCGCCGCGCCGAGGGTGCAATCAGACTGATCGCGCGGGCGGCGAAATAGAACGCGTCGATATCCTGGCGAAAGGCGCGCTCGATGCCGGGGCGCAGCACCTTGACCGCCACCGTCTCGCCGGTGTCGCGCACCCGGGCCTTGTGCACCTGGGCGATCGAGGCGGCGGCAACCGGCGCACTGATCTCGGAAAAGATCTCGTCGGCCGGACGGCCCAGCGCCTGGGTGATGCTGGCGCGGGCGGCGGCGACGGTGAAGGGCGGCAGCTTGTCCTGCAACACCCGCAGCTGCAGCGCCAGGTCATCGCCGACCACGTCGGGCCGGGTCGAGAGGATCTGGCCGAACTTGATGTAGGCCGGGCCCATCGCCGTCAAAGCGCGGGTCACCGGCGGCAGGCTCGGATCGCCGCGAAAGCCAAGCCACTTGAACGGCCAGCCCAGCGCCTTGGCGGCGATGCGCAGCGAGGGCGGCGCATCGAAGGCATCGAGCACGTCGTTCATCGCGCCGGTCCGTTCCAGCGTGGCGCCGGTGCGGATCAGGCGAAAGATATTGTGCGGGCCGCGCATCAGAGCTTCCAGCCGGAATGCAGGCAGGCCACGCCGAGGGTCAGGTTGCGGTACTTGGCCTGCTCGAACCCGGCGCTGCGCACCATGTCGAGAAAGGTCTCCTGATCCGGGAAGCGGCGGATCGATTCCACCAGGTATTGATAGCTGTCGCGGTCCCCGGCGATCGCCTGACCCATGGCCGGGATCACGTTGAAGGAATAGCGGTCATAGGCCCATTGCAGCCCCGGGTTGGGGATCTGGCTGAACTCCAGCACCATCAAACGTCCGCCGGGGCGCAGCACCCGGTAGGCCTCGGCGAGCGCCACCTCTGGGCGGGTCACGTTCCGGATGCCGAAGCTGATGGTATAGACGTCAAAGGTGTTGTCCTCGAAGGGCAGGGCCATCGCGTCGCCCACCACCCAGTCGAGGCTGCTGGCCATCTGTTCGGCCTCGGCGCGCTTGCGGCCCTCGATCAGCATCGGTTCGGTCAGGTCGAGCACGGTGGCATGGCCGCGGCCGGCGCGCCTGAGAAAGCGGAACGAGATGTCGCCGGTGCCGCCGGCCACGTCGAGCAGCTTCTGCCCGGCGCGCGGTGCCAGCCAGTCCATCATCGCATCCTTCCAGATGCGATGAATGCCCATCGACATGGCGTCGTTCATCACGTCATAGCGCGAGGCCACGGAATTGAAGACGCCCTGCACCCGGCCGGCCTTTTCCTCTTCGGGCACCGTCTGATAGCCGAAATGGGTCGTCTTCTGCGCGTCGTCGCTCATGGGGGCTTGCCGTTTTGTTGTCTCCGGCTTTCTTATAGAGCGCTGAATGGCCGTTACAATGCGACGCCTTGAAAGGAAGACGCCCAGATGCCCGAATTGCCCGAAGTCGAGACGGTTCGTCGCGGACTGGCCCCCGTGATGGAGGGGGCGGTGATGGCGCAGGTCTCGGTCAACCGGCCCGATCTGCGCTGGCCCTTTCCCGAGCGGATGGCCGAGCGGCTGGCGGGTCAGCGGGTGCAGCGGCTGCGGCGTCGGTCGAAATACATCCTCGCCGATCTGTCCAGCGGCGAGACGCTGCTGATCCATTTGGGCATGTCGGGGCGGATCCTGATTTCGGGCGATCCGCTGGGGCAGTTCGTGCATGACCACCCGGCCCCGGAAAAACACGATCACGTGGTCTTTGACATGGCGGGGGGCGCGCGGGTCACCTTCAACGATCCGCGCCGGTTTGGCGCGATGGACCTGATGGCGACCGACCGGGCCGAGGAACATCCGCTGCTGGCGAAACTGGGACCGGAACCGCTGGGCAACGCCTTCAGCGAATCCTATCTGACGGCGGCGCTGGCCAGCCGCAACACACCGGTGAAATCGGCGCTGCTCGATCAGAAGATCGTCGCGGGATTGGGCAATATCTATGTCTGCGAGGCCCTGTTCCGCACCGGAATCTCGCCCCGCCGCAAGGCGCGGGCACTTTCTTCGGCCCGGGCGGCGACACTGGTGCCGGCGATCCGCGATGTGCTGACCCGGGCGATTGCTGCCGGCGGCTCCTCGCTCAAGGATTTCCGCCAAGCCGATGGCGAGCTTGGATATTTCCAGCACAGTTTCGATGTCTACGGCCGCGAGGGCCAGCCCTGCCGGCGCGAAGGCTGCACCGGAACGGTGGCGCGGATCGTGCAATCCGGGCGCTCGAGCTTCTATTGTCCGGCTTGCCAAAGATAGGTTGAACCGCACATTCAGAGTGATAAGCACGGGAAATCGATCGAAACAACGGAAAGCATCTGACATGGCCTATGAGACGATCACCGTCGAAGTAGACGACCACGTTGCCACCATCACCCTGAACCGGCCCGACGCGCTCAATGCGCTCAACTCGCAATTGCTGCGCGAGCTTTGCAAGGCGCTGGCCGAGGCCTCGGCGAACGACAAGGTGCGCTGCATCATCCTCACCGGCTCGAGCAAGGCGTTTGCCGCCGGGGCCGACATCAAGGAGATGGCCGACAAGTCCTTTGTGGACATGTTTACCGAAGATTACTTCTGGACCGAGCATCAGGCGATCACCGCCACCCGCAAGCCGATCATCGCCGCGGTGGCGGGTTATGCGCTGGGCGGCGGCTGCGAGCTGGCGATGATGTGCGATTTCATCATTGCCGCCGATACGGCCAAGTTCGGCCAGCCCGAAATCAACCTCGGCGTCATTGCCGGGATCGGCGGCACCCAGCGGCTGACCCGTCTGGTGGGCAAGTCCAAGTCGATGGACATGCATCTGACCGGCCGTTTCATGGATGCCGAAGAGGCCGAGCGTGCCGGGCTGGTCAGCCGCGTGGTGCCGGCCAAGAAGCTGATGGAAGAGGCTCAGGGCGCGGCGCAGAAGATCGCCGAGAAATCCATGCTGGCCACCATGGCCGCCAAGGAGGCGGTGAACCGCGCCGAGGAGGTCTCGCTCTCCGAAGGTCTCTTGTTCGAGAAACGGCTGTTCCATTCGCTGTTTGCCAGCGACGACCAGAAGGAAGGCATGGCGGCCTTTCAGGAAAAGCGCGAGGCGCAGTTCCGCGACAAATAGGCCGCCGGGCGCAAAGGCCGGCGTCCGGGTGCTTTTGGCCTTTGCAAATCCCGCGGATGTCGCTATATCCCGCCGCCATACATGCGCGTGCAGCCCGCTCAGGCTAGAATCATCCCCGGGGACTTCAGGTCCGGGCAGGTCTGGCATCGCGCAATTCGACATACCAGACCCGCGAAAGGGAAGATCAGCATGGCCAATACGCCCCAGTCCAAGAAACGCGCCCGTCAGAACGAAAAGCGCTTTGCCGTCAACAAGGCACGCCGTTCGCGCATCCGCACCTACCTGCGCATGGTCGAAGAGGCGATTGCCTCTGGCGACAAGGACGCGGCCACCAACGCCCTGCGTGCCGCCCAGCCCGAACTGATGCGCGGCGTCACCAAAGGCGTCATGCACAAGAACACCGCCTCGCGCAAAATGTCGCGTCTGTCGGCCCGCGTGAACGCGATCGGCTAAGCCGGTAAAAACTGTTGTAATGTTGCGGAAAGCGCCCCCTGGGGCGCTTTTTTCGTTTCGAATCAAGGGGGGTCGCCGGCCATAGTGGCATTGTTGCACAGGGCTGGGGATTCTTTTTATGCACAACCCGAGTCAACATTTAGTTTCGGTTGCCGCTCTGCGGGCGGGGTTGCTAGGTTCGGTCTTGCGAGTCAGCTCGCACTGGGGGGACAGGCGAAACCAGTCGATTTGCACCGACTGAATTGATGCGATCAAGCGCCGGCAACGGCCGTGATCGCAGTAAATTGAGCATTCTGCTCGAAGCCATGTCCAAGACAGAAACATCGAGGTCGTCAGACCGAATCCCGGAGTCCTTCAGGCCTCCGGATGCGACAGGTGTTTCTATAGGATGGCTGGTGTTGTCGGGGTTTCCCGGCAAGGGGACCACCGGTCATATTTTTTAGCGCTGGTTGCGGGTTCGCGGCCGGGTACATGGGAACGGACGCAGGGACACATGACGAAAGACCAGTGGGGAGCACTACAGGGGCAGTTGCGCGAGACCGTTGGAGCAAACAACTTCACCAATTGGATCGAGCCGTTGGAATTCGAAGGAGTGACCGACGGTGTGGCACATTTCAACGTGCCGACCAGCTTTCTGGGCAACTACGTACAACGCAACTTTGGGGATTTGCTGTTGTACGCCATGACGAACGCCGGCGCAGAAGTGCGCCGGATCGAATTCGGTGTGCCGGCCAACAAGGCCAGCATGCCATCGGCGTCTCGGGCTGCACACTCGCCCGAGCCGGCCACACAGACACAGCAGGGGGCACAACACGCCAAGGCGGCACAACCGATGACATCACGCACCGATCTGGCCGACCTGCTGCCAAGCGCGCCGCTGGACAAGCGCTTTACCTTCGACACCTTCGTCGTCGGCAAACCCAACGAGCTGGCGCATGCCGCCGCGCGTCGGGTGGGCGAGGGCGGTGAGGTGACCTTCAACCCGCTGTTCCTCTATGGCGGCGTGGGTCTGGGCAAGACGCACCTGATGCATGCCATCGCCTGGGAGCTCAAATCCCGGTCGCCGCATCTCAACGTGCTCTATCTCTCGGCAGAGCAGTTCATGTATCGCTTCGTTCAGGCGCTGCGAGACCGTAAAATGATGGATTTCAAACAGATCTTTCGCTCGGTCGATGTGCTGATGGTGGATGACGTTCAGTTCATCGCCGGCAAGGACAGCACGCAGGAGGAGTTCTTTCACACCTTCAACGCGCTGGTCGATCAGAACAAGCAGATCATCATCTCGGCCGACCGGGCACCCGGCGAGATCAAGGACATGGAGAACCGCATCCAGTCGCGGCTCCAGTCCGGTCTCGTGGTCGATCTGCATCCGACCGACTACGAGCTGCGCCTCGGCATTCTGCATTCCAAGCTGGCGACACACCGGCTGCAGTATCCCGAGCTCGAGCTCGACGAGAAGGTGCTGGAGTTCCTGGCGCATCGGATCTCGACCAACGTGCGGGTGCTCGAGGGGGCGCTGACCCGGCTCTTTGCCTTTGCCTCGCTGGTCGGCCGGCCGATCACCATGGAGCTGACCCAGGATTGCCTTGCGGATGTGCTGCGCGCCTCGGAGCGCAAGATCACCATCGAGGAGATCCAGCGTCAGGTGGCCGAACATTACAACATCCGCATGTCCGAGTTGATCGGGCCAAAGCGGCTGCGGGTCTTTGCCCGGCCGAGGCAGGTGGCGATGTATCTCTGCAAGCAGCTGACCAGCCGTTCGCTGCCGGAAATCGGCCGCCGTTTCGGCGGGCGCGACCACACCACGGTGATGCACGGTGTGCGGCGGATCGAGGAGCTCAAGGTGCAGGACGGCCAGATCGCCGAGGACCTCGAAATGCTGCGCCGGACGCTGGAAGCGTAGGCAGGAAAGCACGATCGGCGGGCCGCGTTCACTCTCGGCCCGCCCTGCCCTTGACGCCCTTGCCAAACCATTGGAAACCTCTCGCAATTGCTTGAAAAGGGCTTGGAGCACCCGGGGGATGCGGCTAACGTGCCGGTCCCGGGCTTTCGGAGGGACAGGGTTATGAAGATCAGCATAGAACGCGGCACATTGCTGAAGGCGGTTGCGCAGGCGCAATCGGTCGTCGAGCGCCGCAACACCATCCCGATCCTGGCCAATGTGTTGATCGAGGCCGAGGGCGACACCGTCTCCTTTCGCGCCACCGATCTGGATATCGAGGTTGTCGACAAGGCCGCGGCCCAGGTCGAACGCGCCGGTGCCACCACCGTCGCCGCCGTCACCCTGCACGAGATCGTCCGCAAGCTGCCCGATGGCGCGCTGGTGACCCTGGCCGAAGAGGGCGCCTCGGGCCGGCTCACGGTCGAGGCCGGCCGGTCGAACTTCTCGCTGGCGACCCTGCCGCGCGAGGATTTCCCGGTGATGGCGACCTCTGAGTATTCCTCCAACTTCTCGGCGCCGGCAACGGTTCTGCGGCGGCTGTTCGACAAGTCGAAATTCGCGATTTCCACCGAGGAGACGCGCTATTACCTGAATGGCGTCTACATGCATGTGGCCGATGGCGAGGACGGCAAGGTGCTGCGCTGCGTCGCCACCGACGGCCATCGCCTTGCCCGCATCGACGCGCCGCTGCCAGAGGGTGCGGCCGACATGCCCGGCGTGATCGTGCCGCGCAAGACGGTGGGCGAAATGCGCAAGCTGCTCGACGATGACGACCTGGAGATCGCGGTCTCGGTGTCCGAGACCAAGGTGCGTTTCGCCACGCCGGACATCATGCTGACCTCCAAGGTGATCGACGGCACCTTCCCCGACTACACTCGCGTCATCCCGCAGGGCAACACCCGCAAGCTCGAGGTCGATGCCTCGGATTTTGCCCGGGCGGTGGACCGGGTGGCGACGGTCTCCTCGGAACGCTCGCGCGCCGTCAAGATGTCGCTCGACGAAGACCGGCTGATCCTGTCGGTCAATGCGCCCGACAGCGGTGCGGCGGAAGAAGAGCTGGCGGTGGCCTATGCCGACGAGCGGCTCGAGATCGGCTTCAACGCGAAATACCTGCTGGAGATCGCCAGCCAGGTCGACCGCGAGAACGCGGTGTTCATGTTCAACTCGGCCGGCGACCCGACCCTGATGCGCGAAGGCAATGACACCAGCGCGGTTTACGTCGTCATGCCGATGCGGGTGTAATTGGCCCCCCATGCGCGGAACCAAGGCCGTCAGGCCGCCGCGTGATCGCCGACCCGCCCCCGTCACACCGAATTCCAGGGGTACCGCCTCGGGCGGGGCGGGCGGCAATTTGGCTGGCAGAAACGCACCTGTTCGACCGTCTACGGATTTTGAGAGATAAACTGCCATACGCAAGCGTCGCATCGCCACCCCGAGGGTCGGCGATCGCGCGGCTTGCGCTAGTTGGCACCTGATGCCGACCCATATCACCCACCTCAAGCTGTCGCATTTCCGCTCGCACAAGCGCGTGGAGATGACGACCGATCCGCGCCCGGTGGCACTCTTTGGTGCCAACGGCGCGGGCAAGACCAATATCCTCGAAGCTGTCTCGCTGCTTTCGCCCGGTCGTGGCCTGCGCCGCGCCAGTGCCGAGGAGATGACCCGCCGGCCCGAGGCGCTGGGCTGGAAGATCACCGCCGCGCTGACCGCCGACGACCGCCCGCATGAGATCGAGAGCCTGTCGGAGCAGGGCAGCGCGCGGCAGGTGCGGATTGACGGCAAGCCCGCCAGCCAGATCGCCCTTGGCAAGCTCGCCCGCGTGCTCTGGCTGATCCCCTCGATGGACCGGCTCTGGATCGAAGGTGCCGACGGACGGCGGCGGTTTCTCGACCGGATGACGCTGAGCTTCTTTCCTGATCACGCCACGGCGGTGCTCGACTACGAAAAGGCGATGCGCGAACGCAACCGGCTGCTCAAGGACCAGGTGCGCGACGCCCATTGGTACAAGGCGCTCGAGGCGCAGATGGCCCGCGCCGGCGCGACGATCCATGCCAACCGGCAAGCCGCCCTGACGCGCATCTCCGCCGCCCAGGCCGACACCGAGACCGCCTTTCCGGTAAGCGAGCTGGAACTGACCGCCACCGAGGGCGAGATGCCCGCCGATGAGGCCGCCCTGCGCGACGCCCTGGCCGAGAGCCGGTTCCGCGATCTCGCCACAGGCCGCGCCATGGTGGGGCCGCACCGGGCCGAACTGCACGCGGTTTTTGCCGCCAAGGGGGTGCCGGCGCGGGAGTGCTCGACCGGCGAGCAGAAGGCGCTGCTGATCTCGTTGATCCTCGCCAACGGACGCGCCCTTGCGCACGACACCGGCAGCCCGCCGATCCTGCTGCTCGACGAGGTCTCGGCGCATCTCGACGCGGCCCGCCGCGCGGCGCTCTACGACGAGGTCTGCGCGCTCGGATCGCAGGCCTGGATGACCGGCACCGGGCCCGAACTCTTCGCCGATCTGGGCGCGCGGGCGCAGCGGTTCGAGGTGCTCGAGACCGATGGAGGCTCGACCATCGCCGCCGGCTGACCGCGCTCCTGGATACGAAGGGAGAGGCCCCGGATCGGGTCCGGGGCGCGGGTCTTTCTGGCGTATCGGCAGCCCCTCCCCGACCCCGTCCCGGACCTGATCCGGGACCTCCCGCCGCCGCCCGCGTGCGACCGCGGCTCGTACCGGCTGACACACAAAATCTTGTGGCATCCGCGTGACATATACGCAAAAACAGCCTATATTCCGGGCGAGAGAAAAAGAAGGCACCGCATGTCCGAGCAAGCACAACCCGCACCCGAATATGGCGCGGATTCGATCAAGGTTCTCAAAGGTTTAGAAGCTGTCCGCAAACGTCCCGGGATGTACATCGGCGACACCGACGATGGCTCGGGCCTGCATCACATGGTCTATGAGGTGGTGGACAACGGCATCGACGAGGCGCTGGCCGGTCATGCCGACTATGTGCATGTGAAAATCCATGCCGACAACTCGGTCTCGGTGCGCGACAACGGTCGCGGTATTCCGGTCGACATCCACGAGGAAGAGGGCGTCTCGGCGGCCGAGGTCATCATGACCCAGCTGCACGCCGGCGGCAAGTTCGACAGCAACTCCTACAAGGTCTCGGGCGGCTTGCACGGCGTCGGCGTCTCGGTGGTCAACGCGCTCTCGGTCTGGCTCGAGCTGCGGGTCTGGCGCAACGGCAAGGAGCACTACGCCAAGTTCGAACATGGCGAGACAACGGAACATCTGCGCGTCACCAACGACGCCGTCGGCGAAAGCGGCACCGAGGTGCGGTTCCTCGCCTCGACCGGCACCTTCTCGAACCTCGACTACGATTTCCACATCCTGGAAAAGCGCCTGCGCGAACTGGCCTTCCTGAACTCCGGCGTGAAGATCATTCTCGAGGATGACCGCCCCGCAGAGCCGCTGCATATCGAGCTGTTCTACGAGGGCGGCGTCAAGGAATTCGTCAAATACGTCGACCGCCACAAGCATCCGGTGATGCCCGAGCCGATCTATGTCAACGGCGAGCGGGACGACATCGGCGTCGAAGTGGCGATGTGGTGGAACGACAGCTACCACGAGACCGTGCTGCCCTTTACCAACAACATCCCCCAGCGCGATGGCGGCACCCACCTGGCCGGCTTCCGCGGCGCGCTGACCCGGACGATCCAGAAATACGCCCAGGAAACCGGCATCGCCAAGCGCGAGAAGGTCAACTTCACCGGTGACGACGCCCGCGAAGGCCTGACCTGCGTGCTGTCCGTGAAGGTGCCCGATCCGAAGTTCAGCTCGCAGACCAAGGACAAGCTGGTCAGCTCCGAGGTGCGCCCGGCGGTCGAGAACCTGGTGGGCGAGAAGCTGTCCGAATGGTTCGAGGAGAACCCTAACGAAGCCAAGCAGATCGTCGGCAAGATCATCGAGGCCGCGCTGGCCCGCGAAGCCGCCCGCAAGGCGCGCGAGCTGACCCGGCGCAAGACGGCGATGGACGTGAACTTCCTCGCCGGCAAGCTCAAGGACTGCTCGGAAAAGGACCCGGCCAAGACCGAGCTCTTCCTCGTCGAGGGTGACAGCGCCGGCGGCTCGGCCCAGACCGGCCGCGACCGTGGCACTCAGGCGATCCTGCCGCTCAAGGGCAAGATCCTCAACGTCGAGCGGGCGCGCTTCGACCGCATGCTCGGCAGCCAGGAGATCGGCAACCTGGTGATGGCGCTCGGCACCGGCATCGGCCGCGACGAATTCAACATCGACAAGCTGCGCTACCACAAGATCGTCATCATGACCGACGCGGACGTCGACGGCGCGCACATCCGCACGCTCTTGCTGACCTTCTTCTACCGGCAGATGCCCGAGCTGATCGAGGGCGGCTACCTCTACATCGCGCAACCGCCGCTCTACAAGGTCAGCCGCGGCAAGTCCGAGGTCTATCTCAAGGACCAGGCGGCGATGGATGATTACCTGATGAACCAAGGGGTTGAGGGCGCGGTGCTGAAGCTCGCCGGTGGCGAGGAAATCACCGGTCAGGACCTCTTGCGGGTGGTCGAGGAGGCGCGACAGCTCAAGCGCGTGCTCGATGCCTTCCCGACGCATTATCCACGCCACATCCTTGAGCAGGCGGCGATCGCCGGTGCCTTTGTGCCCGGCGCGGTGGATGCCGACTTGCAGGGCGTCGCCGATCTCGTGGCCGAGCGCCTCGACCTGATCGCTCTGGAATACGAAAAGGGCTGGCGCGGTCGCATCACCCAGGATCACGGCATCCGGCTGGCGCGCATCCTGCGCGGCGTCGAAGAGGTGCGCACCCTCGACGGCCCGATGCTGCGCTCCGGCGAGGCCCGCCGCACCGGCAGCTTCACCGAGTCGCTGCAGGAGATCTACGGCAGCGCCGCGACCCTGCACCGCAAGGACCGCCACCAGTTGATCCACGGTCCGCTCGACCTGCTGCGTGCGATCCTTGAAGAGGGCGAAAAGGGCAACACGTTGCAGCGCTACAAGGGCCTGGGCGAGATGAACCCGGATCAGCTCTGGGAAACCACGCTCGACCCCGATGCGCGGACGCTGCTGCAGGTCAAGGTGGATGACGTGGCCGAGGCGGATGACATCTTTACCAAGCTGATGGGCGATGTGGTGGAGCCGCGGCGGGAGTTCATCCAGAAGAATGCGCTGAGCGTGGAGAACCTGGATTTCTGAGGGGGTGTAGGTGAGCGCGTATTTTTTCGCGGCGCGCATATTTTTTCTCGCCGCGAGAGGACTTTGTCCATTAAATAATAGGAATTTCAATGCGTTTCCTGTGAGGTCCCGCAGTCAGCCTCCCGGGAGTCCTTGGGGCACTGCTCCTCAGCGGGGCCATGGCAGCTCGTTCGCGTTCGACTGATGCTTTGCGTCGAAAGTCTCATTGCCCATCATCGGTCTTCCGGACCGCTTATACGCGAAACTAACAGGACTTGCGGGCGAGTTTGGAAGTTCTGGAACGCTGCGGTCTGGCAGGGTCGGACTAAACCGAC
The DNA here is from genome assembly GCF_034669705.1 of Marinovum sp. GTDB lineage: Bacteria > Pseudomonadota > Alphaproteobacteria > Rhodobacterales > Rhodobacteraceae > Marinovum. Next base: position 14,438 of record NZ_JAXMOR010000051.1, read on the forward strand.
GTCCTCGAAGCTTCGCTACTCACAGATAATCAGAAAGGGCGGATACCGGACTTTCGCCGCGTTGCTTAGCAATGTCCGCTAAGCGGTCACTCCTGTGATGAGAACGGCGAACCGGCGCGCCGGCTTCATTTCACAGATTGACTTGGCTGCTTCTTGATGACTACGAAAGCTGGTTAGCCTGCGTCGCAATATGTGACGCTTCATTGGTGTATCTTTGATGCTCTTCGACCTCGGCTTACTGGCGCCATATGCTGCCATTCTTCTTCTCGTAGGGATATTTGCGCTTTTTCTCAGTGAACGTCTTGCCGCCGAAGTGGTCGCGCTGAGCGGGGTGGCCGTTGCCCTTCTGCTGGGCCTCGTCGGGGTCGATGATCTGCTGAAAGCCCTCAGCAACCCGGCGCCGGCGACCATCGGCGCGATGTTCGTGATCAGCGCGGCACTGGTGCGGACTGGCGTGGTCGATACCATTGCCGAACGCCTGAGCCATCACGTGTCCCGCCGTCCCATTGCAACTGTCATCGGGTTTTTCGTGTTGGCCGGCGCTGCATCTGCTTTCATGAACAACACGCCGGTGGTGATGGTGCTGATCCCGGTGGTGTTCGGCCTTGCAAGCCAACTGGGAACCAGCGCCTCGCGTTTGCTGATCCCCTTGAGCTACATTGTGATCCTTGGCGGCACCTGCTCGTTGATCGGAACATCGACCAACCTGCTTGTGGATGGTGTGTCCCAAGACCTTGGGATGGTGCCCTTTACCATGTTTGAGATTGCACCTTTGGGCATTGCGCTGGCTCTTACAGGTGGACTGTTTCTGGCCATCGCTGGACCGCGCCTGCTGCCTGCGCAGCGCACGCTGACCGAAGTAGTGGCTTTCAATGATCGCAAGTCTTGGACGGTCGAGCTTTTTGTTCCGGCGGGTTCCAGTCTCATCGGCGAGACTATTCTCCACTTGCAGGAATTCCGCCGCCGAGAAACGCGGGTGATAGACGTAATTCGCGATGATGTTTCCCTGCGCCAATCGCTGTCGAACTTGAAACTGGCCAGCGGGGACCGGATCGTGCTGCGCACGTCGGATACGGAGGTAATGGGATTTCGCGATGAGAGTGACCCGAAGGTCAAGATTGCTGGCACCGAACTGGCCGCGACCCGGCAGCATCGCGTGATCGAAGCCTTGGTCAAGGTCGATATGGGTTCGGTCGCTGAGTTGGGGTGGCGCAGACGCTACGGCGTCTATCCGATTGCAATCCATCGCAAGGGGGGGGCGGTGGACATGGGCGACCATACCCTGCACTTGGTCCAAGGCGACACCGTGTTGCTGGACGGGCGGACTGAAGACATTGCCCGCCTTGCGCGCGCGGAAGACCTGATCCCGCTGGCACCGATCGCAGCACGTGCCTACCTGCGCCGCAAAGCACCGCTGGCCCTTGCCGTCCTTGCCGCTGTCGTCGGTGGCGCAGCTTTCAATCTTGCGCCGATCCTGCCGCTTGCGATCATCGGTGCGGCTGTCGTGCTGGTCGCTGGCTGCGTTGGGACGGATGAGGGTCTGGGGTCAATTGACGGACGGCTGCTGCTCTTGATCGTCTCTATGCTGGTGTTGGGCACCTCACTGGAAAAAACCGGTGCCATGCAGATGGTTGTAGATGGCCTTGCTGCACCTTTGGCAGTCATGAGCCCTTTGCTCGCGCTCGCCATCATCTACGCGATCACCTCGATCCTGACCGAGGTCGTTACGAATAACGCTGTTGCAGTCATCATGACGCCGATTGCCGCGGGTATCGCCGCCCAGCTTGGGCTCGATCCGCGCGCTTTCATCGTTGCCGTCATGTTCGGCGCAAGCGCAAGTTTTGCGACCCCCATCGGCTATCAGACCAACACGATGGTCTACAGTGCTGGGGGCTATCGCTTTGCGGACTTCCTGAAGATCGGTTTGCCGATGAATATCATCGCAGGGCTGGTTACCGTTCTGTTAGCTCCGGTCATCTGGCCATTAAACCACTAAGACGATGCGGATGCCGCGCGGCTGTTGCCGGGCACCTTTGCGCTATTGCGTTCCGGAGGGTGGCTTCATCCGCGGGCGCTGGCTGCGCCGGGCAAACATGTTCAACGCTTCTACAAAGGCCGCAAAAGCCATCGCGGCATAGATGTAGCCTTTAGGAACATGTCGCCCGAAGCCATCCGCGATCAGCACCATGCCGATCATCAGCAGGAACGCCAATGCCAGCATGATGACCGTCGGGTTTTCATGCACAAAACGAGTCACCGGCCCTGCGGCGAGAAACATGATCCCGACAGCCACGATGACGGCAGCATACATGACTGCCAGCACGTCAGTCATGCCGATCGCAGTCAGAATGCTGTCGACGGAGAACACAACGTCAAGCGCGACGATCTGCACAATCACGGCGCCCAGTGCTGCGGTCGGGCGGCTCGCAAACACCGTCCCAGCGGGCTGGGGCTGGACCTTTTGCTGGATTTCAGTGGTAGCTTTCCAAACCAGAAACAACCCGCCGCCAATTAGGATCAGATCGCGCCAGGAAAAAGAGGTCTCAAAGGTCGGCTCGCCATGCATGCCAACCGGACCTGAAATACCAAGATCAAAGACCGGCTCTTTCAGTCCGACGATCCAGGCGATCATCCCTAACAGGAGCAACCGCAGCACAAGCGCCAAGGCGATGCCCACCTGTCGGGCGCGGCTGCGTGCCGGCTCTGGAAGTTTGTTGGCGACAATTGAAATGAAGATCAAGTTGTCGATGCCCAGGACAATTTCCATTGTCGCCAGCGCGAAGAATGCAGCCCAAATTTCAGGCGTGAGGAATAGTTCGAACATGGGGAGGAGGCAATTTCTTATGGTAGGGTTTGTGAATAAACGGTGTTCGTTTGGATGGATCTGCAGGCGCTTTCGTCATGTGAACGGCCCCAGCTAAAGCATGATAGGGTGCTCAGCATCTACTGCGTTGGTAGCAAGAGCCGCGACAGAATACCTTCTGAACCAAGCAATTATCCTAAAGCAATCGTTCGCACGTCAAGGGTCTATGGAGAGACCCAGTAGCCAATAGCGTATATCACGCCCAAGGCAGCAAGCATCAGCATCCAATTATAGAGGATCTGGCGCCATTCGGCCCAAGTTATAACGACCTTCTCGCCGGGCCCAACTTCTTCCAAGTCCGTGTCCGGTTGAGGCAAATGCTCGGGTTGCATTCAGGTGTATTCCGTCTCGGATGTCGCCGAGTTCGAGGCGTCACTCAATGCAGAGAGCCGTCTATAATGATGCGCCAGCCCGCACGTGACAATATCAGATATCTATACTCTCTGTTCGCCTCACAAGTGGTCGGCTCAGGTCCAGCGAAAAAAATCTTTGCGTAGTTTTCGGGCGATGTCTCAGTTCAGGACTGGCCGGCCCAGAAATGCGGCGCCACAGCGAAGGCGATGGTAGTTAAACGTCATTTCTCGACATCATGCCTTTCGGCTTTCTGCTGGTCACAGATTCTTTTCTTCGGCCACTTGAAACATTTTCCGGCATCATCATCTCAATCTTGCGGACCGGGCCCCTCTGACGATGGCACCCCCTCGTGATGTCGGACCGCGCTGGCACGCTCGGTGTCGCAATCGCATTCTCGCGTCCGCGACCGCCCAAGCGTGTGACACTCGAGGTCCGTATCTTGGAAATCCTTTTCCTGCTGTTTATGGGCAAGCCACTTTGGATGTGGCTGGTCTTTCTCACTTTGGTAATTGGTCTTCTGGCGTTCGATTTGGGCGTTCTGCACAGAGACGATCACGAGATTGGCGTTGCCGAAAGCTTACGGATGTCAGCGATGTATATCGCGCTCGGCCTTTCCTTCGCCGGCTTCATCTGGTGGCAGATGAGTGTTGAGGCTGCAGCCCAATACCTGACGGCGTTCGTAGTCGAGAAAACGCTAGCGATGGACAACATTTTTGTCATCGCACTGATCTTTGGCTTTTTTGCCATTCCGCGGCAATACCAGCATCGCGTGCTCTTCTGGGGCATTCTGGGTGTGATAGTGCTGCGCGGGCTCATGATCGGTCTTGGCGTTACGATCGTCGACCAGTATCACTGGGTCCTCTATGTCTTCGCTGGGTTCTTGGTCTTCACAGGGATCAAAATGCTCTTTGTCTCGAGTGACGGAGAGCATGACCTCAACGATAACCGCCTTCTCAAGCTCATGAAGCGGCGCCTGCATGTCACCGAAGATCTCCGGGGGCGTGCATTTTTCGTCCGCGAGCGTAACCCTGCTACTGGTAAAGTTACACGATATGTGACCCCGCTATTTCTTGCCCTGATCTTGATTGAAATCGCTGATCTGGTTTTCGCGGTGGACTCAGTGCCGGCTGTTTTCACGATCACTACCGATCCATACCTCGTCTACACCTCAAACATATTCGCAATTCTGGGTCTTCGCGCACTCTACTTCGCGCTTGCAGCTGTCCTGCATCATTTAGCCTACCTCAAATACGCGCTCTCGGTTCTGCTGATTTTTATCGGATCGAAGATCTTCTTGGCCGATTTGATAGGCTGGGAGAAATTTCAGCCATCGTGGTCGCTCGGCATTACCTTCGCAATTCTCGGGGCAGGCGTGGCATTTTCGCTTTGGAAAACGCGCGGAGAGGCAGGTTTGACAACTTTAGCCACCACAACCGAGAACCGAAATGGAGTGAACGCTACCAAAGGCAGTCTTTCAACACCCCTCAGTCTGGAACCACAGAAGTGACCTCAATTCCTGACGAAATCATAAACAAATCGGATTGCATTTGAGTGGTCGGCTTCCCCTATAAGCCCATCGATGGCACTGGGCCGGATAGAAAGCTATCAGCGGTCCTTCGCGAACTCGACAACGGTCGTAGCAAAAGCATATCGCTCAACGATCTGATCGTCATGCTGGGAGATCGCAGCTTCGTGCCCCTGCTCATCATCTTTGCATTGCCAAACCTGGTTTTCTTCGTTCCGGGTGCGTCAGTGATCACCGGACCCCCGCTCATATTTGTCGCAGCGCAACTTATTATCGGGCGCGTCTCCGTCTGGTTGCCAAATTTTCTGGGTAAACGGTGGATTGAGCATGAGTCGTTTGGTCGGATCGTCTCGCGTGCCTTGCCTTGGATTGAATGGGTGGAAAAATTGGCACATCCCCGTTACTGGGTCCTGTCAGCAAGAGCGGCCGATCTTACCGTTGGTATCGCTTGTCTTGTGATGGCCATCTTCATGTTCCTGCCTATCCCCTTTGGAAACACGCTGCCAGCGCTTTCTGTTATCATGCTGGCGCTCAGCCTGGGCGAACGCGATGGCCTGTGGCTTCTCGGGGGGTTCATCATCAGCCTTGCCTCGTTTGCAGTCGTCGCCGCTATTTTTGCGGCCGGTGCTTTCGCGATGCTAAACTTATTTTGATTTTTTTCCGACTGGCAGAAACGCGCCCGGACAATAGAGCATCCAGTTCACAGCGAAAGCCCGCTATGTCAGCTGACCGACGTTTAGTTTAATAGAACGCCGCACTATGAATGAATGGCCGCAATGACAATCCGCACTGCAGCATCTTGCAGTCATAGCCAAGGTCCGAAAAGGGCCGTGAGTGCCGATGGCGCTTGCCCGTCGGCTTGTGCTGCGATTGAATGGTTGTGAACCCGGAAAGGTCAGAATTGTTTATGCCAATCTACGAGTTTGCCAGAGAAGAAATTAGGCCTCTGATCAAGACCACATTCAGCCAGATGCAGCTGCAAGAGCGGCGTGATCTTCAGCGTCTTCTGCGAGCGAACATCTCAGTTGTCGCCCCCGACACGCTGGTGATCGCGGAGGAGTTCGGAGACTGGGACGAATCGCGTCGGCGCATCGACCTCCTCGGCATCGACCGCGATGCGAACCTCGTCGTGGTAGAGCTCAAGCGAACGGAAGATGGCGGCCATATGGAACTCCAGGCGATCCGCTATGCCGCGATGGTCTCGACCATGACCTTCGATCAGGCCGCCGACGTCTTCGATCGATATCAGGCACAGATCGGCAATTCCGATACCGATGCACGGGCTGAGTTGCTCGACTTCCTCGGGTGGGACGAACCTGACGAGGATGCGTTTGCCCAAGACGTTCGGATCGTTCTGGCCTCAGCTGAGTTCGCTCGCGAATTGACGACATCGGTTCTTTGGCTCATTGAGCGCGGTATCGACATCCGATGTGTGCGGCTCCAGCCTTACGAACACGACAGTCGAGTTTTCGTGGATGTCCAGCAGATCATCCCGCTCCCGGAGATGGCGGAATACCAGGTCCGGGTAACCGAGAAGAAGCGTAAGGAGCGAGAGGCGCGCTCGGACACCCGAGACTGGACCAGCTACGATGTAATTCTGGGTGGACGTAAGATATCTGGGTTGCGCAAGCGGCATGCCATCTATCAAACGTTCCGCTACCTTGTCGAGCAAGGCGTCGCCCCGGAGAAGGTTGCAGAACACCTTGGTCGGTCGATTGATCGTGCTCTCGTTTCAGTCAATGGCGAAGTGAGTGCGAACGATTTCTATCTCCTTGCACAAGAAAAGCGGCAAAAGATGGGACGTAGTTTCGATCGCACCCGGTTTTTCTGCGGCGAAGAGGAACTCCTCCACTTCGAGAATCGCACTTACGCTTTTATTAATCAGTGGGGCGGTTCAAAGTGGCTCCAGGCAATGAAAAACCTTCGCGATGCCTTCCCTGATCAGGGAATCCGGTTCGCACCATCCGAATAGTAAAAACAAACGTTTGCCTCTTCGATGGGTTTCCTTACGGACCTATCTTTTGCTGAAGTGAACGTCCGGTTTGACGGACAGCACCGCAGCATTTTTTGTGGTGATTGCATGTCTCCTTTGGGCCGTGAGTGACTGCCTTCCACTTCCGAGAGGAAGGGCGGACAATGGCCATTCGCTGCAATTCGCGTGTATGACAGCTATTCCACCGAGCTTTCTGATTACTCTGACCTGGTCTGCCCCTCATTGAGAACATCGAGCAGCGGGCAATCGGGCGTGTCGGACCCGGTGCAGCGTGCGATTGTCTGAGCGAGCACGGTCTCGATCGCCTGGAGGTCGCGGATCTTGTCGCGCACTACCTCGAGATGGTGGCGCCCCATCCGCTCGACCTCGGCACAAGTGTGGCTGCCGTGATCGACCAGAGACAGCAGCCCGCGGATCTCTTCCATGGTAAAGCCAAGATCCCGTGCGCGCATCACGAAGTGCAGCCGCTCCACATGCGCCGGTCCGTAGCGGCGATGACCTGACGCGGTGCGCGGCGGATCAGGCATCAGGCCGACATTTTCGTAGTAGCGGATCGTCTCGAGGTTACAGCCTGTCAGCTTGGCGAGATCGGAACGCTTCAGGTCGCTCGCGAGGGCGTGATCTTCAGGCATGAGATTTCTCCTTGACCCTGTAGCTACTACAGACCCTATCTTGTCAGTCATCGAACGACAACAGGGCGACAAGATGATGGTGGAGACGAACGGGGCAGAACGTCAGACGGAGGATAGGCCTGACAGGACCGGATGGACAGCCACTGGCGCCGGGGTGCTCGGGGCGCTGGCGATGACCTCTTGCTGCATCCTGCCGCTGGTCTTGGTTAGCCTTGGCGTCACCGGGGTCCTCATCGGCCAACTCACAGCGCTCTACGCCTACAAGTGGGTAACCCTCTCCTTCGCCTTGGCCGCGCTCGGCTATGGATTCTGGAAGGCTTACCGACCTGTGTCTGCCGAGGACTGTGGCACCGGGGTCTGCGCACGCCCGGTGGATCGCGGCCTGACGCGCGGACTGCTTTGGGGTGCGCTGGCCGCGGTGCTGCTGGCCTTGGTCTTTCCCTATGTCGCGCCGCGCATCCTGACCTTTTGATATTGGAGCCCATCATGAGACAAATGTTACTCGCTGCCATTCTCTGGATCTCGCCGACCGCGATCTTTGCAGCCGAAGCCGAGACCCGCCTGCACGTCACTGGTCTAACCTGCCCCTCGTGCAGCTATATCGTCGCCATGGCGCTCAAGCGCGTCGAGACTGTAGAGATCGCGGAATTCCTCGAGGGCGAGGCCGAGGATGGCGTTTACGTCCTGCACTATGACGACGCCGTGACCGGCCCGGCCCGGCTTATCGCCGCCGTCACCGGCGTGGGCTATGGCGCAACACCGGCCCCGGAAGACGGCTCGTGAGCGAGCGCCAGGCACACCCCAAGGACGACCGTTTGCTGAAATACGGGCTGATCGGCACCGTCCTGGTGGCGCTATGCTGCTTCACCCCGGTCCTTGTGGTCCTGCTGGGCGCGGTCGGGCTTTCGGCCCTGCTGGGCTGGCTCGACTTCGTGCTCCTGCCGGCGCTGGCCGTATTCATCGGCATCACCATTTTCGCGCTCTGGCGGCGCCAACGCACGAATTGAAGAGAGAATGATATGAAAGATTGCTGCACTCCCAAGGGCGGTTACGATCTCGCTGTGATCGGCGCTGGTTCGGCCGGATTTTCTGCCGCCATTACCGCCGCCGAAGCCGGGGCCCGAGTCGCGCTGATCGGCGATGGGACGATTGGCGGGACCTGCGTGAACGTGGGCTGCGTGCCCTCCAAGGCCCTAATCCGCGCCGTGGAGGGTCTTCACCACGCCCGCGCCGCCAATCGGTTTGACGGCATCAGTGCCGAAGCCAGCGTGACTGATTGGACTGCGACGGTTGCGCAAAAGCAGGCGCTCGTTAAGGAGTTGCGCGCGGCAAAATACGCCGACGTGCTGCCTCGGCACGAGAACGTGGACTACATCGAAGGTCGCGCCCGGTTCGACGACAAAGGCAGTCTTACCGTAGACTACACGGCGTTCCCGGCAGCGAAGATCGTTATCGCCACCGGATCGCGTCCCCACGCGCCCGCGATCCCCGGCATTCAGGATATCGGCGCCCTCGACAGCACGTCGGCGCCGGAACTCACCGTTCTGCCCGCCTCAATGCTGGTCCTCGGTGCGGGCTATATCGGCGTGGAGCTTGCGCAGCTCTTCGCCCGTGCCGGTGTCGCGGTGACGCTGGTCAGCCGCCGCGGTGTGCTGCCCGAGGCCGAACCCGAGATTTCCGAAGCACTGGAGGGCTACCTCGCTTCCGAGGGTATTCGCTTGGCGCGGGTCGCCGGCTACGAGAGCGTGGTGCGCGACGGCGACGGCCTACGTTTGACCGGTAACGGGGGTGAGAACTTCATCGTCGAGCGACTGGTGCTTGCCACCGGGCGGGTGCCGAACAGTGATGGCTTGAACCTCGGCGCGGCCGGGATCGAGACCGACGCGCGCGGCGGCATCGTGGTGGACGCGCAGATGCGCACCACCAACTCGAACGTCTGGGCCGCTGGCGATGTCACAGGGCGCAACCAGTTCGTCTATATGGCGGCCTACGGCGCCAAGCTCGCCGCCCGGAACGCGGTGGCGGGAGAGGCACGCAGCTACGACAACAGCACGATGCCCTGGGTCGTGTTCTCCGATCCGCAGGTGGCGGGCGTGGGACTGAGCGAGGCACAGGCCCGCGCCGCTGGACACGAGGTCCTCACCTCGGTCCTGCCGCTCGACGCAGTCCCCCGCGCGCTTGCCGCCCGCGACACGCGCGGTCTGATCAAGCTGGTGGCCGAGGCAGGCAGCAAACGCCTGCTGGGGGCGCACATCCTCGCCCCCGAGGGCGCCGACAGCATCCAGACCGCAGCGATGGCGCTGAAAGCCGGGCTCACCTACGAGGAGCTGGGCGATACCATAATGCCCTATCTCACGACGGTGGAAGGGCTGAAGCTTGCGGCCCAGACCTTCGAGAAGGACGTGGCAGCGCTCAGCTGCTGCGCAGGATGAAGGCATGAGCGGCAGATCGAAACGCGACCTCCTCGGTTCGGCCCTCGGCGCCGCACTCGCCTGGTGGCTGCCGATAGGTGCCATGGTGCTGGCGATTCCACTGTCCGATGGACCCAAAATGGGGATCTGGTTGCTGGCCTTGGCGTGGATGGGAAGTGCCTGCCTGTTCAATGCCCGGCGCTGTGGCCGGGTCCATTGCCGCTACACCGGGCCCTTCTTTCTGGCGATGACGCTCCCGGTGCTGGGCCATGGCACGGGGCTGGTGCCGCTCGGAGAGGACGGCTGGCGTTGGCTCGGCATTGCGACGGGTGGAGGCACTATGGCGATCTGGGGGCTGAGTGAACGATTGATGGGTCGCTATCGTTGAGCGCGTAAGCGGCCCCAGACTGACAAGCATGAACGAGGAGCACATATGACCGAGACACTCGCCCTGATCGTCATCGGCGCCGGCATGGCCGGGATCAATGCCGCGAAAAAATGCAGCCAGGCGGGTTGGTCCGTCGCCATCGTCGACGAGCTGCCTTATGGCGGCACCTGCGCGCTCCGGGGCTGCGACCCGAAGAAGATGCTACGCGCCGGCGCCGAAGCGGTGGAGGCCGTGCGGCGGCTCGAAGGTAAGGGCATTGCAGGAGAGACCAGGATCTATTGGCCATCGCTGATGAAGCACAAGGAGAGCTTCACGGAGCCGGTGCCCGAGAGCATGGAAAGTGGACTCATGTCAATCGGCAGGCAATCTTGACCCCCTATCGGCATTCAAAAATGACCCCCTGGATCGCTCGGGTAGCTGGCCCGATGCGGTGTAGCCCTCACACAGCGCAGCCGTATCGGGCCAGCGGGTTCAC
>NZ_JAXMOR010000052.1:0-24565 GCF_034669705.1 Marinovum sp.
GCCGCAGCAGAACGCCTTTATCGAGTCATTCAACGGCAGCCTGCGGGACGAACTGCTGAACGAGGAGATATTTGACACCCTGGACGACGCCCGCCGGAAGCTGGCGCTCTGGCGTTACGATTACAATACCGTCAGGACGCACTCATCGCTCGGGAACAAAACACCCGCCGAAGCGCGCCGGACGCTTGAGCAATTTGAGGGCTCCGCGCCCGGCGCGCTTGCCAAGCCCGAAGCCGACCACTACCAAAATCAAACCCGCAGACTCTCGTCATGAACGAGGGACCAGTGGGGGGCAGGTCAGGTTCAACAAGGCTCAGATGTCGACACTCATGCCATAAAGGACTTGGTCTACGTCCCGCTCAGCATCTCCTGCAACTTCGCGTGCAGCGCGTGGGTCTGCACCGGTTTGCAAAGGAGCGGGGCCTCACGAAAGCTCGCGTCGAGCTGGCGGATTTCGTATCCGGTAATGAAGGTAAAAGGTATGCCGCGGGCGGCCAATTCCTCGGCGATCGGATAGGATGTTTCTTTGCCAAGGTTTACATCAAGAATGGCACAGTCGGTGCGCTCGGCCTCGATCAAGTCCAATGCTGAGGCCACCGAATGGGCCGGCCCCACGACGCCATAACCCGCCGCCTCGACCTCTTCGGTCAGATCATAGGCGAGAAGGAACTCGTCGTCGACAATCAAGACAGCTGGTTTGCCGCGTCCCGATCCTGCTGTCCTATCGCCGGTCATGGCGCTTCCCCCTAATCTTCCAGCGGCAAACTTGCCTCAAGCAACGCGCCTTCCGGCGGGAAGCTCACGCTGGCCTCGGTGTCGGGCTGTGATCGCAGCTGTCCTTCGATAAGGGTAAGGCCGAAACCCTTTCTATCAAGGGGAGGCACCTCGGGTCCGCCCTCTTCGCGCCAATGAAATTCCAGTCGCCCCTCCTTGACCTGCCAAGAGATGCGAACCAGCCCGACATCATTTGAAAGAGCACCGTACTTGACGGCATTGGTTGCCATCTCGTGGATGACCATGCTCAGCGCCAGCGATTGCGACGGTCTCAGCGTCACGTCCGGCCCCTGAACCTCGATCCGTTCGGCGCCGAATGCCTGCGCTTCGGTCCGGATCACGTCCTTGAGCGAAACCCTGGTCCAATCGGACTGCGACAACAGTGAATAGGCCCGCGCCATGCCATGTAGCCGCGCCAGAAGCTTGTCAAGGAACTGATCTGGCGCATCGGTCGTCTTGTGAGTGCTGTTGGTGAGGCTGATGACCAGGGCCAACATGTTCTTGACCCGGTGGTTCAACTCCGAGATCAGCAGCTTCTGCTGCTCTTCCGCATGGGCCAGCGAGCTGATGTCGACCAGGGTAACGATGACGCCGCTGATGTCGCCTGACTGCGAGCGGTATGGCATCAGCCTCGACAGATAGGCCGTCCCGTCGCCGCGAGCAGGCAGCTTGTTCTCGGTGGCCTCCCCCGACCGGTAGACCTGCTTCACCCGGTCTTGAAGGTCAGGATAGCGCAGGGCGCCCGCGAGATCGGTGAAAGGCCGGCCGATATCGGTTTCCCGCAGGTTGAAGAGCGAGGCTGCGGCAGGCGTGAAATTGCGGATGACCAGTGCCTCGTCGAGAAAGATGGTGGCGATCCGGGTCGCAGCATAGAGGTTCTTCAGGTCGGTGTTGGCCCGGTCAAGGTCCTCGACACTGGCCGAGAGCTCCACGTTGATGGTCGAGAGCTCTTCGTTCAGGGATTGCATCTCCTCCTTCGAGGCTTCGAGTTCCTCGTTCGTCGATTGCGCCTCCTCGTTCACGGAGACGAGTTCCTCATTCGAGGACTTCAACTCCTCGAGCGCGGTCTCATATTCCTCGATCGTCGATTGCAGGCGTTCGCGCAGGTCGCGCAACTCGAGTTCCATCTTTTCCTCGATCGCGCCGCTTTCTTCGACCGAGGCCGGCTGAGCCCAGGTTCCAAGCAGGGTGAACAGGACCAGATACAGCGTTTCCTCATCATCAGGGCCGTCGAGCGGCTCTGCCGTCAGGCCGACCATGCGGCCGTCGGCGTCTCCGCTTTCCAGCATCAGGACCTGACGGCTCGCCGGTTTGTTCGTCTCCATGGCCTGACGCAGCAGCGCCCGCAGTTCCACCCGCAGTTCCGGACGGACCAGATCGAACAGCTGCCGGCTCGGAGCGCCCCGTGGAATTTTCATGATGTGCCCGGTGTTCGAAGAGAAATGCAGGATCTCCCCTTCGCTGGTCACGATCACATGGGCAGGCGCGTAGCGTTCCAGCACCTGCGCTTCGCCTCTCTGCCGGAGCCGCATGTCATTGGTTTCGGCGCGCCGCTTTGCCGTCTCGCCGATCCGATGTTGCCCGGCGAGCCGGTCCAGTCCGATCGGCAGACGCCGTGGAGCGCCATCGGTGCTGCGGCTCTGGAAGATCCGGTGCTGCTTGTTCAAGGCTGCGAACAGGTCGGTATGCCGACTGACCCCCTCCGACGTTCCCAGGAAAAGATAGCCGCCGGGCTTCAGGGCGTAGTGGAATGTCGGGATCACCTGGCTTTGCAACTCGACGCCGAGGTAGATCAGAAGATTGCGGCAGGAGACCAGGTCCATGCGCGAAAATGGCGGATCCGAAATGACACTGTGCGGCGAGAAGACACACAGTTCCCGCACCTCCTTGACCACCACATAGCTGGCACCGTCCTGTCTGAAGTACCGCGCGCGGCGCGCCGGGTCCATTCCGGCGAGAAGCGCTTCGGGATAGCGTCCCGCCCGGGCGACAGACAGTGCCTGCTCGTCGATGTCTGTCGCGAATATCTGGACCTGTGGCGCCGCTGGCAGATCTTCCATCTGCTCAAGCACCAGGATTGCCAGAGAGTAGACTTCTTCGCCCGTGGCACAGCCCGGCACCCAGATCCTCACCCTCTCGCTCGCACCGCGACCTTCCAGCAATTTCGGGATCACGGTCTCGTTGAGGCATTGGAATGCTTCGCTGTCGCGAAAGAAATTGGTGACATTGATCAGAAGGTCGCGGAACAGGGCCATGATCTCGGCCTTGTCGTCGCGCAGCCGTGCCACATAGGCGTCTATCGTGCGCAGGTCGAGCACCTTCATGCGCCGGGCGACGCGCCGCATGAAGGTCTTGTTCTTGTAGCCTGAAAAGTCGTGACCGGCATGGCGCCGCAGCAACTCCGATATCTCGGCCTGAAGGCGCTGTGCAGCGCTGTCTTCCTTGCCCGGAGGCGTCTCGAGCCCCGGCAGATCGACCGCGTCGGTGCCGTTTTGCAGCTGCAGGAGGTAACGTGGCATGAGCTCGGCGGGCACCGCGAAGTCGATGAGACCGCTGGCCATCGCGCTGGCCGGCATCTCAGGATTTCGCGGCCCGGACCCGTCGGCGGATTGCGCGAAGGTGATGCCGCCATGCTCCTTGATCACCTTGATGCCGAGCGTGCCATCTCCGTCACCACCCGAGAGCACGATTCCCACGGCGTGTTCACCCTGATCCGCGGCGAGCGAGGCGAAGAATACGTCGATCGGCTTGCGCTCGCGGTGCGCCGGGTTGTCGTCGGTGAGGGTTAGCCGACCGTTCTTGACGGTCAGTATCTTGCCCTCGGGCATCACGTAGATATTGTGCGGCCGGAGGTGCATCTGATCCTCTGCCACCTGCACCGGAAGCTTGGTATAGCGACTGATGACCTCGTGCAGCAGGCTCGTGCGCTCCGGGCTGAGGTGAGTGACGATGATGAACGCCATGGCACAGTCATCCGGCAGCGCTCGAAAGAAGCCTTCGAAGGCGGGTATGCCTCCTGCTGAAGCGCCGATGCCGACGACGAGGGGGACGGAGGATTTCATGCCCGGACCCTACGCCCGGTAAATGCGACTCACAATCTGAAATACCGCCTGCTGGATCGCCAAAACAAGCAAGCAGGCGCTTGGGCATCCGGGATCCGACGGTACCTGGTGGCCGGTTGCGGGCGGCGCCGGGTTTTCAGCAATCGCCGCTGGTCTGCTGCCATATACCCAGCGGCAGACGTTGATGCAGGGCGCGGCGCATGACGGTTTTCCGCCCTTTCTGACAAAATTCAGCCCCCGAGGTGGGCCGGCGGCAGCGCTCTCACCATGACGACGAAAGTCTCTGATATCGAGTAGGGGGCGAGGAAGGCTGCACTTGCATGCCGCGGGGCATACGCGGCCGCACTGCGGCCACGGTCCCCTGCGCATTCTAACAGATGCCAACGATCCGCGAGGTGGACCGCGTCCGGCAGGGCACGTGCGGCAGCACCGCCGTAGCCACCGTTGCGATCACGGGCAACAACCTCGATCTCGGGACGCGCGCGGAGCCACGCTTCCACAGTGGCGAGCACCCGGTCGGGCAGCGGCAGGCGATTTTTCAGAGACTGCTGTTCCGGCGCCGCTACAGGTGCGCAGCGGGCTGACCGTGGGCATCACACACCGGTGCCCGGCGCGCCTCGCAGCGCAGCCATCGTCGATTCGCGTATCCGGAGCGTAGGCTGCAATGTTACCTGGTTAAGGGACTCATCGCCCCGGATACGCTTCAGCAGAAGGTTCATCGCGGCGCGCCCGAGTTCATATCGTTCCACTCCGAGCGATGTGATCGGTGGGCTGACGAGGCTGGCGATGGCGATGTCGTCGAAACCGATCAGCGAAATGTCGCCGGGTACGGCCAGTCCGAGGTTCTTGCAGGCATGCGACGCCCCGATGGCGGCAAGGTCGTTGTAACAGATGAGCGCGTCGAGGTCGGGGGTCTCGGCCAGAAGCGTGGCGGCGGCCTGTTGGCCGCCCTCGATCGTCGGATCGCAGAACATCGTGCCGAGCGGCTGAATTTCGTATTTCCGCAAGGCCGCTTCGACGCCCCGCAGGCGCTCCTTGGCCCCGAAGGACCAGTCCGGCCCGGCCACAATCCCGATCCGTTTGGCACCGATATCCAATAGGTGCCGCACGGCGATCCTGGCGCCCATTGCGTAATCGACAACGACCGAAGAGGCCAAGTTCTTGGGGCATTTGCGGTTGATCAGAACGACATTGCCGGCATTTTCAAGTGCCTTGAACAGCAGCGCGTCCTCCATCCGGGCCGAGCACCAGATCAGCCCGTCGACCTGTTGGTTGAGCAGCTTTTCGAGCACTTCGGCTTCGCGGTCGGCGCTTTCGACCACGTTTGACAGGGTCAGCGTATAGCCCTCGCTCTGGGCGATGCTTTCGGCGCCGCGAAAGATCTCGGGGAAGAACGGGTTCGAGATGTCCGGGACGATCACGCCGATGACCGAGGATTTGCGCGAGCGCAGGTTGCGCGCGGCGGTATTGGGCCGGTAGTTCAGCCGCTTGGCCACGTCGAGGATGTGCTGGCGCGTCTTGGCCGAGGCGCCCTCCTGGCCGTTCAGTGCCCGCGACACGGTCATGCGCGAGACGCCCGCCGCCTTGGCCACGTCGCTGAGGGTGCAAGCCTCTGTCTGGTCGGATCTTTTTCTCATGTACGGTAACGCTAACGTTGTGAGGTCAAGGGAATATCACATACAAGTATCCAAATTTCAACGAGAAATGAGTTAATATTTGACAGGGCGCGATCAGATCCTTTAGCAACTACGGTAACGATAACGTAAGTTCGATTCGATCAAGTCAACGGCCGAGGAGGAGAGGCTAATGCAACGATTCAAGGGAACTTCAGCGCCGAGGAGGCTGCGGGTCGCGGCCTGTGCCTCGGTGCTTTCGCTGGCTACGGCCTTTGCGGCGGCGGCGGGCGATTATGCCGAGGCGCCGATGCTGGCCGACAAGGTCGCCGGCGGGCAGTTGCCGGCGGTGGACGAGCGACTTCCGGCCGCGCCGATGGTCGAGCAGCCGCTCGAGTCCATCGGCTCCTACGGCGGCACCTGGCGCCAGGTGATGGTCGGTGGCGGCGACAGTCTGGTGCAGCGCTCGCTCGGCAGTGGCGGGCTGGTGCGCTGGAACCGCGAATGGTCGGAGGCGGTGCCGGAGGTGGCGAAATCGGTGTCGGTCAACGACGATGCGACCGAGTTCACCTTCACGCTCTACGAGGGTCACAAGTGGTCCGACGGCACGCCGTTCACATCTGACGACATCCTGTTCTGGTACAACGACATCCTGATGAACAAGGAGATCACCCCGGAGATCCCGGTCTGGCTGCGGGCGGGCGAGGCCCCGCTTGTGGTCACTGCGCCTGATCCGACCACGGTGGTCTTTACCTTCGATGCGCCCAACGCATTGTTTCTGGCCAACATGGCCACGATCCGCGGCACGGATATTCTGGCCGGGGCGCCGCAGCACTGGCTCAAGCAGTTCCACAAGGATCACAGCGACACCGCCGAGGACTTGGCGAAAGAGGCGGGGGCCGCCGGCTGGGTCGACAATATCGCCAACAAGATCGGCTATCCCAGCCGCTGGCGCGATGCCGACCGGCCGGTGCTTGATGCCTGGAAGCTGACCGTGCCCTACGTGCAGACCACCCAGGTGGTGGCCGAGCGCAACCCCTATTACCACAAGGTCGACCCCGAGGGGCAGCAGCTGCCCTATATAGACAAGGTCACCTATGACATCGTCGAGGACAACCAAGGCGCCGTGCTCAAGGCGATCAACGGCGAGATCGATTTCCAGAACGTGAGCCTCGATGCCGAAGACCAGCGCCCGGTGCTGGTGCAGGGCCGCGAGAAGGGCGGCTACGAGATGTTTCTGGCGCAGCCGGCCTGGTCGAATGCGATGATCATCATGCTCAACCAGACCCACAAGGACCCGGGGCTGCGGGAAGTCTTTGCCAACAAGGATTTCCGCATCGGGCTGAGCCATGCCATCGACCGCGAAGAGCTCAACCAGATCATCTATGCCGGCACGTCAGAGGCCTGGCAGGCCGCGCCGCGGGCGGACACCGAGCTTTATGACGAGGAGTTGGCCAAGCAGTACACCGAGTTCGACCTCGACCTGGCCAATGAATACCTCGGCAAGGCCGGGCTGACCGAGCGCGGCTCTGACGGGATGCGGCTGCGGCCGGATGGCGAGCGGCTGACCTTTGCGGTCGATGTCATCAGCTCTTGGAAAACGCAGAACGACGCGCTCGAGCTGGTCAAGGGCTATTGGAACAAGGTCGGCATCGACATGCAGGTGCGCCCGATCGAGATGTCGCTGTCGATCACCAAGCGGCAGAAGAACGATTTCGACGGCAACGTCTGGGTCGGCGGTGGCGGCTATGACATGCTGGGTCTGCTCGATCCCAAGTGGTACTTCCCCTACGAGTTCCAGTCGAGCTATGCCTCGGCCTGGGGGATCTGGGCGCAGAACCCCGAGGATCCGGCCGCCGAGAAACCCGATGCCGAGGCGATGAAACAGCTCGAGCTCTACAACCAGGTGCTGGCGGCACCGAGCCGGGATGAGCAGATGGCGCTGATGCGTGAGCTGCTCGAGATCACCAAGGACGAGTTTTACGTGATCGGCACCAACCTGGCTCCCGACCGGTACGGTATCGTCAAGACCAACCTGGCCAATGTGCCCGAGGCGATGCCCAACACCTTCTATTACCTGACCCCGGGTCCGGCGCGCGCCGAGCAGTTCTACTTCCAGAACTGATCCGCAGGCAGGGACCGGCGCAACCTCCCGACGCCGTCCCTGCCGAAATTTTCCTGCAACCGAAAGACGCAAGATGCTGAGATATACTCTCTGGCGGCTGGCCCTCATGGTGCCGATCACGGTGCTGATCTCGATGATCGTCTTCGTCATCATCCAGCTGCCCCCCGGCGACTTCGTGACCACGATGACGGCCCGAATGTCGCAACAGAACGAAAGCGTCGATCCGGCGGTTCTGGAGGCCCTGCGGGCGCGCTATGGCTTCGATCAGCCGGTCTATGTGCAATACTGGAAATGGGTGAGCGGTATCCTGCTGCACGGCGATTTCGGCCAGTCCTTTGACTGGAACAGCCCGGTCGACGATCTGATCTGGGACCGGCTCGGCCTGACGCTGATCGTCTCGCTGGCGACGCTGCTGTTCATCTGGCTCTTGGCCTTTCCGATCGGCATCTACTCGGCAATCCGGCAGTATTCGCTGGGCGATTACATCGCCACCTTCCTCGGCTTCATCGGCCTGGCGATTCCGAATTTCCTGCTGGCGCTGATCCTGATGTGGCTGACCACGGAATACCTGGGCTGGAGCCCCGGCGGATTGTTCTCGTCAGAGTACATCAATGCCGAGTGGTCCTGGGCGCGGGTGGGCGACCTGATCGATCACCTGTGGATCCCGGTGATCGTGCTGGGCACCGGCGGCACTGCCTCGCTGATCCGGATCATGCGGGCCAACCTCTTGGACGAGCTGCAGAAACCCTATGTCGAGATGGCCCGGGCGCGAGGGCTGTCAGAGACCCGGCTGCTGCTGAAATACCCGGTGCGCGTGGCGCTCAACCCGTTCGTGTCGACGATCGGCTGGCTGCTGCCCAATCTGGTCTCCGGCGCCGTCGTCACCGCCATCGTGCTCAGCCTGCCGACCTCCGGCCCGCTGCTGCTGAACGCGCTGTTTGCGCAGGACATGTATCTCGCCGGGGCCATCATCATGCTGCTGAGCATCCTGACCCTGATCGGCACGCTGATTTCCGACCTGCTGCTGGCCTGGCTCGACCCGAGGGTGCGCTATGAGTGATATGACCGATACGATCGACGCGGGCCCGGTGACGGCGCGCAAGGACAAGCCCTTCGAGGCGGCCGGCCAATGGCGGCTGATCTGGATGCGGTTCCGACGCCACCGGCTGGCCTATTGGAGCGGTGTGGTGGTGGCGCTGGTCTACCTCGTCGCGATCTTCGCCAGCTTCCTGGCGCCGACGACCGCCAATTACTACTCGGCCCGCTACACCTATGCGCCGCCACAATCGATCCACCTGCTGGGGACCGACGCGGCCGGGCAGCGGCACCTGTTCCACACCTATGACTACACCTCCAAGGTCGATCCGCTGGAGCTGACCCGCACCTACACGGTCGACGAGAGCGAGGTCATCCCGCTGGGCTTCTTCGTGCGCGGCGAACCCTACAAGTTCTGGGGGGTCATCCCGACCGATCGGCATTTCTTTGGCCCGAAAGAGCCGGGACGGCCGTTCTACCTGTTCGGCGCCGACCGGCTGGGGCGCGACGTGTTCAGCCGCACGGTGATCGGCACACAGGTGTCGATGTCGATCGGGCTGATCGGAGTGGCGCTGAGCCTGGTGATCGGGATCGTGCTGGGCGGGATTTCCGGCATTGCCGGCGGCTGGGCCGACGAGGTGATCCAGCGGCTGATCGAGCTGCTCAAGAGCATTCCGACCATCCCGCTCTGGCTCGGGCTGGCGGCGGCAATCCCGCTCAATATCTCGCCACTGGTGGTCTATCTCTGGATTACCATCATCCTCAGCCTGATCGGCTGGACCGACATCGCCCGCATCGTGCGCGGCCGGTTCATGGTCCTGAAGACCGAGGATTTCGTCACCGCCGCCCGGCTCGACGGCTGTTCGCGGCAACGCATCATCTGGCGGCACATGGTGCCCTCCTTTGCCTCGCATCTCATCGCCTCGACCACGCTGGCGATCCCGGCGATGATCCTCGCGGAAACCGCGCTCAGCTTTCTCGGTGTCGGGCTGCGGCCGCCGGTGGTGAGCTGGGGCGTGCTGCTGAAGGAATCGCAGAGCATCCTGGCGCTGTCGAACGCGCCCTGGCTGTTCCTGCCGGGCATCGCGATCATCGTCACCGTCCTGGCGCTGAACTTCCTCGGCGACGGGCTGCGCGACGCCGCCGATCCTTACGGGAAATAGACCATGAGCACCCTGATAGACGTCAAGAACCTGCAGACCCATTTCTTTACCGACGAGGTGCTGGTCAAGGCCATCGACGGTGTCGATTTCACCATCCCGGAGGCGCGCATCGTCTGCATCGTCGGCGAGAGCGGCTCGGGCAAGAGCATGACGGGCCGGTCGATCCTCAACATGGTGCCACGCCCCGGCCGCATCATCGGCGGCGAGATCCTCTGGTCGCCCGGCGGGGCCGATCCCATCGACCTGCTGCACTACGGCAAGGACAGCCCCGAGATCCGCCGGCTGCGCGGCAAGGAGATCGCGCTGATCAGCCAGGAGCCGATGGCCGCGCTCTCGCCGGTGCATACCATCGGCAACCAGATGGTCGAGACCATCCGACTGCACCTCGGGCTGGGCAAGGCCGAGGCCAAGGAGCGCGCCATCGAGGCGCTTGGCAGCGTCGGCATCCCCGATCCGCGCAGCCGCTTCGATGCCTATGCCTTCCAGCTCTCGGGCGGCATGCGGCAGCGGGTCTGCATTGCGCTGGGGATCCAGTGCCAGCCCAGGCTCCTGATCGCCGACGAGCCGACCACGGCGCTCGACGTGACGACCCAGGCCAACATCCTCGACCTGTTCCGCAACCTGCGCGACGAACAGGGGGTCTCGACGCTGTTCATCACCCATGACCTGGGCGTGGTGGCGGAAATCGCCGATGACGTGGTGGTGATGTACCTGGGCCAGGTGGTCGAGCAGGGGCCGGTGCGACAAATTTTTCACGATCCGCTGCACCCCTACACCCGGGCGCTGCTCGAGTCGGTGCCGCGTCTGGCGCCGGTGCGCAAGGACCGGCTGAGCACAATCCGCGGCATGGTGCCTTCGCCCTTTGACCGGCCCGAAGGCTGTCTGTTCTCGACCCGCTGCGACCTGGCGAAACAGGGGCTCTGCGACGTCGAGATGCCCGGCATGCGCCGCACCGAGGATGGCCGCGCCGCGCGCTGCCTGCGTCTGGGAGAAGCGGCATGAACAAGCCTCTCGTCGAAATCCGTGACCTGCGGATGCATTTCAAGCTGAGCTCAGGCTCGTTCCGGCGCAAGACCCGGGTGGTCAAGGCCGTCGATGACGTCTCGTTCGACATTCTGGCTGGCGAGACCCTTGCGGTGGTGGGAGAATCCGGTTGCGGCAAGTCCACCATCACCCGCGCGCTCCTGCGGATCTACGAGCCCACGGCCGGATCGATGGTCTATCACCACAAGGACGGCCCGGTTGACCTGGCGACGCTGGGCGAGGCCGAGCTGGCGCCGCATCGTCAGGATATCCGGCTGGTGTTCCAGGACCCGCAGGGTTCGCTCAATCCGCGGTTGCCGGTGGTCGACATCATCGGCGAGGTGCTGAAGGTCAACGGCCTCGCCTCTGGCAAGGACCTGCGCGAGAAGGTGGCCGAGCTGATGCGCCGGGTCGGGCTTCGGCCCGAAACCATGCACCGCTATCCGCATGCCTTTTCCGGCGGCGAGCGACAGCGGATCGGCATTGCCCGCGCGCTGGCCTGCAACCCCAAGCTCTTGATCGCCGACGAGGCGGTTTCGGCGCTGGATGTCTCGGTGCAGGCGCAGACCATCAACCTCCTGAAGGACCTGCAGGCCGAGTTCGGGCTGACCTATCTTTTCGTCTCGCATGACCTCTCGGTGGTGCAGCATATCTCTGACCGGATCGCTGTGATGTATGTCGGCAACCTGGTCGAGATCGCCTCCACCGACGACATGTTCGAACGCCCGCTGCACCCCTATACCGAGGCGCTGTTCTCCGCCGTGCCGGTGCCGGACCCGGATCTGCGCGATGCCTCGGCCCGGGTGAGGCTGCCCGGCGAGGTGGCCGATCCGTCGAACGTGCCGAGCGGCTGCCCGTTTCACCCGCGCTGCCGCTTTGCCACCGCGGTCTGCGCCAGCGACAAACCCCCGCTGATCCCCAAGGCAGAGGGCCGCCGCGCGGTGGCCTGTCACCATGCCGATGACCTCGAACTCGCGGGCGTGTTCGACACCCTGCGACACACTTCCTGAAGGACCTGATATGGCACGATTGATCCGATCCCGTGACACCGGGAACCAGCCCATCGTGGGCAGCAATGACGACACCCTTTCCCTGATCAGCTTTCGCCTGTTGCGGCTGGCAGAGGGCGAAAGCTTTACCCTTGATGCCGATCTGAGCGAGCATTGCCTGGTGCCGATGTCGGGTGTGGTGGATATCGCCACCGCCGGGCAGAGCTTTGCCGCGGTGGGCGGGCGCAACGGCGTCTTTGACGGGGTGGCCGATTCTGTCTATGCGCCAGCGGGCCATGGCGTGACCGTCATCGCCCAAAGCGCGGCCGAGATCGCGGTGGCCGGCGCGCGGGTCGAGGGCACACGCGACCTGGCCGCCTTTCGTATCGCCCCGGACGAGGTCGAGGAGGTCGACGTCGGCTCTGACGAGACCCACTCCCACCGCCGCATCCGCCATATCCTCGGGCAGCGCCAGAACGGCCGGGTTGACCGGCTCCTGGTAAGCGAGCTCTATGCCGAGCCGGGCTGCTGGTCGGGCTATCCGCCGCACAAGCATGACACCGACGACGGGCCGGAAGAGACCGATCACGAAGAACTCTATCACTACCGCTTTGATCCGCCTTCGGGCTTTGGCACCCAGTCCTGCTACAACGACGGCGAGACCCCGGTGGTGCATCTGACCCGCGACGGCGACACCTTCTGCCTTGATCGCGGCTATCACCCGACCTCCACCTCGCCGGGGCACCGGGGCTATATCTTCACCATCCTCGCCGGCCGGTCCCAGCGCGGGCTGATCCAGCGCTTCGAGCCGCGTCACGAGCATCTGATGCAGGCCATTCCCGGAATTCAGGACATGCGAAAGGCGTTCAACACATGAATATCGCCCACCCCCAGAACCTTCTCAGATCCCTCAGACCTGATCCCGCCCAGGGGCGTCCCTTCCAACGCTTCTGGCGCGCCACCGGCTTTTCGCCGGGCGAGCTTTTGCTGACGCCCGAGATGAAGCGCACGTTGACGCTGCTGGCGGGCACGCCGCTGAAGGGCGTGCACTACCTGCGGCCGCACTACATGCTCAACATGATCGTGGCCAAGGGCGGCGACAGCTATGACTTCGCCCTGTTCGACGAGGCGATGGACGTGATGGTCGAAAACGGCTTCCTGCCGTGTTTCGAGATCATGGGGAACCCGTCCAACAGCTTCGATTTCAACAGCGAGGGCTGGGAGCCGCGCTGGCGCGACCTGGTGACCCAGATCGTTGAGCGCAGTGTCGAACGCTACGGCATGGAGAACGTCAGCCAATGGATGTTTGAGAGCTGGAACGAGCCGGATTCGGCTTGGTGGACCGCCGGCGCGCCGGCCTTCATGCGCTATTACGATGCCTGCGTCGCCGGGGTCGAGGCGGTGTCGAAGGACCTGGTGATCGGCGGGGCCGGGACCTGCAAGACCATGTCGCCGCTGTTCAAGGCTTTTGTCCAGCATCTCGACACCGGCACCAACTTCCTGACCGGAGAGGCGCCGCGCGCTGATTTCATCTCGATCCACGAAAAGGGCGTCACCTATCACGTCGAGGACCTGCAACCCGACACCCTGGCGCTGATCGAGCGCGAGCGGCTGGCGATCAACCATATCCGCGAGAACCATCCGCGGCTGGCGCATATCCCGATCGTCAACAACGAATGCGATCCGCAGGTCGGCTGGTGGCACCACCACAGTTGGCACGCCACCGCCTATTGCCCGGCGATCATCACCAAGATCATCGACCAGCACCAGCGGCTGCACACCGACGCGGGCGTGCCCTTTGACCTGTTGTTCAACGACAACGGCTTCATGGGTTCCTGGGGCCAGCGCACGCAATACACCCTGATCGGCGGCCGGTCGGTGGCGATGGCGCAATCCGAGCATGTGACCGACCTCGAGAAGCTGAAGGCGCGCGAGGAGGACCACGACAACTTTACCCTGATCAAGAAACCGGCGCTGACGGTGATGGAGATGCTGGCGCAGCTGGGCAGCACGCGCTTTCCGATGCCCGATCTGACGCCCGATACTGAAGGCCCCGGGGCGATTGTCACCCAGCATGACGAGGGCACGCGGGCCGCGGTGCTTTACAACAGCCGCGATGCGATCCGGGTCTCGGGGATGGACCGGGTGACGCTCGAGCTGCCGGAAACCGAGGGCGCGTGGGATGTGCTGGTGATGCAGCTTAACGACATTGACGGGACACCGTTCTCGGAATGGGAAAAGAGCGGCGTACGGCTGGATCCGAACTCCAAGGAGGCGCGCGAGTCCGAGGCGCTGAACGAGCTCGAGCGGCTGGGCTACCCGTCGCGCGATGCCATGACCGCGATGCGCGCCAAGGCCGAGCCGCACGAGAAACTGCGCCAGACCATGGCGGGGCCGCTCAAGCTCGACCTGGAGCTGCCGCTGCCCTCGGCCACGCTGGTGATCGCACGCAAGGCCGCGTCCGAGGCGCCGGTGGCGCCGCAACCGAAGGCGACGCGCACCGGCGGCGCGGCGGGCGCCGAGACCATCGTCAGCTGGCCGGACCCCGGTGAAGTGGGGCTCTGCTTCGAGGTGGGCGTGACGCGCGATGGCGAGATCACCGCGCTCACCCCGCATCCGATCCTTGCCAACGTCTATACCGTCGATGGCACCGATGACGTCTTTGTCCGCTCGGTCTCGCTCGGCGGCACGCGCAGCGATTGGGTCGCGGCAGGGGAGACGTCGGCGTGAACGATCTCTTCGACCTCTCCGGCAAGACGGCGCTGGTCACCGGCTCGTCCCAAGGGATCGGCTTTGCCCTGGCCAAGGGATTGGCCGGAGCCGGGGCGCGGGTGATCCTGAACGGCCGCTCGGCCGAGAAGCTCGCGGCGGCGCAGGACGCGCTGTCGGCCGAGGCAGCCCGTTTCGACGTCACCGATGCCGCGGCAGTGGCCGCCGCGGTCGACGAACTCGAGGGCAGCGGCACGCAGATCGACATTCTGGTCAACAATGCCGGGATGCAGCTGCGCGGCCCGCTCGAGGACTACGATCCGGCGGATTTCGACCGGTTGATGCGGACCAACGTGAACTCGGCCTTCTATGTCGGGCGGGCGGTGGCGCGGCACATGATCGCGCGCAGGCAGGGCAAGATCGTCAATATCGCCTCGGTGCAATCGGCGCTCGCCCGGCCCGGCATCGCGCCCTACACCGCCTCGAAGGGCGCGATCAGCAACCTGACCAAGGGCATGGCCACCGACTGGGCGCGCCACGGGCTGCAGGCCAATGCCATTGCGCCGGGGTATTTCAAGACGCCGCTGAACGAGGCGCTCTATACCGACGAGACCTTCAGCGCCTGGCTCGAGACCCGCACCCCGGCGGGGCGCTGGGGCGAGGTCGAGGAGCTCTGCGGTGCGGCGATCTTTCTCGCCTCGCGGGCCTCCAGCTTTGTCAACGGCCAGACGATCTTTGTCGATGGCGGCATCACGGCCTCGCTGTGAGCGGCGGGCAGAAAGGGGGCGCCATGCGCAGGCCCAATATCCTGGTCATCATGACCGACCAGCAGAACGCCGACGCGATGAGCAATCGCGGCAACGCGGACCTTTCGACGCCGCACATGGACCGGCTGGCGCGCGAGGGCACGCGCTACGACCGCGCCTATACCGCCTTTCCGCTGTGCAACCCGGCGCGGGCGTCGATGATGACCGGCAAATGGCCGCATCAGCTCGGCACGATGATCAACAACTCGCCGCTGCCCGAGGCGGCGATTGCCCGCTCGGTCGGGCCGCTGATGCGTCAGGCCGGCTATCGCACCGGCTGGGGCGGCAAGTGGCATGTGCCCGCCGTTGACCTCGGCGACGCAGCGGAAGACTTCGGTTTCGAGAACGTCTGCGGCTTTTCCGACACCCATCTGCCCGCCGCTTGCGAGGCCTTCATCCGACAGGCGGATGACCGGCCCTTCCTGCTGTTTGCCTCCTTCGACAACCCGCACAACATCTGCGAACACGGCCGCGATCAGGTGCTGCCCTGGGGCGAGGTGGAAACGTCGGAGGACCTGCCTTTGGACTACCCGAACCTGCCGCTGAACCATGCCCGGCCGGCCTTTGAAGCGCGGGTGCTGGCGGACCTGCGCAAGACCATGCCGCCAGAGCAATACGGCTTTACCGAAGAGCGCTGGCGGCGGTTCCGGCATGTCTATTTCCGGCTGGTCGAGAAGGTCGACGCGCAGATCGGCCAGCTGTTGGCGGTGCTGGACGACACCGGGTTGGCGGAGGAGACGGTGGTGATCTTCCTGTCGGACCACGGCGAGCACAATGGCGCGCATGGGCTGCTGCAGAAATCGCTGAGCTACGAGGAGTCGATCCGGGTGCCGTTCATCGTACGCGCGCCGGGGCAGCCGGACGGGCAGGTCAGCGACGCCATGGTGAACACCGGGCTCGACCTGTTGCCGACGCTGCTGGACTATGCCGGCGCCAAGTTTCCGGAGGGGCTGACCGGAAGGTCGGTGCGGCCGGTGGCGCAGGGCGAGACGCCGGAGGACTGGCGCGATGCGGTCTTTGTCGAATCCCGCATCGACTGGACCGATATCGAGCTGCGTTGCCTGCGGAGCGAGCGCTACAAGTACACCGTCTATGACCGCGGCCAGTACCGCGAGATGCTGTTTGACCTGGAGGCGGACCCCGGCGAACTGCGCAACCTCGCGGTGGAGCGGCGCTACGCCGAGGTGCTGGACGCGCATCGCCGGCGGCTGTTCGACTGGTGTCGCGAGACCGGCGACACTTTCGCGCGACATTCCTCGCATGACGCCTGGCCGGTGATCCCGGGGCCCGGCTACCGCGGTGCGCCGCCGCGGCCGACATTCAAGGTGCCGGACCAGAAAAACCGCAATTAGGAAATTACCCATAGTGATGTACGTGCGTCATCTTAATGACGTACGTGCATCATATCATCGAATCAGGGAGGATTACTCATGGACAAGTCTCGCGCATGGTGTCTGGCAGCAGTGTTTCTCGGCGCAGCGATCAGCGTCGGGCCGGTGGCTGCCGCCGAAACCTTCATCATGGCGACCGGCTCGACCGGGGGCACATCCTATTTCGTCGGCAGCGCCATCGCGCAGGTGGTCAACAAGCATTCCGACGAGGTTCAGATCGAGGTTCTGCCCGCCGGCGGAACCACAGAAACCTCGGGCCTGATCCTGCGCGGCAAGGCGCATTTCGGGCTGCTTACCCCGTCGGCGGCGTCCGACGCCTATAACGGCAAAGGCCCCTTCGACGGCCACCCGGTCACCAACATGCGCGCCCTCTGGGGCGGCTACTACAACTATCACAGTTTCATCGCGCCGCGGGACCGGTCGATTGCCTCGATCGAGGATCTGAAGGGCAAGCGCGTCGGTCTCTGCCCGACGGGGACCACATGCTCGCGCATCGCCATCGCGACGTTGGAGGCGGCCGGGCTGTCAGTGGATGATGTCGACGGGCAGTACCTGTCGTTCAGCGAGCAGGTCGCGGCGCTGGCAGACAACAAGCTTGATGCGGCGGTGATGTTCGGCGGGGTGCCGGGGGCGGCCTTGCTCAATGCGACCAGCCAGATGGATATCGCGTTCCTTCCGCTGACCGACGAGGTGCAAACCACGATCAACGCCGGCAACGAGCACTTCCTCAAGGTCGAACTGCCGGCCGGAACCTACCGCGGCCAGGATGACGCCGTGACTTCGATTGGTACAGAGGTCTTGTTTGTCGGCGCCAGCGAGGTCAGCCGCGAGGTGATCGAGGAGATCAGCGAGGTTCTCTATGCCAATTCTGGTGAGCTGGTCGCGACGATGCCGCTCATGCAGTTCTTTACACCCGACAACCCGCTGACGCTGCAGGAGCCTGCAATCCCGCGGCACGAGGGCTTTGAAGCCTACCTGAAGGACAGCGGAAAGCTTTGACGCGTTCAGACGTCACCATTCAAGCAGATCCCGAGACAACGGACCCCTGATCATGTTCGAAGGCCCCCGGTCAAACCTTATCCGCAACATCGTGCTGTTTTTCACGACCTGCGCGGTCCTGTCTCTTGTGCGCTTCGAGACATGGCCGGGACAACTGAGCACCAAGGTTTTCTGGGGGGCGGTCCTGGTCTCGGCACTGATGCTGCCGGGGCAATCGCGGCTTTCCAGTATTGTCTCACTTTTCATGATGGTCGCCGCCGGTGTTGCGGCGGCTATCACGACAGGCGCCTACTTTCGGCAGAGCGAGATCATGGTCTTCGGCCCGTCGGAGACCGATATCCTGGCTGGGAGCATCGGGATCGCCCTCACAATCTATTGCACCTGGAGATGGGGCGCGCGGCCACTGGCGGTCTTGGCGGCTATCTTTCTCGCCTTTGCGCTCTGGGGAAGCTACCTGCCGGCCGGGCTGGGGCACAGCCCGATCGACCTGTCGACACTTGTGAACCACCTTTATATCGGGACCGAAGGCATTTTCGGCATTGCTCTGAACGTCATCCTGCACGTGGTGTTCGTTTTCATAGTCCTGACCGCTCTGCTGGAAGTCAGCGGCGGGTCAGGGGCGGTGGTGGCGCTGTCGATGAAGCTCTTCGGCAAGAGCACCGGCGCGCCGGGCAAGGTCTCGGTCGCCGCCAGCGCCCTTTTCGGCACGATGACCGGGGCTGCGGTGGCCAATGTCATCGCCTCGGGCAGCATCACAATTCCGATGATGAAGAAATCCGGCTACCGCTCGTCCGAGGCGGCGGCCATCGAGTCGGTCGCCTCCACGGGTTCGCAGATCATGCCGCCCGTTCTTGGCTCGGCTGGCTTCATCATGGCGGAACTTCTGCAACTGCCTTTCTCGCAGATTCTCATAGCCGCGACGTTGCCGGCACTCTTCTACTACGTGACGCTTTTTGCCGCCGTCCATGCCAACCGCCGACACCTTGGCACCGAGGCGGTCGCGCTCGCGCCCGGACAGGAGTTGAAAAGCGCGCGGGGCCTGCTGCTGCTCGCTCCGATCGGCGTGCTGCTCCTGTGCCTTCTGGGGCTCGGCTTCACCGCGTCAAACGCCGCGCTCTACGCGATCCTCTCGGCGCCGGTCTCGATGCTGCTCGCCACCGGCCGATTGCCGTCGCTGCCCGCGCTCGCCCTCGCTGCGGTCAACGCCGCGCGGATGATGGTGCCAATCGGCCTGCTCGGGGCAAGCGCAGGGATCATCATCGGTGTCTTCTCGCTGACCGGACTGGGACAGAAACTGGTCAATGCGGTCCTGATCGTCTCTGACGGTAACCTCATCCTCGTGTTGCTGCTGACGATGATCACGTCGATTGTCCTCGGGATGGGCCTGCCGACGGTTGCAGTCTACATCATCCTGGCGCTGACAGTCGCGCCGGCGATGATCCAGGCGGATATCGTGCCGCTGGTGGCGCATTTCTTCGTGTTCTATTACGGCGTTCTGGCCGCGATCACACCGCCCGTCGCCCTGGCGACCATTGCAGCGGCCTCGGTGGCGGACGCGTCGATCTGGAAAACCGGCTGGTTGGGCATCAAACTTGCCGTGGTGCCCTATGCGCTGCCATTTCTCTTCGTGCTGCAGCCAGGGTTGCTGGGTCTCGGCGAACCTGTCGACATCGGGCTGGCGATAGTTGTGGCCGGATCGTTCTCGGTGTTCGCGGTCGTCACGACGACCGGATACCTTGTCGTAGAAGTGAACAAGGGGCTGCGCTGCGCCTTCGCTGTGCTGGCCGGGGGAATCTTGATAC
Source organism: Marinovum sp. (assembly GCF_034669705.1). GTDB lineage: Bacteria > Pseudomonadota > Alphaproteobacteria > Rhodobacterales > Rhodobacteraceae > Marinovum. The sequence goes on from NZ_JAXMOR010000052.1 coordinate 19,492, forward strand.
CCGAATGGCAATTGTGGAGTTGCTTGGTAGGCGATGCTTTGTACTTCGCACTTATCGGCTATGAAGTGGTGAGCAGAGTGCTCAGGCGACGTTCGGATGGTTTCGGCAAGGTCTGAGCTTGCCAGTCGCGCCGGACCGCCGAGCGGGGTCGGACGAGGCTGTTGGAACAGGCCAGCCGCATTCTCGCAAGTCCAATGCACTGAGCACCGATGCCGACGAGCTGGGTGAGCGCATCCACCCTGCGCCGGGTGTTCCGTGCCCAGACCCACATGTCGCGTAAGCCATGCCAAGACGACCTGCGCATCCGGCGCGCCTGCGCGTTGCTGTGGTCGCTCGCCCTATCATTCCTCGTCCCGGTTCAGCCAAGCCACCGGGCTGTCCCCGGCCAACTGGCGCAAGCGCATCCGTCCGAGCTGGCTGCAGACGCGGCCGGTGAAGGGCGCGGGCAAGCTGTAACGGCGGGGGGTCTTGGCCGGGCCGGACGACGCCCAAGTCGGGGTTGCCGACGCTGACGTGCCTCAGGTTGCTCCCGAGTATGAAAGCCAACGCTCTGAAATTGAACGAATAAACCGCTCTGCTCAAAAAACCCTTTGACAAAAGGTCATGATATCGGCTTATTAGTACTACAAATTGGAGGGATACATAGTGCAGATCACTGGGATCAGCGCCGTTGCCTGCAACGCGCAGATGCGGAACTGGGTTTTCGTCCGGGTCGAGACCGATGTGCCGGGCCTTGTCGGCTGGGGTGAGGCGACGCTGGAATGGAAGACGCGGTCGGTGCTTGGCGCGATTGCCGATCTCGAGCCGCTGCTGATCGGCCAGGACCCGCGCGATATCGAGCAGTGTTTCCAGGTAATGACGCGACACGGCTTCTGGCGCATGGGCGTGATCGGCATGTCGGCGATCAGCGGCATCGAGATCGCGCTCTGGGACATTCTTGGCAAATCCCTCGACACGCCGGTGTGGCGACTGCTCGGCGGCAAATGCCGCGACGGGCTGCGCACCTACACGCATCTTGGCATGGGCGACATGTCCTCGGTCTATGAGACCGACGGCGCCGATGCGCTGGCCGAGCGCGGCCGGGATGTGGTGGCGGCGGGCTATGACGCGGTCAAGGTGGTCTCGATCCCCTATGCGCATTACATCGCGCCCAACCGGGCGATCGACGCGGTCGGCAGCGCGATGGACAGCCTGCGCGCCGCCGTCGGGCCGGATGTCGATATCATGGTGGATTTCCACGGCCGCCCGGCCTCGCTGGCCTTGGCGCGGGATTTCCTGCGCGCGCTGGAACCGGCCCGGCCGCTCTTTGCCGAGGAGCCGGTGCCGCCAGAACAGGTCGAGAACTGCGCCGAGTTGACCCGGACCTCGCGGGTGACCATTGCGGCCGGCGAGCGGCTGATTGGCCGGGCCGCCTTTGAAGAGGCGATCCGTCGCCGTGCCTTTCACATCGCACAGCCGGATATCGTGCATGTCGGCGGGCTCTGGGAGGCCAAGAAGATCGCCGCGGTCTGCGAGACCGCCGGTCTCGGCGTCGCGCCGCACAACCCGCTGGGCCCGATTGCCGGCATCGCGGCGCTGCACTTCGGCGTCTCGACCCCGAACCACATCATCCAGGAGGAAATGGTCGGCGCGGTGCCTTGGTATGACGACGTGGTGCAATGGCCGATCGAACGCAAGCCCGGCCATTGGGCGCTGCCCGAGAAGCCGGGCCTCGGGCTCGAGGTCGACGAGGCCGAGATCGCGCGCCATCCCTTCGAGCAGGAAGTGCTGCACACCCGCAACGCGGTGATGGCCGACGGCACCGTGGTGGACTGGTGATGGCGGGGCGTCTTCAGGGCAAGGTGGCGATCATCACCGGCGCGGGGCAGGGGATCGGCGCGGCCATCGCCCGCAGCTTTGCCGCCGCCGGCGCGCAGGTGGTGCTGGCCGAGCGCAACGCCGAGACCGGCCGGGCCGTGGCCGAGGAGATCGGCGGGCTGTTCGTCGAGACCGATGTCACCAATCAGGCGCAGGTCGCGGGGGTGGCGGAAGCGACCCTGTCGCGGTTTGGCCGGATCGACGTGCTGGTGAACAACGCCGGGGCAAATGTCTTCTACCGTCCGCACGAGATGCCGCGCAGCGAATGGGCGCGCTGCATGGCGCTCGATCTCGAGGCCTGCTGGGCGATGAGCGAGGCGGTGCTGCCGGCGATGCGGGTTCAGGCGGGCGGGGCGATCGTCAACATCGCCAGCACCCACGGCTTCAAGATCATCCCGCACACTTTTCCCTATCCGGTGGCGAAACACGGGCTGATCGGGCTGACCCGGTCGCTGGGCATCGAATATGCCGCCGAGGGCATCCGTGTGAACGCCATCGCGCCGGGCTATGTCGATACCGAGATCGCCCGCGACTACTGGGCCGGGTTCGACGATCCGGCAGCCGAGCGGCAGCGCGCCGAGGCGCTGCACCCGCCGCGGCGCATCGGCCGGCCCGAAGAGGTCGCCATGACCGCGGTCTTTCTGGCCTCCGACGAGGCGCCCTTCATCAATGCCGAGACCATCACCATCGACGGTGGCCGCTCGGCGCTGTTCCACGACTGACACCACAACTTCATTGGGAGGAGAACCATGAAACACCTGAAACTGACCGCCGCCTGCATCGCCGGGCTGATCGCGCCGCTGGGCGCGGCCGCGCAGGACGACAACATCAAGATCGGCTACATCAACAAGATGGGCGATCACCCCTGGTTCGTGGCCGAGGTTGCCGGCGCGGCCGAGGCCGCCGAGGCGGGCGGCGCCGAGTTTGTCAGCCAGGACGTGCAGTTCAACGCCGACCTCGCGATCACCACGCTCGACACCATGATCGGCGACGGCGTCGACGGCATCGCCATTGTGGTGCCTGACCGGGCACTTGGCCCGGTGGTGGCCGCACGTGCCGCCGAGGCCGGGGTGCCGCTGATCGCGGTGGACGACGACATCCAGGACCGCGACGGCAACCCGGTGCCCTATGTCGGGCTCAACGCCTTTGCCATCGGCGAGCGCGTGGGTGAGAACTTGGCGAAATTCTATCAGGACAGCGGCTGGGACAAGAGCTCGGTCGGGATCGTGTCGATCGAGGACCGCAAGGCCGACACCTGCATGCAGCGCAACGGCGGTGCCGAGGCGGCTCTGCTGGCCAACTCGGACCTGACCGAGGACCAGATCGTGCGCGCCGCCTATGACAACACCATGGTCAACGCCATCGACGTGATGACCACCACGCTGACCGCCAATCCGCAGTACGACCACTGGGTGTTCTTTGCCTGCAACGATGACGGCGTGCTGGGCGCGGCGCGGGCGATGGAGAACTCCGGCTACCCGGCAGAGGCCGGCATTGGCATCGGCATTGACGGCAGCCGCGCCTGCGACGCCTTCGGCAACGGCCGCAGTTCGGCCTTCAAGGGCACCATGTGGCTGAACTCGGCCAACCACGGCCGCGATGCGGTCAACCTGCTGCTGGCGTCGATCAAGGACGGAACGCCGCTGCCCGAGGCGACCTATTCCGACCCGGAATTCGTCTCCCTGTCGAACTTCGACGACTACGCCGGCCGGCTCTGCAACTGAGCGGCGCGGGCGGGCGGCCCGGTGCCGCCCGCCCCGACCTGACCCTGAAGGAGCGCCCCATGACGAACCCCTTTCTGCGCATCGACGGGCTGACCCGGCATTTCGGCCCGGTGCAGGCCCTCTCGGATATCAGTCTCGAGTTCCACGCCGGCGAGGTGCTGGCGCTGGTGGGCGAGAACGGTGCCGGCAAATCCACCATGATGCGGCTGCTCGAGGGGGTGTTTCCTCCGACCCGCGGCAGCATCCACATCAACGGCCGCGAGGTCAGCTTTGCCCAGCCGCGCGAGGCTCATGCCGCCGGCATCCGGGTGATCCATCAGGAACCCGAGATCGTGCCAGACCTGACGGTGGCCGAGAACATCTTTACCGGCGACCTGCCACGAAAGGGCCGGCATTTCCTCGACTGGTCAAAGCTTTACGCCGATACCGCGGCGCTGCTCGAGACCTTCGGCATGGCGCATGACCTTCACCCCCGGCAGCTCTGCGCCGGTCTTGGCCCGGCCCAGCGGCAGATGATCGAGATCATGCGCGCGGTGCAGGCCGGCGGCAAGCTGATCGCCTTTGACGAGCCGACCTCATCGCTGACCGACGAAGAGACCCGGCGGCTGTTCGCCATCATCCGCCGGCTGCGCGGCGAGGGCGTGGCGGTGATCTACATCTCGCACCGGCTGGTCGAGATCACCGAGCTCGCCGACCGCGTGGCGGTGCTGCGCGACGGCCGGCTGGTCGACGATCTGCCGGCCGAGGGCATCACCGAGGCGCGGATCACCCGGCTGATGGTCGGCCGACCGCTGTCGGACATGTTCCCCGACCGCGCGCCCTCGACGGGCGAGGTCGTGCTCGATGTTACCGGCATGAGCACCGAGCATGTGACCGACATCACCCTGCAGCTGCGCGCCGGCGAGGTGCTGGGCATCGGCGGTCTGATCGGCGCGGGCCGCTCGGAACTGGCCAAGGGGCTGTTCGGCTTTCACCGCCGCACCGCCGGGACGGTCCGCATCGGCGGCAAGGAGCTGCCCTCGGGGGACACCGCCGCGGCGATTGCCGCCGGCATCGGCTTTGCCCCAGAGGACCGCAAGGAAGAGGCGCTGCTTCTGATGCAGACCATCCTCGAGAACGCGGTGCTCTGCGTGCCGCAAAAGGTCTCGAGCGGCGGGTTCTTCAGCCGCGCCAAGGCGCTCGAGCTGATTTCCGGCATCTCGAAACAGATGCGGCTCAAGGCCGCGTCGCTGGATGCGCCGGTCACCTCGCTGTCGGGCGGCAACCAGCAGAAGGTGGTGCTGACCCGCTGGCTGGCGAGCGATCTCAAGGTGCTGATCCTCGACGAGCCGACCCGTGGCATCGACGTCGGCGCCCGGTCCGAGATCTACGACCTGATCCGCAGCCTGACCGACACCCAAGGGCTGGGCGTCATCGTGATCTCGTCGGAACTGCCGGAGCTGCTTGGTCTCTCGGACCGGGTGCTTGTCATGGCCGAGGGCCGCATCCGCGCG
>NZ_JAXMOR010000053.1:0-21123 GCF_034669705.1 Marinovum sp.
GTTCGATTTTCGAATATTTGAGGTTCGAAAATCGCCCTGAACGCTCCCAACTGGGGAATTTTCAAACGGCGCTTTTGGGGAGATTACATCCGGCACCTACAGCCTCCATCGAGATCTTCACCTTGGCGTCGCGCAGCACGTCGGTGAAACCGGTGCTGGTGAACTGTGAACCTTGGTCTGAATTGAAGACCTCCGGCGGACCGTATATGGCCAGCGCATCCTTCAAGGCCTCTATGCAGAACCCGGCGTCCATTGAGTTCGACAGCCGCCAGCTCAGCACCTTCCGGCTGAACCAGTCCATGATGGCGACCAGGTAAAGGAACCCGCGCCGCATCGGAATGTAAGTGATGTCGGTACACCAAACCTGATTGGGGCGGGTGATAACCAAGTCCCGGAGGAGGTACGGATAAATCTTGTGTTCCGGATGCTTTTGACTGGTCTTGGGCTCCTGGTTCCCTCTCAGGCATTGCTGCGCAATACCCTGCCGGGCAGCGGATCGGCACCAGACGCATGAGGCGCATCAGCCGCCGCACCCGGTGGCGTCCACAGGCGTGCCCCTCGCGCTGCATGTGACGGGCCATCTGCCGCGAGCCATACCACGGCGTCTCCAGGAATTGGCGGTCGATGACCTCCATGAACGCCAAGTTCTCGGCGCTTTGACCGCGGAGGTGATAATACAGGCTTGAGCGGGCCAGCGACAGCAGTTTGCACTGCCGCCGGACGCTGAGATCGCGATGCTCGTGCGTCACCGCTTTTTGCCTCCAGTTCCGAGGATATGGCTGGAGGCTTCGGACAAAAAATCGCGTTCCACCACCAGTTGGCCGATCTTGGCATGCAGTTTTTCCACGTCCTTCGGTGAGATCGGCGGCTCTTCCTGGGTCTCACCGCCAAACGCGAAAGCCATGTTCGAGATCGCCGTCTTCTTCCAACCGCTGATCACTGTCGGATGGACGCGCTCGCCGGTTCTCTCGGACCAGTGGCGTTCACCGGCTCACTTCTTGGCCAGCTCGGCCGTCGTCAGTTCTTCACGGATGGCCTCAAGAGCAACCTCGGCCTTGAACTCCGCCGAATAGCGTTTCCGCTTCGTCATATGTGGTCGTTCCTTCGTCAGGCGCTACAGCTTAGCAACTGGTCCGAAATCCTGCGACAACCTCTCCAGCTTCAAACGGTCCAATTTTTGAGGGGGAAGAGCACACCCAATCGTCCTTGCAGGATGCCGGAGCCACAATGAGAGCAGCCCGACCATCTTGTTCCTCGCGGACCCGGCCCCGTATCACAGGGCCAGGTTTCTATTTCCGCGGATGATATTTCATGATCAGTTTGTTTGTCCGTCAGACCGGCAGAACCAGGGCATTTGGCACCAGCAGCGTGTCGTAGACCACAATCCGTGATGTCAGGAGTAGGCTGCCATCGTCTTGCGGTCGGAACCGGTCGATCATGCGTCCGGCTTGGTGCAATCGGCCTTCTGGAAGCTCCGACAGGGTTTCGATAAGCATGTAGTTGCATCCCGCCAGAACAGAACCGTCCTTTTCGATCCCGGTGACGCGCTCATTGGTGATGTAATGACGCAGATAGCGCGGTCCGAACATCGAGGTCTCGCTGATTGCAAGCGCACGGTCGGAAATCATGCCGCGACCTTCGCAATAGACCAAGCCCACCGGCCGGTCGTCATCAAAGTTCTCGCGGCTGGTGATGTTGTAGAACGCGTCCTCGGTGAAGAAGCGCGGCCAGTCCTTCAGGTCGCCGTCGTCCAGCACTGCGCAATAGGCGGCGTTGAATTCGGACACAGCCTGGCGCGCCTCGCGGCGGGCGGCGAGCGAGTCGCCGTCCGATACGGGTTCGAATATGTTGGCTATCACAGTCACAGACCCATCTCCTTGCGCCAGTATTGATACATAGAGCGGATCGCGGATTCCGAGATCAGCGTATCCGAGGTGCCGGTCGGCACCGCCGGGTTCAGCGCCACCAGGTGCGCGCCCTCCTCCGTGTTCAGCATCCCGTCCTGCACGAACTTGATCGCCTCGTTGTCCTCGAGCCCGAGAAAGCCCGCGGGGCCCATCAGGTTGCCTTGGCGCAGACGGTGCCGGGTCATTTCCTCGTCATCGTCGGCATAGCCGAACATCGTCCAGATCATTGTGAACTCGTTCGGACCGGTCGGCACGATCTGCCGCACACCAAGTGTGTTCATCTCGCGCTGCACGATCAGCCCGGGCCAGATCACCTGCATGGTCACCGACCAGGGGCTATCAAACTCAGGGTGGAAGTCCATCAGCCGGGTGTCTTCCAGCGTCATCCCGTCGCGATAGGCCCGCATCTGCGACTTATTGTCCTCGGACACCGCGCCGTCGCTCTTGGCCGAGGCCATGGTCGAGTGGCAGCCCTTGGGATCCACGATCATCGCAGACTTGTTTCCCGCGACCAGCAGGCCGAAGGTGACAAGGAACGTGTGCAGCAGCGTGGCGTGATAGGGATCCTTCAGGTTCTCGGGATAGAGCTTCCAGTTGCCGTCCAGCGTGTGGCGGTAATGGCCCAGCACCTTCAGCTCGCGCCCGGAAAAGACTGCGTCGAAATCCGTGAGCATCTCCTCGCCGAGGTAGTCCTCGAAGGATTCGACATCCTGGCGGAACGAAGCAAAGATCGCGCCGTTGCGGGTGGTCACGTTCAGCTTGCGCAGCCCGTGGTTCTCGGGGCGAAAGTCCGGCCCCATGCCACCCTTGCCGTCGGCGCCGCGGCGGAACGGCACCCCGGCCAAGTTGCCTTTCAGGTCGTAGCTCCATTCGTGGTACGGGCAGACGAATTCCTCGGCATTGCCGCGCAGCTTACGGCAGAACTCGGCGGCACGGTGGGCGCAGCGGTTCTCGAAAACGTTGACGCCGCCCTCGGAATCGCGTGCCACCACCACCGAGGTCGGACCGACATACGATCGGATGAAATCGCCCGTTTCTGGGATCTCGGCTTCGAGCCCCACATAGTTCCACGTCTTGCCGCGGAAGATCCGTTCGACTTCACGGTCATAGATTTCCTGACTGGTGTAGACCCAGTCAGGAATACGGTTCAGGCCGGAAGCGGGCCAGACGAACCGCTTCTCGATCGGTATCATTTTCATTTCATCCTCCTCGAGCATGGCAACATCAACATTGGGATCGGAAAGCTGTGCGGGATCGACCGGCATCGCGCCGGCGATCAGTCCGCGCGCGGCGCGCAGCAAGGCCGCATCGCCGAAGTCGATACAGGCGACGACGCGGTGTTCGTCGTCGAGACAGAAGAAGGCCGGGGCCTCGCCGTCGCGACGCACGGTGCGAAGATCGGGCGCGGGGGCGCCGACGATCTGCAAGGTCCCCCCGAACAGGTCGGACCAGAACCAGGGCAAGTCGTCTGCGCCCGGAACCTGGCCAGAGATGGCGCGCGCCGCGCGGTCAGCCGAAAGCTGAGCGTTCTGCCAACTTTCCACCCGGCCTTCTCGGCCCGAGATCTCATCGCGCGCCACCGCCACGTCACCGACTGCGTAGATCGCGAAATCCGAAGTCTGGTTGCGCGCGTTGACGATGATCCCACCTGCCTCTGCCGTGGCGAGGCCGGCCTTCGCGGCCAGGTCGTCATTTGGTACGGCGCCGACGCCGACGATGATGCAATCGGCCTCGACCAGCGTGCCGTCACTCAGCGTCACGCCCCGGTCCGAGACCGAGGCAACCCCGGTGCCGATATGCAGCGCCACATCGTTCTGTTCTGCCACCCAAGCCAGGAAACTACCTGCCTCTTCTGGCAGGAGCCGCTTGAGCAGCCGGTCTTGTGCCTCGATCACCGTGGCCTGCTTGCCCAGCGAACGCGCTGCCGAGGCCAGTTCCAGCCCGATGAAGCCGCCACCGATCACTGCCACCCTTTCGGCCCGCTGCAGCGCCCTGCCCAGCCGTTTGCTGTCGCCGGCATCGCGCAGGTAGTGCAATTCGACCGTGTCGGCCCCCTCCCCCTTAAAGCGGATGCGCCTGGCTGACGCGCCGGTGGCCAGCACCAGCATGTCGTAAGCCAGTGTTTCGCCATCGTCGAGCAAGACCTGCTTGGTCTCGCGGTCGATGCTGCTGACCCGGGTGTTCAGCCGCAGATCGATGCCGAGCCGTTCGGTCTCATCCGCTTCAAAGACATGCGCGTCGCTCAGACGGGTCCGCCCCAGCAACAGGTCCTTGGACAACGGTGGGCGTTCATAGGGGGGATGCGCCTCTTCGCCCAGCATCACGATGGTGCCGTTAAACCCATGCGTCCTCGCGGCCCGTGCCGTTTCGGCACCGGCCTGGCCGGCGCCAACGATCACCATGCGGCGGAAATCCTTGGGCGCGGCCGCGGCCGCGGCCCGCCCGGGGGTGGCATCCGTAACCGGCGCCCGGGCCTCGGTGTCGATCCAGATAATGCCGTCCTCGACCTTCACCGCATAGGTGGGAATGTCGCGTGTCACCGGAGGCCCCATGGCCTTGCCGGAGCGAATGTCGAAAAGACCCTGGTGTAGCGGGCACTCAATGCAACCGTCGACCACATGCCCGTCGGTCAGGATCGCAAAGGCATGCGTGCAGATGTTGCCGTTGCAGAAGATTTCGCCGTCGAGCGCGTACAGCCCAAGCCGGAGACCATCCACCTCGACGCCGACAGCCCCCTTGGCGCGGACCTCTTCGGCCGGAATGGAGGAGTGCCAGGTCATGCCGTCGCCTCCGCACCCTCGGCCAGCTTCGGCAGGCCAAGCAGCGCCGCTGCATTGTCGTGGCACAGCTTGCGGCGCGTGGCCGCGTCGATCGGCGCGGTCTCGATGAACTCGACCGCCGTGTCGGAATCCTCGTAAGGGTAATCGACCGAGAACATCACACCGTCCTCGCCCATCTCGCCCAAGGCCCCGGCAAGCGCGGCATGCGAGCAAACGCCCGAGGTGGTCATCACGATGTTGCGAGTGAAATAAGCCGAAGGAGCGAGTTCCAGTTCGACCCCCATCGGGTAGGCGCCGAAGCGCGAATCGTAGCGCCAGCGCAGAAAGGGCAGCGCCTCGCCCATGTGGCCCAGCACGAGTTTCACCTTCGGGAACCGATCGAACACGCCCGAGAACAGCAGGCGCAGGGCATGGCTGCCGGTCTCGACCCCCCATCCCCAGACCGCGCCATGCAGCACCGGTTGGCCCTCCAGCACATAAGGTGTGGCATAGGCATTGGTCGGGTGCAGGTAGAACGGCACGCCCAGTCGCTCAAGCTCGGTCCAGAAGGCATCGTATTTCGGGTCGTCGTAATAGACGCCGTGGGTATGACCGTTCACCAGGCAGCCCAAAAAGCCAAGGTCGGTCACCGCGCGGCGCAACTCCTCCGCCGCGACATCCGGATCGTGCATCGGCAGCGCCGCAAGGCCCGACAGACGATCGGGGCGCTGGGCAACCTTTTCAGCCAGGAAGTCATTGGCCCGTCGTGCGGCCTCGGCCGCGGTTTCGGGCGCTTCGCCCTGCGCGCCCGGCCCTGTCAGCGACAGCACGGTGCGCACGATATTGCCGCGATCCATGGCCTCGATCCGCTCGCCCTCGAAATCGTCCAGCCTGCGGGTCAGGATCTCGGCTTGCTCGCGCGGGATCAGTTTCAGGAAGGCTTCCGAATGCCGCTCGAAACCAGGCGCCATGAAATGCTCTTCAAAAGTGATCTTGGGTGTCATGTGTCTCCTCCTATCGCAGGTGCGATCTATTTATTATGCAGTATACTGTACATTTACTGAAGGCAAGGCTGATCTGCGTTTTTTTCTAGAGCAGAAGGTCGGGAATGAGCGTCGATAGCCCGGGCACATAGGTGATCAGCAAAAGCACCACGAGGTTGACGACCAGGAACGGCCAGACGCCCGCGATGATCTCGGTCACCGGTTTCTGCAAGGTCGACGAGGCCACGAAAAGGTCGAGCCCGAAGGGCGGCGTGACCATGCCAAGCGCGATGTTGACCGCCACGATCATCCCGAAATGCACGGGATCGAGACCGAGGTGCATGGCCACCGGATAGAGCGCCGGCACCAGCATCAGCTGAATCGAGTTCGGGTCGATGAACATCCCTGCGATGATGAAGGCGACGTTCACGATCATCAGGAAGACCACGGGCCCGACCTGCATCTCGTCGAGAAAGCCGATAAGTGTGGCGGGTATCTGGGCTAGGGTGATGAAGAAGGACAGTGCCGTGCCGATCGCCAGCAACAGGAAGATCACCGCATTCTGGATAATCGCCTGTTCGGCCACCTTTGCCAGCGTCTTGAGGTCGAGGCTGCGATAGATGACCATCTCGACAAAGATCGCGTAGACGACGCTCATGACCGCGGCCTCTGTGGGCGTGAACAGGCCGCTGTAGATTCCGCCGAGAATCAGTACAGGCATTCCCAGCGCCCAGCCGGCGCGTCGAAAGGTCGAGCCGATCTCGGCAAGCCTGGCGCGCGGATCACCGCTGACGCCCGAGCGTCGCGCCTCGATCATGGTCAGCACGGCGCAAGCCAGCCCTAGGATAACGCCCACGCCCAGTCCCGCAGCAAACAGCGCGGCAATCGAGGTGCCGGTGATCCAGCCATAGACGATCAGGGTGATCGACGGCGGGATCAGCAGAGCTGTTTCCGCCGAGGACACGATCAGGCCCAGCGCGAACCGATCGCGGAACCCGACCCGCCTGAGCTCGGGGTAGAGGATCTTGCCCAAGGCAGCGACAGTGGCCGGGGCCGAGCCCGAGACCGAGCCGAAGCCCATGGCCCCGCCGATGGTGGTATAGCCGATCCCGCCGCGCAGATGCCCGACAAGCGCACGGACCACGTCGGTCAGGCGGGTCGCGATCTGGCCCTGCCCCATCAGCTGGGCTGCTAACAGGAAAAAGGGGATCGCCAGCAGAAGCGTCTGGTTGATGCCCGCAGTCATGCGCTGCGGCAGGATCAAGTCGGGCAAGCTAGCGAAGAACCCCGCCTTGATGGCAAGCGCGGGAATGCCCAGCACCATGAACATCTCGAACCCGGCAATCAGCAGGACGGCGGCCAGAACGCCGATGGCAGCAACGAGGATCATTCGCCCGTCTCCCCGTTTCTGTCAAACCGCTCGATTGCCCCCACGAAGCTCGCGACATAGCGCAGCGCCAGCAGTCCGAAGCCCGCGCAGGGCGCGACATAGAGCCAGCCCGTCGAGATCCCCAGCGTTGCGCTGACCTGGCCCGTGCCGAAGACGAAGGCTGCCATCCGACCGCTGATCCAGGCCATGTAGAGACAGAAGATGATGCCGGCCGCGTCGAGGATGCGCCGCAGAGGAAGCCCGCTGCGGCGTGCGATCCGGTTGCGCCAAGTGTCGACGGCAACCTGCTTGCCGCTTTCCAGCGCAAGCCCCGAAGCAAGAAACACCAGGAAGATGTTCAGGCTGCGCACCACCTCGTCGATCCAGCCGAACGAAGCCGCCAGCGGGCCGCCGAACTGCCGGATCAGGACGTTGAAGGCAAACAGCACCGTCATTGTCAGAAGGAGTGCCACGACGCTGATCCTTTCGACCAGCCGGACACCTGAAAGCAATCGTTGCATCGCAGCCTCTCCATTGGATACGGACCTCCGCCCGGCGTCAGTTCATGACCTTGTCATAGGCCGCCTGGTAGATCTCGAAGATCGCCGTGCCCTTGTCGCCCGCGCGGTCGAGAAAGGCATCGCGACCGGCCGGAAACATCACCGCGCGGAATTGCGCCAGTTCGTCCTCGGACAGCTGCCGCACCGTCAGCCCGGCATCGCGGATCTTCTGCAGTGACGCCTCGCCCGCGGCGGCCTTGTGGGCGATCATCCCGGGGATGGTCTCTTCCAGAGCCTCGGTGATGGCGGCACGGTGGCTGTTCTCGAGCCCTGTCCAGACCGCCGGGTTGAACAGGATCACGTTCTCGATGGCACCGTGCCAGGACAGGGTCAGATGCTCCTGCACCTCGAAGAACTTCATGTTGTAGATCGTGTCGAGGGGGTTTTCCTCGCCGTCGACGATGCCGGTCTGCAGCGCAGTGTACAGTTCGCCGAAGGGGATCGGCACGGCGGTGACGCCGAGCGACTTGAACGCCTCGACCAGCACCATGGACTCCATCACTCGGAAGGTCTGGCCCGAAAACTCCTCCGGCCGGGTGATCGGCGCATTCGAAGTGAACTGTTTGGTGCCGTTGGGATAGAGCCCGATGCAGGTCACGCCCAGCTCGTTGAAGCTCTCACAGAAGGCATCGGCGAAACCGGCGTCGCGGATCGCCTGAGCCTTGTCCGGATTGGCCGGATAGAGGAAGGGAATGTCCATGATCGAGGCCACCGGGTTGAACCCGCCCATGAAGGCGACCGGGCCGGCGGTGGCATCGAGCGCGCCGAACTGCACCGCTTCGGTCATCTCGCGCTGGCCGCCAAGCTGGCTCTGCGGGAAGATCTGCAGCGCGAGCGCGCCATCGGTCTTAGCCGCCACCGCCTCTGCCATGGCCTCCAGCATGACGTGGGTGGTGGAATGCGGCGTCTCCACATGGCCGATGCGCAGGGTCACATCCTGCGCCTGGGCGATGCCGGTGCCGAGCAGGCACAGCGCTGCCCCGGTCACGATTCTATCAAGAAATGCCATTGGTTTCCTCCGATTTCCATTTGGCGGGTGGCCCCCGGCCCGGGGGCCACCCGGGTCACGCCAGGCTGTCGAGCCAGGTGTGGATGTCGTCTGCGTCGGTGACGTCGCCGTATTTCTGGTCGATGTCATAGAGCGCGGCGTCGTGAGGGCGCTGGGCGCGATCGGCGCAGCAATCGGCCGGAACCAGCACCGTGAAGCCCGATTGCACCGCATCCACTGCGGTGGCGCGTACGCAGCCCGAGGTCGTGGCGCCGGTGACCACCACCGTGTCCACTCCCGCGCCTGTCAAGAGGCCCGCCAGGTTGGTGCCGTGAAACGCCGAGGCGCCGTGCTTGACGAGTACCGGATCGGCGGGCTGGATGCCGGTGGCCGGGTCGATCTCGACCAGCCGACTGCCCGCCTCCAGCGCCGCCATGCCTGTCGCCTTCTTCAGCCAAGGCAGGCTGTCGCGCTCCCAGGGCTGGAAGGCGATGGTGGTGTAGATCACCGGAAGGCCTTTGTCGCGGGCCCTATCGGTCAGCCGCTTCGTGGCGGCGATCTCGGCAGACATGTCGGCGGCGGTGGGATATTGCGTATCGGTGAAGCCGTAGGTGAAATCGACCACGACGATGGCGGGACACCGGCCGCGGGGGACTTTTTGGCCAAAGCCGGCCTCGGCATAGACCTGTTCCTGGGACATCATTCCTGCTCCGGAATTTGGTATAATTGGGATCGGGGGCGCACTCAGTCGCGCGCCATCTGCATCTCTTTCACCATCAGGTCGCCGTCGATCACGATCGCTTCGTCATCGAGGAACAGCGAACAGCCGCGCATCGGGATGTCGAGGTGACAGGCCGTGTCGTTGGGCCCGCCGAGCTCGTTATTGGGCCCGGTCGAAAACATCACGTTGCCGTAGAAGCTTCGCGGCTCCATGCCCATGCCGCCGGGGAACTCGCCCGGGGTCATGCGGTGCCAAGCGGCATCGGGGTTCATGCCCCAGCCCACGTGGCTCATGCCCATGCCGCGCTTGTCGTTAAAGCCCGCCATGTATGACTTGACCAACTCGGCATCGAGCCCGCCGCGGATGTCGGTGATCCAGCCCTTCTCGATGGTGTAGGTGATCGGGTCGCGCACATACATGTTCTGCGGCAGCAGCACGTCGCCGGGTGCCACAACGATCTGCCCATCGACCCCGTCGTCGTCACCGCCGGTGAAAACGAAGCCCGAGGGCCAGTGATCCCAGCGGCCCGGTTCGTCGGTGCAGGCATATTCCGCCACCGTGGGATAGGTGTTCAGCTTGTAGGTCACGTCGGTGCCATGCGGCGAGGTGATGCGCATCACCTTGGCGCGCGCCAAGTAGTCGGCGCCGATCTCGACCTTCTCGCGCAGCTCCTGGCTGGGCAGCATCCGCGCCAGCAGCTCCGGCGGCTCGACCGCGGTCAGAATGCGCGTGCCGGCGGCCTGGATGGCGAACTGCTCGGGCGAAAACAGCAGGAACATGCAATCAATCAGCATGTCGCAGGCCTTCAGGGCCTCGACCGCATCGGGCAGCGCCGCGAGCCCGGTCTGGCCGACCGCCCAAGCGCCACTGACCGGCGGTGCGGTCAGCCGAATGTGATACATATTGGCGCCCAGGATGCGTCCCGCGGCCATGAAGGCATCGGCGTAGTCCAGTCGCTCGTTGCCTTGTGTCAGCACGACCAGACGTTCGTCGGACTTGACACCCGACATCTTCAGCTGGTGCAGGCAGATCTCGGTAAAACTCTGATGGTCCATGTGGTCTCTCCTTGGCCTCGCGGGCCTCAGGCGTTGAAGTCGAGCACGGCCGCGAGGAAGCCCTCGAGGTCGTCCCATGGGATCATGTGCCCTGCTTTGGGCACGATGCGCTGTTCGATGGCCGGGTTCAGCTCCGCCACTTCGGCCTGGTCCGCGGCATCCACCACCGTGGCGCCGCCGGCGATCACAAGCCGCGCCGGCGTGTCGATCTTGGGGATGTCCTGATGGATGTCGTCGGTATGGAACCCGTCGAAAGCGGTGCGGATTGCGCCCCAGTGGCAGGTGTGCAGCCATTCTGCCCTGAGCGCGACCTGTTCGTCGCTCCAGGTCGGGCAGAAGGCGCGCATCTCCTCGGCCGAACAGCCACGCGCCGCCAGGGTGATGCTGTCGCCATACCATGGCCAGTTCGCCGGATAGACCCGCCGCATCGGCCCGCTCATCGGCGGATCGACGAGGATATGGCCCGCGAAGGGCGCAGCATCGCGCGCATTGGCCCGGATTGCGATCCGCGCGCCCATGGAATGGCCCAGCACCACGGGCCGGTCCATGATCTTCGCGATGGCAATGGCGTCATCGGCCATGGCGTCGAGCGTGTAGTCGAGATCGCCACCCTGCGACAGCCCGCGGCCGCGCACGTCGAGCACATGCACCTCGAAACGTTCGGCCAGCCGCTCGGCGACGAAGCCCCAAGTGATCGCCGGCGAGGTGATGCCGGGGATCACCAGCATCTGCGGCGCACCCGCCGGCCCGGCCCAGCGGATCAGGTGCTGGCGGATGCCGTTGGCGTGGATGTTGTAGCCCTGTGTCATGTTCCCTCCCCCGCTCAATAGGCGCCCGAGAGCAGTGTGCCGCCGCCCGGAACTCGCGTGTCGAGATCGAGCGCCTTCAGCATCGCCCAAGTGGTGGCGATGGCGGCGGTCAGCACCGGCTTGCCGACCTGCGCCTCCACCGTCGAGACCGCCGGCAGCGAAGGCATCTGCACGCAGGCCGAGAGCACCACCGCGTCGACCTCGTCGGTATCCATCTCCGATACGATCCCGGGCAGGTTCATTGGGTCATGGGCGGCCACCGCCAGGTTGTCCTGGATCTCCAGCGCGCGCCAAGTCACCACCTCGATGCCTTCGTTGCGGATATACTCGACCACCATCTCGGTCAGCGGCTTCATGTAGGGCGCTACGACCGCGACCTTCTGCGCGCCGATCGCCTTGATGCCCTCGACCAGAGCACCCGCCGAGGTCACGATTGGCGCCTCGGCATCATTGTCGCGGGTCACGTCCTGAAGCCGCTCCTGCGAGGTGCGGTGATAGCCGTGGCCCATCGACATGATCGCCACTAGGCATGCATAGCCCATCACGTCGACCCTGGCGTCCGACAGTTCGAGCGCGCAGCGGTCGCTGTCGCCATCCATCTTCGCCAGCTCTTCCTTGGTGACATGCTTCATGCGCATCCGCGACGAGTGAAACGTGAACCGCTCCGCCGCCACGGCTTCCCGCGCCCTCAGAAGTGCGGGAATTTCGGTTTCCATCGTCACGTTCGACGACGGCACAATCTGTCCGATACGATAGTTGGTCATCTCTTGCTCCTTTTTGCCGCCGACACGAGCTGTGCCCGATCGGACGTACATTTTGATCAGTATACTTCTTATTTACCTGGACAAAGTTCGCCCTCTCTCGGCCTGCCTGGCGTTCCGGACAGGCCGAAACGCTCAGTCGAACGGGCTGCCCGATCCGTAATCCGCCCCGCCCACGTTGATCTCGACACTTCCCGGATCGACATCGTGGACATGCGCGGCTTTGTAATGCGTGACCATCTCCGGCAACATCAGCACCAAGATCACCATCGCCAGCTGGATGCAGATGAACGGGATCGACCCGCGGTAGATTTGCCCGGTGGTCACCCTGGCGATACTCTGACCCGTAACTTTGTCGGCATAATCCCGCGCTGGCGCCACCGAGCGCAGGTAGAACAGCGCCAGACCGAAAGGTGGATGCATGAACGAGGTCTGCATGTTCACCGCGATCAGGACGCCGAACCAGACCATGTCGATCCCGAAGGTTTCGGCCACCGGGCCGATCAGTGGAATGACGATGAAGGCCAGTTCGAAGAAATCCAGGAAGAAGGCCGCGATGAAGACGAAAACCGACACGAAGATCAGGAACCCCATCTCGCCTCCCGGCAGGTTCAGCAGCAGGTGTTCGACCCAAAGATCGCCATTCACTGCCCGGAAGGTCAGCGAGAAAACCGTGGAGCCTACCAGGATAAAGATCGCGAAGCTGGTCAGGCGCATCGTCGCCTCCATCGCCTGCTGGAACCGCGCCAGGTTCAGCCGCTGCTTGGCCAGCGCGAGCACCAACGCGCCCAAAGCGCCCATTGCGCCACCTTCGGTTGGGGTGGCGACCCCGATGAAGATCGTGCCTAGCACCAGGAAGATCAGGGTCAGCGGCGGGACCATGGCAAATATCGTGCGCTGCGCGATCTGCGACAGCAGGTTCAACGACAGCAGCCGGTCGACACAGGCAATGGCAAAAACCACGAGGCTCCAGCCGGAAAGGGAAAGCACGATCCGCGCGCCGCGCGTCGCCTCTGGGTCCACCAGCAGGGACATGCCGATCCAGGTCGCCATGCTACCGATGATAAAAGCGACCAACAGCGACCTCGCGCCAGAGCGGCCCTTGTCCGTGCGTCCGGCCATCACCTCGGTTGGAAGCGAGGGCGCCTTGCGCGGCCGGAGCAGCGCGATGAACGCGACATAGAGCATGTAGGCGCCGGTCAGCACGAGGCCCGGGATGATCGCCCCCTGATACATGTCCCCGACCGGACGACCGAGTTGGTCGGCTAGGATGATCAGGGTGAGCGAGGGCGGGATAATCTGCGACAGCGTGCCCGAGGCCGCGATCACGCCAGTGGCGACACTGCGGTCATAACCGTAGCGCAGCATGATCGGCAGCGAGATCAGCCCCATTGAGATCACCGAGGCCGAAACGACGCCAGTGGTGGCCGCCAGAAGCGCGCCGACCGCGATCACGGCGAAAGCCAGCCCGCCACGGATCGGCCCGAAAAGCTGGCCGACAGTCTCCAAAAGGTCCTCTGCCATGCCCGAGCGTTCCAGCAGAAGCCCCATGAAGGTGAAGAATGGTAGCGCCAGCAGCACGTCGTTCATCATGATACCGAATACGCGCTGCGGCAGGACTTGCAGCAACGACGGCGACAGAAGGTCCAATTCCATCCCGACAAGGGCAAAGAGGATGCCGTTGGCGGCCAGCGAGAAGGCTACCGGAAATCCCAGCAGCATCAGCACGATCAGGCTGAAGAACATGATCGGCGCGATGTTTTCGATCAGAAAAGCCGTCATTTCTTGTCCCCTTCCTCGTCATCGGCCTTGGTCAGCTCGGCCTTCAGCTCCTGCATCAATTCCTCTTCCTCGCTTGAACCGGCAGGCTGCATCGGGTCCGGACATCGGCCCATCAGAAAACCCACGCATTTGATCAGGTGTGACAACCCCGCCAGCAGCAGGAAACCGAAGCCGAGTGGCACCAGAAGCTTGGCTGGCCAGCGGGCCAGCCCCCCGGCATTGGGCGATGTTTCACCACTTTCGAAAGAGGCCACGAAATTGGGAATGCCGTACCAAACGATCAGGAGAACCGCCGGAAACATCAGGAACACGACCCCAAGGATCTCGATCCAAAGCTGAACGCGCCGTGGCAGTTTCGAGGCCAGGATATCGACCCTAACATGGCCATTCTTCAATAGCGTGTACCCGGCCGGCAGCAGAAAGATCACGCCGAAGAGATATAGCTGCGCTTCCAGCCAGGCGTTCGAACTGACCTGAAAGAACTTGCGGCTCAGCGCGTTGCCCGCGCTGACCAAGACGGCGATGATGACAGCCCAGGGCAGGATCCGCCCGAGAACCATGTTCATTCCGTCAATGGCGCGCGAGATATGTAGCAATGCGGTCATTGGCTTCCTTTCGGACACGGCCAGAGCCCCGGCGCCGCATTCGGCGGCGCCGGATCATCGTGTCGAAACTGGCTGGTGTTACTGGTTGCGCGTCACAGCGCCGGTGGTAAAGCCGTCCAGAGCGTTCTCTGCGATGCGGAACCAAGCCACCTCGTCCTGCTGGAACGCTTTCCACTGCGGATAGATCTCGGCGAAGCGCGCGCTTTCGTCAGAAAGTTCCTGCCAGACCTCCTGGGCCGCCGCATAGGCCGCTTCCATGACCTCGCGCGGGAAATAGGCCACTTTCGCACCTTCGGCGATCAGCTTGCGAATGGCGATCGGGTTGAGCGCGTCATAGCGCGCCAGCATGTCGCGCGACTGCTCGGCACAGGCGGTCGCGAATACCGCCTGGAGATCGGCCGGCAGGCTCGCCCAGGCGTCTTGCCCGACGAGACAGGTGATCGCGGCACTGCCTTCCCACCAGCCCGGCGAATAGTAGTAGGGCGCGACCCGGTGCAGACCGAGGCGGTAGTCGTCATGCGGGCCGATCCATTCGGCTGCGTCGATCGCGCCTTTCTCCAGCGACGGATAGATGTCGCCGGGGGCGATCTGCTGCGGCACGGCGCCGAGTTTCGACAGCACCTTGCCGCCGATACCGCCGATCCGCATGGTCAGGCCTTTGATGTCGTCAAGCGACTTGATCTCTTTGCGGAACCAGCCGCCCATCTGCACGCCGGTGTTGCCGACGTTGAAGTTCACCACGTTGAAATCGCTGTAGAGGTCGCGTAGCAACTTTTGGCCGCCGCCCTGCACCAGCCAAGCCAGCTGCTGGCGGGCGTTGAGACCGAAGGCCATGCCGGCGTCGAAGGCGAAGGCGGGCTCACGTCCAACATGGAATGAGGCGAGTGTGTGGCAGCATTCGACCGAACCCTGCCCGACTGCCTCGAGGTTCTGCGGCGCGGGCACGATTTCGCCGCCCGGGAAAGCCCGGATCTCGAAGCGGCCACCAGACAATTCCTTGACCCGCTCGCACAGCAGCTCTGCAGAGCCGTACATCACGTCCAGGGTGTTTGGCCAGCTGGTCGACATACGCCAGCGGACGACGTCCTGGGCGCGGGAAACAGAGGGGGCCGCTATTAAGCCCGCGCCCGTTGCTGCCGCCGTGGCCGTCAGGAAATTGCGTCTTTTCATTGGATATCCTCCCTTTGGTCGCAGACTCCTCAATCCGCGATGCGATGTATGCTGTATAAATAACATGCAGTACACTGAACGATGTGTCAAGAATGTAAATTCGGTATTAAAGTTACGAAATTGCGAGGCGTTGCACGTTCCTCTGCAAAAGGAACAGGCCAGGTTGTCGAACTGGAGCTGCGGCAAGGTGCGTCGTGATCATGCTGAATCGCTTGGGTCGGAATCGGTGGGACTCAACAATGTCTCAGTCGATTCCGACAGGCCTGCTGCGCGGCCTAAATCCGCTGGCTCATCGGCGCGCGGGAGGCATCGTTGTTCGCGTCGATCATCTTGCGTAAGGCTCGCATGAAAACCTCGTATTCTTCGCAGGTCAGTGGCAACACCATCCTGTCCTGGGCCTCCTCCATCAGCGGCTGCACTTCGCGCACCAAGCGGCGACCGGCCTCGGTGATATGCACGATAAGTGCCCGCCGATCCTGCTTGGACCGTTCCCGAGTGGCAAGACCGCGACTGACCAGCCGCTTGATGACATCAGCGCCGCTGGTCCGGTCAATGCCGACGATCTTGGAAATTGACAGCTGGTCCATCTCGGCATCCGCACACAGCACCGAAAGCACGGCAAACTGTACGGCGGTGAGGTCCAGCCCCTCGCAAGCCTGAGTGAACAGGCCGATGTGGATCTGATGCAGACGCCGCACGAGATAACCCGGCCGGTCCCAAAGGTCCGCGTACTTCTCGGGATGCACGGTCTTGATGGAGGCCTGCTCGCTCACCACGTTGTTCTTCATTGCGATTTAACCTTTTCTACTGGGGCAGACGCGTCGCGCCAGATGGCTGGCGTCTTGTCGTTGTCACAAATTCATTGCTTGCTGCAAATTAAGTGGTATACTGATCATTATTGTCAAGGTAATACAACCACACCTTCCACAACTAACACACTTCGGTCTAGCGCAGCAGGGAATGGAGGCAACATTGGGCACAGGCATCGGAGCGCGCGTGGCGCGCAAAGAGGACAGGCGACACCTGAAGGGCAAGGCAGAGTTCGTCGGCGACATCAAGCTGCCGGGCTTGTGGGAGGCGGCTTTCGTCCGCAGCCCTCTGGCCCATGCAACGCTCGGCCGGATCACCAAGCCTGCAGGCGCGGAAGGCCGCGTTTTCACTGCCGAGGACATGACCGACCTGGCGCCGATTCGCACTGTATCCACCCTGCCCGGCTACAAGCTCTCGGATTACCCCGCGCTGGCCCGCGGCAAGGTGCGCTACGTGGGCGAATGCATTGCCATCTGCATCGCGCCCACGCGCGCCGAGGCCGAGGACCTGGCCGAGGCGGTCGAGGTCGATCTCACGCCGCTGCCTCCGGTGACCGACGTGGTGACCGCGCTAAAGGACGGTGCGCCGCTACTGCACGAGGACTGGGGTGACAACCTTTTCCTGACCACAGAGTATGACAGCGATCTGAGCGAGGCCAAGGCCAAGGCCACCGTCGTGCTCGAGCGCGAATTCAAGACCGCCCGCCAGGCGATGAACCCGATGGAGGGCAAGGGCGTGCTGGCGCACTGGGACCACAAGGCCGACCAGCTTCAGGTCCATACCTCGACCCAAGTTCCACATGTGATTCGCACTGGCATCGCCGAATGCCTCGGGCTCGATCAGACCAATGTTCGGGTGATTGCGCCCGACGTGGGCGGTGGCTTCGGCTACAAATGCGTGCTTCAACCCGAAGAGCTCTCGGTGTCCTGGGTTGCCCGCAAGACCGACCGCCCGATCCGCTGGACCGAGGACCGGCGCGAACACCTGACTGCCGGGGCCAACACCCGGGAACACAGCTACAAGGTCACCGCCTATGCCGATGATAGCGGACGGCTTTTGGGGCTGGACGCGGATATATGGGTCGACGTCGGTGCCTATTCGGTCTGGCCCTTCACCGCCTGCCTCGAAGCCGCACAGGCCGGTGGCAACCTGCCCGGCCCTTACGACCTCCCGGCTTATGCCTGCCGGACCTATTCGGTGGCCACCAACAAACCCGCCTTCACTCCCTATCGCGGGGTGGCGCGCCCCGGGGTCTGCTTCGTGATCGAATTGATCATGGATGCCATCGCCCGCGCAGTCGACCGCGACCCGCTCGAAGTGCGCTGTCTCAATCTCGTACAGGGCAGCGCCATGCCCTATACCAACATCACCGGCAAGTTCTACGATTCCGGCGATTATCCCGCCGCCGCCCGCGAGGCCGCGCGGATGATCGACGCCGCGCAGTTCCGCGAACGCCAACGCGCCGCCGCGGCCGAGGGTCGTTTCATTGGCCTGGGCTTTGCCAGCTTCACCGAGCAATCCGCCCATGGAGCCAAGGTCTTCGGATCCTGGGGGCTGTCAGTGGTACCGGGCTATGAGCAGGCCACGGTCAAACTGAACCCATCTGGCGCTGTCGATGTGCTGTCCGGCAACCATTCCTTCGGCCAAGGGCTTGAGACCACCATCGCGCAGGTCGCCTGCGAATGGCTGAACGTCGACATCTCACGCGTGCGCGTACTGATGGGCGACACCGGGCGGACGCCGAATTCGTTCGGGGCCTTCGCCTCGCGGGGGATGGTGATGGCGGGGGGCGCGGTGTCCAAGGCGGCCGAGGAACTGGCGCGTCGCATTCGGCTGCATGCCGCGCACCTGCTGCAATGTGAGCCCGATACGGTGGTGCTGCGCGACGGCGTGGCCTGGAATGACCAGGCCTCGGTCAGCTTTGCCGAGATCGCCCGCACCTGGTATCTGCGCCCCGACCTGCTGCCCGATAATGTCGAAACCACCGGGCTGGAGGTCACTGAAGGCTACAAGCCTGATATTGACACCGGCGTGTTCACCTATGCCACCCATGCGGCCATCGTAGAGGTCGACCCCGACACCGGCCGCACCGAAATCCTCGATTACGTCATTTTCGAGGATTGCGGACGCCGGGTGAACCCTCTGATCCTAGACGGACAATCCTATGGCGGCGCGGCACAGGGGATCGGCACTGCGCTGTTCGAGGAATCCCTTTATGACGGCGCGGGCCAGCCGGTGACCTCGACCTTGGCCGATTACATCATGCCGGGGCCGGCCGAGCTGCCGCACTTCCGACTCGGCCATAGCGAAACCCTGTCACCCTATTCGCGACACGGGATCAAGGGCGTCGGCGAAGGCGCGGCCATCGCGCCCGCGGGCGCAATCGTCAACGCGATCAACAATGCTCTGGCGCCGATCGGGGTCGAGCTGAGCCAGGTGCCCGCAACCCCGCACCGCGTCCTTTCGGCGATCTTCGCCGCGCAAGCCAGGAAGGAGGCCGCACAATGAAACCAGTCGCATTCTCGCATCTACGCGCCGACAACGCCGACACCGCTGGCAAGGCTTTGCGCCAAGGCGCCAAGATCCTCGCCGGTGGCCAGTCGCTCGGCCCCATGCTGAACCTCAGGCTGGCCCGACCCGAGACGCTTGTCGGTGTCTCATTCCT
Organism: Marinovum sp.; assembly: GCF_034669705.1. Taxonomy (GTDB): domain Bacteria; phylum Pseudomonadota; class Alphaproteobacteria; order Rhodobacterales; family Rhodobacteraceae; genus Marinovum. Next base: position 18,945 of record NZ_JAXMOR010000053.1, read on the forward strand.
GCCCGGAATGTCCGAGATCCGTCAGGCCAAGGGCCGCATCGTCATCGGGGCGGGCGTCACCCATGCCCGGATCGAGGATGGCGCCGACGACATCGCCCTGCCGCCGATGATGCGCCATGTGGCACGCGGCATCGCCTATCGAGCAGTGCGCAACAAGGGCACCATCGGCGGGTCACTGGCCCATTCCGACCCGGCCGCCGACTGGCTGAGCTGCCTCACCGCGCTGGATGCCGGGCTTGTCGTGCAAGACGCGGCGGGCAAAGACCGGCGGGTGCCGATCGCGGGCTTCATGCTCGGGGCCTATCGCACTGTGCTGACCCCCGAGGACATCCTGACCGGCATCGAAATCCGCGACGAGATGCGCGACGCGCTCTGGGGATACGACAAGGTCTGTCGCAAAGTGGGGGAATTTGCCGATGCCATCGGTGCCCTCGTAGTCCATCCCGACAGCGGCTTCATACGGCTTGTCGCCGGGGCCACTGGCGGGCCCCCGCTGATACTGACCGAGCTCGGCGCGGACATCGCCGCCCGCGCCACGCATCCCGGCCGCGACGCGGTTCGCGCCGCGCTCTCTGCCCGACTGACCGATGCCGATGACGTGAAGCTGCATCTGCTGACCACGGCCCTGTGCCGCGCGATCGAAAAGGTACTGCCCGCATGAACATGCACACCACCGACCTCGCCTCTCAACAAACCGCGACCGACCCGCTGGACATTCGCCTGACAGTGAACGGCAACGACAGCGCCGTGCGGGTCGCCCCGCGCACCCAGCTGGCCGAGATCCTGCGCGACGAGCTAAACCTGACCGCGACGCACCTGGCCTGTGAACAAGGGGTCTGCGGCGCCTGCACGGTGATGGTGGACGGCCGCCCCGTCCGCGCCTGCCTGACCTTCGCCCGGGATTGCGACGGCAGCCGGGTTGAAACCCTCGAAGGCTGGCAGGGCGACGAACTAATGGACCGTCTGCGCGACGCGTTCCAGCGCAACCACGCGCTGCAATGCGGCTTCTGCACACCGGGCATGATGGCGACCGCCCGCGACCTCGTGGAGCGGCTGGACAGCGCCGATGAGACGCGCATCCGCAACGAGCTGTCCGGAAACCTGTGCCGCTGCACCGGCTATATCGGTATTGTCAACGCGATTCGCGACGTGATCGAGGAACGCGACGCGGCCGGCATTCCCGCCCGCCCCACGACCCCGATTGCGCCGCGCCAGGCATCCGGTTTCGCCCCTTTCACCGCCCGCCCCGACACGACCGCCGAGGTCACGCCCGCGATGACCGGCGAAAGTCGGGTCGAAGACGGCTGGACCGTCGTGCGCCGCAAGGTGGTGCTGGACCATCCTCCCGAAGCGGTCTGGGCGCATTTCCGCGATCTGCCCGCGGTGGCTCGGTGCCTGCCCGGCGCGGACCTGTCGGAAGCCAACGGAGAACATTTCGCCGGCCATGTCGGCGTGCGCTTCGGCCCGATCTCGGCCCGGTTCGAGGGCGACGGCCGCTTTGTCGCTGACGATGACACCCGCGAGGGCAAGGTCAGCGGTCGCGGCAAGGATCGCGGCGGCCAGTCGAATGTCGAGGGCGAACTGAGCTTCAAGGTCAACCACGGTGAAGTGGAAACGAAATCGAATGTCGACGTGGCCTTCCGCTTTCGCATCGAGGGCGTTCTGGGTCAGTTCAATCGCCCTGAACTGGTAAATGGCCTCGTGGACTATATCCTTGGTGAATTCGTGGCCAACTGCAACTCGGTGTTGTCCGGAGGCGAGGTACGCGAGAGCAAGGGCGTCAGCTTCATGGCTGTGGCCATTTCGGTACTAAAGAGGCTGTTCCGGCGCCGCGGTTGATGTGTCCGATGACCCTTCTGCCGGGACTGAACACCTAGCTTCGAACCGCGATCCTCATAGGCTCAATCGAATAGAACCTGACACGGCATAGACGGACCTGATCCAGCCCCCGTTTCACCGAACACCTAAGCGGTTTCGGTTTTGGCCCTGATGAACTCGCGGGGCGAGCGCCATTTCAGGCCGCTGTGTGGGTGGTTCTCGTTATAGTCTTCGATCCAGTCTCCTATCAATGGCAGCACGCGTGTTGCGTCCGGCAAGGGGTTCACGCGGACGTAGTCGCGCCTGAGGGTCTTCACGAACGCCTCTGACATGCCGTTGGATTGCGGGCTCTTGACCGCCG
>NZ_JAXMOR010000054.1:0-19448 GCF_034669705.1 Marinovum sp.
CGATGGACGGCCGCGGGCGCTGGATCGATAATCGGATGATCGAGCGCTTCTGGCGATCCCTGAAATACGAGTGCGTCTACCTGAACGCCTTCGAGACCGGCTCTGAAGCCCGCGAGGGGATCGGCGCTTGGATCACCTACTACAACGAAAAACGCCCGCACTCATCCCACGGGCTGCTGACGCCGCGCGAGGCATATGATAGTCGGGCCCCGAGCATGAAAGCCGCCGCCTGAAATGAAACCAATGCTATAGCTTAGTCCGGCGGCAAACTGGTCGAAAATTCAGGACCACCTCTCACAACACAGATCGTCATGCCGGCATTCCAGCCTGATCCAAGGAACATGGTCGAAACGTCTCGGACCGGCGTCAGCGGCAAGCCTTCGGGACAGGCTGTTCAGGCGTACAGGAATGCTCTCTCCCTGCCCAACTCTGCCGGTAGCGCAGGCTGAGTGGCCCCTTCGCGACGCGCAGCAAGGCTCGCGCGGGTCGCTTGGGAGCGGAAATTGCTCCACCCCAAGGACAGTCTCCAGTCCAGCCCGGCTTGAACGTATCTGCCTTGCGGCCTTGTGCACTTGACCGCATGGGAAACTTGCTGCCCGATCGCCATCCGAACCGGACTTCTTCATCCTCGATGTGTCCGATGCAGCCCCGAAGGATGACATGGTGAAGGCGCTTCGCTTAATTCACTGGGGACGGTGCGCTGAGCATCAAGAGCAGCCACCGCTTCAGCATACCCGGTACGACGCCACCGCTGGAATACGGGCAACCACACTGGCTTCAAGACGAATAGCCCCATTCGATATAGCCCAAGGATCCAGCTGCGCCAGCCGGTTTGGCGTGCGCGGTGTAGTGTCACATAGTCCAGCGCCGCGTGATAAAACGCTTCGTCGGAAATCTGGCCAAAAATTTTCTTGCGGTCAGCCTGCAGTGCCGAGCAAGCCTCTCTCGGGTGTCCCAGATCCTCTTCGGCCATGCACATCGCGCGTCCCAGATCGCCGTGCGTATGGGCCCGGGCTCCCACCGAGATCAGGACCAGATGCGCCGAGATCGGCGACTGAATGGTCTGGCGCCTGGCCATCTGGTGGTACCTGTGCCAATGCGCTGCGATATTTTCCAGAGGGTGATCCATTCGCTCAAGCACCTGGTCACGGTAGAGCTGTAGGAAATGGCAAATCACCCGATAGGCATACTCGCTGTCATCTCTTCGAGACAAGCGTGCAAGCCAGCAGCGCGTCGTGGATAGATACAACTCGGCAAACAGGTGGTGAATATGGTGCGGGTGAGAAGGGCCTGCCGCAATCAACGCCTCGGTGATCGCGTATAATTCTCGTTCGATGCCTTCGGCCTTGGCCCGCCAGTGGTTCAAATCCCCGTTTCTGGCGTGGGAGACACTCATCGATTGGTCTTCCGCTGGGCACGGAGATCGGACACGAATACAGACCCGCCTCGTGTCTTGCCTTCTGTACGCACCGCCGAAGCCAGACCGAACGCCATAGCCGGAATGAGGGTGCACAACGCAATCCAGGCGACCGCAACGAAGATCTCCTGAGCAGGTTCTCCGGACCCGCCGAATGCGGCCTGTGACTGGCCGTATCCGGTGAAGGGATTTAGCAAGTATTCACCGGCAAACGCCGCATAGGCGATCGGGATCGACAGCCAATAGGCTCTGTCCTGCGACAGCCCATGCATGCTCGGGCTCGTCCGTCGCCGGAGCTGCAGCGCAAAGCATTGAAACATCACCCAGGTGACCAGGAACCAACCAGCGTAGTTCGTCATTGGTACCCCGTGGTGCGGCCCGCCATCAATCCAGACCCAGCGGCCTTCGACAGTCGCGCGCAGCGGGTCCATTGACAGGTCCCACAACACCATCAGGAATGCTGCAAGAAACGGAGCTCGACTGGCTGTCTTGGACGTCAGTTCCACTGTCCGCCCGTCCAGCAGCAAGGTCGCCAGCGACCACGAAGCGTAGCCCATTACAAGATAGGCCGGCAGAACGAAAATCGGCACATGCCCGATGAATGGCGCCATCAGGTCGGTGTAGTGATAGCGGCCAAAGGGAAAGCCGGTGAGAACGCTGAGGGATTCGAACAACCAGCCGACCGAAAATACGGTAACCACAAAACGAAGCATCATCGGCGCGCCGTAGCGCAACACACCGTGCCGGACGACATATGCCAGCAACGCCGAGGCAACGACGGCCGGCGACAGCAATTTCACCAGTCCGCCGGGCGCGCCGGTGGCGTAGAGGGCGTTCCCAACCCAGGCCAGGATGGTGAGCGACAGCAGCCAGGCCGTACGTCGGCGCAGCCCTGTCCTGCGCGTCATGGTTGCCCCGGAATTCTGCGGAACTTGATGGCAAGCGTCTGCCGTGCGCTTGCCGTGTCACCGGGCTGCAACCAGTGTAAAATCCAGAATTGACCATCAGCCAGCACCTCGATCCGAAACCGTGACTGAAACTCCGCGGCGTGAAGCGTAACAGGAGCGCGTGACACAAGCTCCATGCGCATTGGCGTTACAGTCCCGGCATACTGGATCGTTTCCGCCAACCCATTGGCACGTACCGCGGCGCGAACCTGACTGTCACTATCGAGGACGGCACGAAGGGCAAATTCCGACCGGCCGGAGGGGACTGCGCAGAGCCCCTCAATATCCAGAACCGCCTTATCCGGGCTTTGCTTGACCTCAACCTTGCATCGGCCGTTTTGAGGCGTGCCCTCGTATCGCGTTGCGACAGCACCCGTGCCGGTCCAAGCTCCCGCCAACCCATCGGTAAGTGACACGGCCCACGCTGGAACGGCGGCAAGGACACTGAGTAACAGCATCGCGATACTGACCCGGCGAAAGCCTGGCAGCATCATGGGGCAAATCTCCGCAGCATCGCCGGCAAGACCAGCAGGTCCGAAACAAGCGCGAGAAATAGAGCGAATATCGCGAGCATTCCAAATTGTGCCACAGTTGGAAGCGTTGCGGCAAGTGTGCCGCAAAGCCCTGCCGACAGGACAATGGTCGTGACAACCAGCGCAGGCGTCACATGCTGCATAGCCGTTTCGATGCTGTCACCGGGCGATTGCGGCTCGCGTGACGCCAGTCTCAGCCGGTTCAAGACGTGGATCGTGTCGTCAACCGAAATCCCGAATGCCAGAGTAAGGGATATCCCCGCCGCAAACGTCACGCCGTGTCCGCTCAAACCCAGAGCCGCGCCCGCGATGGCCACCGGCAGCACGTTTGGCACAAGCGCCACAAGGCCCAGCCTTACGCTGCGCAGCCAGACGGCGATGATCAGACCCGAGGTCGCGATTGCGAGCAGCAGGCTCAGGCTCAATGACCGGATCATCGTTTCGCTGACAAAGGCCGACATTACATGCGGTCCGGTTGCGCGTCCGACGCGGTCCCTGAGGTCAGGCGGCAACGTTTCGACAAGCTGCCCCTCGATGGCCGAGACCAGCGCGCGGGTTTCCTCCGCACCCCCATAGTCGAAAGGGATCGACACCAGCATACGACCAGATCGTGCCCCGGTCAGAACTTCCCGCATCTGAGGACTCAAGACGCCGATGGCTTGATCAATCGACATCCCCGACGCGGCCGCGGCGTCCGCAAACGCGGCCACCGAAACCGCGTTTTCCGCTTGGGGCTTCGGCAGCGCGGCTAGCGTGGCCCGCGCTGTGACGACTGGACTATCGCGCCCGACATGCACGGGAATCTGTATCACTGCCGTCGCCCCGAAATCAGCCTCGATCTGCTTCAGGGTCGTGAGAACGGAATCGGATTGCCGCAGGTTTTCGTTCAACGAAAAGCGCGGCGCCGCCATAAAATACAATCCGGACGCCAGCACTGCGGTGCAAATCGCAATGGTCGAAACTGCGCGTGGAGCCGACAGTCCGGCAATCGGTAGAAACTGCCAGTTGAACAGCCTCGGGGTAACAGTTCGTTGCGGCGGATAAACCCGCTCAGGAGCAACAAATCTCAAAAGGGTCGTGCCAACCAGCCCATGGGCTGCAAGCACACCCAGCGCGGCCGCGATTACGGCCAGCGCCCCACCCTTGCCGACATCGGCCAGCAAAGGAGATCCCGATACGCTGAGAGACACAAAGGCAATGGCCGTCGTCAGAGACGTCAGCACGGCCGCCGGTCCGATCCGCCGAAGGGCGGACCACACCGGACTTCGCACTCTACTGAGCGTGAGTGTACGCTGCTCCAGTCCGATATGCACAGCATCCGAAAACGCCAAAGCCAGAACCAGCACCGGCAACGCGATCGAAATCACGTTTATCTCGATCCCCATCCACCCCAGCGCCCCCATGGCCCACAGCACAGCCGTTCCGGCGGAAAGCAGCGTGATCAGGGCGAGCCAGACGCTGTTCATCGCAAAGACCGCCACGATTGTGCCTAGGACGGCGCCAGTGACGTTTAGAAACAGGAAGTCCTGCATCAGCAGAACACGGGAACGCTCAAGGATGACCTGCAGGCCGCTGAGGCCAAAGGAGAGCTCCGATGCGGTCAAATACTGTTCGGCAAGGTGCCGGATGGCATCGATCTCCCCGGCCCCGCGCACTCCAAGAACAGTGATCAACGCTGCCTTGCGGTCGGCTCTCACAAAACGTGCCAGCAAGGGCTGAGCGGTCAGCGCGCGAGCCCACGCCACATCGGCTGGTCCCTCGACCGAAGCGAGGGTCACAGTTCCGCCCTGCGTGTCAGGAACAGCGAACGAGAAAGGCGACAGTACCGTCCAGGCCGGTTCGGCCAGTTGCAATTCGATCAGGAACTGTTCCACCGCGACCCTAGCGCCGGGTGAAGCAAGGTCCTGGGTCGCGACACGGATCAGCAATTCGTCAGTATCGCCGAAATCTTCGGCAAGGGCCGCATAATCCGAGTACCGGTCTGCATCGCTTTGAAATACGCGATCGAGGCCATGCCCGAATTCAAGCCGCTTCAGGCCTTGAAACGCCAAGCCATCGATCGCAAGAAGAACGATCCAGGCCAACATGAGCCCAGCCCAACGGATGCAATTCAGATGATCTACGCGCAGCTGCATGTTTCACAGAGCGTCTGATACTCGGCCTGAGAAGGCAACTCTCTCCCGCTCGTACACAACCAGCGGTTCCGTGCTCCGCAATCGTTGTCTATTGCAACACCGGATGGGCGCATACCCGGCTCACGGGCGAGTACAGGTGGCGAAAACTGCGCCACCGAACCCTTGGCGTACTATTCCGCCCCCAGCCTTAGGCGTCCCCTAGCTACGCAGATCTCGGACACTCACGCCGGTAGCGCAGGCTGAGTGACCCCTTCGCGACGCGCAGCAAGGCTCGCGCGGGTCGCTTGGCAGCGAAAAATTTCTCCAACCCAAGGACAGTCTCCAGTCCAGCCCGGCTTAAATTTTGGGGGTGTTCGCAAACCGTGTCGGTCGGCTGTGCGGACTTTACCGCCGTTCGGCGCTGTGATGCCGACGAGCGCAATAGCCAAAGCCGAATGCGCGTTGCGAAAGCCGCAAGTGTCAGGCCGCTTCGATCTCCGGCACCTGCACATTGGCGTTCTTGAGTTGTCGCGCCATGATTTCCGTGAAGGGCAAGGTCGGGTTCGCTTCGGCAAGCATGCCCACCTTCATCCAGAATTCGGCCTGCGCGTTGATCGAACGGCACATGACCGAACTGGACTTGCGCAACTCCTCATGCAGGTCGTCCCCAATTTTCACGATGCCCATCGACGCATCTCCTGTTCGGATATATAGAACATATACGAATCGTATATACCCATGTTCCGGCCACGGTCAATCCGATCCGGTTGCCACAACGCAGAGGACGCATGATGGACAGCTATATCAACGTGCCCGTCGCACCAAAGGCGCATCCGGCCCGCCGAACTGAAGCAATCAAGCTCTACGGGCCGGATGCGTTCGAGGGGATGCGCCGCGCGGGCACCTTGACCGCAAAATGTCTGGACGGCGTGTCCGATCTTGTTCGCGACGGCACCGCCCTGGCGCAGATCGATGCCTTCGTTCGCGACTTCGCGGCTGCCCATGAGGCAGCGCCCGCGACACTGGGCTATCAGGGCTATCAATACGCCTGCTGCACCTCGGTCAACCATGTGGTGTGTCATGGCTTCCCGAACGAGAAGAAGTTGCGTGACGGCGATATCGTCAATGTCGACGTCACGCTGATCCATAACGGGTGGTATGGCGATTCAAGTCGGATGTATGTGGCCGGGACACCGAAACGCGCAGCTGAGCGCCTTATCCAGATCGCGCATGAGGCGATGATGCGCGGGATCTCGGCTGTGCGACCGGGTGCGCGCTTGGGGGATATCGGTCACGCGATTCAGACATATGCACATTCCGAACGCTGTTCCGTGGTCCGAGACTTCTGCGGTCACGGCATAGGCCAGGTCTTTCACGATTCGCCAAACATCCTGAATTTCGGTCAAGCAGGCTCAGGCCCGGAACTGCGGGAGGGCATGATCTTCACCGTCGAGCCGATGATCAACCTGGGACGCGCCGACGTGAAGATGCTTGCAGACGACTGGACAGCAGTGACGCGGGACAAGTCCCTTTCGGCGCAGTTCGAGCACTCGATCGGCGTGACATCGGACGGTTTCGAGATCTTCACCCTCTCGCCCACGGGACGTCATGCGCCCGGGGTCACGCTTCAAACCGTGCCTGCATAGCGGACCTTCGACGCTACTGCGGCACTCGGTCCAATCCGGGGCTCTGAGCGCACATTTGCCTGCCATGGCGGCGCGTCATGAGACTCCAATGACGTCCACCGGTCGCAGCCCTGCCAGCCAGCCTATATGCCGCGCGCGGTGAGCCGGGCCCTACCGCCACACCGCGCGGTGTCCGAGTGCGCAGCGGCGTGTCACAAGCCGCTAACGTCGGTCCAGTTGCCGTTCTTCCGGATGATCTCGATGATCTGTTGATACTGGCTGCCTTCCCGGAAGGTCGGGTAAGGCTCGACACTCTCGCCGGCGATGTCCTTCACGAAGAGCCGCGCGAGGTAGTGCCAGCACTGCTCGGTCTCGCCTTTCACGTCCGGAACCTGGGCCTCGATATCGGCCGGCAGGGCCTGCTCACGCCACTCCTGGCCATCGTTGAGATAGAGTGCGCCGCTGCCGTAATGCCCCTTGATGTAGATCGCGCCCTCGGTGCCGTAGACCACGATGTGATCCTCGTGGAACCGCGGCACCAGACCGCCGTGCTTGAACAGCACCGAAACCGGCTTGGCGGCCATCGGGCTCTCGAGCTGGGCCATCACGGTGTAGGACCATTCGACATTGCTCTCGCCCCACTTGAGCGAGGGATCGTCCAGATCCTTCGGAATGAAGCTTCGCCGCGTGGCGAAGTTGTGCACGCCCTCGACGATCGGCGCGCGCCCGAGGTCGTCGCGCACCTCGCCTGCGACGTTCAGGATCGTCTCGCCCACCAGCGTGCAGGCAATCGACAGGGTATGCGTGAAATTGTTGTTGAGCCGGCCGCCGCCGTCCTCCTTGCGATGTGACCAGCCGAAAGGGATGTCCCGCTCGAGGTTGAAATGCGAGATGCATTCGATCTCGGTCGGCTCACCAATGGCCCCCTCGGCCACCAGCCGCTTGGCATGCAGCACCCCCGGCGCATAGCGAAAGCTCGCGGCATAGGCGGTCTTCACGCCCTTTGCCTCGGCCAGTTCATTCAGTTCGACCGCCGTATCGGCGCGGTCGGTCATCGGCTTGTCGCAGAACACGTGACAGCCGGCGGCGATGGCCTGCTTGATCGGCTCGTAATGCGCGCCACCCGGCGTGGCGATCGACACAATATCCGGCTTGCAGTCGTCCAGCGCCTGCTGCCAGTCGGTGCCGGCATAGGGAATGCCCATTTTCTCGGCCACCTCCTTGACCACATGCGGGGTGCGGCCGACGATGCCGACCACTTCGGCCCCCGCACCGCGGAAGGCATCGGCGTGACCTTGCCCGGCAAAGCCGGTTCCGGAAATCAGGACTTTCAACATGGGATCCTACGTCTGATGGGAAAGATTGGCGCCCGGCGCGGAGCAACATCGCCCTGCGCCGGTGGTGGCCAGCCTGCAGGCTGACGCTCGTAAGGCGGCGGTCATGACCTCGCTGACACCATCGAAGCCGCAACCGGCGAGATCAGCGGGTCCGGCCTTTGCCCCACATGTCGATGTCGCTGCCGAGCTCCTGCTTGAGACGCTCGGACGCATCAGAGAGGCGCTTGAGCACCGACGCGTCGAGCTGGACGTCCAGCAATTTCTTCAGCCCCCGGCTTTGAGCGCCGTTCCGGGTGCCGACGATCACGCCGCCGACCGCGGGGCGGGACTTGAGCCAGCCGATGGCGAGTTCTTCCATCGAAAGGCCGGTCTCGCCGACCAGCGTCCAGAGCACGTCGAGCAGCTCTTGCCCGGCCTCCTCGGCGCCTTCTTCGTTGTGAACCGCCTCGGCCCATTTGCGGTGGTCGAACATCCGGGTGCGGGCGCGGTCGACGGGGAAGTCGTCAAGCGACTTGTACTTGCCGGCCAGGAGCCCCTGCATCAGCGAGGAATAGCACATGATCGGCACATCGGCCGCCTCGCACTTGGGCTGCACCTCGAACTCGATGGCGCGGAAGAACAGGTGGTAGGGCAGCTGATTGACGGAGATCTCGCCCAGGTCCGTGGCTGCGTCGATGTCTTGGCTGCCGAAGTTCGAGACGCCGTACCAGCGGATCTTGCCCGCCTCCTTCAGTTTCTTCAATGCGCCGATGCTGTCAGCCAGCGGCACGTCGCGGTTGGGCCAGTGCAACATGTAGAGGTCGATGTAGTCGGTCCCGAGGTTCTGGAGGCTGCGGTCGCAGGCCTCGATCACCTTCTCGGGGGCCAGGTTCTCGCGGCCGACCTTCGACGAGATCACGATCTCGTCCCGCTTGTCGCCGAGGGCCTTGTTCAGCAACTGTTCGGAATAGCCGGCGCCATACGCCTCGGCGGTGTCGAAGAAGTTGATGCCGACGTCGAAGGCGGCGCGCAGGGCCTCGATCGAGTCGGATTCCTCCTGCGCGCCAAAGGCGCCGGCGCCCCCCATGCAGCCATAGACGAGGGGAGTGGTTACGAGGTCGGTCTTGCCGAAGCGTTGTGTCACGGTCAGGTCTTTCATTCTGAGAGTCCTCCTTTTGGGTTTGGGTTCACCAGCTCCACAGCGTGCCGTCTTCCAGCCGGCTGACCGGCAGGTAGGAGCGCTTGTAGGGGTGTCTGGCGGCGGCCTCTTCGTCGAAGTCGACCCCGAGGCCGGGGCTGTCGCCGACATGGATCATGCCGTTTTCGAGCGTCAGGTCGTGCGAGAAGACCTCGGCCGAGGCCTCCGAGCCGAATCCGACGAATTCCTGGATGCCGAAATTGGGGGCCCAGATGCCCAGATGCGCCTGTGCGGCGTAGCATGCTGGCGAGAGATCCGGCGCGCCATGCGGCGCGATGCGGACGTGAAATAGCGCGGCGAAATCGGCGATGCGGCGCATCGCGGTGATGCCGCCGGCGTGGGTGGTGGCGCAGCGAATATAGTCAATCCACTGGTTCTGAATCATCTCCTTGCAGTCCCAGATGGTGTTGTAGATCTCGCCGATGGCCAGCGCTGTGGTGGTGTGGTCGCGGATCACCCGGTAGCTGTCCTGGTTCTCGGCGGCGACCGCGTCCTCGAGGAACAGCAGGTCGTAGGGCTCGAGCATCTTGCCGAGCCGCGCCGCTTCGATCGGGGTCAGGCGGCTGTGCACGTCATGGCAAAGCGCGACCTCGTCGCCCAGGCGGGCGCGGGCCTCGCGAAACAGCGCCTCGATCGAGTTCATGTACTTGCGCGTCGACCAGGGCTCTTCCGGGGGCAAGGGGCGGCTTGATTGCTGTTCGAAATAGTCCTTCTGGCCGCGCAGCACGCCATAGCTGGCGTCGAGCCCGGGCACCGCCGTCTGCAGACGGACGGCCGTGAACCCCTGCGCGATCAGCGCCTCGGCCTTGTCGAGCGTATCCGCGACCGTCTCGCCGGTGGCATGGGCATAGGTGGTCACGGCCTTGCGGCTCTTGCCGCCGAGCAGCTCATAGACCGGCAGGCCGGCGGCCTTGCCCTTGATATCCCACAGCGCCACGTCGACCCCGGCGATGGCGGCCATGTTGATCGGCCCCTTGCGCCAGTAGACGCCCTTGTAGAGGTACTGCCAGATATCCTCGATCTGATGCGCGTTGCGGCCGATCAGGCAGGGGGCAACGTGTTCGCGCAGGTAGGTGGCAACGGCCTGTTCGCGGCCGTTCACGGTGGCATCGCCGATGCCGTAGAGGCCGCTTTCGGTGACGATCTTCACGGTCACGAAATTGCGGCCGGGGCTCGAGACGATCACCCGGACGTCGGTGATGGTCAGGTCTTGTGTCTTGCTCATGGCGCATTTCCTTGGCCGCGCGGGTGCCACGGCCGTCTCGTTCTTGTAATCATGGGGTCAGGCGTAGATCTCGGCGATCAGCGCCTTGAGGTGGGCAAGGTCCTTAACGAGGAAGGGCAGCACGTCGTCGCCCATCCGTTGCCCGTGTTTGCCGGCCTGCTGGCTATATTCGGCAGGCATGCAGAAGGTGCCCGCGACCCCGGTGCGGTGCAGTTCCGTGACCAGCGCGCGCCAGTTGTAGCCGCCGTGGTCATGGGTCGTCCAATGCACCTGGTACTCGGCCTCGAGCTCGGGGCCGTTGGCGCGCAGGTGGCAGGCGCTCTTGAAGTTGACCAGCCCGTTCATGTGCGGCCGCGCGATATCCACCGCCATCGCCACCGGCTCGCCGTCGACGGCGCAATGGCCCATGTCGAGCACGGCGCAGACCTGTTTCGGGTCGTAGCCGTCCAGCAGATGCGCCAGTCCGACGGCGCTGCCGATCATGGTGCCGTAGTGGTTCTGCACGCCGATGGCGACGTTGTTGCGCTCCAGCGCCGGCAGCAGCGCATCGAAGCGGCGGCGGTAGTCGTCGACCGAGGCGCGGTAGCCCTTGTCCATGTCGATGGGCGCGCAGATGCGGATGATGCCGACACCGGCCGCGCCGCAGGCCGCGATGGTGGCCTCGTCGATCTCGCCGGCGATGCTGGGGGTCTTCAGCCCGTGATCCTCGAGCAGCCGGACCGCCTTGGGCAGATCGGTGGCGACGTTTTCCGGCACGACCTGGTAGCCCGGGCGCACCGCCAGTTCGACGCCCTCGAAGCCCATCCCGGCCAGCTTGTCTGCCAGTTCGGGCAGCGGATCGGTCCAGGGTTTGGTGAATACGGTGATCAGCGGTTTCGCCATCGGGTCACACGTCCTTTGAATACAGAGGGGGGGAGAAGGGGAAGGGCCTCAGCCCTTCAGCCCCGTGGTTGCGATGCCGTCGATCAGCTTGCGCTGGAAGATGAAGAACACGATGAACATCGGCACCAGTGACAGCAGCGACATGGCAAGCATCGCGCCCCAGGTGCTGGCCCCGCGCGAGGCCTGCAGCAGGCGGAGGCCCTGTGGCACCGTATAGTTCTCGATCGACGTCAGGTAGATCAGCGGCGTCAGGAAGTCTTCGTAGGTCCACAGGAAGGTGAAGACCGCCGTGGTCACCAGCGCCGGCGTCAGCAGCGGCAGGATGATCGAGAAGTAGATCCGGATCGGCCCCGCCCCGTCGATCGCCGCCGCCTCGTCCAGTTCGCGCGGGATGCCGCGGATGAACTGGATCATCAGAAAGACGAAGAAGGCCTCGACCGCCAGGAACTTGGGCGTGACAATCGGCAGGATGGTGTTGATCCAGCCCAGGTGGTTGAACAGGATGTACTGCGGGATCAGCGAGGCATGCATCGGCAGCATGATCGTCATCATCATCAGCGCGAACAGCGGCGCCTTGAAGCTGAAGTCGAGCCGAGCAAAGGCATAAGCCACGAAGGAGCACGACAGCACGTTGCCGATCACCGCGATGGTGGCGATGACAAAGCTGTTGGCGAAGAACACCTTGAAGGGCGCGGCCACCCCGGCCCAGCCGTGGGCGTAGTTCTGCCATTCGAAGTGCCGGGGAATGATGCTGGTGTCCGAGAAGATGATGTTCGACGGCTTCAGCGAACTCACCGCCAGCCAGACCAGCGGATAGAGCATGACCAGCGCGAACAGGATCAGGAAGCCATGCGTGATCAGCTTGGACCGTGCCTTGGACCTCGCGGTGGTCTGGTTGATGTCGGAGGTCATCTGGTGCGTCTCTGCGATGGTCATGTCGGTTACCCCTCGTCCCCGTAGTGGACCCAGTATTTCGCGCTCAGGAAGGACACCGTGGTGGCCAGGCCGATGATCGCCACCAGCACCCAGGCGATGGCCGAGGCATAGCCCATCTCGAAGTTGGTGAAGGCCTGCTCGTAGAGATAGAGCGTATAGAACAGCGTGGAATCCGCCGGGCCGCCGGTGCCGTCCGAGATGATGTAGGAGGGCGTGAAGGCCTGGAACGCGCCGATGGTCTGCATCACGAAGTTGAAGAAGATGATCGGCGTCAGCAGCGGCACGGTGACGTAGAAGAACTGCTGCACCGGGCGGGCGCCGTCGATCGCGGCGGCATCGTACATGTCCTGCGGGATCTGCTTGAGGCCGGCGAGGAAGATCACCATCGGCGCGCCGAACTGCCAGGCCGCCAGCAGCACCAGCGTGCCGAGCGCATAGTCGGGGTTGGTGATCCACGACGGGGCATCATAGCCGAACCAGCCCCAGAGAAACTGGTTGATGATACCGTCATAGGAGAAGATTTGCCGCCACATCAGCGCGACCGCGACGCTGCCGCCCAGAAGCGAAGGCAGGTAGAAGACCGACCGGTAGAACCCCAGGCCACGCAGCCCGCGATTGAGGATCAGCGCGATAAACAGCGCGAAGCCGAGTTTCAGCGGCACCGAGAACAGCACGTAGTACAGTGTCACCTTGAGCGAGGCGAGATAGCGCGGATCGTCTCCCAGCCGGGCGTAGTTCTCCAGCCCTGCCCAGGTCGGCGCGTTGAACAGGTCGTAATCGGTGAACGACAGGTACAATGAGCCCAGCATCGGCCCCAGTGTCAGCACGAGGAAGCCGACGATCCACGGCGACAGGAACAGGAAGGCCACGCCATTCTGTTTCTTCGAAAGGTTCTGTGTCTTGCTCATGGGGGCCATGCCTTTTCTTGAGCCAAAGGGTGCCCACCGCGCGCTGCGCGGCGTCGGTGTGGCGGGGCAGGCTGTGACGCCCGCCCCGACCGGGAGGATTTACGACTTGAGCGCTTTCAGCTTGCCGTCGATCTCGGCGGTCAGCGAATTACCGGCCTCGAGCGGGGTCATGTCGCCGAAGGCCACGGCTTCGTTGTGGCGACGGAAGATGCCGCCAAGACCACCGACGCCGGGACGCCGCGAAGGCGCGGGCTCTTCGCGCAGCATCCGCAGATACGCGACGATCTTCTTCTCGTTTTCCGTACCGGTCGAGCCGAACTTCTCGAGCCCTGCGGTCGAGGCCGGGATCATGCCGCTGCCGGTGTAGTAGAGATCGACGCCTTCGGGATCGAAGTGCATGAAGCGGATGATGTCGACGCAAAGGTCCTTGTTCTCGGCCTTGGTCCAGATGCCTGTCGAGTTGCCGGCGTAATCATAGTGGTGCTGCTTCATCTCACCGCCTTCGAAGCCGTTGGGCAGCATCATCAGCTCGAGCGGGCCATCCATCAGCGCGCCGATGCCGATGAAGCTGTCGGTGGTCTGCACCAGCATGGCCGAGCGTCCGCGCACGATGCCCAGCGAGGCCGAGTTGTCGCCGGCCTGGGCCTGAACGTCGGCGGGCGGGGCGCCGCCGGCCTGGCGCATGTCTTCCCAGTACTGGAACCACTTGGCCATGTCCTCGCCGTTGAAGCCGATGGTGTGCTCGGGCGTGAACAGCGCCTTGCCGCCGACCCGCAGGAAGATGTCGCAGGCCAGGTTGTTGCCGCCGCCGTCTTCAATGCCCCAGAAGCCACGGCCGTGCTCCTTGCCGAGCGCCACGGCGGTCTCGTGCAGCTTCTCCCAAGTGTAGAACTGGTCGGGAACGGCAACGCCGACCTCTTCGAACTTCGCCGGATTGAAGAAGATCGCGGTGGCGATGGCGTCATTGGGCATGGCGTACATTTCGCCATCGTAGGTGCAGGAGAAGACGCTGCCCTCCTGATAGTTCGACACGTCCAGCGGATCGGGGATCCACTTGGTCAGAGGCGTCAGCACGCCGCGCGCGGCGTATTCGGCCAGCAGGTCGACGTTGACGCTGAACATGTCGGGCGCGTTGCCGCCGGCGGCCTCGGTGGCGAGCTTGTCGGTGAAAGCGCGGTAGCTCGAGAACTCGGGGATGATCTCGACGTTCGGGTTCTTGGCCTCATAGGCCTTGAGCACCTTGAGCGTGGTGGCGAGTTGCTCTTCGGATTCGACGAAGCCGCTGAAGCGGATTTTGGTCTTGCCCTGTGCCAGCGCGCCGCCGGCGACGACGGTCATGGCAAAGCCGCCGATGGCGGCCGAGCCGGTCTTCAGGAAACTTCTGCGTGATTGCGATGCGGTCATGTCTTCCTCCCAAGATACCGATCAGATCGTGCGGCCGACGCTTCGATCTTGGCGATTCGAGGCGGCCCACGAGGTGACGATAGTAAAACGTTACACCGATGTCGAATAAAATTACTGGCTGGTAGATTGCGGCGCATGAGGTGCCCCCAAAGCGGTTGCAATTGGCTGTCGGGGTCGGGCGCGGCGGCGATCATGACGTTGAGAATACTGGTATATTAAGGGTTTTTGATCACCTTTGTCATTGAGACTGACCAAGGACCCGCCAACCATTTTTTCCGCCGCAGTGCCTAAAAAATTTTCTACTTGAGAATTTTTTCTGGCGTCTCAGTTTCAGTGCGGCGTATTGTATGTAACGTATTACCAACTGACTCGAGGCGCGGAACGCAGCTGCGCCCGATGGGGCGCGACCCGGTATGAAAAGCGTGGGAATGGACGATGGCAGGGATAAAGGATGTGGCGAAGAGGGCCGGTGTTTCGGTCAGCACAGTCTCGAATGTCATCAACGGGCGTCATGCCAAGATGGGCGCGCGCACCCTGCGACGGGTGCAGGAGGCGATCGACGACCTCAGCTACACCCCCAACGCGGTCGCGCGGCAGCTGAAATCCGGGCAGATCAAGACCCTCGGGCTGGTGGTGCCATCGGTCGCCAATCCGTTCTGGGGCAACGCATCTCAGCTGATCGAGAAAGCGGCGCTCAAACGTGGCTATCAGGTGCTGATCTGCAATGCCGAGCGGGAACCGGAGCTGGAGGCGACCTATTTCTCGTCGCTCTATGCCTCGTCGATCCGCGGCACCATCCTCGGGTCGTCGCCGGTGTCTTTCGATCACCTGAGAGAGCACGCGAGGAACGGCATGCACATCGGCGCCTTCGACCGGACGACCCAGGGCGCCGAAGGTGTGGTGACCTGTTCGGTGAGCGTTGATCAGTCACTTGGCGCGCGGCTCGCGACGCGTCATCTGATCGGTCTGGGGCACAGGCGGATCGGCTTCATCTCCGGCCCCATCGGCACCTCGAGCCGGACCGCCCGGCTGGAGGGCATGCGGCAGGAGTTGGAAAAGGCAGGCCTGACCCCGGATCCCGATCTGGTCTGGCTGGCGACCAATGCGACAGGCTTCGGCGACAGCCAGGCCGCCGAGCTTGGCCGCACGGGCATTCGCGAATTGCTGACTCTGGACGACCCGCCCACCGCGGTGTTCACCGTCAACGACATGTATGCCATCGGCGCCTGCTCGGGGGCGCGCGAGCTTGGTTTTCGGGTGCCAGAGGACCTGTCGGTCGTCGGCTTCGACGATATCATCATGGCCAAGGTGATGGAGCCGCCTCTGACCACGATCCGCCAACCGGTCGAGCAGATGGCCGAGCTCATCGTCAAAAAGCTGATCGCCACCCTGGAGGGAACCGAGACCACCGACGATGCGCATGTCGTGCTGCGCCCCGAGCTGATTGTGCGCAGCTCCACCGCCGCACCGCCGGCGCCAAACGCTCAGGAAAAGGATTGATTGAAATGACGCCTGACAAGGGCCTGACGGGCCGCAACATCCTGATCGCAGGAGCCACCAGCGGCATGGGCCGCGCCACCGCCAGAGACGCCGCGCGGGCCGGGGCCGGCCTCGTGCTTCTTGGCAGGGACCGGGTGCGGCTGGACGAGGTCGTGCACGAGGCGTCGGACCTTGGTGCCGGCAGCGTGCTCGGTATCCAGGCGGACGCGGCCGATGCGCCTGCGCTCTCCGAGGCGCTGCAGGGACACGCGGCGGCGCTGCGCGACATCGACACGCTGGTCAATTCGGTCGGCGTCAATATCGTCGACCGGGCCTTCGTCAATCTGACCGCCGACAGCTGGGCGTCGATGATCGCCACCAACCTCAATGCCGCCTTCAACCTCGCGAAGGTCATGGTGCCGGTGTTCCGCGCGCGCGGCGGAGGGCTGTTGATCAACATCTCCTCGACCGCGGCGCGCAAGCCCGACCCCTCGGGCGCCGCCTACCAAGCTACCAAGGCGGGCGTCATGGCGATGACCCATGCGATCATGGAGGAGGAATGGCAGCACGGCATCCGGGCCACGGTGATCCTTCCGGGCATGACCGAGACGCCGCTGCTGGAAAAACGGCCGACGCCCCCGACCGAGGAGATGCGGGCAAAAGCGCTTCAACCCGAAGACATCGCCGAGGCCTGCATGTTCGTGATGTGCCTGCCCGAGCGGGCACATGTCTCGGAACTGATGATTCAGCCGGCGAAACGGTGAATCCAATGACAACAGGTGACATAGAGATGAACAAACAGGTCAAACCGGAGTCCGGTTCCCGCCCGAGGGTCGCTGTCCTGATGCCCGAAGAAGTCCGTTCGCGGATCTTTCCCCGGCAGGTCGAGGATGCGCTGAGCGCCTTCGCGCAACCGGTTTTCGTCAGCGACGAAGACCTCGGTTCCGGAGCGTTTTCCTCTGCCCTGCAGGATGTGACGGCAGTCCTCACCGGATGGCTCAGCCCGAAGCTGTCGCATCTGCTTGCGCCGGAGGGGAACATAGAGTTTGTCTCGCATGCTGCCGGATCGGTGAAACTTCTAGACGTGGAGAAGGCGCTGATCGACGGCCATATCCGGGTCAGCCATTCGGCGCCGGAAATCGCCCTGGCCGTGGCCGAGTTCACCTTGGCGCAGATCCTTGCCCATCTGCGTCTGCACACCCGGCAGGATGCCGGGTTGCGCGGCACGATGGGCTGGGCCGAGATGCGCAAGGGCTATCTGGGTCAACTTCTTGCGGCACAGACCGTCGGGCTGGTCGGGCTGGGCTATGTCGGACGCCTCGTGCTCGACCGGTTGCGCCCGTTTGGCTGCAAGGTGGCGGTCTATGATCCGTTCATCAGCACGGAAGAGGCCGAGCGGCTGGGCGTGACGCTCATGGACCTCGACACGCTGTTCGCCAGCTGCCCGGTGGTCAGCCTGCACGCCGCGAACCTGCCCGCCACCGAAGGCATGATCACGCGCAGCCATCTGCAAGCGATGGTCGACGGTAGCCTGCTGGTCAACACCGCCCGGGCCGGGCTTTTGGAGACGGGCGCGCTGGTCGAGGAACTGCAAGAGGGGCGGATCTTTGCGGCCATCGACACCTTCGAAGTCGAACCATTGCCTGACGATGATCCGCTGCGGCAGATGCCGAATGTGTATCTCTCGCCGCATTGCGCCGGCCACACCCGCGAAAGCTATGTCCGACAGGGGCTTTCGGCAGTCGAAGAGGTGCGCCGATTCTTCGCCGGCGAGCCGCTGAACCAGGAAATTCGTCGCGAAAAGGCGGCCGCGCTCGCGTGAGGCGACGGCGTCCGGCGAAAACAGTCACAGGGAAAGGGGAGTAACATGGCCTCGGTAGAAATCACCGGTCTCAAGAAGAACTTCGGCGCGGTCGAGGTGATCCACGGCGTCGACCTGCAGATCGAGGACGGCGAATTCGTGGCGCTTGTCGGTCCGTCGGGCTGCGGCAAGTCGACCCTGCTGCGGATCATCTCGGGGCTCGAGCCCGCCTCGGGCGGCGAGGTCAGGATCGACGGCAATGTTGTCAATCACCTCAACCCGCGCGAACGCAATATCGCCATGGTGTTCCAGAACTATGCGCTCTACCCGCACATGAGCGTGGCCAAGAACATGGGGTTCAACCTGAAGCTCTCAGGGATGAAACGCGGTGACATCGACGTGAAGGTCTCGGAGGTCGCCAAGCTGCTGGAACTCGACAAGCTGCTTGATCGCAAGCCCGGGCAGCTGTCGGGAGGCCAGCGCCAGCGCGTGGCGATGGGCCGCGCCATCGTGCGCGATCCGGCGGCCTTCCTCTTTGACGAGCCGCTGTCGAACCTCGACGCCAAACTGCGCGTCCAGATGCGGTCGGAGATCAAGACGCTGCACCAGCGGGTGAAGACGACCTCGATCTACGTCACCCACGACCAGATCGAGGCGATGACGCTGGCAGACCGGGTGGTGATCCTCAACGGCGGCAATATCGAGCAGGTCGGGCGTCCGATCGACCTCTACAACAAGCCCGACAACCTGTTCGTGGCAGCTTTCATCGGCACCCCGTCGATGAACCTGATCGACGCAACCATCGTGAAGACCGACACCGGGCTGGCGGCGGAACTGGCCGGTGGGCAAATGGTTCCCGTCACCAGCAACCATCCGAATATCGTCGAACACGACAAGGTCGTCGTCGGCCTGCGGCCGGAGCATTTCACGGCTGATGCCTCCGGTGTGCCGTTGTCCGGATCGACCACCCTGGTGGAGCCAACGGGCGCGCAAACCCACATCACCTTTGAGTTGGGCGGGAAACCGGCGACCGCGGTGCTTGACGGAGGTGTCGACATCGAAGTGGGGCAGAAGCTCACCGTGTCGATCGACCCGGCGAAGGTCCATTTCTTCGACAAGGCAACCGGGAGCCGCAGGTAGTGCGGCAGAAAACGGCGGCGGATAGAGGGGTTCGCCTGGCTCGTTGATCTGTGCGATTGACTACAGCAGCATCCGATCGCCCCATGACAGCTGGTTGAGGACCGAGGTTTTGGGCTCGATCCTGCTGTCGCTTTGGACCGGCCTGTTGCCGCTCGCCCTCGCCGGATCACTGGTCGGCCTCTGGGCGGTGATTGCCGGCGATGTCTCGATGACCGCGATCCTCGCGACCGGCGCGGATCTCCTGAGCTTCAGCCTCGTGATCGCAACCGTTCGGGTATTTCGAGTGACGATCAAGGCCAGCTACGCGCAACCCGCCGCCCCGACCAATGTCACGCCATTCGCGCCCCGCCCTGTCGGGCCGGGCGCAGGCCTTCGTGTGCATCGCTGATCACCATCTGGGCGGATTCAACTGGTCGTCGCAACGGTTGGTTTATATCTCACCGCAGGACGTCGTCCAATGCCTCTGCAGGCGTTCTCCAGCCAAGCGTTTTGCGGGGTCTGCTGTTGAGTGTGTGTGCCACGG
>NZ_JAXMOR010000055.1:0-18875 GCF_034669705.1 Marinovum sp.
GGCCGATATTGAAGCTCTTCCGTTCGAAAGTGCGACCTTTGACGCAGCGACCTGCCGGCTCGGCCTGATGTTCCTGCCGCACCCTTCCACTGGCCTGGCCGAGATGCGCCGGGTGCTTCGGCCGGGCCGCCGCGCCGTTTCGGTCGTTTTCTCGCGCCCCGAGCGCAATCCCTGCGTCACCACGCTGATGCGCGTCGCCTGCACGCAGGTCGGTGTCGCGCCGCCCGACCCTGCCCGGCCCGGGGGCCTGCTGAGCCTCGGGGCGCCCGGAGTGCTCGCGCGGCTCTACCGCGAGGCCGGCTTCTCGGACGTCCATGAACTCGGTGTCTCGGCGCCGTTCCGCATGCCTTCGGCGCGCCATTACGTGGATTTCGTCCGTGACGGCGCGGCCCCGGTGGTCGCGATCCTGTCGCGCCTTTCCGAGGAGCGCCGGGCGGCGGCCTATGAGGAGATCGAAAAAGAGCTGGAGGTGTTCCGGACCGTGGAGGGTTGGGAAGGGCCCAACGAACTCCTGATCGTATGGGGGACCGTATAAATGGCGCCGATAGGCAGACGCGCGTTCCTGCTGGGATCCTCCGGCCTCGTCCTGGCCGGAACGTCTTCGCCCCTCGCCCAAGACCGGACGGAGACCCTGCCCGTCGCCAAATCTCTGTTCGGCGAGGAGGCCCTCGCCCGCCTCGCGTCGGCCCAGCAAGCCCTTCTGTCCGGACGGGTCTTCGTCGTAGCGACCGGCAAGAATGCCGAGCCGACAAGCGGGCAGGACGTCGTGCGCTTCACCGGCGCGCTGCTGTCCACCGACCTCTGCGACCGTTTCGGGTTCCAGCCGGCCGCCTATCACCTTCGCGCCGAGGGCGAGACGCTTTACGTCATGGCCGTGCTGGTCAGCCCTGACCAAGGCGAGCTTCATTTCGCGGGCCGGATTACCGGCGACCGGCTGGTGGCGGAGGCCCAGTGGCGACGACCCAGATGGTATGGCGACGTCCACGTGCGCATCTGGTTCGATGGGGCGCTGGCCGCCCCGGATGAAGACCATCCGGCTTGGCTGAACTGACGGATGTCGCGTCGGAGCCTCTCGCTGCGCGCGCCGAAGGCCCGGGCGCTTTTCGTGCTGGTCTGCTATGTCGGGCTGATCGTCGGCGGGGCGATCTTCGGCCAGTGGATCGGCGCCGCACTCGATCTCGATCTTTGGCCGCATACCGAACCGGCGGTCCACCGCACCATCATCGTCGCGCTCATCGCCTACACTGTCCTGATGGCCCTGCCCTTCGTTCCGGGCATTGAGATCGGGCTCGCTCTCATCGCGATCTTCGGGGCGCGGGTCGTGCCGATGATCTACCTCTCGACGGTGCTCGCACTTTTGGCGGCCTTCGCGGTCGGACGGCTCGTTCCTGCCTCGGCGCTTGCCGCGGGACTGAGGACTGTCCATCTCATCCGCGCTGCCCGGCATGTCGAGGAGACTGCGGAGCTTGCCTTGCCACAGCGACGGGCCAGAATAGAAACGGCATTGCCCCGGTGGGCGCGACGATGGTTGCTGAAGGTCCCGATTCTTCCGATGCTGGTCTTGTTCAACCTGCCCGGCAACACGCTTGCAGGCGGCGGCGGCGGAATTGCGATGGCCTTGGGCGCGAGCCAAATGATCTCTTGGCCAGCCTATGCCCTCGGCGTCGCCATCGCCGTTTCGCCGGTCCCGATAGCGGTCCTGCTGGGGGCGTCGCTGAATTAGGCGTGTCTTTATGCACGTGAACGGCCGTTCGCGACCTTAACGGGTCAACCACGCGATCCCGCTACGAACCGGAGGAAGGCCCCCCACGGCGGACCTCGCATCGCCAATGCTCGTCGAGGATCAGGGCCAGAGCAGCCAGCCATACGCAATGTATCCTGCGACCAGGGTCGCACCCTCCCGGCGTCCGATCCGAAGCCCCGTCGCAGCGAAGAGAACCAGCACCAGCGTGACGGCCACCATCACCGGCGCGTCGAAACGCACGATCTCCTCCGGCACATGCGACGGCGCAATCAGCGCGGTGGTCCCGCCAATCCCGAGGATGTTGTAGATGTTCGAGCCAACGATGTTGCCGAAGGCCACATCGCCCTGCCGTTTCAGCGCGGCAATCACCGAGGTGACAAGTTCCGGCATCGACGTTCCGACTGCGACGATCGTCAAGATCCATGACCTACCGCACCTGTCGACCGTCTTTCAGCCACGCGGCCGCATCCGCCCCGAGCTCCTCGTCAGCGCACTGCTCATATGCGTCCGAGAGGTCGGACGGCAGCCGGTCCTTCCAACGCCCGTTCGTGCCCTTGTGGATGAAGCTCTGCGCACCGCCGTCCCAGAACGCGCCTCCGAGCGGGACCGACGCCGCCGCGTTGCGTTTCATGTAGTCGAAGGAGCAGTGCTCGGTGATCCGCGCGCGGGCATCTTCCGGGATGGGGATCTCGAGAAAGGCCGCAATGCGCTCAAGCTCGCCCTCGAAGTCACGCTTCAGATCGGCGAAATGCACCATCAGCACGTTGGGCAGGCTGCGGATCGCCCACCAGGACCGGACATTCTCCCAGAACGGCCAGAACGGCGCGCCGTCATTCTCCAGCCAGTGACGGAAATAGGCGACGGGGTCCTCGTGCGGCCGTCCGATCTCGGGGCCGACCAGGCCGGGGGTCTTGTTCAACGCGTCATACCATGCCTGGTTGGCGGTCGAGTGGTGGTTGTGCAACGACCATATCACGTCGCGCCCATCGCGGCCGATATAGATGTATTTCGCCTTCGGCGACATGCGCAGTGCATCGACCGGCAGATGTGTCTTGAGAAACCGGCGATGGCGCTGCGCCTCGACCTCGGGCAGCTTGATCTGCTTTGGCGGCACGCGCAGATCGAGCCAGGGCGACATTTCGGCGACGGGCAGCCCCTCGGCACCTTTGAAGATCAACTGGCTGACGATCTGTTGCATCCAGGTCGTGCCCGATTTGGCATAGGTCGAGATGACGATGTCGTCCTCGCGGAACGTCAGGTCATTCCAGATCGTGCTGTCGACGTGATGGTTGTGCATCTCCCGCACCTTGACGGGCGTCCGATGCATTACGGCGGTGGTCATGACGGTGTCCTTTCTGAGAATTTGCGGTGCCGCGGCGAGGCACGGCACCTCGCGGGGGCGGTCAGCGGTCCATGCCACGGGCGGGGAAAGCGACGTGGCGAAGCAACTTCAGCCCTGCGGGGGTATGCTCGGCGACCAGCACGTATTCGCCCGGCAGCGTGGCCCCGCCCATCTCGGGCGGCAGGGTCACGGTGTAGGTACCGATGTAGAGCATATGGCCCTCGCCCAGCGGTACCCTCTCGTCGATCTCGGCCGTGAAATCCGTAACATCCGGAAAGGCTGCCAGGCTTTGTGCAATGCTCTCGGCTCCCTCGAAGCGCCCGCCGGTGGAGGGCATGTAGACCGCCGCTTCGGTGAGGTGGGGCGCAAGGGCATCGTCATTGCCGCCGAGCGCCGCGGCGAAGGCCTCGATCATCCTTGCCTCGTCGGTCTGGATGGAGCCCGCGGCGGCCGGAACGCTGAAAGCGGCCACGGCCAAGGCGGTCAGGGTTATTGTGCGAAGCATGATCTTCCTCCTATGTTTGTTCCTGCCGCTGCGCCTTTCGGCGTCAGGGCCTGCCCCCAAGCATCATGGGATTGGAGGTGCCGGGGTAGCTCATCTGTCGCAGAACCGACCTGCGGGAATGCAGACACGCTTCAGGGAGGAGGCGAGATGTTCGACTGGGACGATATCCGGCTCTTTCTGGCGGTCGCACAGGAGGGCTCGACGCTGGGGGCATCAAAACGGCTGAACATCAACCAGACGACGGTGAGCCGACGCATCCAGGCTCTGGAGCAGGCCCTCAGCCTGACACTGTTCGAACGCGATCCGCGCGGCTATGCCCTGACGCCGCATGGCAGCGCGCTGCTGGACCTGGCCGGCCAGATGGCAGCCTCGGCGGAGACGATCCAGACCCGGGCTGAGCGGCTTTCGCGCGAAGTGTCCGGCATCATACGGCTGACGGGCAACCCGGAGGCCATGGAACATTGGGGGTTCCCCGTCCTCACGCGGTTCCGCACCAAACATCCGGACATCGAATTCGAGGTCGATATCAGTTCGGGCCAAGTGTCGCTGGAAAAGGGCGAGGCCGATATTGCCCTGCGGGCGGCGGACGAAATCACGGGCGATACGTTGATCGCGCGCAAGCTCGCCCTGATTCCGTGGGGGGTCTATTGCAGCCGCCACTACGAGAGGCAGCACGGTGCGCCGCACGGCCTTGAGACGTGTCAGGGTCACAAGTTCGTCCTCTACAATGGCCGATTGGCCGAGGTGGTCGGTGCTGCACGCTGGCTTGCCGAACAGGTCGGCGAGGCGGACCGGGCGCTTCAGGTGAATTCCGTCACCGGGATGATCGGTTCGCTGCGCTCGGGCGCCGGGCTCGGGCTGCTGCCCTGCGTCGCGGGCGATTTCGAGACCGATCTCGTGCCGTGCTTCCGGCATGAAAAGCTCCACCACACGCTCTGGGTCGTGGCCTCGAAGGAGGCCTATTCCCAGCCGCCGGTCCGCCGCTTCATGAAGTTCATCGGCGAAAACATCCCGCACGGCCCGCTCTGGGAGCCGGTCTGAGCGCTTCCCGCCTCTCTGCACAAATGCCGCCCGGTTCTGCATCCCGAGGGCTACGCAAGTCAAAGATCCTCCGGCAGGCTTTGGACATCGCCGATGGTTGTCGTCGGCAGAACCAACCCATGGAGGATATCATGACCCAGTTCGCTCGCAGCCTTGCCGCTTCGGTCTTTCTTGCCTTGCCGGTCGCGGCCTCGGCGCAGGACGTTCCTGTGCTGGCGGTGATCAGCCACCCGGTCGAGGACTACGGCGTCTGGCGCCAGGTCTACGACGCTTTCGCTGACGAGCAGCAGGCCGGCGGCGTTATCATGGAGCAGGTCTTTCAAGACCCTGGCCTTCCGAACAACGTGCTCGTCCTGCACGGTTTCGAAAGCCTCGAGGCCGCCGAGGCGTTTCTCACCTCCGACAAGCTGAAATCGGCGATGGAAGGCGCAGGCGTCGCAGCGGCGCCTACCGTAAAGGTCGTGGCGCGGGCTGACTGATCGGCTTCGACGCTCCGTGAGGTTTGTAGTGCGGAGCGTCAGGGTCTTTCCGGGGCATGGTTGACTGCACAGCACGACCCTCTTGGAGCGCGTCAACAAGGAGAACAAACGACGGACCAGCGTCGTCGGGCTCGAGCAGTCTCTCGAACCGGTGGCGTTGCTGCCCTCACTCCCGAACCGCGCGGCTGTCGTCCGCCTCGTGGGTGTCTTCATGCTGGAGCAAAACGATGATGGGCCGTCTCGCGCCGCTACATGCCGGTGGAAAAGCTGACTGCCGTGTGCACCGATCCCGATTCGGCGACGATGATCGCTTGACCCAGTTCTTCCCCGTCCGAGGCTGCCAAGTTCAGGTCTCGCCGGGAAATCGAGTTGTGAGTGCTTCCGCGCGATCAACCACCCGGCATCCCTTGGCGAACTCGGATGATGTCGTGCGGCCCCTATTTGACTACTCATCCTCGGTAGGCTGGACGGCGTGCGCCCATCGCGGTTGGGGAAATTCCGCTCTTGGCAGCCAGCATCCCGAGCGCCGGATACACAAAGGGCTGACCGTTTTTCATACTCGAGAAGTGGTGCTTCCGAGGCCGGCCCCGGAAACTAACCCCCGAAAAACCAAAAGGCGCCCGAGGGCGCCTTGTTTTATTGGTCGGAGTGAGAGGATTCGAACCTCCGGCCCCTGCCTCCCGAAGACAGTGCTCTACCAGGCTGAGCTACACTCCGACCGTGACGCGCGGATTACAGTGCCCCCGCCGGCATTGCAAGCGGATTCAGTCGCTTTTCCACCGCCGCAGGATCGCCGAGGTGCGAATGCTGCCCGGACTGTAGCCGCGCGAGCGGTTGCGCAGCACCGGGGTATTGTCGGATTTGCCACCACGGCTCTCGCGGTAGACGATGTAGAGCCCCGACAGGATGATCAGCCCGGCGCCATAGACCGTCGGATCGTCGAGGCTCTCGCCGAACAGCAGGAAGCCGAACAGCGTCGCCCAGAGGATCTGCGAATACTGCATCGGCGCCACGATCGCCGCCTCGCCATAGCGATAGGCGGCGATGACGCACATGCTGGCGAGAAAGCCCAGGAGCGCGATGACGCCCAGCCCGCCGAGATCGGTGATCGGCATCGGCACATAGACGAAGGGCAGCGCCAGCCCCATCAGCAGGAAGTTGCCGGCCAGCGGATAGAGCAGCAGCACCACCGTGCGCTCCTCCTGGCCGATCTTGCGCACCACCACCGACGACAGCGCGTTGCAGAAGGCCGAGCCCAGCGCCGCCGCATGGCCCAGCGTCAGTTCCTGCCCGCCCGGCCGCAGCACCACGATCACCCCGATCAGCCCGACGGTCACCGCCGCCCAGCGATGCGGGCCGACGCTCTCGCCCAGCATCGGGATCGCCAGCACGGTGATCAGCATCGGCGCGGCAAAGAGCAGCGTGTAGGTCTGCGCCAGCGGCAGCACGGAAAAGGCGTAAAAGGCCATCAGGCCCGAAAACAGCGCGCCGAAGACCCGCACCGAGACCCACCAGGGGTGCACCGGCCGCAGATTCTCGCGGGTCGGGTCGCTCATCAGGACGAAGGTCAGCAGCGGAAAGCTGAACAGCCCGGCAAAGAAGATGATCTGCACCGGCGTGTAGCTGCTGCCGAGGTATTTCACCACGACGTCATGCACCGAAAACAGGGCGAATCCGAGCAGGGCGAAGAGCAGGCCTTTGATGTTCATGGGGGTCTCGCAGGAGGTTCTGGCCCAAGGCCAATCGCGTTGTCCCCTGTTACGGCGAAGTGACCGCGAGGATCAAGGCCGCAGGCGCTTGCGAAGCGCAATCCCCCGGGGCCCCGCAGGCCGGGGGAGAGGTGACCGCCGCGCGCGGCGGCGATCACCGGCAATGGGATCAGAGCGAAGCGTCGAGCGCTGCCAGAACAGCGTCGCCGGCTTCCGAGGTCGAGACCGGCGTGGCGCCTTCCGCCTGCAGCAGATCGGCGGTGCGGACACCATTGGCCAGCACGGTCTCGATGGCCTGCTCCAGCCGGTCGGCCTCCGCACCCTGGTCGAAGCTGTAGCGCAGCGCCATGGCGAACGACAGGATGCAGGCGATCGGGTTGGCCTTGCCGGTGCCGGCGATATCGGGCGCCGAGCCGTGCACCGGCTCGTAGAGCGCCTTGGGACGGCCATTGGCCATCGGGGCGCCCAGCGAGGCCGAGGGCAGCATGCCGAGCGAGCCGGTGAGCATGGCGGCGAGGTCGGACAGCAGGTCGCCGAACAGGTTGTCGGTGACGATCACGTCGAACTGCTTGGGCCAGCGGGTCAGCTGCATGGCGCCTGCATCGGCGTACATGTGGGTCAGCTCGACGTCGGAGTACTCGGCCTGATGCACCTCGGTGACCACGTCGCGCCAAAGCACGCCCGATTCCATCACGTTGGCCTTCTCCATCGAGCACAGCTTGTTGTTGCGCTTGCGCGCCAGCTCGAACGCCGAGCGCGCCACGCGGGCGATCTCGGATTCGGTGTAGCGCTGGGTGTTGATGCCGACGCGCTCGTTGCCTTCCTTGATGATCCCGCGCGGCTCGCCGAAATAGACGCCCGAGGTCAGCTCGCGGATGATCATGATGTCGAGACCGGACACGACGTCCTTTTTCAGCGACGAGAACTCCGCCAGCGCGTCAAAGCACTGCGCCGGGCGCAGGTTGGCATAAAGGTCCATCTCCTTGCGCAGGCGCAGCAGGCCCCGCTCCGGCTTGACCGAAAAGTCGAGGTTGTCGTACTGCGGGCCACCGACGGCGCCAAGCAGGACGGCGTCGACCTCCTGCGCCTTGGCCATGGTGTCGTCATGCAGCGGCGTGCCGTGCTTGTCATAGGCGCAGCCGCCGACGAGGTCTTCGCTGACCTCGAACTTGAGCCCGCGCTTGTCGCCGTACCAGTCGATGATCCGACGGACCTGTTCCATGACCTCGGGGCCGATGCCGTCGCCGGGCAGGATCAGAAGAGAAGGCGTGCTCATGGGGCGGTTCCTTTGTCGCGAAAAACGTTCCAGCATCGCCTATCCAATGCCTGCCGGAGGGTCAAGAAACGACAGCCCCTCCGCCCCGCCCGCCCCGGACCTGATCCGGGGCCTCCCGGTCGGCGAAGAGGTCCCGGAGCGGGGTCCGGGACGCGCGCACGAGAGGGGTCACTCGGCCGGCGGCCAGTTCAGATCGACCCAGACCAGCGCATGGCGCGAGGCCTCTGCCGCGCGGCTTCCCGGCGTGGGCCAGAGCGTGCCGCTGGCCAGCACCCTCAGACCGGCCGAGGGCAGCAGGTAATCCACCCGCAGATTGCCCGGCACCGGCTCTGACCAGTTGGCGGTGTCGCGCGCCGGATCGCCCTGCTGGCCCGGGGTGGCCTCCTCAGCAGCGGCCGGATCGCGCGGGCCCGGGTCCTGCAGCCGCGGGTCGGCCAGCAGGGTGCGGATTGCGTCATGCCGCCCCTCGCCGTCCAGAGGGTCAAGGTTGGCATTGCCCATCAGCGCTAGATGGTCCGGAACCGGGCCGAACGCGCCATCGAGGTAATGCCGCCAGAAGATCACCTCGTCGTGGTTGCGCCGGCCGTTGCGATCCTCCGGCCCGTCAAAGACCGGCGGCGTGGCGTTCATCGCCAGCACGCTCAGCGCCCCGCCGGGCAGTGTGACCGGCACCGCCCAATGCGCCACGCTGGACAGCGGCACGAGGTCCTCCGCCGCCTCCGGCAGCGCCGCCCCTGCCATCAGATTGCCCGGCAGATCGCGCCAGAGCAGAGTCGAGAAATCCTCGGCCGCCCCGAACGGATAGCGCGAGAGCAGCGCCATGGCCCCATCGCCGGTGAAGAACCCGAAGCCCAGCGCATCCTCGGCCTCCTGCAACCGGCCATCGCCATCGAGATCGGCCCCGATGTCGCGGCCGGCGTTCTGCGGCGGGGCAAAGAGATGCGGATACTCCGGTCCGGCGGCGGCAATCGCATCGCGCAGCGCCCCGAGCGTCAGCAGGGTCAGGTCATGGTCGATGTCGGTCAGCAGCAGGATGTCGGGCTGCAGCTCGGCCAGGATCTCGACCACTGCGGCCACCTGCGGGTCGTCGCCCTTGCGGATGTCGCGCAAAAGCAGGCCGGGGCCCTTACGGCTCAGCTCGACGTGCCAGGTGGCCAGCCGCAGCGGCTCGGCCACCGCCATCGGCGCGGTCAGGCAACAGACGAGATGAATCAGCCAGCGTGCTGGGCGCGGGCATAGGCGCGACGGCGCTTTTCCTCGATCAGGTCGGCAACGCGGCCCATGGCGATGCCGCGCATGATCATGCTGGCGGGAATGAAGGCCCATGCCACCATGGTCCATACAAAGCTCTGCGAGTCAAACAGGGTAAAGGCGTCGAAGACGCCCGAGGTCAGCCGGATGAAGGCCGGAATCAGGAAGGGCAACACCACCCCGGCAGCAATGTTCAGCCAACTGTCGCGGCGCAGCCGCGGCAGCACGTCGCCGCCGGTGGTGGGATCGAACAGCGGCAGATTGACCCAGACGTTGAACGCGCCGTTGCGCGACGGCCAGTCGTAGATCCGTACCAGCAGGGCAAAGGTGGCCAGCGCGGTCAGCGACATGGCATAGACCAGCGCCGCCCCGTCACGGGCGCGCTCGACCATCTCGAGGCTCGAATCGGTCGGCAGACCGTAGATGAAGATGCGCACCGGCGAATACGGCAGGTCGAGAAGCTCGCCCATGGCCGAGGCCCCGCGAGAGACGATACCGCTGAGCACGCCGGGGTGGGTCGCGTGACGGGTCAGCCAGGTCAGGCAGATCACCATCAGCAGCAGCATCACGAAGCGCATGCGGTTGAACGGCGGCGCGTGGCGGAATTCGACGAAGCTGGGATAGGCAGAGGCGTATTCGACAAACACGAAGACCGCCGCGAGAAGCGCCACGAGCACCGAGATCTGCGCACCGTCGGCATTGCTCGGGCCAAGCACCAGCGATGGCAGAACCGCCAGGCTGGATACAAGCAACGCCCGTAGTGCCGCACCGAATATGCGTGAAATCACTGCCCGTTCCCTTCAATCCGGTCGAGCGCGGTACGATGCCGTGCCCTTGTTCCCGTCTGATGCCGCCTGGGTGTCGCGGCTTGCCTCATTCTTGCCCAATTGTTGCCTCCTTTCGGCCGGTGTCTCAACCGTCTGTTCACAGTATCGAAACTATTCGGGCAATTTCGTGGGATCACTGGTGCCTGATTGCATCAATACTGCGGCGGAAAAACGTCAGCGAAATCAGCGCATACCAGATGTTGCGGCCGCCGCGGCTCGGCCCACAAGCCGGCTGCCAGCACCGTGCCGGGCCACCCGGCCTGCCCTCCGGCATCGCGCCGCCGACAGGCTTTCGAGCGGACCCCATGCGACTGCAAATGCCGGTCGGTCTACTCAGAGGGTGGTTGAGTCCGGCCTTGCCCGCCCGCCCGGCCAAACCGCGCCGCACACGAAAACGGCGCGGAAGACCGCGCCGTTTGCCACTCTTGCCGGGTGAGACGGATCAGACCCAGGGACGCGCCTGCGCTGCCTCGGCCTCGAATGTGTCGATCGAGGCCTCCTTGGCCATGGTCAGGCCAATATCATCCAGCCCTTCCATCAGGCAGTGCTTCTTGAAGGCGTCGACTTCGAAGCCGATGGTGCCGCCGTCGGGGCCCTGGATGGTCTGGTTTTCCAGATCGATGGTCAGCTTGGCATTGGCGCCGCGCTCGGCGTCATCCATCAGCTTGTCGACGTCGTCCTGCGGCAGCACGATCGGCAGGATGCCGTTCTTGAAGCAGTTGTTGTAGAAGATGTCGGCAAAGCTGGTCGAGATCACGCATTTGATGCCGAAATCCGCCAGCGCCCAGGGCGCATGCTCGCGCGAAGAGCCGCAGCCGAAGTTGTCGCCGGCGACAAGGATCTGCGCGTCGCGGTATTGCGGCTTGTTCAGCACGAAATCGGGGATCTCGCTGCCATCGCGGTTGTAGCGCATCTCGTCGAACAGGTTCTTGCCAAAGCCGGTGCGCTGGATCGATTTCAGAAACACCTTGGGGATGATCATGTCGGTGTCGATGTTGACCAGTGGCATCGGCGCCGCGGTGCCGGTCAGTTTGGTGAATTTTTCCATTTCGGGTCCTTTCGGAAGCCGCGGAACCGCGCCGGTGTCTGGCGCGTTGCCCGCGGTATGGGATCAGGAGGTCAGAGCATGTCGTATCAGACAGGCACGAAAGTTGAGTGGGACTGGGGCAATGGCACCGGAACCGGCAAGGTCACCAAGAGATACACGCAGAAGATCACCCTGACGCTGCAGGGCAGCGAGGTGACGCGTGATGCCTCCGACGACGAACCGGCCTACAGGATCGAGCAGGACGACGGCGACGAGGTGCTGAAGTCCGAAAGCGAACTCCGCAAGGCCTGATCGCCGCGTCCCGGTAAGCACTGCCTAGGCCCTCACATCATCTCGCGCACGTCGGTCAGGTGGCCGGTCACCGCCGCCGCCGCCGCCATCGCCGGCGAGACGAGGTGGGTGCGGCCCTTGTAGCCCTGGCGCCCCTCGAAGTTGCGGTTCGAGGTCGAGGCGCAGCGCTCACCTTCCGACAGTTGGTCGGGGTTCATGGCAAGGCACATCGAACAGCCCGCCATGCGCCACTCAAAACCGGCTTCCTTGAAGATATCCGCCAGACCCTCTTCCTCGGCCTGCGCCCGGACAAGGCCCGAGCCGGGCACGACCATGGCGCGCATGCCGTCCTTGATCTTCTTGCCCTTGAGGATCTCGGCCGCGGCGCGCAGGTCCTCGATCCGGCCGTTGGTGCAGGAGCCGATGAAGACCGTGTCGATCTCGATATCGGTCAGTGCCTGGCCGGGCTTGAGGCCCATGTAATCGAGCGACCGCCGGGCGGCGTCGACCTTGCCGCCCTTGAAGTCCTCGGGCGCCGGCACCTTGGCGGTGATCGGCAGGACGTCCTCTGGCGAGGTGCCCCAGGTGACGACCGGGGCGATGTCTTCGCCCTTGATGGTGATCACCTTGTCCCAATGCGCGTCGTCATCGGAATAGAGCGTCTTCCACCAGTTGAGCGCGGCTTCCCACTGGGCACCCTTCGGCGCATGCGGGCGGCCCTTGACGTAGGTGAAGGTGGTCTCGTCCGGCGCGATGATGCCGGCGCGCGCGCCGCCTTCGATCGCCATGTTGCAGACGGTCATCCGGCCTTCCATCGACAGTTCGCGGATCGCGTCGCCGCAATACTCGATGACATAGCCGGTGCCGCCGGCGGTGCCGGTCTCGCCGATCACCGAAAGGGTGATGTCCTTGGCGGTGACACCGGGGCGCAGCTTGCCGGTGATCTCGACCTTCATGTTCTTGGACTTCTTCTGGATCAGCGTCTGGGTGGCCAGAACGTGCTCGACCTCTGAGGTGCCGATGCCATGCGCCAGTGCGCCAAACGCACCATGGGTGGCGGTGTGGCTGTCACCGCAAACCACGGTCATGCCCGGCAGGGTCCAGCCCTGTTCGGGGCCGACGATGTGCACGATGCCCTGGCGGACGTCGGAGACCGGGTAGTAATGCACACCGAAGTCCTTGGCGTTCTTGTCGAGCGCCTCGACCTGGATGCGGCTTTCGGGGTTGTCGATGCCGTTCACCCGATCCTCGGTGGTGGGGACGTTGTGGTCCGGCACGGCGATGGTCTTTTCCGGGGCGCGCACCTTGCGGCCCGCCAGGCGCAGACCCTCGAAGGCCTGCGGGCTGGTCACCTCGTGCACGAGGTGGCGATCGATGTAGAGCAAGCAGGTGCCGTCTTCGGCTTCATGCGCGACATGCGCATCCCAGATCTTGTCATAGAGCGTTTTGGGGGACATGGCTGGTCCTCTCCCGTTCAATTGGTCATGATTTCAGGGGCGGATTGGCAAAAGGCCGCTTATAGCCGTGCGAGAACCGTGAAGGTCGCACCGAAGAACCGCTCGCGAAGGCGGGCGCGGTCTTGAATATCCGTCAGCATTTGCATAGCTGGCCCCTTACAGGCTGGGCGAGATTCTCGCAAGCCAAAGCGGTGGTTTGCCGCAAATCGTGATCCCCTGAAACCGGGGCCGGGCGCGGGCAGAGTTGGAACGATGAGCAAGCTGAGTGTGATCTATGTGGCTCTTTGCGCCGCGGTGCTGACCGCGGGGCTTGCGGTGCAATCGGTCCAGGGCGGCGCGACCCCGTCGCAGACCGGCTTTTCCGACGACCACCTGCGCGCGGTGATCGAGGCCACCGGCGAAGGGCCGCACTGACAGCGGACTGCGGTGCCGCATGGTTTCGACGAGAGCCGGGCCGGCGGGGCCCGCGGGGTGGCGCTGCAACTGTAACTATATTCCACTTTATGCCAGCCACGAGCCACTGTCCCGGGCTTGACCCGGGACCTCACGGCCAACCCGAACGGAGAGGCGCCGGATCAGGTCCGGCCGGCGGCGACGGGCCAGCGGGCGGAGGATGCACCCTCGGTGCGACGGGGCAGGCAGCGCCCGTGCTCCGGGCCACGAGACGCCAGCGCACCTGCCATCCTGACAAAGCTTGCCCGGCGATACCCGCCGGTGCAAGCTGACCCACGCCTTGCCAGGAGCCCCGATGGACCCTCAGACCGACCCCGCCCATGCCATCGCCCTCTTGCAGGACCTGTTTACAAATGCGCGGGCCTGGGCCGAGTTCTACTTCAACATGCTGCTGCGCCCCTGGATCCGCTACCAGGTGGTCATCGCCCTTGTCCTCTTTGCCCTCGCCTGGGGTGCCGCGAGGCTCGCCCGGCCAAGGCTGCACGACTGGATGCGCGCGCGAGAAGGCTGGCCGCGCTGGCGGATGCGGGTGCTGGTGATCATCCACCGCCGCCTCAGGATGATCTTCTTCGTCAGCCTGATGTGGCTCGCCGTGCTGGTCATGCGCGAGATCACCTGGCCCTCCCGCTCCTACCTGCTGGCGATCTTCGCCAATCTCGCCGCCGCCTGGCTCTTCGTCGTCTTTGCCACCCGGCTGATCGACAACCCGCTGCTGCGCAGCACCGTGCGCTACGGCGCCTGGATCTGGGTCACCCTGTCGATCCTCGGGCTGACCGAGGACAGCCAGCGCCTGCTGGAAAGCATGGCGATCACCCTGGGCGAGATGCGGCTGACCGCCTGGCTGCTGGTGCAGGCACTGGTGATCCTGACGGTGACCATCGCGCTGGCGCGCTTCATCGCCAGAACCACCGCCAACCGGATCCGGCGCAACGAGGACATTTCGCCCTCGATGCAGGTGCTGGCGGTCAAGTTTCTGCAGGTGCTGCTCTATGGCGCGGCCTTCTTCATCGGGCTCAACATGGTGGGGGTCGATCTCACCGGGCTGGCGGTGCTGTCGGGGGCGATCGGCGTCGGCCTGGGCTTCGGGCTGCAGAAGGTGGTCTCGAACCTGGTCTCTGGCATCATCATCCTGCTCGACAAGTCGATCAAGCCCGGCGACGTGATCAGCCTGGGCGAGACCTTCGGCTGGATCAATGCGCTCGGGGCGCGCTACGTCAGCGTCGTCACCCGCGACGGCCGCGAATACCTGGTGCCCAACGAGGACCTGATCACCGGCCAGCTGGTGAACTGGTCGCATTCCTCGGATTTCGTCCGGCTCGACATCTTCTTCGGCACCTCCTACGACGACGACCCGCATGCGGTGCGCCGGCTGGCGATCGAGGCGGCCACCGGCGTCAAGCGGGTGCTGTCGCATCCCAAGACCCCGGTCTGCCATATCGTGGGCTTCGGCGACAGCTCGGTCGACTACATCCTGCGCTTCTGGATCAGCGATCCCACCGGCGGGCTGACCAACATCCGCGGCGATGTGTACCTTGCGCTCTGGGACGCTTTCAAGGCAAACGACATCTCGATTCCCTTCCCGCAGCGCGAGGTGCGGGTGCTCGACGACCGGGCAGATGCGGCCGAGACCGGCGGCATCTTGCAGCCCTAGGCGCAGTTTCATTGAAATGTGACCTCTGGATTGCTAAATTGGGGGCACGTCAGGCGCCGGGCGATGCGGCGCGATACCAAGGAGGACAAAGTCCTGACTCTTACCATTGCGGCAAATTCTGCCGTTCAAGGCGTGCCCGGCTCGGGCCAACATGCGCAAGTCACCAGCGAAGAGCTGCTTGCGCAAATCCTGACCTCTCTTTCCGACAGCAAGGCCGAGGACATCGTGGAGATCGACCTCCGCGGCAAGACGGCCATGGGCGACTACATGGTGATCTGCTCCGGCCGGTCGTCGCGTCAGGTCGCGTCGATCTCGGAAAAGCTTGTCGACATGCTCAAGGCCGATCTCGGCCGTGGCGCCAAGACCGAGGGCAAGGAAACCGGTGACTGGGTGTTGATCGACACCGGAGACGTGATCGTTCATGTCTTCCGTCCCGAGGTGCGCGACTTCTACCAGCTGGAAAAGATGTGGATGCCTACCGGCGAAGCCACCTCGCGGCCCACCGGCCACTGATCCAGCCTGATGCGTGTGCATATATGCGCGGTGGGCCGCCTGAGGGCGGGCCCCGAGAAGACGTTGATCGACGATTATGCCACGCGTTTCGACAGAACGGGCCGGGCCCTCGGGCTGGGCCCCGTGACCTTCCACGAGGTCGAGGACCGAAAGGGCGGCGGCATGACTGCCGAGGCCACCCTGCTGCGCAAGGCGATGCCTGCCGGCGCAGTCCTGGTCGCGCTCGACGAACGTGGCAAGCTGATGACCTCCCCCGATTTCGCCAACGTGCTGGCGCGCCACCGTGACGATGGCCGCGGCGATCTGGCGCTGATCATCGGCGGCGCCGACGGGATCGAGCCGGGCCTGCGCGCCGAGTGCGACATGGCGCTCTCCTTCGGCAAGATGGTCTGGCCGCACATGCTGGTCCGG
Source organism: Marinovum sp. (assembly GCF_034669705.1). GTDB lineage: Bacteria > Pseudomonadota > Alphaproteobacteria > Rhodobacterales > Rhodobacteraceae > Marinovum. The sequence continues at coordinate 15,978 of NZ_JAXMOR010000055.1, forward strand.
GTGATGCTGAGCGAGCAGCTCTACCGCGCCGCCTCGATCCTGGCTGGTGCACCCTATCACCGGGTGTGACGCGGGCGCCTGAGGCCTCAGTCCTTGCGAAAAGCCCCTCTAGGAGGGGCGACAGACCGCAAGCGCACCCTCAAGGGCGGCGACACGGGTGCCATAATAAACGCAGGTGATATTTCCCTAGATAGCCCGCTTGCGCGTGGCCACGGCAACCGCGCCAGCATAACCGCAATCGCTTGCGGCCCGTGCGCAACTGGGCGGTGCCGTGGCATGCCGTGCTGCGGCCCGTCGGGCCGCCGTGAGGGTGGTCGCATGCAAGACAGGCTCACCATGCCACAGAATGGCTGTCACCGCAACGCCACAGCTTTCAGTTTTCGACGGCCATCAGGCTGATGACAGTATCGCCGTATTTCCGCGCCTCGAGCAGGGCGAATCCCTCTGGCGCCACCTGCGCTGCGCGCTCCTCCCAGACGACCAGCGCCTCGGGGGCGATCCAGCCGCCTTTTGCCGCCGCGGCCAGCGCCGCCGCGCCCAACGCCTTGCCGTAGGGCGGGTCGAGAAAGACCAGGTCGTAGGGCGCGTCGGCATTGGCCGGCAGCCGGGTGGCATTGCAGGCGATCAGCCGCGCCCGGTCTGCCTCGCGCAGCAGCGCGATATTGGCGCGGATCAGCTGGCCCGCCTTGCGACCGTCATCGACAAACACCACCTCGGCCGCGCCGCGCGACAGCGCCTCGAGCCCCAGCGCCCCGGTGCCGGCAAAGAGGTCAAGCACCCGGGTGCCGTCGAACGGCGCGCCGAACCGGCCACCGCCCAGCATCGAGAACAGGCTCTCGCGCACCCGGTCGGTGGTCGGCCGCAGATGCGCACCGGCATCGCCCTTGCCCACCGGGGTCAGCGCCCGGCCGCGGTGCTCTCCGGCAATGATCCTCACCGTTTCAGCAGCGCCTTCAGTTCGCCATCGGGGGTGTGCACCTCGGCGCGGGTGATCGTCTTGCCGGCCTCGATCAGCCGCTTGGCCACCATATAGCCGCGGGCGTCGTTCATCGCATCGACCGCCACCAGCGTCTCGCCGTGGAAGTACCAGAAGGAGGTGCGGCCGTCCGCGCCATGGCGGGTCTCGACGTGGTCATAGCCGGTGTTGAGCCCGGCAATCTGCAGCTTGCAGTCGTACTGATCCGACCAGAACCAGGGCGTGGCCACATACTCCACCGCGCCGCCCATCATGTTCTGCGCCACCACCTCGGCCTGGTCGATGGCATTGGGCACGCTTTCCAGCCGGATACGCTCGCCCTTATACGGAAAGGAGGTGCAATCGCCGGCGGCAAAGACATCCGGCGCCGAGGTGCGGCCCTGCGCATCGACCTTGATGCCGTTGTCGATCTCGAGCCCGGCGGCCTCGGCCAGTTCGGTCGCCGGCGCGATCCCGACGCCGACCACCACCATGTCGACCGCGATCTCACTGCCGTCGGTCAGCCGCGCGCCGCTGACTGCGCCTTCGCCCAAGAGCCGCTCAAGCCCCAGCCCTTCGAGAATCTCGACCCCGTGGCTGCGGTGCAGGGCGCGGAAATGCTCTGCGGTCTCGGGCGCGGCCACCCGTTGCAGAATGCGCTGGCCCATCTCGACCAGCGTCACCTGCATGCCCTTCTTGGCCGCCACCGCCGCCGCCTCGAGCCCGATATAGCCACCGCCGACAATCAGCGCCCGGCGCCCCTCGCGGACCTGCGGCGCCATGGCATCGACATCGGCCAGGGTGCGCACGGTAAAGACATGGTCCAGATCGCCGCCAATCGCCGCCGGCAGGCGCCGCGGATGCGACCCGGTGCAGAGCGCCAGCTTGTCGTAACCCAGCACCTCGTTGCCCAGCGCAACCGTCCGGGCCGCGGTGTCGATCGCGGTGACGCTGCTGCCGAGCCGCAGGGTGATGTCCAGATCCTCATAGACCTGCGCCGGCCGCAGGTAGAGCCGCTCCTGCGCCATCTCGCCCAGCAGATAGGCCTTGGAAAGCGGTGGGCGCTCGTAGGGCGGCACCGGTTCGGCGCCGATCAGGGTGATCTCGCCGTCAAATCCGCTGTTGCGCAGCTTGGTGACAAGCGAGGCCCCGGCCTGGCCGCCGCCGACCACGATGAAATGCGCCATGCTGTCTCCTCGCCTTGGTTCACGCGATCGGGGCTGGCCCTCGCTGCGCCAGAGCCTATATCGGCCAGGAAGACAAACGCAAATCGAATAGGACCGGATACATGACGATTTCAGTCGGAGACAGCCTGCCCAACGCCACCCTGCTGCGGATCGGTGCCGAAGGGCCCGAAACGGTGGACCTCGAGGCCAAGCTCAAGGGCCGCAAGGTGGTGATCTTCGGCCTGCCCGGCGCCTATACCCGCACCTGTTCGAGCGCCCATGTGCCGAGCTTCATCCGCACCAAGGCCGGGTTTGACGCCAAGAGCGTGGACGAGATCATCTGCGTCTCGGTCAACGACCCCTTCGTGATGAACGCCTGGGGCGAGAGCAGCGGTGCCACGGCGGCGGGGCTGAGCTTTCTGGCGGATGCCGGTGCCGAGTTCACCAAGGCGGTCGGCATGAACTTCACCGCGCCGGCGGTGGGCTTCTACGACCGCTCGGTGCGCTATGCGCTTTTTGCCGAGGACGGCGTGGTCAAGGTGCTGCACCGCGAGGAAAGCCCGGGCCTCTGCGAAGCCTCGGCCGGCGAGGCGCTGCTCGCGGCGATCTGAGCGCCACGACCGCCGCCCCGTCCCGGCCTTGAGCCGGCAACCGTAATCGGTCACCGCGTGTCAGACGGCTTTCGGGTCGAAGGGTTTGCCCGTTCGCAGCATCGCGTTGAGGATCGTTAGCAGCTTGCGGGCGACCGCGATGATGGCCTGTTTCGCGGTCTTGCCT
>NZ_JAXMOR010000056.1:0-16601 GCF_034669705.1 Marinovum sp.
CTGCCGCGGCCCGCCCCGCGCCGGTCGCCAGCCACGGCGCCGCGGCCCCGCGCCCCGCTGCTGCCCCCTCCCCTGCCGTGCAGAGGGGGGCTGTTTCCGCGCCGGACCCGGTGTCAGACGACGAGGAGCCGCGCAATATCTTCATCGACGACAGCTCGGGCTTCGTCACCCCCGACGAGGACGAATGGGCGGTCACCGAACCTGCGCCCACCCAAGCCCCGCGCGTCATCCCGGCCGAGCCCAAGAAGGTGGTGCAGCATTCGGTGCGCAAGCCTGCGCCGATGTCGAAACGCGCCCGGGCCGAGGCGCAGCCCGAACTGGGTTTCGACCCCGCCGATGCGGAGTACGAACTGCCGCCGCTGTCGCTGCTCAGCGACCCGGCGCTGATCGAACGCCATGTGCTTTCGGACGAAGCGCTCGAGGAAAACGCGCGGATGCTGGAATCGGTGCTCGACGACTATGGCGTCAAGGGCGAGATCGTCTCGGTCCGCCCCGGCCCGGTGGTCACCATGTACGAGCTGGAACCGGCGCCGGGCCTCAAGGCCAGCCGGGTGATCGGCCTCGCCGACGATATCGCGCGCTCGATGTCGGCGCTCTCGGCGCGGGTCTCGACCGTGCCGGGCCGCTCGGTGATCGGCATCGAACTGCCCAACGAGAAGCGCGAGATGGTGTCGTTCCGCGAGATCCTCTCTGGCCGCGACTATGGCGATGGCAACCGCACCCTGCCGCTGGCGCTGGGCAAGGACATCGGCGGCGATCCGATCGTCGCCAACCTCGCCAAGATGCCCCACCTGCTGATTGCCGGGACCACCGGCTCGGGGAAATCGGTGGCGATCAACACGATGATCCTGTCGCTGCTCTACAAACTCAGCCCCGACGATCTGCGGCTGGTGATGATCGATCCCAAGATGCTGGAACTCAGCGTCTATGACGGCATCCCGCACCTGCTGTCGCCGGTGGTGACCGACCCGAAGAAGGCCGTGGTGGCGCTGAAATGGGTCGTGGGCGAGATGGAGGAACGCTATCGCAAGATGTCCAAGATGGGCGTCCGCAACATCGACGGCTACAACTCCCGCGTCTCGGACGCGCAGGCCAAGGGCGAGATGTTCTCGCGCACCGTGCAGACCGGCTTTGACGACGACACCGGCGAACCGGTGTTCGAGACCGAGGAATTCGCGCCCGAGAAGATGCCCTTCATCGTCGTCATCGTCGACGAGATGGCCGACCTGATGATGGTCGCAGGCAAGGAGATCGAGGCCTGCATCCAGCGTCTGGCGCAGATGGCGCGGGCCTCGGGCATTCACCTGATCATGGCCACCCAGCGGCCCTCGGTCGACGTCATCACCGGCACGATCAAGGCCAACTTTCCGACCCGGATTTCCTTCCAGGTGACCTCGAAGATCGACTCGCGGACCATTCTGGGCGAGCAGGGGGCCGAGCAGCTGCTGGGCATGGGCGACATGCTCTACATGGCGGGCGGTGCCAAGATCACCCGCTGCCACGGGCCGTTCTGCTCGGACGAGGAGGTCGAGGAGATCGTCAACCACCTCAAGGCCTTCGGCCCGCCGGATTACGTCTCTGGTGTGGTGCAGGGGCCCGATGACGACAAGGCCGACAATATCGACGCGGTTCTGGGCCTCAACACCGGCGGCAACACCAACGGCGAGGATGCGCTCTATGATCAGGCGGTGGCGATTGTCGTCAAGGATCGCAAGTGCTCGACCTCCTACATTCAGCGCAAGCTGGCGATCGGCTACAACAAGGCCGCGCGTCTGGTGGAACAGATGGAGGACGAGGGGGTTGTCTCACCGGCCAATCATGTGGGCAAACGCGAGATCCTTGTGCCGGAACAGGCTTGACGCGGGCCGGGGCCCGAAACCGGGCCGGCTCTCACGGCAAGGTGAGCACCGATGCGCCGGAGATGCCTGGCAGGGGCCTTGCGGGTGCTTACATGAAGGGTCTGGTGGCCGTGATATCGCATAACATCGCGATATGGCCGATAGTGACGGCAGAAAAAACGAGTGAGACACATCCCCATGCGCGCATTCAAGCCCCTCATCCTCGCCCTCGGCGTCACCCTGGCGGCGCTGCCGGCGGCGGCCGAGAAACTGTCACTCGGGCAGATCTCCGGCTACCTCAACCAGCTGCAGCAGGCCAAGGGATCCTTCACCCAGATCAACGACGACGGTTCGATCTCGACCGGCACGATTTCGCTGCGCCGGCCCGGCATGGCGCGGTTCGACTACAACCCGCCGGCCAAGGCGCTGGTTCTGGCCTCTGGCGGCGAGGTGGCAATTTTTGACAAGAAAGTCGGCAGCGCGCCCGAACGCTATCCGCTGGGCGACACGCCGCTGAGCATCATCCTCGCGAAATCGGTGGATCTGACGCGCTCGGGGATGGTGACCTCGCATACCTATGACGGCACCTCGACGGTGGTGCGCGCGCGCGATCCGCGGCGGCCCGAGATCGGCACCATCGATCTGGTGTTCACCGGCAACCCGGTGGAACTGCGGCAATGGGTGATCCGCGATGACGCCGGCGGCGAGACCACGGTGATCCTCGGCGAATTGGACAAATCGGCGCGGCTGCCGCACAACGTGTTCTCGATCATCCGGGCGATCGAAGGCCTGAACTGACGGGGACGGGCGGCTGGTTTGGCTGGCCTTGTCTTCAGGCACGGAACTGCCAAGGTGATCTAGGTAGCGTCTGAACACGGCAAGATGCATTGCATGGAGAGTGCCAGTGTATGAGCCGCGTGTCGTCGGGCCGCGGTACGGCGATCCGACAACACTGTATGCCAATTTGTCCCGGCAGAATCCGTAGACGCTCCGACCGTAGCGCTAGCACCAGTCAAATCGCCGTGCCGTTCGGGCGGCGTCATTCCGCAGGCATGGCTCCGGCATGACGATGCGCGGCGGGCCCGCAGCCCGCTGTCAACGCGCGGCGACCTTTCAACCCCTGCCACCGTGCCACCAGCCCTACAGACCCGTCTTGCGCAGCACCTCCGACAGGATCGGGGCCAGCCGCTCGGCCCAGGCCTTCTGGGTGGCCTCCTCGGCGATCAGGTCGTTGCGGATCTCGACCAGCACGTTGGGCAGCCCCATTGAAAGCGCGTGCCGCTCGATGCTGTCGCCCGGCAGGTGGCCGGAATAGGGCACATTGCCCGCCACACAGAGGTCGGGCTCCTGCTGCAGCCGCTCGATCAGCGGCAGCGCCAGGCGGGCGTCATGGGCATAAAGGATGCCGATGTGCCACGGCCGGGGCGGGCGCGCCTGAAGCTGCGGGGTGAAGGAATGCACCGCGCAGATCGCCGTGTCGGGCCGGCGCGCGGCCAGCCGGTAGTACTCCGCGTGATAGGGCCGGTGATAGGCATCGAGCCGACGCTCGACCTCGGCCGCATCGGCATGGCGGTTGGCGGGGATGATGGTGCCGTCATAGAGCTTCATCAGCAGGGTCGGATCGTCCTCGCCGCGATTCGGATCGATCACCAGCCGCGAGAAATCGGCAAACAGCGCCGGCGAATCCAGCAGCCGCCCCAGGTGTCGCGTCACCCCCAGCGCACCGGGGTCAAATGCGATGTGGCGCCGCATGTCCCGGGCCGCGAGGCCGAGATCGCCGCCGTTCACCGCCTCTGGCACGGTATTGGTCGCGTGGTCGCAGGTGATCAGCCATCTGCCCGGCCGATCGGCGCCTTCTGTCCAATAGGGGTGGAAGCTCATGTCATCCCTTCGTATTGTGGCCGGGGAGTTGTACCGCGCCTCTTGCTTGCCTGCGAGGCCGAAGTGGTGCATAGAGCGGGGGAAGAGCGTTAGCGATAACATCGCCAGTCACGCGCGATGTGTCCGTCAATTACGAAAGGGCCTGATGCGCCATGAAACGCGACCGCAAGGTTAAGATCGTCGCCACACTTGGACCGGCGTCCAACGATTACGACATGATCCGCAAGCTGCACGAAGCCGGCGCGGATGTGTTCCGCCTCAACATGAGCCACGGCTCTCACGAAGAGATCGCCGAGCGGCACAAGATCATCCGCCAGGTCGAAAAGGATCTCGACAGCCCGATCGCCATTCTCGCCGACCTTCAGGGTCCGAAACTGCGCGTCGGCACCTTCGGTGACGGTCCGCAGGACCTGCAGGAGGGCGCCAGCTTCCGGCTCGACCTCGATCCGGCGCCGGGCGACATCAACCGGGTCTGCCTGCCGCACAAGGAGATCTTTGCCGCCCTCGAGACGGGCGCGCATCTGCTGGTCAATGACGGCAAGATCCGCCTCAAGGTCGACAACTGCGGCGCCGATTTCGCCAACTGCACGGTGATCACCGGCGGCGTGATCTCGGATCGCAAGGGCGTCAACGTGCCCGACGTGGTGCTGCCGCTGGCGGCGCTGTCGGAAAAGGACCGCAAGGACCTCGAGTTCGTCGCCGAACTGGGCGTCGACTGGATGGCGCTGAGCTTCGTGCAGCGGCCCAAGGACGTCTGGGAAGCGCGCGAGCTGATCAACGGCCGCGCCGCGGTGCTGTCGAAGATCGAGAAACCCGCCGCGGTGACCAACTTCGACGAGATCCTCGATGCCTCTGACGGCATCATGGTGGCGCGTGGCGACCTTGGCGTCGAACTGCCGGTGCAGAACGTGCCGCCGATCCAGAAGCGCCTGGTGCGCAAGTGTCGCGCCGCCGCCAAACCGGTGATCGTCGCGACCCAGATGCTGGAAAGCATGATCGAGAGCCCGATGCCGACCCGGGCCGAGGTCTCTGACGTGTCGAACGCCATCTATGAGGGTGCCGATGCGGTCATGCTCAGCGCCGAAAGCGCCGCCGGCGATTACCCGGTCGAGGCTGTCACCACGATGAACAACGTGGCGATCGAGGTCGAAAACGACCCGAACTACACCGACATCATCGAGGCCAGCCGCCGGGCCGAGCGCCACTCGGTCGCCGACGGCATCGTCGCCGCCGCGCGCGAGATCGCCGAGACCACCGAGATCAAGGCGATTTGCTGCTTCACCTCGTCCGGCACCACCGCCTCGCTGGTGGCGCGCGAACGGCCGCGGGTGCCGATCATCGCAATGACCAACCGCCTGCGCACCGCGCGGATGATGGCGCTGACCTGGGGCTGCTACTGCGTGGTGACCGGCGACCTGGAGCGCTTCAAGCAGGCGGTGGTCAATGCCGCCCGCGCGGCGCGTGCCAGCGGCATCGCCAATGAGGGCGACCAGATCGTGGTGACCGCCGGCGTGCCCTTCAACGTGCCGGGCACGACCAACATCCTGCGCGTCGCGCCCTGCGACGAGCGTTTGATCTACAGCACCGACCCGGAGTAGGTTTGGTCCCCGGCAAGGGGGGCACCGCAATGGATTCGGACTTGGCACTGATCGTCGGGATCGCGCTTTTGATCCTGGCGATTCCGTCCTTCCTCTCGGCATTCAGCGAGGGCCGCACCCCGAGGGTGGCGGCCCTTGTTGTCGTTTTGGCCGGTGGGCTGATGGTTTTCGCCTTTGCCAGCCGCCCCGGCGGCTATCGCCTCGATGAGGTGCCCGAGGTGTTCTATGCGGTGGTCGGGCGCTTTCTGTGATCCCGCCTGCGGGCTGCTTTTTCGCTTGGCAATCGGGGCCAGCCGGCCTATACGGCGCCTTCCATCGCGCGGCCGGCCTGAGTGGCATGCCGAGTCGCGCGCATAGTTCCGGACTTAAAGGAGACCGAAATGCCCAAGATGAAGACGAAATCGAGCTGCAAGAAGCGGTTCAAGATCACGGCGAAAGGCAAGATCAAGGCCGGCCAGGCGGGCAAACGCCACGGCATGATCAAGCGTTCCACCAAGTTCATCCGCGATGCCCGTGGCACGCAGGTTCTGTCGAAGGCTGATGAGCAGATCATCAAGCCGATGATGCCCTATTCGCGCTAAGGAGACCTGACACATGGCACGCGTTAAAGGTGGGACCGTTACCCACGCCCGTCACAAGAAAGTCACCAAGGCAGCGAAAGGCTATTACGGCCGTCGCAAGAACACCTTCAAGGTGGCACGCCAGGCCGTCGACAAGGCCAACCAATACGCCACGCGCGACCGCAAGGCGCGCAAGCGTTCGTTCCGCGCGCTGTGGATCCAGCGGATCAACGCCGCTGTCCGCGCATTCGACGAAAACCTGACCTATTCGCGCTTCATCAACGGCCTGACCCTGGCCGGCATCGAAGTCGACCGCAAGGTTCTGGCCGACCTCGCCGTGCACGAGCCCGAGGCGTTCAACGCCATCGCGGCCCAGGCGAAAGAGGCGCTGCCGGCGTAAGTCGGGCAGATCCAGTGATGTTGAAAGGCCGTTCCCTCGGGGGCGGCCTTTTTCGTTGCGGCGCCGGGGGTCGCCACGCCTGCGCGTGTCGACGGGGGGGCTTTGCCCCCCGGGCTTGCCGCCCTCCCCCCAGAAACATTTTTGGCCTGTAGAGGGGCTGTGGGGCGTGCTGGCGCTGACCGCTTGCGCAGGCCCGCATGGGCGGGTAGGTGAGGCGCAAAGCCGAACCGAACCGAGGGCCCTGCGATGGACGACCTGCGCGACAAGTATATTCAGCTGATTGCCGATGCCGGCGAGGAAGCCGCACTCGAGGCGCTGCGGGTGCAGGCCGTCGGCAAGAAAGGCGAGATCAGCCTGAAGATGCGCGAGCTGGGCAAGATGACCCCAGAGGAGCGGCAGGTCATGGGCCCGAAGCTGAATGCGCTGAAGGACGAGATCAACTCGGCGCTGTCCGCCCGCAAGGCCTCGCTGGCAGATGCGGCGCTGGAAGAGCGGCTGCGCGGCGAATGGCTCGACGTGACGCTGCCCGCCAGGGGCCGGCGGCAGGGCAGCATCCATCCGATCAGCCAGGTGCGCGAGGAGGTGACGGCGATCTTTGGCGAGATGGGCTTTTCCGTCGCCGAGGGGCCGCAGATCGACAGCGACTGGTATAATTTCGACGCCCTGAACATCCCCTCGCACCACCCGGCGCGGGCCGAGATGGACACCTTCTACATGCACCGGGCCGAGGGCGACAATCGCCCGCCGCATGTGCTGCGCACCCATACCTCGCCGGTGCAGATCCGCTCGATGGAGAAGCAGGGCGCGCCGATCCGGATCATCGCGCCGGGGCGGGTCTACCGCGCCGACTATGACCAGACCCATACACCGATGTTCCACCAGGTCGAGGGGCTGGCGATCGACAAAGACATCTCGATGGCGCAGCTGAAGTGGACGCTGGAGGAATTCCTGCGGGCGTTCTTCGAGGTCGAGGGGGTGGAGCTGCGGTTCCGCGCCTCGCATTTCCCCTTCACCGAGCCGTCGGCCGAGGTCGATATCCGCTGCTCGTGGGAGGGCGGTCAGCTGAAGGTCGGCGAGGGGGATGACTGGCTGGAGATCCTCGGCTCCGGCATGGTGCATCCGAAAGTTCTGGAAGCCGGCGGGATCGATCCGAACGCGTGGCAGGGCTTTGCCTTTGGCATCGGCATCGACCGGATCGCGATGCTGAAATACGGCATTCCCGACCTGCGGGCCTTCTTTGACAGCGATCTGCGATGGCTGCGGCATTACGGCTTCGGCGCGCTGCAGCAGCCGAACCTGCATGGCGGGCTGAGCGGCTGAGGTCCGCGTCCCGGGCCTGAGCCGGACCTCCACGTTGGTCACCACGCAGGCGGAGAGGCCCCGGATCATGTCCGGGGCGGGCCCGGTATTGGGTTCTGCCGGACCGGGTTGCCCGGTCCAAAGGATCGAGACACCGCGAGCGGGAGGCCCGTGAAAGGGCTGGATCAGACCCGGCGCCCGCGCGGTCTGGGGTCAGCGGGCGCGTCCGGCCGCCCGGAGCGCCCGTTCCAATGCATCGAGAAACCGCGAGCGGTCGGCCTTGGAGAACGCCTTGCCGCTGCCTTGGCGAAACGGGTCGGCGGCGCGCAGGTCGGCCATCAGGTCGCGCATCGCCAGTTGCTGGCCGATATTGGCCTCGGTGAAGGCCTCGCCGGTGTGACGCAATACCTGGGCGCCGGCCTCGACGCATTTTGCCGCCAGAGGAATGTCGCCGGTGACCACCACGTCGCCCGGGCCGGCGCGCTCGGCGATCCACATGTCGGCCACATCCGGCCCGTCCGGCACGATCACCACCTCGACCAGCGGGTTCTGCGACAGCCGCAGCCCGCCGTTGGCCACCAGATACATTTGCATCCGGTGTCGGGTGGCGACCTTCTCGACCTCGGCTTTCACCGGGCAGGCATCGGCGTCGACATAGATTGCCATGGCTCAGGCCCGGAGCGCGTCGGCGTGAAAGGCGACATGCTCTTCCATGAAGCTGGCGACAAAATAATAGCTGTGGTCATAGCCCTTCTGCATCCGCAACGCATGTTCGACACGTTTCTCGGCCAGCGCCTGGGCCAGCGCTTCGGTTTTCAGCAGGTCGCCGAACTGGTCGTCGGTGCCGGTGTCGATCAGCACCGGCACGTCGATGCCGTCCTGGCGCATCAGGCGCGAGGCGTCGTGGGCTTCCCAGTCGGCATCCTCGCCGAGGTAGGCGGTGAACTGCTTGCGGCCCCAGTCGCTGTCCGACGGGTTGCAGATCGGCGCAAAGGCCGAGACGCTGGCATAACGGCCGGGGGTCTTCATCGCCAGGGTCAGCGCGCCGTGGCCGCCCATGGAGTGGCCCATGATCGACTGGCGGTCGCGGTCGAGGGGGAATTCGGCAAAGAGCAGCTCTGGCAGCTCGTCGGTGATGTAGCTTTCCATCCGGAAGTTCGGCGCCCAGGGCTCTTCGGTGGCGTCGATGTAGAAGCCGGCGCCCTTGCCCAGGTCGAAGGCGGCGTCGTCGGCCACGTCATCGCCGCGCGGCGAGGTATCGGGAAACACCATGGCGACGCCATATTCGGCGCACCAGGCCTGGGCGCCGGCCTTGGTCATGGCGTTCTCATGGGTGCAGGTCAGCCCCGAAAGGTACCAGATCAGCGGCACCGGGCCGGCCTTGGCCTGCGGCGGCAGGTAGAGGCCGAAGGTCATGTCGCACCGGCAGACCTCTGAGCCATGGGTGGCGACGATCTGGCGGCCGTCGAAGGCGCGGTTTTCTGCGGTGATGTCCATGGGGGTCCCTTGCGTTTGATGGCAGATCGAAGCCGTCGGGTTCGGTGTCGGAGAGAACGCTCTCGGCCGGCGCGCGGTCAAGCGCCCGAGACCCAGGCGATGACATAGGGCAGGGTCACGATCGAGGCGGCGGTGGAGAACAGGATCGCCGCCGAGACCCGCTGCGGGGCCACGCCGTAGTGCTGGGCGAGGATGTAGACGTTGCCCGCCACCGGCAGTGCTGCCGCCGCCACGGCGATGGTGGCGGTGAACGGGTCGAGCGGGAACAGCACGATCACCGCCAAGGCCACCGCGGCCGGGTGCAGCACCAGCTTGCAGACGCTGAGATAGCCCGCCACGCTGACCCGCTCGGCCGATTTCGAGGCCAGCGAGGCGCCGATGGCAAAGAGCGCGCCGGGCGTGGCGGCGCCGCCGAGGATGACGACGAACTCGTTGACCGGCACCGGGAGCGGCGTGCCGAGTGCGGCCCAACCGAGACCCAGCACCATCGAGACGATCATCGGGTTCTTCAGCAGGCCGAGGCCGACGGTGCCCAGCACGGCCAGCGACATGCGGCCGTCCCGCGCGCCGGTGATCAGGATCACGATCAGCGAGGAAAACACGATCAGGTCGACCGCCAGCACCAGCATCACCGGACCGATCGCCGCCTCGCCAAAGAGCACGACGAACATTGGCACGCCGAGAAAGCCGGTGTTGCCGATCACCGCGCATTGCGCCTCGACCGCGGTCTGTTCCAGCCCGATGCGGCGGGCCAGGCCCACGGCGGTGGCCAGCAGGTAGACCGCGAGGCTGCCCAGGAGGTAGGCCAGCACCAGCTGGCTGTCCCAGATTTCGGCCAGCGAGAGATTGGCGGAAAAGCGGAAGATCATCGCCGACAGGGCGAAGTAGAAGATGAATTTGGTGAGATAGGCCGCGGCTTCCTCGGTAAAGAACCGGCTGCGCCCGGCGCCGTAGCCCAGGGCGATGATTGCAAAGAACGGCAGGGTCTTGAGGAAGATGGCCAGCATGAGGCAAGGGGTATCATCTGGAACGGCGGGGTCAATTTGAAAGGCGCCGCGCCGCGATGCGGCGGGACTTCCCGGGACTTCGCGTGGCGCGATGCGAGGTTTCGGGCATGGGGCCGGCTTGCGGTGAGGCCCCGGCGCGAGGCCGGGGCGGGCGCGGGAGGGCGTCGAGCGGGGTTCGCTCCAAGTGCCGCGTCCCGGGCTTGACCCGGGACCTCGCGCCACCGGGTGTCAGCTATCGGGAACTCCATGGCGTGGGCGAGGCCCCGGCGCGGTGTCATCGGGACACTCCGGTCAAGACGCCGCATGCCCGCCCCGAAGCGCCCTAGCCCGAGCCGATCAGCACCCCGGCGGCAAACACCAGCGCGCCGCCCAGCACCACCTGAAAGGCCGCGCGCAGCATCGGGGTCTCCATGAAGCGGTTCTGGATCCAGGCGATCGCCCAGAGCTCGACGAAGACCACGAGGATCGCCACCGTGGTCGCGGTCCAGAAATCCGGGATCAGGTAGGGCAGCGCATGGCCCAGCCCGCCCAGCGTGGTCATCACGCCGGAGGCCACGCCGCGCTTGACCGGTGAGCCGCGGCCCGAAAGCTGACCGTCGTCCGACGCGGCCTCGGTGAAGCCCATCGAGATGCCGGCCCCGACCGAGGCGGCGAGGCCCACCAGGAAGGTGGTCCAGGTGTCCTGGGTGGCAAAGGCGGTGGCGAAGATCGGCGCCAGGGTCGAGACCGAGCCGTCCATCAGCCCAGCCAGGCCCGGCTGCACCCAGGTCAGGAGGAAGCGGCGCCGGGCGGTGCCGCTCTCGCTCTCGGCGGCAGCGCTGTCGAGATGGGTTTCGCTCAGTTGACCGGCGCTGTGCTGGTGGTCGGCCTCGGCGGCGGCCAGATCGCCCAGCAGCTTGCGGGTGCTGGCATCGCTGGCGCGCTTGGCGGCGGCGAGGTAGAAGCGCTCGGCCGCCTGCTCCATTGCCTCGGCCTCTTCGCGGATGCGCTCGAGCCCGAGGTTCTCGACCAGCCAGACCGGGCGGCGGGCATAGTAGCCCGCGACATGCTCGCGCCGGATCAGCGGAATGACCTCGCCGAACCGTGCGCGGTGGGCCTCGATCAGCTGCTGGCGGTGTTCGTCCTCCTCGGCGGCCATGCCATCGAAAACACGGGCGGAATCCGGGAAATCGGCGCGCAGCCGCTCGGCATACATCCGGTAGATCCGCGCGTCGTCTTCCTCGGACGAGATCGCGAGGGCGAGGATTTCCTGTTCCGAGAGATCGGAGAATCGGCGTCTTTGGGTGAGAAATCGCATGGCGTCTTCCGGTTTAGAATTGTTCTAAACATATTCGCACGGATCGGCTTGGCAAGGGGCCTCGGCGCGAAACCTCAGGTTCGGCGCACCGGCTGTCCCTGTGTCATCAGTGCCGCGGCCTCGGCGTCCTCCATGGCGTCTTGGGCGTAGGTAAAGGTGCCGCGGGTCTGGACTTCCTCGGCGGCGCGTTTCAGCGCCCCCAGCGCGGCGCGGGCCATGCTGCCGCCGACGCTGATCCGGCGCACGCCGGCCTCGGCCAGTTCGGCGGTGCTGTAGGACGCGCCCTTGAGCCCCATGACCACATTGACCGGCCGGTCGACCTCGGCGCAGACCGTGCGGATCGCGTCGAGATCGGGCAGGCCGGGGGCATAGAGCACATCGGCCCCGGCCTCGGAAAACGCCTGCAGCCGGGCGATGGTGTCGGCAAGGTCGGGGCGGCCCCAGAGGTAGTTCTCGGCGCGCGCGGTGAGCAGGAAGGGCTGGCCACGGGCGGCCTCGGCGGCGGCGGCGATCCGTTCCGTCGCGTGGCCGGCGTCGTGGATCGGGTGGGCGGCATCGCCGATGGCATCCTCGATCGAGCCGCCGACCAGCCCCGCCGCGATGGCGCGGGTGATCGTCTCGGCGCAGGCTTCTGGGGCGGCGCCGAACCCGTCCTCGAGATCGGCCGAGACCGGCAGATGGGTCGCCTCGACGATGGCGCGGGCATTGCCGAGGATCTCGTCGCGGGTCAGGCAGGCGGCGCTGTCGCGCTTGCCGGCGGAGAAGGCATAGCCGGCGCTGGTGGTGGCCAGCGCGGCGAAGCCCAGCGCGGTGAGAATGCGGGCCGAGCCGGCATCCCAGGGGTTGGGGATGACAAAGGCCCCCGGCCCCTCGTGCAGCGCACGGAACGCAGCAAATCTCGTTGCTTGATCGGTCATGACGGCCTCCTGATCGCAGCCTAGCAGCCCGCTGCCGGTGACGCGACGCCTGGTTGCGGGCTCGCTTGAAACTGAACTGTTTGGTCTATAGCTAGGGGAAAACGGGAGTGGCGAGATGAGCTCAGATGCCAGGCTGGCGGAGGGGGACGAGACCCCCCGGGTGCGCCGCGGCCGCAAATTCGATCAGGTGCTGGCGGGCGCGCGCGAGGTCTTTCTCGCGCAGGGCTTCGAAGGGGCCTCGGTCGATGATATCGCCCGTGCGGCCGGGGTGTCGAAGGCCACGCTCTACAGCTATTTCCCCGACAAGCGGCTTTTGTTCACCGAGGTGGCCTCATGCGAATGCTGTCGCCAGGCCGACCATGCGCTGACGGTGATCGATGCCGAGGCGCCCCCACGCGAGGTGCTGGCGCAATGCGGCCGGCATTTCCTCGGGTTCATCCTGTCGGAGTTCGGCCAGTCGATCTTTCGCATCTGCGTTGCCGAGGCCGAGCGGTTCCCCGACCTCGGCCGGCAATTCTACAATTCCGGCCCGGCGGTGATGCATCGTTCGGTGCGGGAGTACCTGCAGGCCGCGGTGGCGCGGGGCGCGCTGCAGATCGAGGATGTCGACCTTGCGGCGGCGCAGTTCGCCGAGCTCTGCAAGGCCGATCTCTGGCCGCGAATGATCTTCAACGTCGCCACGCGGTTCGAGCCGGAAGAGATCGACCGGGTGATCGAGGGCGCGGTCGAGACCTTCATGGCGCGCTACGGCAGCGCGCCGGCCTGACCCTGCCCCGGACGTGATCCGGGAGCCTGCCCCGGACGTGATCCGGGGTCTCCCGGTGTCAGAGCCGCGGCGCGCATCGGCCAGGCGTCAGGCGGCGAAGAGGTCCCGGATCGGGTCCGGGACGCGGCGGCGCCTCAATCGACGCGGCGCACCATGAGCTGGTTGCCGGCGCCCTTGCGGGTCTCGAAGACCTTGAGCCGCCCGACCAGGTCGCTCAGCTTGCGGTGGCCATAGGAGCGGGTGTCGAAATCCGGGTTGGCGGCGATGATGAACTGGCCGATCTGGCCCAGCGTGTACCATTCGTCGCCCTGTTCGATCCCTTCCATCGCCTTGAAGATCAGGTTGCGCGCCTCGTCGAGCGGCCGGCTCGAGGGGGTCTCGCGCGGCTCTTCCTCGCCGAGATTTTCGAGGAAAATGAACCGTTTGCAGGCCTTGCGGAAGGCATCCGGCGTCTTGCGCTGGCCCATGCCGTAGACCGCGAGCCCCTGCTCGCGGATGCGGCTGGCGAGCCTTGTGAAATCGCTGTCGGAAGAGACCAGCACGAAGCCGTCGAAGCGGCCTGAGTGCAGCAGGTCCATGGCGTCGATCACCAGCGCGATGTCCGAGGCGTTCTTGCCCACGGTATTGGCGGGCTGGTGGTGCGGAACAAGGCCGAACTCGGCCTGAACCCGGGACCAGCCGGCCATCTGCTGCGAGGAGAAATCGCCGTAGCAGCGGCGCACGGAGGCTTCGCCCAGCGTGGCGATCTCGTCGAAGATCGCCTTGGTGAATTTCGGGGATGTATTGTCGGCGTCGATCAGGACGGCGAGGAGATTTGAATCATCTGGCATGCGCGGACCATGGGGCCGGGCGAAGCCGGCGTCAATTCAAAGCGTGCGGGTTTGGGCATTGGCGGGGCTGACTTCGGGGCAGGGTCAATTTGGACACCGAGCGCGTCAACAGCGGCCGTCAGGCCGCCGCGCATCGCCGGGCCGAAGGCATGACGCCGCCCGGACGGCACGGCGATTTGAGTGCCACAAGCGCGACGGCGATAGGTCGTACAGGCTTGGCAGGCATAAAGTGGCATCCACGTCTGCCGCACCGCGGCCCGGCGATGCGCGGCTCCCTGCCTCGAGCGTTGGGGGCAGGGAGCCCGGTGAAGCTGCTGCATTTCGGCAGTCATCGAGTGGTTCTAAAAGGAGCCGAAGACCGGCGCCCCGGCCCCCTGCTGCAAGCGTAGGGTGGGTTTTCAACCCACCGCCGCGCTCAATACACCACCACCGAGCGGATCGATTCCCCGGCATGCATCAGGTCGAATCCCTTGTTGATCTCCTCGAGCGGCAGGGTGTGGGTGATCATCGGGTCGATGTCGATCTTGCCCTCCATGTACCAGTCGACGATCTTGGGCACATCGGTCCGCCCGCGCGCGCCACCAAAGGCCGTACCGCGCCAGACCCGGCCGGTGACCAGCTGGAACGGACGCGTCGAGATCTCGGCCCCCGCCGGTGCCACGCCGATGATGATCGATTCGCCCCAGCCCTTGTGCGCCGATTCCAGCGCCGTGCGCATCACCTGCACGTTGCCGGTGGCGTCAAAGGTGTAATCGGCGCCGCCGCCGGTCAGTTCGACCAGATGGCCCACCAGATCGCCGTCGACCTTCGAGGGGTTGACGAAATCGGTCATCCCGAAGCGCGTCGCCATCTCTTTCTTGTCGTCGTTCAGGTCAACGCCGACGATCTGGTCGGCCCCCGCCAGCCGCAGCCCCTGGATCACGTTCAGCCCGATGCCGCCGAGGCCGAAGACGATGGCGCGCGAACCGATCTCGGCCTTGGCGGTGTAGATCACTGCGCCAATGCCGGTGGTGACGCCGCAGCCGATGTAGCAGACCTTGTCGAAGGGCGCGTCCTTGCGGATCTTGGCCAGCGAAATCTCCGGCAGCACGGTGTAGTTCGAGAAGGTCGAGCAGCCCATGTAATGCAGGATCGGCGTGCCATCGAGCATCGAGAACCGCGAGGTGCCGTCTGGCATCACGCCCTTGCCTTGCGTGGCGCGGACCTTCTGGCAGAGGTTGGTCTTGGGGTGCAGGCAGTACTCGCACTCGCGGCACTCGGCGG
The DNA here is from genome assembly GCF_034669705.1 of Marinovum sp. Lineage (GTDB taxonomy): Bacteria > Pseudomonadota > Alphaproteobacteria > Rhodobacterales > Rhodobacteraceae > Marinovum. The sequence goes on from NZ_JAXMOR010000056.1 coordinate 15,154, forward strand.
TGTAGAGCGGGATCACGTGATCGCCGACTTTCAGGTCCTTAACCCCGGGACCGACCTCGACCACCACGCCGGCGCCCTCATGGCCGAGAATGGCGGGGAACAGCCCTTCGGGGTCGGCGCCGGAGCGGGTGAACTCGTCGGTGTGGCAGATGCCGGTGGCCTTGATCTCGACCAGCACCTCGCCCTCCTTGGGGCCGTCGAGGTTCACCTCCATGATTTCCAGCGGTTTGCCGGCCTCGAGGGCCACGGCGGCTTTGGTGCGCATGATCAGTCTCCCTGCAGAATACGCGCAGACCCTGTGGCAAAGCCCCGGCGGGATCAAGGGCGGCGGGGCGCATTTGCCGATGCGGCCGGGCTTTTCCCCGGTCCTCCCGCAGCGATCCGGTGTATCATGGGGTGGGTCAGGATCGGAGGTTCCATGCAAGACAAGATGTATCGTGGCGGCGGGATGGCGGTGGCCCTGCTGGCGCTGGCCGGCTGCCTGCCGGAGGGGGGCGGGCTGGCGCAGTCGCCGGGGCCCGTGCCGCAGGGAGAGGCGCCGCTCTGCGCGCCGGGGGTCTATGGCGGCCTCGTCGGCAAGCCGGAAGCCGCGGCGGCGGCGGTGCCGGCACCGAAACGCATCCTCGGGCCGGGGCAGATGCGGACCATGGATTACATCCCGGCGCGCACCAATATCCAGATCGACGAGGCGGGCCTCATCTCCCGGGTGTTCTGCGGCTGAGGATGGCTCGACTCCCGGCGCCGGGGCTGGTAGGGTGGGAACATATAGCGAACAAAGCTGCCTGTTCTGCCATGCCCCGCCGACTGCTCTCTCTCTGGTTCCCCCGTCTCGGGGCCGAACGCCTGTTGCGTCAGGCGCGCGGCGAGGCTGCGCTGCACGAGGCGCCCTTTGCGGTGGTCGAGGATATCGGCAACAGCCAGATCCTCTCGTCGGTCTCGACGCAGGCGTCCGAGGCGGGGATCTACAAGGGTCAGCCCCTGCGCGATGCCCATGCTGTCAGCGCCGAGCTGCGCACCGCGCGGCGCAATGCCCATGCCGAGGCGGGGTTTCTGCAGGCGCTGCTGCGCTGGGCCGGCAAGTTTTCCCCCTGGGTGGCCGAGGACGGCGGTGACGGGCTGATGCTCGACGTCACCGGCTGCACGCATCTCTTTGGCGGCGAGGCGGCGCTGTGTGCGCGGATCCTCGAAGAGACCGGCGACATGGGGCTGAGCGCGCGGATCGGCCTCGCCGACAGCCGTGGTGGCGCCTGGGCGCTGGCGCGTTTTGCCGGTCAGGGCGGCGGCCACGCGCGCTCGGGCGATGACATCGACCAGGAGGCCCGCGCCACCCGCTCGCGCGCCGCCAAGCGCCGGCACTGGGAGCGCGGCGGCGCGGCGCCGGCGGGGCGGCAGGCCAGGGTCGAGACCGGCAGCATCGCGCCGCCGGGCCAGACCCGCGGGGCGCTGGC
>NZ_JAXMOR010000057.1:0-15408 GCF_034669705.1 Marinovum sp.
CCATTTCCTCCATCACACACCGCCGCGTCACGGCAGCGCTTGCGCCCGGGGCAGCCGATCGATCCCCCGGATCGATCCTGCGCATCATGCAATGTGGCAGGGGCCACCTACGGTTCCCTCGCGGAGACGCACGCCTGGTTCGATTCCAGGGTCGCCCACCACTTTCTCCATCACACACCGCCGCGTCACGGCAGCGCTTGCGCCCGGGGCAGCCGATCGATCCCCCGGATCGATCCTGCGCATCATGCAATGTGGCAGGGGCCACCAGCGGTTCGCCCACCACTTTCTTCATCACACACCGCCGCGTCACGGCAGCGCTTGCGCCCGGGGCAGCCGATCGATCCCCCGGATCGATCCTGCGCATCATGCAATGTGGCAGGGGCCACCTGCGGTTCCCTCGCGGAGACGCACGCCTGGTTCGATTCCAGGGGCGCCCACCATTTCCTCCATCACACACCGCCGCGTCACGGCAGCGCTTGCGCCCGAGGCCGCCGATCGATCCTGCGCATCATGGCAACGTGGCAGTCACCTGCGGTTCCCTCGCGGAGACGCACCCCCTCCTGTCTCCGACATCATACACCGCTCAAGCGCCAGCAAAGGTTCCGCTCCTGCGCCACAGCCTGCTATGCTCGCGGCACATCACGGAAAGGACCGGGCCATGAAGATCGCGGTGATGGGCGCAGGCGCGCTCGGGGGGTATTTCGGCGGGCGGCTGGCGCAGGCCGGGCATGAGGTGACGCTGATCGCGCGTGGCGCGCATCTGGACGCCCTGCGCCGGCATGGCCTGCGGATCCAGAGCCCCAATGGCAATGCGCATCTGCCAAAGATCGCCGCCACCGGCGATCCGGGCGAGGTCGGCGCGGTCGATACCATCCTCTTCATGGTCAAGAACATCGACGTCGAGGCCGCCGGCGCAGCGATCAAACCGATGCTGGGCCCCGAAACCATGGTCGTTACCTGCCAGAACGGCGTCACCGCTTGGGAACGGCTGGGCGCGGTGATCGGCGCGCGGCATGTGGTGCCCGGCGTCGCCCGCATCCCCGGCCACATCGCCGAGCCCGGCGTCATCGCCCATACCGCCCCCTTCGACATGCTGAGCTTTGGCGAGGCCGATGGCGGCATCAGCCCGCGCTGCGAGATGCTGGCCGAAGCGTTGACCCAAGCCGGCACCACGCCCCTGTTGCATGACGCGATCCTGATCGATCTCTGGACCAAGTTCTGCGGCCAGGCCACCATGGCCTCTTTCACCACGCTCACCGGGCTCGACCTCGGGCCGCTGCGCGACACGGCCGCCTCGCGTGACCTGATGCGGGCGGCGGTGGAAGAGGCCTTTGACGTGGCCCGGGCCGTGCAGCCCGCCATGCCCAAGGACACGGTCGCGAAAATCTGGAGCTTTCTCGAAAGCCTGCCGGACCACATGCACGCCTCGATGCTCGACGACCTGCGCAACGGCAAGCCGCTCGAGCATGAATACCTCGGCGGCGACCTGGTGCGGCTGGGCGCGCGGCACGGCGTGCCGACTCCGATCCACAGCGTGTTCTATGCCGCTCTGAAACCGATCGCCGACGCGCTCTTGCCACGCTGAGCCGCGCTCAGGCCGCCATGTCGAGCAGCACCGCACCCTGCCGGTGGCGGGTCTCGACCAAGGCATAGGCGGCGCGGATCTCGGCCAGCGGAAAACGCCGGTCGATCACCGGGCGCAGCCGGCCTTCGACGACCCAGCCGGCCAGCACCGACAGGTCCGCCTTGGTGTCGCCGCTGACCCCGATCCGGAGCCGCTTGCGGCGAAACACCCGCGCCCAGAGCGCCTGACCGATCTCGCGCAGCCCGAAGTTCAGCGGCACGAAGACGCCCCGGGGCGTAAGCACCGCCCGCACCGCGGCGAAATCCGTGGCCCCGACGGTGTCGATCACCGCATCGAAGCGGGTCTCGAGCCCGCGCAGGCTCTGCCTGCGGTAGTCGACGAACCCCTCGGCCCCCAAGCTGCGCACGAACCCCTCATGCGCACCGGAGGCGACGCCGGTCACCTCGGCGCCCATGGCCCGCGCGATCTGCACCGCATAGGCGCCGACGCCGCCGGAGGCGCCCACCACCAGCACCCGCTGCCCCGGCGTGAGCTGGGCAAAATCGCGCAGGAACACCAGCGCCGAGAGCCCGCCGAAGGGCAGTGCCGCGGCCTCCGAAAGGTCCAGCCCGTCGGGCACCGGCAGCACCGCGCCGGACGCCTTGACCACCAGGTAGTCCGCATGCGCGCCCTGCAGGACAAAGCCGAACACCGCCTGCCCCGGCGCGAATTCGGTCACGCCCGCACCCAGCGCCGCCACATGGCCTGCGAACTCGCTGCCCAGCACCGGCTGGCGCGGCGCCCGCAGCCCGAACATCAGCCGGCCCGGAATGGCCAGCACGCCGGGAAAGGCCGCCGCGCGCAGCCGCCAGTCGGCGGTGGTCACGCTGCCATGCGCCACCCTGACCAGGATCTCGCCCGGTCCCGGCTCCGGCCGCACGGTCTCTTCGATCCGGACCACCTCGGGTCCGCCATAGGTCCGATACACTGCCGCTTTCATCGCCGGCCTCCTTTCGCTTGCATGACGCAGGGATAGCCATGCGCCAGCCTTGAGGGAATTGACCAATCCAACAGGGCTGGTATGCATTTTCGCATGGATTGGCGCAGCATCACCTTCGACTGGAACCGCGCCCGTGCCTTTCTGGTCACCGCCGAAGAGGGCTCGCTCTCGGCCGCGGCCCGCGCGCTCGGCATGGCGCAGCCGACCCTCGGGCGGCAGGTCAGCGCGCTCGAGGCGGAGCTGGGCGTGGCGCTGTTCGAGCGCGGCGGTCGCGGGCTGGAGCTGACCCCCACCGGGCTCGATCTGGTGGAACATGTTCGCGCCATGGGCGACGCCGCCACCCGCATCTCGCTCGCGGCCTCGGGCCAGAGCCAGGAGATCGCCGGCCGGGTCTGCATCACCGCGTCAGAGATCTATTCCGCCTTCCTGCTTCCGGCTGTGGTGGCCGAGCTGCGGCACGGCGCGCCGGGGCTCGAGATCGAGATCAACGCCACCAACGCGGTGACCGACCTGCGCCGCCGCGAGGCCGATATCGCCATCCGCAACACCGCGCCCGAGGATCCGGCGCTCACCGCCAAGCGCATCGCCGACGACAGCGGCTGGTTCTATGCCGCCGAGGCCTATCTGGCACGGCGCGGCACACCGACGGGATTGGACGACCTGGCCGGGCATGACTTCGTGGCGATGGACAGCGCCGAGCAGATGATCGGCACCTTCGCCGGCTTTGACATCCCCCTCGCCCGCGAGATGCTGACCCTGCGCTGCGACAACCACCTGGTGCATTGGGAACTGGCCCGACAGGGCGTGGCGATCGGCATCGCGCCGGAGTTTCTCGGACAGGCCACGCCCGGCATGGTGCGGCTGCTGCCGGGGCACGGCCCGATCCGCTATCCGGTCTGGCTGGTGGCGCATCGCGAGGTGAAATCGTCGCGCCGCATCCGGCTGGTCTGGGAGGTGATCGAGCGGCATCTGCGGACCCGGCTGCGGGGCGCGGCGGCGGATTGATGGCGTCGGGTGGCGCTCCGTTGCCGAGAGGCCGCGATTCCCGACAGTCTGTCACCTGATCGCAACATTGCCGTGCGAGGCTCGTCGCCACCCGAAGTCGCGAGCAAGCCAGAGCAAGCCCATGTCCCTGTTATCCATGCCCCTGCGCATCACCGGCGCCCGCGTCCTTGGCGACAGCGGCCTCGCGGCCGGCGCGCTGACCGTCTCTGAGGGCAGGATCTCGGACGGGCCTGCGCCGGAACTCGCCCTGCCCGGCTTTGACATCCTGCCCGGCATCGTCGACATCCACGCCCGGCCGGCCGGGGCCACCAGCCTCGCCGCGCTCGACCGGCAGCTGGCGGCGCAGGGCATCACCACCGCCTGGGTGGCCCAGGGCTGGGGCTGGCAGGGGGGCGCCTGGGCACCTGAGGCGGCGGCGGACTTCCTCGCGCGCCACGCCCGTCACCGGCTGATGGCCGGCACCGACCTGCGGGTGCTGCTGCATTGCGACACCCACATGATGGACAGCGAGGCCCGGCTGCTCGACCTGCTCGAACGCCACGCGGTGCGCGCGGTGCTCTTTGTCGACAGCCTGGGCGACAACGCGCTGCAGATCGCTCCCGGGCAGCGCGCCACAGCCGGCGCGCTGCGGCTGCGCGGCGGCGAGGTGCATCGCTTTCTGTGCAACCTCGCCCATGCCTTCGACGTGATGAACATCCGCTCGGGCAGCTACGGCGACCGCGACGGCCAGTCGCGCGAACGGCTGGCGATGATGGGCGCCAAGATCTGCGTCGCACCGGCGGCGAGCGGCGCGGCGGCGGTGGCGCGGGCCTGGTCCGATCCGGTGGTGCTGCCGGCGGCCGGGGTGACCGCCGCGGCACCCTGCCCGGCACTGCCCGACCCACGTGACCTGATCCCCGCCGGCATGTGCGACGCGCTGGTCTCTGACGGCGCACCGGAAATGCTGCTGCCGGCGGCGCTGCAGCTGGTGCGCAACGGCACCCTGCCACTGGCCGGGGCCTGGTCGCTGATCTCGTCGCGCCCGGCGCAGGTGCTGGGATTGGGCGACCGCGGACGGCTGTCGCCCGGCCAGCGTGCCGACCTGGTGTTGCTGCACCGCGCCAGCAGCACCATTGCCGCCACCATGTCGGCGGGGCGCTGGATCTACCGCAACCCGGATTTCGCCCTGTCGCTGCATCCGACCGGCCCGGCCCCCGCCACGGTGCCCGCAGCCCCCGCCGCGCCGGGGCGAGGGGCGGTCTGAGCCGGCTTGCCCCTGAATTCCTTGCGCAAACCGCCCGCGCCGGCCTGCGTTTTCCTGCCATGACGGCTTTTGGCGCGCGCGGTTCCGTCCTATACTGCCTGGCAAAACACCCAGAAGCAGGCCGGGGAACCCAGGTGGCACAGGCAACAGGCGACAAGACGTTCAACATCATGATCGTGGGTCAGTCGGGGCGGCTGCAATACGAGGCGCTGCTGTTTGCCGCCTCGTTTCACCACAACACCCGCGGCTTTCGCGGCAAGCTGTTCATCGCCGAGCCGCAGCCCGGTCCGCTCTGGCCCAACGATCCGCGGATCAAGAACGACGACCTGCGCAACTTCCTGCTCGAGCTCGGCGCCGAGTTCCTGCCCTTCGAGAGCCGCCACTTCGGCCATGCCTATCCGCATGGCAACAAGATCGAGGCGCTGATGGCCCTGCCCGAGGGCGAGCCCTTCGTGTTCTTCGACACCGACACGCTGATCACCGGCGACCTGCGTGAGGTGCCGTTCGATTTCGACCGGCCCACCGCCTCGCTGCGGCGCGAGGGCACCTGGCCGAAGATCGAGCTCTACGGGCCGGGCTATACCGAGATCTGGAAATCGCTCTACGACAGGTTCGGCCTCGATTTCGAGAGCTCGCTCGACCTGAGCCAGCCCGACGAATACTGGCAGCGCTATCTCTATTTCAACGCCGGCTTCTTCTTCTACCGCTGTCCGCGGGAATTCGGCCGGCGGTTTCTCGACTATGCGCTGGCAATCCGGGATGATCCGCCGCCGGCGCTGGTCTGCCAGCCGCTCGACCCCTGGCTCGATCAAGTGGCGCTGCCGCTGGTGATCCACGCGCTGGGCGGCGGCCGTGACACCCTGCCCGCCGGCATGCTGGATAGCAGCCATTCCTGCCACTACCGCTACCTGCCGCTGCTGTTTGCCCGCGAGAGCAAGCACGTGGTCGACACGCTCGAGATCGTGGCGGCGCCGAACAAGGTCAAGAAGCGCCTGAAGGATTACGAGCCGGCGCTGCGGATGATCTACCAGGGCCGCGGCCACAAGGTGCGCGACATGTTCGACCGCGACAACCTGCCCCGCAAGGAACAGGCGATCCGCAACCAGATCCGGCGCGAGGGGTTCTGGATGCGGTAGCGCCCGGGCGGGCGGCGCGAACCGGGTTGCATTTGGTATATACATTTTATATACCGCGCCTTCACATTTGAAAGGAGCAGGCATTTTGAAAACCGTACTCGTCGTCAACCCCAAGGGCGGCACCGGCAAGACCGTGACCGCGATCACGCTGGCGGGGGCGCTGGCGGCGCAGCGCAAGCGCGTGGCGCTGGCGGATGCGGATGTGCAGAAATCCTCCTACAGCTGGCTCAAGCGCCGCAACCTCGGCCAGGCGCCGATCAAGCGCCGCGACTGGACCTCGCCGCGCGATCTGGGCAAGGCGCCGAAGCGGGCGGATTACCTGATCGTCGACGCGCCGGGCAGCATCGACACCGAGGATGCGGCGGCGCTGGTCAAGCAGGCCGACCTGATCCTGGTGCCGCTCACCGCCTCGTGGATCGACGAGGATGCGACGCGGCGGTTTCTCGTGGAACTGCGCGAGATCAAGCGCATCCGCAAGGGCAAGGCGCGGATCGAGATCGTGGCCAACCGGCTGCGCAAGTTCTCCCGCAGCCGGCTTGATCTGATGAAGTTCTGCAAGTCGATGGGCCAGCCGCCCTTGGCCTGTATCGCCGACCGGACGATGTATGGCGACCTCGCGCGGCAGGGCAAATCGGTGTTCGACGACCAGCGCAAGCCTTTTCGGCAGATCCAGGCGCAGTGGCAGCCGGTGCTCGACGTGATCCTCGACAAAGCTGGGTGACGGGGGGCGGTGGGTTGCAAACCCACCCTACGTGGCGTGCCGGTCGTTGCGGCCGGCGCAGTTGTCTTGAGACCTCACGCATGCCCCCACGATGATGCCAATCCCCAGCGCGTTAACAGCGGGCCTCGCCCGCCGCGCATCGCCGGCCCCCCCCCAGGCAAGGCGATTTGGCTGCCACCTGCGCATCGATCAGATCTCGCACGGGCTTTGCCGGGATATATCGCTTCGACACAGATCGAGGATCGCCGTACCGCGGCCCGGCGCTGCACGGCTCGCAGACCGGCGTTCAAGCATGAGACAGGGGCGCACTCTCACGTCGATGCCAATCCCAAATGCATCAGCACCGCACACCGTCATGCCAGAGCCATCCCTCGCCATACCCGCCATCCCTCGCTGCACGGCGCGAAGACGGCCCCCCATTTCACACTGGCCATCCGGCCCTGCTCTGAATACCTTCCGCGCAAATCAAAGGAGGATCCCCATGACCGACGCCCCGAGCTACGGCTTCGACACCCTGCAAATCCACGCCGGCGCCCGCCCCGACCCGGCCACCGGTGCGCGCCAGACACCGATTTACCAGACCACCGCCTATGTGTTCCGCGATGCCGAACATGCCGCGGCGCTGTTCAACCTGCAGGAGGTGGGCTACATCTATTCCCGCCTGACCAACCCCACTGTCGCGGTGCTGCAGGAACGGGTCGCCACGCTCGAAGGCGGTGTCGGCGCGGTCTGCTGCTCGTCCGGTCACGCGGCGCAGATCATGGCGCTTTTCGCGCTGATGGGTCCGGGCAAGAACGTGGTGGTCTCGACCCGGCTCTACGGCGGCTCGATCACCCAGTTCAGCCAGACCATCAAGCGCTTCGGCTGGATGGCCAAGTTCGTCGACTTCGACGACATGGACGCGGTCGCCGCCGCCGTCGATGACGACACCCGTGCGATCTTTTGTGAATCCATCGCCAACCCCGGCGGCTATATCACCGACATGGCGGCCGCCGCGAAAGTTGCCGAAGGCGCCGGCATCCCGCTGATCGTCGACAACACCTCGGCCACGCCCTACCTCTGCAAGCCGATCGAGCATGGTGCCACGCTGGTGGTGCATTCGATGACCAAGTACCTCACCGGCAACGGCACCGTCACCGGCGGCGTGGTGGTCGACAGCGGCAAGTTCGACTGGTCGGCCTCCGAAAAGTTCCCCTCGCTCAGCGCACCGGAAGACGCCTACCATGGGCTGAAGTTCCACGAGACCTTCGGACCGCTGGCCTTCACCTTCCACGGCATCGCCATCGGTCTGCGCGATCTCGGCATGACGCTGAACCCGCAGGCCGCGCATTACACGCTGATGGGCATCGAGACCCTGTCGCTGCGGATGGAGCGCCACGTGCAGAACGCCGAGAAGATCGCCGCCTGGCTCGAGACCCATGATGCGGTGGCCGGCGTGACCTATGCCGGTCTCGACAGCTCGCCCTACAAGGCCCGCAAGGAGCAATTCTGCCCCAAGGGCGCCGGCGGGCTGTTCACCGTCAAGCTCAAGGCCGGCTATGATGCCTGCGTCAAGTTCGTCGATGCGCTTGAGCTCTTCAGCCATGTGGCCAACCTCGGCGACACCCGGTCGCTGGTGATTCACTCGGCCTCGACCACCCACCGCCAATTGACCCCGGCGCAGCAGGAAGCCGCCGGCGCCGGTCCGGATGTGGTGCGGATCTCGATCGGGACCGAGGACGCCGATGACCTGATCGCCGATCTCGACCAGGCGCTGAAAGCCGCCTCGGCCTGAGCCGACATAACCCGACGCGGGCCGGACACCCTGTCTGGCCCGCGTGCCACCCAACCGCCCCCAACCGACCGGGGGGCGCGAAAAAGCTTGGTTCGCGCCGGATTGCCTGTAGGCTTCTCGCGAGACAACGATCCAGGCAGGCCCATGCAGTCCGAAGCGATCCACCCGACCGGGGCAACACCGGTTGTTCTGCCTGCCGATTTCCATCATGGCTTCGCGGTCAATGAATTCGGCTTCTATTGCATCCCCGATGCCGTCAGACAGCGCGAGGTCTGCAAGCTCCTGCTGCAGGGCGAGGTGAACGAACCCCGCACCCTGAACCTGATCCGGCGGCTGGCGCGCGGGGGTGACGTGATCAGCGGCGGCGCCTTCGTCGGCGATTTCCTTCCCGCCATCTCGCAGGCCCTGGCCCCCGGGGCGCTGCTGCACAGCTTCGAGCCCAATCCCATGAGCCAGACCGCCACGCATGTCACCATTGCGCTGAACCGGTTGGCCAACGTCCGGTTTCACCCGGTCGCCGTCGGCGAGGCCGATGGCCACCTGCCCTTCAAGGTGACGCGACCTGGCGGCGAAGCGATGGGCGGCATCTCGCGGGTGGTGGCGGAACACCAGCAGGGCGTGACGGTCGAGGTGCCGGTCAGGCGCCTCGACGATCTGGTCGACGCCAGCCGCCGGGTTTCTGTGCTGCATCTCGACGTCGAAGGCCATGAGGGCCCCGCGCTGCAAGGCGCCACCGGGATCGTCACCCGTGACCGGCCGGCACTCATCCTCGAGGCGACCCGGTTCAGGCAGGCCCGCGCGCTGAAGGCCCACTTGTCCGAGACCTTCCGGGACATCGGCTATCAGCTGGTCGGCACGATGGAGCGCAATGTCTTCTTTCTGCCGGAAGGCCTCGGCCGCCCGGTCAGCGGGTGATCGCGAAGGTCATCCTGAGCTGCGCCCCGAAGGTCAGCTCGCCACCTGCCACCGGCATGCCATCGGCCATCGCCAGCCCTTCGGCGCGGGCGAACATCGGCCCCGGGCCCTGCGACGACCCCGGCTCGGCGATCTCCAGTACCGGGCCAAGCTCGACCCCGGCGGTCTTGGCATAGAGCGCGGCGCGGGCCTGAGCATCGACCACCGCAAGGCGACGCGCCTCGGCAATGTGGATCTCCGGGCTCTGGACGCCGAAGCTGATGCCAGACAGGCGGTTGGCGCCATCCTCGACCAGAAGCCCGATCACCTCGCCCAGGCGCGTCATGTCCCGCAGCCGCACCGAGATGTCGTTATGGGCGGAAAAGCCCACGATCTCGGGCACCTCCTGCGGCGTCGACGTGTTGCGCTGGCGCCAGACCGGATCGATCCGCAGCTGGGTGGTCTGCACGTCGCGCGGGGCCACCCCCAGATCGGTCAGCCGGGTGAAGACCTGCTGCACGGTCACCGCCACCTGTTCCATCGCCTCGGCCGCGGTCGGCGCCTGATGGCCGACGCCGATCGACAGCGTCGCCATGTCGGGCGCGGCCTGCACCTGCCCCTCGCCGGTGACGACGATCTGGCGGGCGCTGAGCTGCTCTTGTGCCACCAGCGGAGCAGACAGGGGAATCGTTGCGATCAGGGTAACAAAAGTGTTTATAATCAGACGTCTCAACATTGGCGCAACCTTTGTGCTATAGTGACGACACCGCATCCGGCGGAGGCGGTTCTGCCGCTGCGCCGGCAAGTCTAGAAGCGCGCTGCAGCGGCGCAAGGGGTATTCTCGGCGGGAAGCTGCCCTAAATTCCGCGCGAGACGGTCGTGACTTGTGTGACCTGTGAAGGAGTGCGAAAGCCGGACGAATGAAACCTGATTTTGCACTGCTGCTGTCCTTCGACGGGATCGCCCTGCTGCGCCGCGCAGAGGGCGGAGCGACCGGCGACTGGTACCGGGTCGGCGATGTCTCGCCGGACACATCCAACCTGCCCAAGGCATTGGACGACTTGCGGAATTCCGCCACCGACATGGGCGGCGACCCGGCCGAGGTCAAGCTTGTCCTGCCGACCGAGCAGGTGCGTTTTCTCGACATCGCGGCGCCGGCGGCCGGGGTGTCGATGGCCGAAGCGGTCGAATCGGCGCTCGACGGCGCCACGCCCTATGCGATCGACGACCTTGTCTACGACTTCGAGGTCCGCGGCGGTCGTCTGCGGATTGCTGCCGTCGCGCGCGAGACGCTGGAAGAGGCCGAGAGTTTTGCCACCAACCATGGCTTCCACCCGCTCAGCTTCGTTTCCGACGTCTCTGGCGGCGCAGGCTTTGCCAGAGAGCCGTTCTTCGGCCCGACCGAGACCGCGCTGACCTCGCTCGCCCCCGGCGTGTCCGTGCAGGGCGACGACGCGCCGATCCACGTGGTGGCGCGGCCGGCACCGACGCCCGTATCTAAGCCCGCACCCGCACCCAAGCCTGCCGCCTCTCAGCCGCCGGTGGCCCCCTCCACAGCGACCGCAGAGACCGGCGCGGCGTCCGCTTCGGACGCCAAGACCGCACCGGTGACAAAACCGGACCCGAAGGCTGCCGCAAAGCCTGCGTCCGAGCCGGCTCCTGTGCTCAAGTCCGAACCCGCGGCAAAGCCCGCCCCGTCGGCAGGGACCGCCCCGGCTGCGCCGGACGAGGCCAAACCGGCACCGGCCTCGGAACCTGACGCGAAAGCCGTGGCCATTCCCGCCGCAGAGCGGACGCCTGCGGCAATCGCCAAGCCTGCGCCCGAGGAAGCGTCAAAGCCCGAGCCGGCCGCGAAGCCTGACGCCAGTGCCGCACCGAAGCCTGCGCCCGCGGCCAAGCCTGACGCCAAGGCCACACCGAAGCCCGCGTCCGCCGCCAAGCCCGACGCCAATACCGCACCAAAGCCAGCGCCCGCGGCCAAGCCTGACGCCAAAGCCACAGCGAAGCCCACGCCCGTCGCAAAGCCCGACGCCAATACCGCACCAAAGCCGGCGCCCGCGGCTAAGCCTGACGCCAAGGCCACTGCGAAGCCCGCGCCTGCCGCCAAGCCCGACGCCAATACTGCACCAAAGCCGGCGCCCTCGGCCAAGCCTGACGCCAAAGCTACATCAAAGCCCGCGCCTGCCGCCAAGCCCGACGCCAATGCTGCACCAAAGCCGGCGCCCGCGGCCAAGCCTGACGCCAAGGCCACATCAAAGCCCGCGCCCGCGGCAAAGGCTCCAAAGCCTGCCCCCGTCGCCGAACCGGCCCCCACCGCCGCGGCGCAGCCGACACCCGCCGCAACACCGGCTCCGAAACCGAAAGCCGCGGCCAAACCCGCCGCGAACAACGCCGTCTCCGCACCGCCGCCCGGCCCCGCGACCCCGCCGGTCGTCGCCCCGGCGCCCGATCCGGAGGCCGCGCCGAGCTTTGCCAGCATCCGCGCCCATCGCGATGCGCCGGCACCGCGCCCGGCCACCCACCTCAGTGCCCGCGCCGACGACATGCCGGGCCGGCGCGAGACACCGCCCGGACCGCCGCCCAAGCCGCGCGACACCGCCGACGATCTGGCCGCCAAGGCCCGCGCGTCCTTCTCGATGCGCCCCAAGGCGCGGCCGGAGGAACCCGACACCGCCGGCAGCGCCTCGGCCCTTGCCGTCGCCGCCAGCGAAGCCGCGCCCAAGGCCGGCGCCAAGTCGCCGATCGGCTTTGCCAGCCGCCGCAAAGCGCGCAAACCCGACGCCAGCCCCGATGTCCGCAAACCCGCCTTCGGCAGCGGCAAATCGGCCGCGGCCGACAGCGCCGTGCTGGACGAAAGCGAGCGGATGACCGTCTTTGGCGCCCGCGGCCAGCAAAAGATCGGCGGCAAGCCACGCTTCCTCGGGCTGATCCTGACCGCCGCGCTGCTTCTGGTGATGCTGGCCGTGGCCGCCATGGCCTCGATCTTCCTCGACGAGGGTCTCGCCGGCTTCTTCCGCCGCAGCCCCGAGACCCAGGTCGCCGCCGTCGCCGTGCCGGAGGCTGCGGCCGCCAGTCAAGCCGCCGAAGCCGAAGAGACGCCAGCCCCCGAGGTGATCGAACCGGTGCCGGAGACCGCGCTGGCCCTGCCAGACAGCGGAAGCATCGACCCGCAGGACCCGGCCGCGATCAATGTCGCGGCGCTCAATGCCGGGCTGCCTGCGCTGACCCGCGATCTCGCCGAGGATCAGGTCAACGGCCTCTCGGTGCCCTTCGAGGCCGAGGCGCTGACCCCCGAACAGGCCGAGGCGCGCTATGCCGCCACCGGCATCTGGCAACGCGCCCCCCTGCCGCCCGATGAGCCCGGCCAGAGCCTCGTGGGTGACGTCTATGTCGCCTCGATCGACCCCTCGGTCGCGGTCGGCGACGCGGTCGCCATCCCCACCAGCCGCGAGGCCCAGACCGATGTCGTGCCCGGCGGTCAGCTCAACCCCTACCCGGCCGATGCCGGGCTGACCTTCGATGAGAACGGGCTGATCCGCCCGACACCGGAAGGCGTGCGCCACCCCGCAGGCTTCCTGCTGATCCAGGGCCCGCCGCCGATCAAGCCGCCGCTGCGCCCGACCCCCGGGGCCGAATCCTCCGAGACCACCGAGGCGGAGGAAGACGATGCCTCCGCCCCCCAAGAAGCGCCGGAGCTCAACGTCGCGAACGCGGTCGACGCAACCCTTTCGGGCCTCAAGCCGCGCCCGCGCCCCGGCGATCTCGAAGAGCAGAACGAACGCGCCAACCTCGGCGGTGTCAGCCTGGCCGAGCTGCGGCAGAAAAGGCCGCGCAACCGGCCCGAGCAGGTGGCAGAGGTGGCCGAGGCCACCGAGACGGTCGAGGAAAAGGAGGAGATCGCGGCCAGCGCCCTGGCCGTCGCCGCCTCGCCGCAGCCGCAGCACCGGCCCGCCAACATCGCCGCCCTGGTCACCCGGGCGCAGCGCACCCCAGAGCCCGAGACCGCCCGGCAGACCGCCGCCGTCGCCCCGCGCACGGTGCAGCCGAGCATCCCCTCGCGCTCCTCGGTCGCCGCAGCCGCCACCCAGAAGGACGCCATCAACCTGCGCAAGGTCAACCTGATCGGCGTCTACGGCAAGCCCTCGAGCCGCCGGGCGCTGGTGCGGCTGGCCAATGGCCGCTACCAGAAGGTCAAGGTCGGCGACCGGATCGACGGCGGCCGGGTCTCGGCGATCAGCGAGAGCCAGCTGAGCTACGTCAAGAGCGGGCGCAACATCGTCCTGCGCATGCCGCGCGGCTAGACCCGCCGGCCTCGCGCCAAAGTGACCCTTTGCCCCCCTCGACGTGATCGGGCGGATGGCGCATACCGGCGCGAGATCGGCTATCCTCTCTTGTCGAAGGAGATCCCATGCGCCCTGTCCGCCTGCTCTGGTGCCTGCTGGCCCTCGCCCTGCCGATGGCCGCCGTGGCCGCCACGTCCGAGAGCTACAGCTCGCCCGCCCTCACTGCCCGGCTGATCACCGCCGAGAACGGCGTGGCGCCCGAGGCCGGCTCGCTCTCAGCCGGGCTGCAGCTCGAGATGGCGCCGGGCTGGAAGACCTACTGGCGCAGCCCCGGCGAAGTCGGCCTGCCGCCGGAGCTCGACTGGACCTCCGCCGGCAATATCGCCGAAGCCGAGCTGATGTTTCCCGCCCCGACCCGTTTCACCGCCTTCGACATCGAAAACTTCGGCTACGGCGATGCGGTGACCTTCCCGATCCGCTTGGCGCTCGGCACGCCCGGCGCGCCGGCTCAGCTCACCCCCCGGGTCCGGCTGCTGGTCTGCAAGGAAATCTGCATCCCCGAGGATTTCACCCTCTCGCTCGACCTGCCGCAGGACACCGGCATCGACAGCGCCGCCGCCGAGACCCTCGCAGCGGCGCTGTCACAGGTGCCCGGCGAAGAGGCCGCCTCGGGCCTGACAATCGAAGCCGCGCACCTGTCTGACAACGCCCTCACCCTGGCGGTGCGCCACGCCACGGGCTTTCGCAGCCCCGATGTCTTCCCCGAGCTGGGCGATGCGATCTTCGGCAAGCCCGAGCTGCGCCTCGACGGCGACCGCAGCCGGCTCTGGGCCGAGCTGCCGCTGCTCTACCCGCTGGACACCCGGCCGGACACCCTGCGCCTCACGGTGACCGACGGCGCCTTTGCCGGCACCGTCTCCACGGCGCTGGACGACACCCCGCCAGCGCCGCCCTCGGCCGGCCGCGGGCTGCTGGCGATGGCGCTGATTGCGGTGCTGGGCGGGTTGATCCTAAACATCATGCCCTGCGTCCTGCCGGTGCTCTCGATCAAGCTTGCCACCGCGGTGCGCAAGGCCGATCAGGGCCCCGGCCGGGTGCGTGCCGGCTTCCTGCTCTCGGCGGCGGGCGTGCTGGTGTTCTTCTGGGCGCTGGCGGCGGTGACCTGGGGGCTGCAGGTTATGGGCCATGCGGTGGGCTGGGGCCTGCAGTTCCAGAGCCCGGTGTTCCTCGCGACGATGATCGTGATCCTGGTGCTCTTCGCCGCCAATCTCTTCGGCCTTTTCGAGCTGTCGCTGCCCGGCGCGCTGCAGACCCGCCTGTCGATCGCCGGTGGCGCGGGCCGGCTTGGCGATTTCGCCACCGGTGCCTTTGCCGCGGTGCTGGCCACCCCCTGCTCGGCGCCCTTCCTCGGCACCGCCGTGGCCTATGCGCTGTCCTCCGGCGGGCGCGAGATCGCGGTGATCTTCACCGCGCTGGGCCTCGGACTGGCGCTGCCCTATCTCGCGGTTGCCGCGGTGCCGCAGGTGGTCACCCTGCTGCCGAAACCCGGCCGCTGGATGCTGGGGCTGAAACTGGTGATGGGCGCGCTGCTGGCACTGACCGCGGGCTGGCTGTTCTTTGTGCTGGCCGGTGTCGCCGGGCTGCAGGCCGCCGGGCTCACCGCGCTGCTGATGGGGTTGATCCTGGCCGCGCTCGCCACCCGACGCCTGCCCGCCCGCGCGCTGACCGTGGCGGCGCTGGCGGCACTCGCCGTGGCCCTGCCGGCCCTGCGCAGCCCGGCCCCGGCCG
>NZ_JAXMOR010000058.1:0-8425 GCF_034669705.1 Marinovum sp.
GCCACGGATCGAGTCCAGCCGCCTGAGGTGGCCCAAAGGCGACTGAGGGCCGTGCGCGCTGCGCCCGGCGGTCGACCCCGGGAAACAGGCATGCGTCCGCTGCTTTCCGTTTCGCTCGAAACCACGCCTCCAACATCAATCGGGCCGGCACATTGGAGGATAGCGGTGCAGTCTGCTTCAGGGCCGACGATAGACGAGCAGGCGGTTGTCCGCCGGCATGTCGCGGACCGGCTCAACGACGAAACCGTGCGCCGAGGCTGCCGCATCCACGGCCTCACGGTCGCGAAGGCCCCACTCCGGGTTCCGACTGCGCAGATCGGCATCGAAGGCGGCGTTGCCGGGCCCGGTGAAACCGCCGCCCTCGTTGAAGGGGCCGTAGATCAGCAGGAGCCCGCCAGGGACGAGCCGCGCAGCAGCGCCTTCAACGAGGCCCGGCGTCACCGACCACGGGGCGATATGGGTCAGGTTCGCGACGAAGACCGCATCCACAGGCGCACCGGGCCAAGTCGGTCGGGCGGCGTCGATCAGCACCGGTGGCAGGACGCGATCGGCGAGGTCAGGGCAGAGCGCCCGCCAGGCCGCAACGGCCGCCAGGCCATCCTTGGTCGCTTCGCTCGGCGCCCATGTCACCTGCGGCAAGGAGCGCGCCATCCACAGGGCATGCTCGCCGGAGCCCGAGGCAACTTCCAGCACCGTGCAGGGCCGGGCAGGAAGCAGGTCGGCCAGCGCCTGTCCGATGGGTTCGCGATTCCGCGCCGTCGCAGGAGCGTGCCTGAGACCGGAATACGATGCCGCGGTTGCTGCGGGATCGGCCAGTGGATCCTTGGGCACGAAATCAGGCATGATGGTGTTCTCCCCTACAGAATCGGCCGAGTGTGCTGCCTCATTCCCGATTGACGCTGACCAGGCGCGGCGCATGGACGTGTGTTGGTACAAGAAATGCAGCAACTGCGCCGGCGATAGCGCCGAACAGGTGGGCCTCCCAGGAGACGCCAGGTTGGCCGGGCAGCACGCCCCAGAAAATGGAGCCATAAAGGAAGCCGACCAGCAGCGCCGCGCCCAAGGTGACCGGCGAGCGATCCACCAGGCCACGCGTCACGAGGAAGCCGAACCAGCCGAAGATCAGCCCCGACGCGCCGATGTGGATGGCGGCGCTTCCGAACAGCCAGACGAGACCGCCGCCAAGGCCAATCACCACGGCGTTCACGGCCAGCAAGGCCCGCGTCGCAGTGGCCACCAGCAGCCCACCCATCACCAATAATGGCGGCGTATTGGCCATCAGGTGCGCGAAGCTTGCGTGCAGGAGCGGCATTGCAATGACGCCGTCCAATCCGTTGACGTGCCGGGGGATCAGGCCGAAGGCCGGGTTGAAACCGTAGCCGGTGATCCAATTGGCAATCTGGACGGCCCAGAGCAGCCCGACAAAGGCCGCAAGCGCGGTGGCGCGCTGCAGGAATGCGCGCATTTGATCCCGTTTTCTCATGTCGGCGAAGGTAAGCTTCTCCGCGGCGCCTTCAATGGCTTTCGCGCGCTGCACAGGCGGCGGTCGAACCGCGCCAAGTCAAGTCCCTGCGGGCCACTTTCTCACCCGCCGATCTCGGCGATCCTCTTGGAGAACTTCCCCATCTTTGCGACGGCCGCGTCCTGCGATGGGGTGAGCGTCGCCAGGTCGGGCGTCTTGTCTTTGTCTTGGGTGTCATCCTCGGCTTTGGCGACTTCCTCGGCCAGCGCAGGCTCTTTCGGCTTCGCCGGTTCTGGATTTTTCTGCAGGTACTCGATCTTTCCGATCTCCGCCATCTTGCGCTCGGTGGCTTGCATGCGTTCTTCGAGATCGCGGACCTTGGCGGTGTCGGATGATGGATAGGGCAGGGGGCCGGATTGAGACTTGAAAATTTCGAGGAATGTCGGGTCCTGGAAATAGACGATGCGATTGACGAGCAACGGGTTCTGGCGCTCCGGGATCAGGATAACTTGGTCGGCCGAAAGGCGCTTGATCTCGTCGGCGGAGAGCAGGGCGCGTTCTTCCATGTGGCGGCTGACCGACCGGCGCTGGATGAAGTCGCGGTCGCGGGAGAGGCTGTCGGAGACGGCGAGTTTCGAAGTCTCGCCGAGTGCGTCGGAGATCTCGGCCGCAAGGCCTTTGCATGTGTCTGGCGCATCACTGTCCCGCCTTTACCTTGATGAATGTTGCGTCCTGCGCGTAGGCCTGCAGCCAGAGCGCCTGGCGGGCCTGGCCGACCTTGACCTGTGCCGCCTTGACCCGTTCGACCATCAGCGCGATGCGCGCCGCCTCGGCTCGGGCATAGGAATTAAGATAGAGCGCTTCCTTGGCCGAGGTGGTCGTCGGGATGCGCTCAAGGATTGCACGCAGCCGCCGCAGCGAGGTCTCGATCTGCAGGGACGCCGCCATGCCGTAATGCAAACCCGCATCGGCGGTATAACTGGCCTCGGCGATCGCCATGTCGCGCGGATCGAAGGTGCCCACCTGGTCGATACCGGTGATTTTCGCGGCATAGGCGTTAAAGAAACCGGTGATCCTCACGACGTAGTCCTGCGTCTCGCGGAAGGGTGGGATGCCGCCGTTTTTGCGGACATTGCCCGGCCCGGCATTGTAGGCGGCCAGCGCCAGCGGCACGGTCCCGAAACTCTTGAGCTGGGCCAGGAAATACCGCGCGCCGCCATCGAGCTGCAGTACCGGGTCATCATAGTAATCGGGATAAATGCCGAGATCCTTTGCGGTCCCGGGCATGACCTGGGTCAGGCCGAAGGCACCGACTGGGCTGCGCGCACCGATGGAAAATCCGGATTCCTGCTTCACCAGGCTCTGAAACCAGATGCGGAATTCCAGCGGGTTCACCCCGGCCTTGGCAAGGCCCGGGTGGCCGGAATATTTCCGGGCCGTCTCGACGATCATTTCCTCTATGCTGGTCTTGGCATCACCAAAAAGCCGCGCGGCATAAGGATTGCTGTCCTCCACCGCGTAGAGGACCTTCGCCTCCGCGCCGGGCAGCGTTTCTAGATCGCCGATGAAGGGCGCATGCCCCGTCATCGCGGCAAAAGTCGCATCGAGCGCCGCCAGTTGATCCTGATGCAACTCGGTGATCCGGCGTTTCTTCTCGGTCTCCATCTCGCGTGCACCGGTCAACGTGGTCATCTGCGCGATCTCGAGGGTATGCTGAATGAGCGAGGTGCCGTCGGAGATCGGCACACCCTGCGCCCGCGCTTCCATGGGACACACGGCACCCAGGGCAATAGCCCCGAGACAGGAGATGATCTTACCGGCAGAGGGTCGCATCGCTTGACGTGCTCAAAACAGGTGCGGCACCTTGGGTGGAGGTCGCCACGGGCGTGCCTGTGGCGCTCCAGCAATTGGTCTTCTTGATCGGGGTCGCGCCGCATCCGGCGAGCGCGAATGTCGCGACTCCGAGAATACGCATTATGTGATGCAGCTGTGACCAGCCACTCAGGTCATTCCGCCCGAACTCACGCCAACGCAGCCTCCGCGCCCGGTGGCAGCTCCTGCTGCAGGGCGTCGAGGTTGCGCTGCAGCGTCGAGGCCTTGGCGGTGCCGAGAAGCACCGAGGTCGTGGCGGGGTGGCGCAGGGCGAACTGCAGGGCGGCGGTGGGCAACGGCAGCCCCGCCTCCTCGGCCCGGGCCTGCAGCGCCGAGACCCGGTCCAGCACCTCCTGTGAGGCGGGGCCGTAGCCGTAGGTCGCGCCCTCGACCGGACCGGTGGCCAGGATGCCGGAGTTGAAGATACCGCCCAGAACCAGGCTGGTGCCGGCCGCGCGGCAGCGGGGCACCAGCTCTGCCTCGGCGGAGCGGTCGAGCAGGGTCAGCCGGCCTGCCAGCAGGATCACGTCAAGCGGGCCGTGGTCCATCACCTCGAGGCAGATCTCGCATTCGTTGACCCCGAGGCCGAAGGCGCTGATCCGTCCGGCTTCCTTGAGACGGACCAGCCGCTCGTAGCCGGAGCCGAGAAACGCCTCCATATGCGCGGCATTGCCGTCGCCATGGGTGAAACGGCCGATGTCGTGCACGAAGACGATGTCGATCCGCGAGCGGCCCAGCCTGTCGCAGCTCTGCTCGAAGCTTTCCTCGATACCGTCGCCGGAATAGTCGTAGCGCACGTCGTTCTGCGCCGGATTGACGAAGCCATCCGCCTTGGCGATCGGCGCGGCGGCGGGTGACAGGACGCGCCCCACCTTGGTCGAGATCACCGCCTCGTCGCGGCCTGCCAGGAACCGGCCGAGGCGCTGCTCGGCCAGCCCGCGGCCATAGTGCGGCGCGGTGTCGAAGTAGCGCAGACCACCGGCCCAGGCCGCGTCCAGCACCTCGGCGGCGCCGGCATCGTCGACCTCGCGGTAGAGGTTGCCGATGCTGGCGGTGCCGAAGGAGACCTCGGTCACCCGCGCCTCGGTTGTGCCGACCTGCTTCCATTTCATGGCGTTACGCTCCCTTGAACCGATAGGTTTCGAGGCTCTCGGCCTTCATCTCGATGGAAAAGCCCGGTTGTTCGGGCGGCATGTAGGCGGCATCGCGGATCGTGCAGGGATCGACGAAATGCTCGTGCAGGTGGTCGACGAACTCGATCACCCGGCCCTCGCGGGTGCCGGCGATGCAGAGGTAGTCGATCATCGACATGTGCTGCACGTATTCGCAGAGACCGACGCCACCGGCATGCGGGCAGACCTTGAGCCCGTATTTCGCCGCCATCAGCATCACCGCCAGCACCTCGTTCAGCCCGCCGAGACGGCAGCTGTCGATCTGCACCACGTCGATGGCGCCTTCCATGATGAACTGCTTGAACAGGATGCGGTTCTGGCACATCTCGCCGGTCGCCACCTGCACCGGGGCGACGGCCTCGCGGATCTTGCGGTGGCCTGCGACATCATCGGGGCTGGTCGGTTCCTCGATGAACCAGGGCTTGGCAAAGGCCAGCTTCCGGGTCCAGTCGATGGCTTCATCCACCTCCCACACCTGGTTGGCGTCGATCATCAGGTTGACGTCCGGGCCCACCGTCTCGCGGGCGATGGTCAGGCGGCGGATGTCGTCTTCGAGGTCGCGGCCGACCTTGAGCTTGATGTGGTTGAACCCGGCATCGACCGCCTCGCGACACAGACGCCGCAGCTTGTCGTCGCTGTAGCCCAGCCAGCCGGCCGAGGTGGTGTAGCAGGGGTAGCCCTCGGCCTTGAGCGCGGCGATGCGGTCGGCCTTGGTGGCCTCCAGCCCGCGCAGGTGCTCCAGGGCCCACTCCGGCGTGATGCAGTCGGTCAGGTAGCGGAAGTCGATGCAGCGGACGAGCTCTTCGGGCGACATCTCGGCGACCAGCTGCCAGACCGGCTTGCCCTCGGCCTTGGCCCAGAGGTCCCAGGCGGCATTGACCACGGCGCCGGTGGCCAGATGGATGGCGCCCTTGTCCGGCCCGATCCAGCGCAGCTGGCTGTCGCCGGTGATATGGTGCCAGAAGCGACCCATGTCCTCGGCGATCCAGTCCAGCTCCAGCCCGGTGACCAGCGGCCGCAAAGCTTCGATGGCGGCGATGCAGATCTCGTTGCCGCGGCCGATGGTGAAGGTCAGGCCGTGGCCTTCGTGCGCGCCGTCGGTCTCCAGCACCACATAGGCGGCGGAGTAATCCGGATCCGGGTTCATCGCGTCGGAGCCGTCAAGCGAGTCCGACGTGGGAAAGCGGACGTCGACCGTCCTGAGACCGGTGATCTTCATGCGTTCACGACCTTCTGCGTCTGCTCGCCCAGGCCGTCGATGCCCAGCCGCATGGTCTCGCCGCCCTTGAGGTAGACCTGCGGGCTCTGACCCATGCCGACACCCGGAGGCGTCCCGGTCGAGATCACGTCGCCGGGTTGCAGCGACAGGAACTGGCTGACGTAGTGGACCAGATGCGCCACGCCGAAGACCATCGTCGCGGTCGAGCCGTCCTGGTAGCGTTTGCCGTCCACTTCCAGCCACATCTTGAGGTTGCCGACATCGCCCAGCTCGTCGGGGGTGACCAGCCAGGGGCCGATCGGGCCGAAGGTGTCAAAGCCCTTGCCCTTGTCCCAGGTGGCGCCGCGTTCGAGCTGCCATTCGCGTTCCGACACGTCATTGATCACGCAGTAGCCCGCGACGTGGTCCAGCGCGTCGGCCTCATCGATGTAGCGGCCGGGCTTGCCGATGACGACGCCCAGTTCGACCTCCCAGTCGGTCTTTTTCGAACCGCGGGGAACCTCCACGTCGTCGTTCGGCCCGCAGATCGCCGAGGTCCATTTGTTGAACACCACAGGCTCGTCAGGCACCGGCATGCCGCTCTCGGCCGCGTGGTCGGCGTAGTTGAGGCCGATGCAGATGAACTTGCCGATCCGGCCCACACAGGGCCCGATGCGGGGATCGCCGTCGACGGCGGGCAGATCATTCGCCGCGATCCCGGCCAGCTTGGCCAGGCCGTCGGGGGTCAGCGCATCGCCGGCGATATCGTCGACATGGGCGGACAGGTCACGGAGCGTGCCCGTGTCATCCATCAATCCGGGTTTTTCCTGCCCTTTGGGGCCGTATCGCAAGAGCTTCATCGCTGCCTCGTGTCTTCTGATATTGGGAACCGGGCGCCTCCTTTGGCGCCCGGTCGTTGGGTCGGGTTACTGGTAGAGAACCGCGGCGATCTCGGGATCGTCGATGTTGGTGGCGTCGTACCAGTAGAAGCCGGTGTCGATGTCGGCGGGCACCTCTTCACCCTTGGCGGCGGCAACGGCGGCCTTCACCGTCTCGTAACCGATGCCGACCGGGTTCTGGGTGATCGCGCCGGCCATCAGGCCCTCGCGGATCGCGTCCATCTGCGCCTGTCCGCTGTCGTAGCCAACGATGGTGATGCCGTCGGCGCCGCTCTCGCGGACGCCGTTGACCACGCCGATGGCCGAGCCTTCGTTGGTGCCGAAGATGCCCTTCAGATCGGGATGCGCGGCCAGCAGGGCGCGGGTGATCTCGGTCGATTCCAGCTGGTCGCCGCCGCCGTATTCGATGGCCACGATCTCGATATCGGGATGCGCGGCTTCGATCTGGTTGACGAAGCCGTCGCGGCGGTCGACGCCGGTACGCGAGGTCTGGTCATGCGCGACCACGGCGACCTGGCCGGAGCCGCCGATCAGCTCGGCCATCTTGTCGGCGGCCAGCGCCGCGGCAGCGGCGTTGTCGGTGGCGGCGGTGGCAACGGGGATGTCGCTGTCGACGCCGCTGTCAAAGGCCACCACGGCCACGCCGGCCTCCTGCGCCTGACGCAAGAGCGGGATCGCCGCCTGGCTGTCGAGCGCGGCGAAGCCGATGGCGGCCGGGTTGTTGGCCAGCGCCGCGGCCAGCATGTCCATCTGCTTGTCGACCTGGCTCTCGTTGTCGGGGCCTTCGAAGGTGACCCGCACGCCGAGATCGGCGGCGGCCTGTTCGGCGCCCTGGTTCACGGCCTGCCAGAACTGGTGCTGGAAGCCCTTGGAGATCAGCGGGATATAGAGCTCGTCCTGGGCATGGGCGCCGGTGGCGCCGAGGGTGAGGGCAAGCGCGGTGGCCGCGCCGGTGAAACGTCTTCTTGTGAACATGGGGTCCTCCTCTGGGTTCACGTGGGTCTGGTCTGCGCCGCGTCTTGGCGCGCGGTTGTCAGCTCGGGGCACGCCGGCGGAGCTGGTCCGCGTAGACGGCAACAATGATGATGGCGCCGGTGACGACGGTCTGCCATTCGGGGGCGACGGAGAGCACGCGCAGCCCGTTGGTGAGCACCGCCATGATCAGCGCGCCGATCAGCGTGCCGAGAATGGTGCCGCGCCCGCCCGACAGGCTGGTGCCGCCGATCACCACGGCGGCGATCGCCTCGAGCTCGTAGCCGAGCCCCAGCGCCGGCTGCGCCGAGTTCAACCGGCTGGCGATCAGCAGCCCGCCGATGCCGACAATGGCGCCCGAGACCGCGTAGATCGCCATCTTCCAGGCGTCGGCATTGACGCCAGACAGGCGCACCGCGTCCTCGTTCGAACCAAGCGCAAAGCAGTAGCGGCCAAGCACCGTGCGGCTGAGGATCCAGGCCACGAGGCCCGCGACAAGAAACAGGATCAGCACGCCGTTGGGCACCGGAAAGGCCGGGAACACCGAGCCGATCAGCGAGCCGCGCGAAATCAGGTCAAAGCCCGGCGTGTCGTTGAAATAGATCGGCCGGGTGCCGGTCACGATCAGCGACAGCCCCTTGAGGATCAGCATCATGCCGAGCGTGGCGATGAACGGCGGGATCTTCATCTTGGCGACAAAGGCGCCCGAGGCCAGGCCCGACAGCATGCCGGTGCCGATGGCGGCAAAGACGCCGAAGATCAGCGGCGCGCCCATCCAGGTCAGCACCACGCCGGTCATCACCGCGCAAAAGGTCATCAGCGTGCCGATCGACAGGTCGATGCCGCCGGT
>NZ_JAXMOR010000059.1:0-8098 GCF_034669705.1 Marinovum sp.
GACCAAGAATGCGGACGGCTCCCAATCCGGCACACGGGCTCTTGCCCAGGGACCTCACGGGATGCCGTCCGCACCTCCATTATACAGAAAACTGGTTAGACAGGGACCTCCTGGCCAAAGAGAGAGGCCCCGGATCAAGTCCGGGGCGCGGCAGATGGACTTCTCACCGGCCAAGACAAGCAAAAGGGCGGAAAACTCCCGCCCTTCGCTCGCCATCAATTCTACAGCCTTACACCAACCGCGAGATTTCCTTCGCCGCCCGCACGAAATCCTTGAACAGCGGATGCGGCTCGAAGGGTTTCGACTTCAGCTCCGGGTGGAACTGCACGCCGATGAACCAGGGGTGATCCTGCCATTCGACGATCTCCGGCAGCCGCCCGTCGGGCGACATCCCCGAGAACACCAGACCGTGCTTTTCCAGCTGGTCGCGATACTTGATGTCGACCTCGTAACGGTGCCGGTGCCGCTCGTCGATCTCCTGCGTGCCATAGACCTGCGCCACCTTCGAGCCGTCCTTCAGCGCCGCGTCATAGGCGCCAAGCCGCATGGTGCCGCCCTTGTCGTCGGTGGCCGAACGATGCACCTTGGCATTGCCCTGCACCCATTCCTTGAGGTGATAGACCACCGGCTCGAAGCGCCGCTTGCCGGCCTCGTGGTCGAATTCCTCCGAGCCGGCGCCGGCCACCCCGGCGACATTGCGCGCCGCCTCGATGACGGCCATCTGCATCCCGAGGCAGATGCCGAGATAGGGCACCTTGTGCTCGCGGGCGAACTGCGCCGCCTTGATCTTGCCCTCGGTGCCGCGCTCGCCAAAGCCGCCGGGCACCAGGATCGCGTGGAACCCCTCGAGATGCGGCGCCGCATCCTCGCGGTCGAAGAGCTCGGCATCGACCCACTCGACCTTGACGCGCACCCGGTTGGCAATGCCGCCATGGGTCAGCGCCTCGGCGATCGACTTGTAGGCATCCTCGAGCTGGGTGTACTTGCCGACGATTGCCACCCGCACTTCGCCCTCGGCATGGTGGATGCGGTCGCTGACGTCTTCCCATTTGCTCAGATCGGGCTTCGGCGCCGGAGAGATCTGGAAGGCATCAAGCACCGCCTGGTCCAGCCCCTCGCGATGATAGGCCAGCGGCGCATCATAGATCGTCGACATGTCCTGTGCGGCGATCACCGCATCGGGGCGCACGTTGCAGAACAGCGCCAGCTTCTCGCGTTCCTTGGCCGGGATCGGCCCTTCAGACCGGCACACCAGGATGTCCGGCGCGATGCCGATCGAGCGCAGTTCCTTGACCGAGTGCTGCGTCGGCTTGGTCTTCAACTCGCCGGCCGCCTTCATCCAGGGCAGCAGGGTCAGATGCATGAAGATGCACTGCCCGCGCGGCTTGTCCTGGCTGAACTGACGGATCGCCTCGAAGAACGGCAGGCCTTCGATATCGCCGACGGTGCCGCCGATCTCGCAGAGCATGAAATCCACCTCGTCCTCGCCGATCGAGATGAAGTCCTTGATCTCGTTGGTGACGTGCGGAATGACTTGGATGGTCTTGCCGAGGTAGTCGCCGCGGCGCTCCTTCTCCAGCACGTTGGAGTAGATGCGGCCGGACGAGACGGAATCGGTCTTGCGCGCCGCCACGCCGGTAAAGCGCTCGTAGTGACCGAGGTCGAGATCGGTCTCGGCGCCATCGTCGGTGACAAAGACCTCGCCATGCTCGAACGGGCTCATGGTGCCGGGATCGACGTTGAGATAGGGGTCCAGCTTGCGCAGCCGCACCGAGAACCCGCGGGCCTGCAGCAGGGCACCGAGCGCGGCCGAGGCCAGCCCCTTGCCAAGCGAAGACACAACACCACCGGTGATGAAGATAAAGCGCGCCATGCTGTCGGAAACTCCCGTAGTCGAAGGTATTTGAACCGCACGGCCAGACGGCTGGAATCACGCGGTACCACGGGAGTCCATTGTTACAGGGCTCGCGTGGATTTGACAAGCCGACCGCAAGATACTGTTGCGGTCAGCCACGAAATCTCAATGGATTGTGGAGGCGGGCGGGCAGGGCGCCAAGCGCCGCCGCCCGTGCCGGATCAGTCGGCGCGCGGCACCAGCGGCGCGTTCTCGTCCTGCGCCGGCGGCAGCAGTTCGTCGCCGGGCAGGGCCGGGGTGGCCGCATCGCCTTCGGTTTCGGCCGAGGGCACCAGCCGGTCGATGACCGAGCTGCCGGCGGAATTCTGTGCCGCGATGATGGTCAGGGTGATCGAGGTGACGATGAAGGCCGCGGCCAGCACCCAGGTGATCTTGCCCAGCGCGGTCGCCGCCGAGCGGCCCGCCACGGCGCCACCGCCGCCACCCATGCCAAGGCCGCCGCCTTCAGAGCGTTGCATGAGCACAACGCCAATCAGCGCCAGCGCCAACAGCAGGTGGATGATCAGGACGACGTTTTCCATGGGGCCTCGCGGGGTATCGTGTTGCCGGGCTATGTAGGCGGAAAGATCCGCACGCGCAACCCGCAACCCGGGCCGGGCCGTCCCGCCCGCCTCAAACCCCTCACGCTTCCCCCAGCTTCATCCTGCAGGATAACCTCCGGGGCAGGCCCCAGGCCGGGCGCAGCGCCCCCATCCGCCCTCACACCCGGCGCCGCATCCGCGGACCTCATGCCGCACGCTCCCCAGCTTCATCTTGCCCAATAAACCTCCGGGGGAGGCCGCAGGCCGGGGGCAGAGCCCCCAATCCTTCCTCACGCCATGCGCCCCGCCGGCGCCCCTCACACCCTCGCGCCCCGGCCCCCGCGCCGGGGCCTCCTGGCGCAGAGGCAACTCAGGCGTCGACGTCGTCCACATCCGCCTGCCCCGAGAGCCTTCGCCGCAGGATCGACCAGCTCAGCCCGATCCCCAGCACCGTCGACAGCGCGACGATCCCGAGCCAGGTGTTGAGCGCCTGGTTGTCGAGCGTCAGCACGCCGAAATCATGCAGCACCCAGAGCAGGGCGCCGACGATGGCGGCAATCAGCATCATGCCGAACGCCCCGATCGAGCGCAGCGTGGCGCGGAGGTAGATGATCCAGCCGACCAGCAGCAAAAGCCCCAGCAGGATCACCAGCGGCAATTGCGCGTCCCAGGCGCGCAGCGCCCAGCCGAGATAGCTGAACTCGGTCGGATTGAAGGTGGCGGCGACCAGAACGAAGGCAAAGACCCAGCGAAGCAGAAAACCCATGGCGGCCTCTTTTGGTGAAACGCCTGCCACATCTAGCCGATTGCCGGCCCGTGTCCAGCGTCGGCAATTTCGCCTCCGCCGCAGCCGGGGATGAATTTCGCGGTTTCGCCCCCGCGCCGCAGCGGCTATATCGGCGCGGGTTTGGCACCGTAGAGAAGGATGTGACATGGCCAATGTTGTCGTGGTCGGCGCACAATGGGGCGACGAAGGTAAGGGCAAGATCGTTGACTGGCTCAGCGAACGCGCCGATGTGATCGCGCGCTTTCAGGGCGGCCACAACGCGGGCCATACCCTTGTCATCGACGGCAAGGTCTACAAGCTGCATGCGCTGCCCTCGGGCGTGGTGCGCGGCGGCAAGCTCTCGGTGATCGGCAACGGCGTGGTGCTCGACCCCTGGCACCTGCTGCAGGAGATCGAGACGATCCGTGCCCAGGGCGTCGAGATCACCCCAGAGACGCTGATGATCGCCGAGAACACGCCCTTGATCCTGCCCTACCATGGCGAGCTCGACCGGGCCCGCGAAGAGGCGGCCTCGAAGGGCACCAAGATCGGCACCACCGGCCGTGGCATCGGTCCGTGCTACGAAGACAAGGTCGGACGCCGCGCCATCCGCGTCGCCGATCTGGCCGATGCCGCGACGCTTGAAGCCCGCGTCGACCGCGCGCTGCAGCACCATGATCCACTGCGCAAGGGGCTGGGCGTCGAGGCGATCGACCGCGACGCTCTGGTGGCGCTGCTCAAGGAGGTGGCGCCGAAGATCCTCGAATACGCCGCCCCGGTCTGGAAGGTGATGAACGAGAAGCGCAAGGCCGGCAAACGCATCCTCTTCGAAGGCGCGCAGGGTGCGCTTCTGGACATCGATTTCGGCACCTATCCCTTTGTCACCTCCTCGAACGTGATCGCCGGGCAGGCGGCCACCGGGGTTGGCATCGGCCCGGGCGCGATCGATTACGTGCTGGGCATCGTCAAGGCCTATACCACCCGGGTTGGCGAAGGCCCGTTCCCGACCGAGCTCGACGATGCCGATGGCCAGCGTCTGGGCGAGCGCGGCCATGAATTCGGCACCACCACCGGCCGCAAGCGCCGCTGCGGCTGGTTCGACGCCGCCCTGGTGCGCCAGACCTGCGCCACCTCCGGCGTCACCGGCATCTCGCTGACCAAGCTCGACGTGCTCGACGGGTTCGAGACGCTGAAGATCTGCACCGGCTACGAGCTTGACGGCCAGCCGCTCGACTACCTGCCCACCGCCGCCGACGCCCAGGCGCGCTGCACCCCGGTCTACGAGGAGATGCCGGGCTGGTCAGAGAGCACCGAGGGCGCGCGCAGCTGGAACGACCTGCCGGGCAACGCGGTGAAATACGTCCGCCGCATCGAGGAGCTGATCCAATGCCCGGTCGCTCTGCTGTCCACCTCGCCGGAACGGGACGACACCATCCTCGTCACCGATCCCTTCGCGGATTGAGCGCGGCATGGGCAAAGGGCTGAGCTACAAGGCCCGCCGGCGCTGGTCGCTGGTGATCCTGCTGGTGGGGCTGCCGATCTATATCGTGGTGGCGGTGAGCATCGTGAACATGCTCGACCGCCCGTCGATCCTGGTGGAGCTTCTGGTCTACATCCTGCTCGGCGTGCTCTGGGCGCTGCCCTTCCGCTTCGTGTTTCGCGGCGTGGGGCAGGCCGATCCGGAGGCCGGTGACGACCGCGACGGCTAACCTGAGCCTTGGCGGCAGGCTGGACTCAGGTCGTGCATCACGCTCTGGCCTGGCCGAGAACCATCTCTGAATTTACGCGCGTTAACAGAGGCCGCAGGCCTCCGCGCATCGTCATCCCGAGGGCATGCCTCCGGCATGACGCCGCCCCCAGGCACGGCGATTTGGCAGCCAAAAGTGCGCCGAACGGATGTCGTACGGGCATGGCTGGAATAATGCGGCCGATTGCACGGTCGGATCGCCGTACCGCGGCCCTGCGATGCGCGGCTCTGTCAGCATTCTCCCAACGCGCCAACAAAGGCCGCAACCTCACTGCCAAAACCATCAACCCCGCGCAATCTCATTGCCGCCACACGAAGCTTCGCGCTAACCTGCAACCATGACGCGCGCGCCACAGGTCCTGGCACAGGACAACCCCTTTCTCGGCATCCTCCTGATGCTCGGTTTCTGCCTGCTGGCGCCGCTCGGCGATGCCATCGTCAAGCTCCTGGGCGAGACCGTGCCGCTGCTTGAGGTCCTCACCATCCGCTTCCTTATCCAGGCCATCGTCCTGGCGGCACTGGTCCAGGCCACGCGCCGGACGTGGTACATGTCGCCGCGGGTGTTCCGGCTGGCCTGGCTGCGCGCGGTGCTGCATATCGCCGGCATCGCCGCGGTCTTTGCCTCGCTGCGCTATCTGCCGCTGGCCGAGGCGATGGCGATTGCCTATGTCATGCCCTTCCTGATGCTGTTGCTCGGCCACTATGTGCTGGGCGAAGAGATCGGCGCCCGCCGGACCGGGGCCTGCGTGGTGGGCTTTCTGGGCACGCTGATGGTGGTGCAGCCGACCTTTGCCGATGTCGGCTGGCCGGCGCTGCTGCCGCTGCTGGTGGCGGTGATCTTCGCGCTCTTCATGCTGGTCACCCGGCAGATCGCGCGCGAGACCGATCCGATCTCAATGCAGGCGATCAATGGCATCATGGCCTGTCTGATCCTGATCCCGCTGTCGGTGGTGGCGCAGGGCGGCGATCTCGGCCAGACCTACGTGGCGCTCGACCAGACCGAGATCCTGCTGCTTGCCGCCGTCGGCGTCACCGGCACCGCGGCGCATCTGCTGATGACCTGGAGCCTGCGCTTTGCCCCGTCGGCCACCGTCGCGCCGATGCAATACCTCGAGATACCTGTGGCGATGTTCTATGGCTGGCTGATCTTTGCCGACCTGCCCAATGGTCTCGCGCTGCTCGGCATCTGCGTCACCATGGCGGCGGGGCTTTATGTCGTCATGCGCGAGCGGTCGATGTCGCGGACCCCGCCGCTAGAACAGACCTGACCGCCTGATCGAGGCAGTCGCGCGGCAGGATCACCAACATCCCCGGACCGTTCATCTCGAGCGTCACCTCCGGGCCCAGCGCCTCGTTCGAGGTGCCGACCCGGCCGCCGGGGGCAAAGCCGATGCCGTCGATCGGCCAGCGCAGCCCGCGGCTTCGCCCGGTCACCGCGCGCATCGGAAAGAGCGACACCCGGGTGCCCGCGGCGAGGTCGAGCACCAGCCGTGAAGGGGCGTGAAACACCAGGTCCTCCCGGCCGATCAGCAGGCAAGGCCGGTCGGGCCGCGCCGCCAGCCGGTTGAAGACCGAGAGCTGGTGATCGACCCGCGCGCCGAGAAACCCCAGCCCGAGGATCAGCGGCGCCGCAATATTGCGAAGGCATTTGTCGAAGTCGGTGCTGTCCTGCTCGGCGATAGGGTGCAGGCTCTCGGGGGGCAAGGCCTTGCGGGTCGCCTCGGGCAGCGAGTCGAAATCGCCGATCACCGCCTCCGGCGTCACCCCGTGGCGCAGCAGCACCAGCGCGCCGCTGTCGGCCGCCACCGCCCGCCGCGCCCAGCCTTGGGCAAGGATCAGGTCGGCGTGGCGGAACTCGCCGCCGCCGGCCAGCAGGACCGGCTCCGAGGAAGTGACTATGGGTTCGTTCATGGCTTTTTAGCCATATTCCGGGAGAAAGGTCACAATCTAGCCACGAAATGATACGCTCACTTGCACAGATTCGGGCCGCTTTGGCCGGGACCATCATGATAAACATGACCTTGCAGGTTTTTGGAAGGCGAGCACACGATGGTACAGACAAATAAAATCCTGACCGTCTCTTACGGCACGTTCTCGTGCACGTTGGAAGGGTTCGACGAATCCTTCGAGACCATGAAGGCAATTGCGGAATACTTCCGCGACCTGGCATCGGACGACCGATACTTCGGCGCCGAGCCACCGACTCCCGACGCAGAAATGCTGGCGCGGATCGCGGAAAAGGAGATCTCCCGCCGCGTCGAGGCCCGGTTCGAGGATGACGGCATCGTGCTGCGCCCCTCGCTGGCCGCCGTGGCCGAGGCCGAAACCGCGCCGGAGCCCGTCGCGTCGCAGACCAGCCCAGAGAAACACGTAGCTGCTGAGCCCGAACCCCAGCCGGAATCCGAAGCCCAGTCCGCGCCAGAGGCCCGGCCCGAGCCCGAGGTGACACCCGAGCCGATGCCGGCCGCTGCCACCGACGCGGTGAGCGATGCGGCACTCGACGAAGAGCTCGAGTCCATGGCCGAGGCGCTTGATATCCACGCCGGGCAGGAGGTGGACGAGGCCGAGATCGTCGAGACACCGAAGCCGGACCAAGAGAACGATGTCGCAGACGCCTCGGTGCCCGAGGTCCGTCTGCCGGAAACGCCCGCAATCGATCCGGTGGCTGCGGCCAAACCCGACCGCATGCCCGAATCGATCGCCGACAAGCTGGCCCGAATTCGCGCCGTCGTCTCGAACGCCAGCAGCGCAAACCGCGCGGCTCCGGCCGAGGCGATGGGCGACGCGGCCCCCGCGATTGCCGCGGCACCGAAAGCCGATGACGCGTCCGAAGAAGCAATGGTCAATGTCATGTCCACGCTCGGCTCTGGCGAGGGCGACGACAGCCTGATCGAGACCCCGGCGATGGCGGCCGCGGTCGAAATGAGCCTTGACGGGATCGCCGAACTGGCCCCGAACAAGCCAGAGATCGCCGCAGACCCGGCTCCGATGGTTGACCTGGCGGACCTGGTAGAGGACGCGTCCGAAGCCGAAGCCGAAGCCGAAGCCGAAGCCGAAGCCGAAGCCGAAGCCGAAGCCGAAGCCGAAGCCGAAGCCGAAGCCGAAGCCGAAGCCGAAGCCGAAGCCGAAGCCGAAGCCGAAGCCGAAGC
>NZ_JAXMOR010000060.1:0-8041 GCF_034669705.1 Marinovum sp.
CAAACCCACCCTACACGGGCCGTAGGGTGGGTTTGCAACCCACCGTCCCGCCCGGCCTCACACAGGCATCAACGCCCAGTAATCGAGATCGAGCAGCACATGGCCGAGGTACTTGCCATCCTCGCCCTTGAGCGTGAAGGGATCGCCACCCGAGGTCGCCACCAGCCGCAGCCGCACCGCGCCGACGCCCGGCGCCGCGGTTTCGGCCTTGTCGAGCACCTCGGACCAGGCCTTGACCGTCAGCCCGGAATAACACGGGTTGGCATGCGCCCCGCCGTTGAGCCCGACGATCATCTGCGCATTGGCCAGCCCGTTGAAGCTCAGCGCCCGGGCCAGAGAGATCACGTGACCGCCATAGATCAGCCGCTGCCCGTCGGGCCGGAAGGTGGCGTCGAAATGCACCTTGGCGGTGTTCTGCCAGAGCCGGGTGGCCAGCATGTGCTCGGCCTCCTCGATGGTGACGCCGTCGACGTGGTCGATCCTCTCGCCCACCGCGTAGTCGCCCCAGCGATGCGGCTCGCCGGCGAGGTCGAAATCATAGCCGGAGAAGTCGAGCCCTTCGGGGATCATCAGGTCACCCGCCGGGATCACCCGTTGCAACTCGGGGATCACCGTCTCCGGCGCCGGGGCCGAAAGATCGCCTTTCCGCACCATGACCCAGCGCACATACTCCAGCACCAGCGCGTCGCGCTGGTTGAGCCCACGGGTGCGCACATAGACTACGCCGGAGGTGCCATTGGAGTTCTGCTTGAGCCCGATCACCTCGCTCTCGGCGCGCAGGGTATCGCCGGGATAGACCGGCAGATGCCAGCGCCCCTCGGCATACCCCAGGTTCGCCACCGCATTCAGCGAGATGTCCGGCACCGTCTTGCCGAACACCAGGTGAAACGCCGCCAGATCGTCGATCGGCGCGGCCGGCAGCCCCGAGGCGCGGGCAAATTCATCCGAAGACGCGAGCGCATGGCGCGCCGGGTAGAGCGCATGGTAGAGCGCCCGCTCGCCGCCCGATACCGTGCGCGGCACCGCGTGGCGGATCACCTCGCCCAGCCGGTAGTCCTCGAAGAAGCGGCCGGGGTTTGTCTTGGCCTTGTCCGCCATCACTGCGCCCCCAGCTTCATGTCAGGCGCATACTGCCCCTCGACCTCCTTGGTCACCGCCTGGCCGCAGCGCATGACGCCATTGGCATGGTCGAACGCATAGCTCGGGTCGCCATAGAGCTCCCAGCCCTTGTCGAGCGCGGCCGAGACCTTGTGGCAAAATTCCGACGTGTCGTCGGCAGAAAGAAAACGGTAGAGTTTCATCAATATGTCCCCATGAACGGGTTGTGCCCAAGCCAGATGTGCACGCCGGCGATGACGACAAACATCACCGCCCAGACGGCAACAAGACGTGCATCGCGTGGGCCCGGTTTGCTGTCGGGATCACGCTGCCAGGCCGGGGCGTTGCGGTTGATCAGGATGACCTCGCCCACCGCCCAGGCCAGCAGGCCGCCGAACAGGATGAGCGAGGCCAGATCGCCATTGACCAGCAGATGCGCAATTGCCCAGACCTTGACCGAAATCAGCATCGGGTGGCGCATCCTGGTCGACAGCCAGCTCCCCGGTGAGCCGGCGCCGAAAAGCAGCACAGCGACGACCATCAGCAGATTGTTGAGATGCCCGGCGCCGGGGAACGGCGCATAGACCGGGATGACCGGCGCCGCGCGATAGCCCAGCACCATGAGCACCACCGAGACCGCCAGCACCAGCGCCACCAGCCCCTTGCCCTTGTCGCCCAGGGCGGCGCGGCGCTCTGGTGCCAGCCGCTTGAAGAAATGCGCCAGCACCCAGAGGGCGAGGCCGAGAATCAGGACGAACATGGGGTCACTCCGCTGAGAGGGCTGCGATTGCCTCTGCTTTTGCCAGTATCTCGCGCGCCGTGGCAACATGCAGGTTCTCGACGATGCGGCCATCGACCACCGCCACCCCCTCGCCGCGGGCCTGAGCCTCCTCGAAGGCCGCGATCTGCCGCCCGGCCAGGTCGATATCCTCGCCGGAGGGAGCAAAGACCTCATTGGCAATCGCCACCTGCGCCGGATGGATCAGCGTCTTGCCGTCCATCCCCATGTCGCGGCCCTGTTCGCATTCGGCGCGCAGCCCCGCATCATCCTTGAAGGCATTATAGACCCCGTCGACCACCACCACCCCATGCGCCCTGGCCGCCAGCAGGCAGAGCCCGAGCGAGGTCATCAGCGGCAGCCGGTCGGCGCGGAAGCGGCACTGCAGGTCCTTGGCCAGGTCATTGGTGCCCATGACGAAACCCGCGAGCCTGGGATGGGCGGCGATCTCCTCGGCGCGCAGCATGCCCTGCGGCGTCTCCATCATCGCCCAGATCGGCAGATCGCCGGTGATCTCGGCCAGCGCATCGAGGTCGCCTGCCCCGTTGACCTTGGGCAGCAGCACCGCGTCGGGCGCCATTGCCACCACCGCCTCGGCATCGGCGCGGCCCCAGTCGGTATCGAGCCCGTTGATCCGCACGATCTTCATCCGCGGGCCATAGCCGCCCGCGTCCAGCGCCGCGGCCAGGGTGGCGCGGGCATTGGCCTTTTCCTCGACCGACACCGCATCCTCGAGATCGAAGATGATCGCATCCACCGCCATGCCCCGCGCCTTGTCCAGCGCCCGGGTCTTGGAGCCGGGAATGTAAAGAACGGAACGATAGGGCCGGGCGCGCATGTCCATCGGAAGGATCCTCCTGCAAGATTGTTGCGCAGATTAGGGTCAGTGTTTTGCGAAAAGTTCAAGGGGTGAAGTGCCGCAGTGCAGCAAAAACCTGCGGTGCAGGCAACGTCCGGCGGGTTTACCCGGGAATTAACCATTTTCCCGCAGTCTGGAGGCCTCACCGGCAGGCCCGCCCTGCCTCCAACCTGAGGGACCGACTTGACACATGCCTTCGAACTGAGCCTCGGCCTCGGCGCCTGTCTTCTGGCGCTGGCCGCCGACCGCGCTGCGGCGCAGACCACTCCGAACTGCGCCCCGCGCGCCGCGGTGATCGCGCGGCTGGCGGAAAAATACGGTGAGAGCCGGCAATCGATGGGACTTGGCGGCAACAACGCGATGATGGAACTCTTTGCCTCGCAGGACACCGGCAGCTGGACGATCACCGTCACCACCGCCAATGGCATCACCTGCCTGATGGCCGCCGGCCAGGCCTTCGAGACCCTCTCGGACCCGCTGCCCGCCAAGGGCAACGACGCCTGAAACAGGGCGCACTCCCCCTGCTTCTTCTGTTCAGAAATACCCTTGGGGGGAGGCCGCAGGCCCGGGGGGCAAAGCCCCCCTCTCTTAAAGAAAACCTGTGGGCAAAGCCCCCCTCTTCTTCACAAAACCTGGGGGAAAGCCCCCATTCTAATAGCCGCCGACAATAAGACCCGCGCAAGCGCCCCGCCGCTCTAGGTCAGCGCATCGAAAATCAGCTTGGCCCCGGTGCAGGTCAAGAGCACGTAGGTCAGCGCAAAGAACGCCCGTTCCGGGATCATGTGATGCGCCTTCACCCCCAGCCAGGCGCCGAACAGCGCGGCCGGCGCCAGCAGCACATCGGCCATCAGGGTCTGCAGGGTGAAGATACCGAGAAAGCTGTAGGGCACGAACTTGAACAGGTTGACCGCCCAGAAGACGATCACCGTGGTGGCCTGGTAGCCGGTCTTGTCGAGCTTGCGGCCCAGCAGGTAGACCGCCGCCGGCGGGCCGCCGGCATGGCTGATGAAGCTGGTGAAGCCGGCGGTCATCCCCGCCAGGTAGCCACCGCGCAGCGGCAGCGGCCGGCCGCCAAGGGTGATCCAGCCGCGCGCGACGCTGATCTGCCAGGCCACGAAGCCCAGCGAGATCGCCCCGATCAGCAGCCTTATGGCATCGTCATCGGCAATCCGGTAGAGCAGCGCGCCGAGCGCCACGCCGGGCAGCGCGCCCAGCATCAGCGCCCGCGCCTCGGGCCAGGACCAGCGCCGCCAATAGGGCCTCAGGCTGGCCAGATCGACCAGCATCAACAGCGGCAGCATGATCCCCAGCGCCAGCCCCGGCGGCAGAACAAGCGCCAGAATCGAAGCACTTGCAAAGGAGGCGCCCGAGCCGAAACCGGCCTTGGACACCCCGGCAAAGGCCACCGCCGGCAGGGCGATCGCGAAAAATCCCGGGGTGAATTCCAGCATGTCCGCCTCGCCTAACTGCCCTAGTTCGCGGGTCTTTAGCGCTATCGCGCCGCGACTTCCAGCCGCAGCCGACCGCCGCGCCGCAATGCAGCGCTCTTGCGCCGGCGGGATTTCCGGCTTACGCAAACGGCCAAATTCAACACCGACCGGAGAAATTTCCATGGCCAGACCCAAGATTGCCCTGATCGGCGCGGGACAGATCGGCGGCACGCTCGCCCATCTCGTCGCGCTCAAGGAACTGGGCGACGTTGTCCTGTTCGACATTGCGGAAGGCACCCCCGAGGGCAAGGCGCTCGACATCGCCGAATCCGGCCCCTCCGAAGGCTTTGACGCCAAGCTCAAAGGCACCCAGGATTATGCCGACATCGCCGGCGCCGATGTCTGCATCGTCACCGCCGGCGTGCCGCGCAAGCCGGGCATGAGCCGCGACGACCTGCTGGGCATCAACCTCAAGGTGATGAAATCGGTCGGTGAAGGCATCCGCGACAACGCCCCCGATGCGTTTGTGATCTGCATCACCAACCCGCTCGATGCCATGGTCTGGGCGCTGCAGCAGTTCTCCGGCCTGCCGGCCGAGAAGGTCTGCGGCATGGCCGGGGTGCTCGATTCGGCCCGCTTCCGCCACTTTCTCGCCTCGGAATTCGACGTTTCGATGAAGGATGTCACCGCCTTTGTTCTGGGCGGCCACGGCGACACCATGGTCCCCTCGGTGCGCTATTCCACCGTCGCCGGCATCCCGCTGCCCGACCTGGTGCAGATGGGCTGGACCACGCAGGAAAAGCTCGACGCCATCGTTCAGCGCACCCGTGACGGCGGCGCCGAGATCGTCGGCCTGCTGAAGACCGGCTCGGCCTTCTACGCGCCGGCCACCTCGGCGATCGAGATGGCAGAAGCCTACCTCAAGGACCAGAAGCGCGTTCTGCCCTGCGCGGCCTATTGCGACGGCGAGTTCGGCCTGAACGGCATGTATGTCGGCGTGCCCACCGTGATTGGCGCCGGCGGCGTCGAGCGCATCGTCAACATCAAGCTCACCAAGCAGGAGCAGGAGATGTTCGACGCGTCGGTCAAGGCGGTCAAGGGTCTTGTCGAGGCCTGCAAGGGCATCGACAGCTCGCTGGCCTGAGCCCTGCGGCACCTGCTTTCAAGGGCGTCCCTCGCGGGGCGCCCTTTTTTGTTGGGTGGACAGGGGGCTTTGCCCCCGTCCCTGCGGGACTCCCCCAAGGGTATTTGTGAACAGAAGAAGGGCTGGATCGGCACCCCGGGCCGGCGTCAGGCCAATTCGGGCAGGCGGCGGCGCAGCTCGGCGTCGAAGCTCTCCGGCGTGAGGTCTGGCAGGTAGCCCAGCACCCGCGAGATCACCGGGCAAGGCTCGAAGCTCTGCTCGAACAGCAGCCCGAAGGCGCGCAGCCGGGCCAGAGTGGCCTCGTCGGGCTCGCGCAGCTCGCGGTGGAAATCGGCCAGCGCCTCGGGGTAGCCGGCGATGTTCTGGTAGACCGCGATCTGAGCCAGCCGGTGTTCCGGCAGCTTGATCAGCGCCGGATTGACGTCGCGGTAGCGGATCAGCTTGGACAGCCAGTGCAGCCGGGTCAGACCGTCGAAATGCAGCAGCCGGGTCGAGGTGGAATGATAGCGCTGGGCCCGCTCCCGGCCGGCGCCGCGGTAGGACCAGTGCAGCCCGGGGCGAAAATCGCTGTCGGTGGGGGCGGCGTGCTTGCCGGCGGAATGCGCCAGCAGCCCGTTGTTGAGCACCGAGGCCCAGTCGCCGAAGATCACCGCATCGTTGTCGACCCCGTCGGTGCGGCGGTTGAGCCCCTTGGTGGCGGTGCGGAACAGCCCGGAAAACAGCGAGGGCGCCGGCACGTCATGGCGGAAGAGCCGCTCGTGCACCGCGAAATGCAGCTCGCAGTCGAGCTCGCGCACCACCGCCATCTCCTCGCCGAGCGGCCGGTCCTGCCAGAGGAACTCGTCGGCATCGAGATGCACCAGCCAGTCGGTGCCGGCGCGCGCCATCGCCTGACCGACGTTGAGCCCCTGGCGGCGGCGGTGCGACACCGGGCGGCGGCGCGACGGCGCCAGCGCCTGCCAATGCGCGTCGTCGCAGCGGGTCACCAGAACGCCCGGCAAGTCCTCGAGCCGCTCGGCCACCGGATCTTCGGGGTCATCGAGATAGACATGCACCTCCTCGGCGCCGGTGCCCAGGTGCCAGGCGACATTGGCCAGCACCAGTTGCGCCGGTTCTCTGGCGGTCATCGCGACGGCCCATGTGTGGCTCATGCAGAGCTCCTTGCTGGCATGCGGGGCCACACTGGCCAACGCCCTCGCGGCCATCATGAATCCGCCCCGCGCCCCGGTCAACCGTTGTGGTCCCTGCGCCGCTCTGCCGCCGCCCTGCCCCGGTGCCGGCGCCGGGCTTGACGCTGTCAGAGGCCGGCGGGGCCAGTGATTCGCGGTGCAGGTGACGTGGGTGCAGCGGCCGCGACAATTTGTGATCACACGCTGAAATCGTGTGATCACAAATGTCGGGTTTTCGGCGCTAACAGTGGGGGCGGTGCAGTTTTACGTTTAGCAACCGGTTTTCAATATGCCATGGCACAGTGCAATTGCAGCAAGACGGGACAGTTGATCCATGAACATTCATGAGTATCAGGCGAAGGCACTGCTTCGCTCCTACGGCGCGCCGGTATCGGATGGCCGCGTCGTCATGAAGGCGGACGAGGCCAAATCCAAGGCTGGCGAGATGGACGGGCCGCTCTGGGTCGTCAAGGCCCAGATTCACGCCGGTGGCCGCGGCAAGGGCTCCTTCAAGGAAGCGAGCGCTGGCGAAAAGGGCGGCGTGCGCCTGGCCAAATCGGTCGAGGAGGCCGCCGAGGAAGCCAAGAAGATGCTGGGCAAGACCCTGGTCACCCATCAGACCGGCCCGGCCGGCAAGCAGGTCAACCGGATCTACATCGAGGACGGCTCTGACATCGAGCGCGAACTCTATCTCGCGCTGCTGGTCGATCGCCAGACCAGCCGGGTGTCCTTTGTCTGCTCGACCGAGGGCGGCATGGACATCGAGGAAGTGGCCGCCAGCACGCCGGAGAAGATCCTGTCGTTCTCGGTCGATCCGGCCACCGGCTACCAGCCCTACCACGGCCGTCGCGTCGCCTTTTCGCTGGGGCTCGAGGGCGCGGCCGTCAAGCAGTGCGTCAAGCTGATGGGCATCCTCTACAAGGCCTTCACCGAGAAGGACATGGAGATGCTGGAGATCAATCCGCTGATCGTCATGACCGGCAACGAGCTCAAGGTGCTCGACGCCAAGGTCGGCTTTGACGGCAACGCGATGTACCGCCAGCCCGACATCGCCGAGCTGCGCGACGAGACCGAGGAAGATGCCAAGGAGCTGCAGGCTTCGAAGTATGACCTGAACTACATCGCACTCGATGGCGAGATCGGCTGCATGGTCAATGGCGCGGGCCTCGCGATGGCGACGATGGACATCATCAAGCTCTACGGTGCGGAACCCGCCAACTTCCTCGACGTCGGCGGCGGCGCCACCAAGGAGAAGGTGACCGAGGCGTTCAAGATCATCACCTCGGACCCGAACGTCAAAGGCATCCTGGTCAACATCTTCGGCGGCATCATGCGCTGCGACGTCATCGCCGAGGGCGTGATCGCCGCGGTGAAGGAAGTCGGCCTCAAGGTGCCGCTGGTGGTGCGTCTCGAAGGCACCAACGTCGAGAAGGGCAAGGAGATCATCAACACCTCGGATGTTGACGTGATTGCCGCCGACGACCTCAAGGATGGTGCCCAGAAGATCGTCAAGGCGGTCAAGGGCTGAACGTAGGGTGGGTTTCGCAACCCACCTTCGCGGAT
>NZ_JAXMOR010000061.1:0-7087 GCF_034669705.1 Marinovum sp.
GACCGCGAAACAGGCCATCATCGCGGTCGCCCGCAAGCTGCTGACGATCCTCAACGCGATGCTGCGAACGGGCAAACCCTTCGACCCGAAAACCGTCTGACACGCGGTGACCGATTACGGTTGCCGGATCAGGTCCGGAACGGGATTGCGTGCCGGTTTGATGGCGGTCACCGGGGCGGCGGGGTCTGTGCCTTGTTGTAGGGGCGCCAGTCGTCGATCTCGGGGTAGAACTGCTTGCGCCAGGCGCGCACCCGCGGGTTCATCACCCGGCGCCAGAGCGGCGGGATCAGCGCTGCCACCGTCATCACCGGGTAGCCGTAAGGCAGCTGCGGCGCCTCGTCCTCGCCGTAGGTTTGTAGCAGCGGAAAGCGGCGGTCGGGCTTGTAGTGGTGGTCGGAATGGCGCTGCAGGTTGATCAGCAGCCAGTTCGAGGCGCGATGCGCCGCGTTCCAGCTGTGGCGCGGCTGGACGTGTTCGTAGCGGCCCCCGCCCAGATGCTTGCGGGTGAGGCCGTAGTGTTCGACGTAGTTGACCAGCTCGAGCTGCCAGATCGCGGTGAGGGCCTGCAACAGGAAGAGGCCGAGGCCGGCCCAGCCGGAGAACGCCGCGGCAAGGGCCAGCATCAGCGCCTGCAGCGCCCAGTAGCGCCAGAACGGGTTGGCGCGGGCGTGCCAGGGTTTGCCCTTCCGGGCGAGCATGGCGGCTTCGGCCTTGAAGGAGGACACCAGCGACTGGCGCAGGACACGCGGGAAGAAGCGGTGGAAGTTCTCGTTGTAGCGCGCGGTCACCGGGTCGCGCGGCGTGCCGACGTAGCGGTGATGCACCAGCAGGTGCTCGGACCGGAAGTGTGAATAGAGCACCATCGCCAGCAGGAGGTCGCCAAGCCAGCGCTCGAGCCGGTTGCGCTGGTGCATCAGCTCGTGGCTGTAGTTGATGCCGATCGTGCCGGTGAGCACGCCGGTGCCGAACATCAGCGCGATGGCCTCCCAGGTGGCGAGGTGGTCGGCGCGCGGCACGTACCAGATCATCGCGAAGAGGGTGAGGAATTGCGCCGGCCCCCAGAGCGCGGTGAGGCGCTTGTACCAGGTGAGGTGGGTCTCTGGCGTGGCCGGATCGGCGTTCGACAGGTCGAGGCCGGTGAGCGCGTCGAGGGCGGAGAACAGGTACCAGGTGCAGAGCGGCAACAGGAAGATGGTCCAGCCGCCATAGGTCGCGCCGATCCAGGCCAGCGGGAGCAGCAGGAAAGAGGCCCAGAAGGGAAGGGCGCTTTGCAGCGCGGTGGGGGTTTGGGTCATCTGGGTCCGGGCGGCCTGTTCGGGG
Source organism: Marinovum sp. (assembly GCF_034669705.1). GTDB lineage: Bacteria > Pseudomonadota > Alphaproteobacteria > Rhodobacterales > Rhodobacteraceae > Marinovum. The sequence goes on from NZ_JAXMOR010000061.1 coordinate 1,321, forward strand.
GCAAGGTGCCATTGTGTTGCGCTGCCATTCCAGGCGAGTATTGCGCCGGGGGGGCGGAGGATCAAGAATTCCGTGATGTCATGTTCACGGCTGAAGGGGCGCGGGCGGCGTGTGTCTCGGCCCTTGGGTGACGTTGGACCCTACGCATTAAGAGGAGGACCGCGGCAGCGGCCGGCCTTTGGTGCAGCACCAGCGAGGATCATGTCAGGTCGGTGTGGGCGTGCCCGTGCCGGACTTGTCACGGGACCTCCTGGCGGGTTGTGAGGAAGAGGCCCCGGACCGGGTCCGGGGCGCGGGGGGCTGCGCGCGATGTCGGGGCGCGTTCCTGCCCTGAGTGAGATCGGAGGTTCTGCGCACCGCCGGTGGCATAACGTCGGGGACAAGAACGTCAATACCGCTAGGGGACAAGACCCTGCCGAGACAAGCGCCGCTGTTCCCGACCCGATCCGGGACCTCCTGGCAGGCCCGGCGGAAAGTCACCTGACCGGGTCCGGGGCGCGTCGGTGCATATCGGCGGTGTCCGGGCGTGCCTCAGCCCCGGGTCAGGTCGAAGGCCTTGCGCATCACCGTGGGCAGATCACCGGGGCGGAAGTCCTCGACGAAATCGCCGCGCGCCGGTGCGCGGTCCATCGGCACCAGCGCGGTCTTGACCGTCAGGCGCAGGTGGAAATGGGTGAAGGTGTGGCGCGCCTCGGTGTTGAGCGCCTTCCACTCGGCGCGGATCGGCGGCGCCTCGCCCGGCGCCTCGCCCCAGTCCGACCCGGGCCAGCCCAGCATACCGCCCAGAAGCCCGCTGTCGGGGCGGCGCTCCAGCAGGTAGGCGCCGTCGACCCGGCGGGCGATATAGGCGATGCCGTGGCGGGTGGGTTTGGGCTTCTTCGGGGTCTTCTTCGGCAGTTCGGCAGCGCTGCCCGCCAGCCGCCCGGCGCAGTCGTCGCGCCAGGGGCAGAGGCCGCAGGCCGGGTTGCGCGGGGTGCAGGTCGTGGCGCCGAGATCCATGATCGCCTGGGCATAGTCGCCGGGGCGCACCTGCGGCGTGAGGGTCTGCGCCAGGGCGGTGAGCTCGGGCTTGGCCCCGGGCAGCGGCGTGTGGACGTCGTGCAGCCGGGCGATGACGCGCTCGACATTGCCGTCGACCACTGTTTCCGGCAGGTCGAAGGCGATGGCGGCGACGGCAGCGGCGGTATAGGGCCCGACCCCGGGCAGGGTGAGCAGCGCGGCGTGATCGGCCGGGAACTGCCCGTCATGCTCGGCCACCACGGCACGGGCGCATTTCAGCAGGTTGCGGGCCCGGGCGTAGTAGCCGAGCCCGGCCCATTCGGCCATGACATCCGCGTCTTCGGCCGCCGCCAGATCGGCGACGGTGGGCCAACGGGTGGTGAACCGGGTGAAATAGTCGCGCACGGCGGCGACGGTGGTCTGTTGCAGCATCACCTCCGAGAGCCAGATGCGATAGGGGTCGGGCAGGACCCCGGCCTTCCGCGCTGAAGGGGCCACCCGCCAGGGCATGGTGCGGGCATGGCGGTCGTACCAGCCGAGCAGGTCGGTTGAGAGGGTTTCGGGGCTATGCATCAGCGGCCCCTGCGGCTTTATGTTTGCACCACGCTGGCGTTCCGCCCGGCACGCAAGCGCCCTGCGCGACCTCCCCGTCGCCCCAAAGGTCCGCCATTAGAAATCGGCACGCCTGCGGCGTGACGGGAGGGCAGACCCCGACATCTGCCTCGCGCACTTTCGATTGCGGGTCTTTCAGCCGAACGCGCGTCATGCCTGCTGGGCCCTTCCGAGGTCGGACAGGGCGCTTGGGCGCCTTGAGGGGGTCGGTATTCACGAAGATCTCAGAAGCCTGTGCATATGTCGGGTTTTGCTGGCGCGGGGCGCGCGGGTCACTAGAATAGCCCCCGAGAGAAGGAGTCAATCGTGCCGCAGCGAAGAGCGACGACAAGGGGCTTTGCCCGCACATCCAAGCTTCTGAGCCAGCGTATCCAGCGGGGCAGTGAAAGCCGGGGCTTTGCCGAGACCCGGCTGCTCACCCATTGGCCCGAGGTCGCCGGGGCGGATATCGCCAAGATCGCCCGGCCGGTGAATGTCTCCTTTGGCCGCGGCGGCCTCGGCGCGACGCTGACCCTGCTGACCACCGGGGCCAATGCGCCGATGCTCGAGATGCAGAAGGACCAGCTGCGCGAGCGGGTCAACGCGGTCTATGGCTACAATGCCATTGCCCGGATCAAGATCACCCAGACCGCGCCGACCGGCTTTGCCGAGGGACAGGCGCAGTTCAGCTATCACGACGCGCCCGCCGCGCCGCCGCCGACCGATCCGAAAATCGCCGCAGACGCGCAGGCTTATGCCGAAAATGTGACCGATGACGGCCTCAGGGGGGCGCTTGAAGCTCTCGCCCGGAACGTTCTATCCAAGGCGAAGACATGACTGACCCCGAGAGGAAACAAGATATGACGCGTTTGATCCCTGCCGCCTTGCTGGCCTTGGTGCTTCTGGCCGGCGGCGGCTGGTGGCTGCTCAATCAGGGCGCCGACAGCACCGCGATCCCCGCCGGCGCGCTCGACGCGCAGGAATCCTCTGACGCGGAGGTCGACACCTCGTCGATCGTCGAGATGGTGCAGGGTGCCGAGGATGCGCCGGTGACGGTGATCGAATATGCCAGCTACACCTGCCCGCATTGCGCCAATTTCCACGAGAACCAGTACAAGGACCTGAAGGCCGATTACATCGACACCGGCAAGATCAAGTTCGTCTACCGCGAGGTCTATTTCGACCGCTACGGCCTCTGGGCCTCGATGATCGCGCGCTGCGGCGGGCAGGAGCGGTTCTTTGGCATCACCGATCTGATCTACAAGGGCCAGAGCGACTGGGTGGCCTCTGGCGATCCCGCCACCATCGTCGGCGAACTGCGCAAGATCGGCCGCCTCGCCGGGCTGACCGAGGAGACGCTGGAAAGCTGCCTGCAGGATGGCGACAAGGCCCGCACCCTGGTGGCCTGGTTCGAAGAGAACGCCAAGGCGGATGACATCAAGAGCACCCCGTCGTTCGTGATCGACGGCGAGCTCTATACCAACATGTCCTATTCCGAGTTCAAGGCGATCCTCGACGAGAAGCTGGGCGACGCATGAGCCCACTCGCCGGGCTCAGGGTGATCGAGCTTGCGCGCATCCTGGCCGGTCCCTGGGCCGGTCAGACCCTCGCCGATCTCGGCGCCGAGGTGATCAAGCTGGAAAGCCCCGAGGGCGACGACACCCGTCGCTGGGGCCCGCCCTTCATCGAGCGCGAGGGCGACCGCTCGGCCGCCTATTTCCACGCCTGCAACCGTGGCAAGACCAGCGAGATCGTCGATTTCCGCACCCCTGAGGGCCAGGCCCGGGTGCGTGAGCTGGTGGCCGACGCCGATATCGTCATCGAGAACTTCAAGGTCGGCGGGTTGCAGAAATACGGGCTGGATTACGACAGCCTGAAAGCGGAAAACCCGGCGCTGATCTATTGCTCGATCACCGGCTTCGGCCAGGATGGGCCCTATGCCCATCGCGCCGGCTATGACTACATCATCCAGGGCATGTCCGGGCTGATGTCGATCACCGGAGAGAAAGGCGGCCAGCCGCAGAAGACCGGGGTGGCGATCGCCGATATCTTCACCGGGGTCTATGCGTCGACCGCCATTCTCGCGGCGCTGCACCAGCGCGACCGCACCGGCGCGGGCCAGTGGATCGACATGAGCCTGCTCGATTGCGCCGTGGCGGTGACCGCCAACCAGGCGATGAACTATCTCAGCACCGGCACCGCGCCGGGGCTGATGGGCAATGCCCATGTGAACCTCGCGCCCTACCAGGTGTTCGACTGTGCCGATGGCTATCTGATCATCGCGGTGGGCAATGATGCGCAGTTCCGCCGGCTGTGCGACCTGCTGGCGCTGCCGGAACTGGGCCTTGATCCGCGGTTTGCCAGCAATGCCGACCGGCTGGCCCATCGCGCGGTGCTGACCGACGTGCTGGGCGCGGCGATGGCAGGCTGGAGCAAGGCCGATTTGCTGGCCGCCTGCGAGGCGCAGGGCGTGCCCGCCGGGCCGATCAACGACATGGCGGAGGTCATGGCCGACCCGCAGGTGCAGGCGCGCGGGTTGCAGATCGAGGCGGAGGGCGTGCCCGGTGTGCGGTCGCCCTTCCGCTTCTCCGGCGCGGAGCTTGCGCTGGGCAAGGGCGCGCCGAAGCTGGGCGAGAGCTAGGCGTCGAGAACCTCGGCGACCGGTCGCTTCGCCGCCGGTTCAGGCGGTGCCACTGCCCGGCGATAGAGGTGCCATGTGGCGTGGCCGAGGATCGGCAGCACGAAGATCAGCCCGACGAAGAGCGTGACAAAGCCCAGCGCCAGCAGTGCCGCGACGATCATCCCCCAGACCGCGACGGTGACCGGGTTGCGCCAGGCAACCTCGACCGAGGTGGCGACTGCCAGCGGCAGGCCGATCCGCCTGTCAACCAGCATCGGGAAGGAGATCAGCGCCGTGACCAGCACCAGCACCGCAAAGACAAAGCCCAGCGCCACTCCGGCGCCCAGCATCTGCAGCCCGGCCGATGTGGTGAAGATATCGCTGATGAAGGCGCTGGCCGAGACCGGCGCGGCCGGACCTAGGGTGACGTTGTAGATCACCAGGGCGGTCATCATCCAGCCGATGAAGAGCACCATGAGATAGCCGCCGAGCACCACCATCGGGGCTGCGGCGGGCGAGAAGGCGATGTTGAACCCGTCGCGCCAGTGCACCGGCAGACCGGCCTCGCGTCGCCGGCTCATCTCGTAGAGGCCGACGCCGGCGACCGGGCCGAGCAGGGCAAAGCCCGAGACCAGCGGAAACAGCAGCGGCAGCAGGCTCTCGGTGGCGGCGAACCAAGCCAGCACGAAGCCCATCACCGGATAGACCAGCACGATCCACATCACGTCGGTGCGCATGGCGAGGAAGTCGTCATAGCCGCGCGCCAGGGCGGTGCGCAGGTCCTTGAGGCCGATGTCACGGATCACGATGGCGGTGTCTTCGTGAGGATGCAGTTCCTCGACGATTTCGCCGGTGGAGGTGAGGCCCTTGCCCAGCGCCTGCGCCGACCAGGAGAGGGGGTTGCCGATTGTCTGGGTCATGAGGTCGTCCTTCCGCCAGTTGGGAACAGCAGGTTTCGGACAAGGTGGTTTCGGTGTCCGAAACACTGGGAGCATTGGGGGAGTGTAACAGTTTTGTGGCGGTTTGTCCGGTGTTTCGGATGGGGTCACAAAGGTTTGCGTGGGCCGGCGGGCAGGGCCTTTGGCTTTGCGCCTGAGGCGGATGTGGAGGTGCCGGGTCAGGCCCGGGACATGGGGGAAGGCCCGGAACAAGGCCGGAGGCCGCCGGTCTCTCGGCGCTTGCAGGACAAACGCCTGCCGACAGCATTTTGCATGCCAAGTGCGAGAGGCCATCGGCTGCCCGCCCCCCGGGCTGCCGCTTTGGCTACCTCAGGCGCATTCAGGAGATGTTGTACGGGCTTTGCCAAGATAAAGTGGCAGACAGGACCGTCGCAGCGGCATCCCGCGGGCCGCCGCTGGCCCGGCTCTCGCAGGCGTCTGATGTGGGTGGCTAGGGGTGAGGCGCCAAGACGCCCGCCCCGGACCTTTTCCGGGGCCTCGCGCTCGGGGCAGGCGGTGAGGTCCCTGTCTAACCAGTTTTCTGTATAATGGAGGTGCGGACGGCATCCCGTGAGGTCCCTGGGCAAGAGCCCGTGTGCCGGATTGGGAGCCGTCCGCA
>NZ_JAXMOR010000062.1:0-4390 GCF_034669705.1 Marinovum sp.
CCGGGGAGCGTGACCAGTTCCGCCTCGGTGCGAGGGACCTCGCCGCCGAATTCATCAACCAGCTTCTGGCTGAGCGCGATGACGTTCCTGGCCTTGTTGCGGTAAAGTCCGATGGTCTTGATGTAGTCGCGGACCTTATCCTCGCCCAACGCCAGCATCTTTTCGGGCGTGTCGGCGACGGCAAACAGCGCACGGGTCGCCTTGTTGACGCCGGCATCGGTGGCCTGCGCCGACAGCGCCACGGCAACCACAAGCGTGAACGGATTGACGTGTTCCAGTTCGCCCTTCGGCTCGGGCCGCTGGATAGAGAAGCGGCGGAAGATCTCGCGGATTTCTTCCTTGCTGTAAGGAATCCTTCGGCGGCGGGTGGCCGGCTTTTTCTTTGCAGCGGGTCTGGTCCGGACGGGTTTATCCGCGGCAGAACCGGAGACAAGCGACATTTTGACAGGTTTTGGGCTCTTGGGCTTTTCCATTCCTCCCCTATAATCGTGCAGGCGGGGATATGGCAAACACCTGCTGGAAGCGAGAGCTAGAATGAATGACGAACCGTTGTTTGAGGCTGTGCTGAGCCCCTATCGTTCGCTGGGCCGGATCGGCTTTGTGGTGCTGATGGGTGCCACCACCCTGATTACCGTCATCCATATGGCGATCTTCGCCCGGGTTGGCGCCTGGCCGGTGTTTGCGTTTTTCGGGCTCGACCTGGCGCTGTTGTTCGGCGCCTTCTGGCTGAGTTATCGCTCGGCGCGGGCGCGCGAGTTCATTCGCATGTCGCGCACGGATCTCTCCGTTCGCAAGGTTGCGCCTTCAGGGCGGGCCGAGGACCACCAGTTCAACCCGTTCTGGACCCGGTTCAACATCGCCCGGCACGAGGAAATCGGCATCACCGGCATGCGGATTTCAAGCCGAGGCCAGCAGACCGAAATCGGCTCATTTCTCAACCCCGACGACAAGGAAAGCTTTGCCACTGCGTTTCAGCGTGCGCTGGCAACTGTCAAACGCTGAAGCGTTTTATCGAGCGGCGGGTTTCGGGTGGCGGTACCGCTCTGCGCATGGTTGAGTGCGATCATGAGATGAAGCGCAGCAGCCGGGTCGGAAGCATCGCCCGACGCTGCAGGGAGCCAGACCATGAATGTGACCGCACAGCTTGACCGCGACATCACGCCCGCAGGCGATGATTACGATCTCGTCCGCAAAACCATCGAACGGATATCGCTCGATTACCGGGCGCAGCCGTCGCTCGAAGACATCGCATCAGATATCGGCGTGGCGCCCGGGCGCCTGCAAAAGACCTTCAGCCGCTGGGCCGGGCTGACGCCGAAAGCGTTTCTGCAGGCCGTGACGCTGGACCACGCCCGCAGGCTGCTCGGCCACGAAGGCCTGCCGCTTCTCGACGCCAGCTATGAGCTCGGCCTGTCAGGACCGGGGCGTTTGCACGATCTTTTTGTTACCCACGAAGCCATGAGCCCGGGGGATTTCAAGTCCGGCGGCGCGGGGCTTGAGATCTCTTACGGGTTTCACCCCTCGCCTTTTGGCACCGCCGTGGTGATGGCGACGGAGCGCGGTCTGTGCGGACTGGCCTTTGCCGATCCGGGCGAAGAACCCGCAGCGCTGGAGGACATGACAAGGCGTTGGCCCGGCGCACGGCTGATACAGGATCAGGAGGCGACTGCGTCCTATGTAGAGCGGGTTTTCTCACCCGAGCAATGGCGCGCCGACCGGCCCCTGCGCATCGTCATGATCGGCACGGATTTTCAGGTGCAGGTGTGGGAGGCGCTTCTGAGAATTCCGCTGGGCACGGCGTCGAGCTATCAGGATGTGGCGCGCGCCATCGGCAGGCCCAAAGCCTCGCGCGCCGTGGGAGCCGCGGTCGGGCGCAACCCGATTTCCTTCGTCGTGCCATGCCATCGGGCGATGGGCAAATCCGGCGCGCTGACCGGTTATCACTGGGGGATTACACGCAAACGGGCGATGCTCGGGTGGGAAACCGGGTGCGTGCAGTCGGCTGGGGCGTAAAGGGCGGAGGTGAACCCCTCAGTCACATTGTGACATCTCCCCCGCAAGGGGGAGATCGAAATCGTTCAGATTTTGCCTTAGGCTCAGTGAGCCTTGGACATATCCCCCAAAACCTCTTTCGAAGCGACGGTGGAATCGGCGTTGAGCTTGTAGACCATGGGCACGCCGGTGGCGAGGTTGACGGTGAGGATCTGCTCGCGGTTGAGGCGGTCGAGGATCATCAGCAGCGAGCGCAGGGAATTCCCATGGGCTGCGACCAGAACAGTCTCGCCGCGCAGCACGCGGGGCAGGATCTCGGTCATGTAGTAAGGCCAGACGCGGGCGCCGGTGTCCTTCAGGCTTTCACCGCCCGGAGGCGGCACGTCGTAAGAACGACGCCAGATGTGGACCTGCTCCTCGCCCCATTTCTTGCGCGCATCATCCTTGTTCAGACCGGCCAGATCGCCGTAATCGCGTTCATTGAGCGCCTCGTCGCGGATCACCGGCAGGTCGGTCTGGCCGATGCCGTCCATGATCAGATCGAGCGTGTGCTGGGCGCGGATCAGCACGGATGTGAAGGCGACGTCGAACTTGAGACCGGTGTCTTTCAACGCCTGGGCTCCGGTCTTGGCTTCCTCGACACCGAGTTCGGTGAGATCAGGATCCTTCCAGCCGGTGAACAGATTTTTCAGGTTCCATTCGCTTTGGCCGTGGCGGACAAGGACGAGCGTTCCGGACATGATGTTTTCCTTTGTTCAAGCAAGTTGGATTCAGGCGGTTTGGATCAATGGTCTGCGAGACCGAGCACATCGAGCATGGAATAGTAACCCGGTTTCTGAGCCCGCGCCCAGAGGGCGGCGCGGACGGCGCCACGGGCGAAGATCGAGCGGTCGGTGGCCCGGTGGGTCAGTTCTACGGTTTCGCCCTCGCCTGCCAGCAGGACCGAATGCTCGCCGATGACCGAGCCGCCGCGCAGGGTGGCAAAGCCGATGCTGCCGGCTTCGCGCGGTCCGGTGTGGCCGTCGCGAACCCGCACGGAATGCTCGGCAAGCGCAATTTCACGGCCTTCAGCGGCGGCTTCACCGAGCAGCAGGGCCGTGCCGGATGGCGCGTCAACCTTGTGGCGGTGATGCATTTCCAGCACTTCGATGTCCCAGTCAGCCGAATCGAGCGCCTTGGCCGCCTGGCGCACCAGCACCGAGAGCAGATTGACGCCGAGGCTCATATTGCCTGACTTGACGATCCGAGCATGGCGCGAGGCAGCATGAAGCCGGGCCTCATGGCTCTCATCCATTCCGGTGGTGCCTATGACATGGACAATGCGGGCCTGGGCGGCGAGATCGGCAAATTCGAGGGTGGCTGTCGGCGCTGTGAAATCCAGCACGCCTTCGGCCTGGGCGAACACCGGCAAGGCGTCATCGGTGACAATGACGCCATTGGCGCCGAGACCCGCTATTTCACCGGCGTCCTTGCCTAGCGCGTCCGAGCCGGAACGTTCAATGGCGCCGGCCAGATGCACACCGTCGATTTCGGCGATGGTGCGGATCAGAGCCTGGCCCATGCGGCCGGCAGCACCGACAACGATAAGGCCCATGCTTCCGGTTGGTGTGGTCATGGCTTGTTTCCTTTCGTGCCCCCGGCTGAGGCTTGTTCGTTGGCCAATCCTGTCTCTACCGGAGCGGTGTCGCTGCTGGCTTCGCTGTAGGCCTGAAGCCGCGCGTAGAGCCCGTCCTTGTTGGCCGTCAGATCGGCATGGCTTCCGACCTCAACCACCCGGCCCGCCTGCATGACAACGATACGGTCAGCGCGGGCGATGGTTGAAAGCCGATGGGCAATCACAAGCACCGTGCGGTTCTGCATGGCGCTTTCGAGCGCCTTCTGCACAGCCGCTTCGGATTCGTTGTCGAGCGCCGACGTGGCCTCGTCGAGCAGCAGGATCGGCGCATCGCGCACCAGCGCGCGGGCGATCGAGATGCGCTGACGTTGACCACCTGACAGGTTGACGCCGTTTTCACCCAGCATCGTGTCATAACCCTGCGGCTGCGCCAGAATGAATTCGTGCGCATTGGCGAGTTTCGCCGCACCCTCGATCTCGGCATCACTGGCGTCTGGCCGGGCGTAGCGCAGATTGTCGCGGATCGAGCCCTCGAACAGCCAGGGCTGCTGCGAGACATAGGCGATCTGCTGGCGAAGGGAATTCTTGGTCACCGAGGCGATGTCGGTGCCGTCAATCAGCACCTGGCCCGAAGCCGGGTCATAAAACCGCGGCACAAGCGAAATCAGCGTCGACTTGCCGGCGCCCGATGGCCCGACGATTGCGGTGGTCTTGCCTGCTTCGGCGGTGAAGCTCACGTCATCGAGCACGATCTCGCCCTGGCCATAACCGAAGCCGATATTG
>NZ_JAXMOR010000063.1:0-3257 GCF_034669705.1 Marinovum sp.
TGAGCGCGCGGGCCGTGTAGAGCCCGAGTGTCTTGAGGTCGCGCGCGACCACCTCCATGGCAGCGACGCCGCCTGCCTCCATCGCCGAGACGAAACTTTCGCGGCTCGGGAAGGGGTATTCGGGACCCTGACCCCAGAGCCCCAGCCGCGCGGCATAGGCCAGGTTGTGTACGCTGGTGGCACCCGTGGCCGAGACATAGAAGACGCGGGCGCGGGGAGCGGCAAGTTGCAACCGCAGCCCGGCGAGGCCCTGCTGGGAGGGTTTGACCCCCCTGCCCTGCTCGGACCCGGCCGCGTTCTGCATGGCATGGGCTTCGTCGAAAGCCAGAACACCATCGAACCCCGCGCCCATCCAGTCGAGGACCTGGCTCAGCCGCGAGGTGCCGCATTTGCCCGCCGAGCGCAGCGTGGCGTAGGTGACGAAGAGGATGCCGTCGCCCATGGGGATGGGCTGATCCGGTTTCCATTTCGACAGCGGCTGAATGTCGGCGGGCGAGCCGCCGAGATCGGTCCAGTCGCGGATGGCGTCCTCGATGAGCGTGGCGGACTTCGAGACCCAGACGGCCTTACGGCGTCCGGCGAGCCATCCCGCGAGGATCAGCCCCGCACATTCCCGACCCTTGCCGCAGCCGGTGCCGTCGCCAAGAAAGTAGCCGAGGCGATAGGCACGCGCATCCGGGTCATCATCGGCACGCGTCAGCTTTGTCTGGTCGTCATCGATGGTAAAACGCCCCGGCAAGTCGCGCCCATGGGCATCATTGGCCATAATGATGGTCTCAAGCTGCGCCTCGGAGAGGTGTCCCTCTTCGATCAGTCGGGCGGGCAGGCGCAGTTCCGAACTGGCGGCACCTGAGGGCATGGGCGGGTCCACAGAGGCCATAGCGATGCTCTCGACCAGCGGCGTGGGATGTTCCTGCGCACCCGCGATCTCGATCCGCTGCGGACGGTAGCGCGCATAGATATCCGAGACCGGCGTGTTGTCACGGGGGGCCTCAAAGCTTGTGAAGCTGAGCGGGCGGACGGCATTGGCCCGTGGTTTGGAGGCGGCGACAGGTGCAGCGGCGGTCTTGCGTGGGGCAGATGATGGAACGGTCGGCCGAGCATGAGGGATCGCTTCAGCCCTTTGGGCGGGGCGCATCTCGGGCCTGATTGCGGCCACGACGTCGACAAAAGGAAGGGCTTCATCCAAGCCACGGACACTGGCGCGGATCATCTCGCCATCCTCCTGCACCTTGTCGAAGACCATGAGCTGGGTTTCGACAGAGGTGCCGAGCTTGCGGTAGACCTGCCCCGGCATCGTCAGCGCCAGTCGCGGCGTCAGGAGACCGCAGACGCGGGACCAATGCGCGGCATCGCGTTCGGGCGTGAATCCCGGCGGCATGATCGCCACCAGCCGTCCGCCGGGCGCGAGGCGCTTCGCAGCCGCGACGAGATGCTTGGCCGCGATGTGCTTGTCCCTTGAGCGATCGACCGAAGAGGCAAAGGGCGGGTTCATGGCCACGACATCGGGCAGGACCGGCGCCTGCAGCAGATCGTCGATATGCTCACCATCGTGACCCGTCACCTCGCCCCCAAAGACCGCGCGCAGGAGGCGCTGGCGAAAGGGGTCGATCTCGTTGAGCAGAAGCTTGGCACCGGCGCGGGTGGCGAAAGCGGCCAGGGCGCCAGTTCCGGCGGATGGCTCCAGCACGGTCTCGCCCTTGCGGACCGCAGCCGCCCGCACGGCCAGAGACGCGAATGGCAGCGGCGTGGAAAACTGCTGCAGCCGGATCTGCTGCTCTGACCGGCGCGTTTCCGTCAGCAGCCGCGAGGCGAGCAGCTTTGCAGCGGCGATATCACCCTCGGTGCCGTCTCGACGCAGCAACCCCTGAACAGCCGCAGCCTGCATCATGTCATAGGCCATGCGCCAGTCCCACGCGCCGGCGGCATCGCTGCCACCGAACGCCTCCCGCATGATATGGGCAAGCACCGAACTGCGCAGGGGCTGGTGATCAATCTCCGCTCCCATCTGCCTCAGAGCAGTGGAAAGATCGGGATCGGAGACGGTAAGAACTGGGTTTGTTGGGGTTGGCTTGGCCATGGGGTTTGTCCTTTGGATCAGGGTCTGAGTTCCAAAAGACAAAAAGCCCCCTCTACACTTTGTAAGAGCAGAGAGGGCTCGAAGGGAGCGCCGGTGCTTGATGGTCCAGTCGTTCAATCCCCCTGCCCCGCCAGGAACTCCGCTAACACCGGGCTGGCCGCGCCCAGGAGCACCGATCCAGTAAGCGAGGCTTTCGACAGGCGCACGAGACCACTGGTATCCTCGATGCGGTAGCAGCGGCGTTTTTGCCGACCGCGCCTGTAGTGGGTCACGGTGACGATCTGGCAGGTGCTGCCGTCGGTGAGCGTCACAGGGGCAGCGAGCTTGATCCTGTCACCTTCCTCGTAGTCCGGGATCGCCGCCCAGTCCCGGCAGCGCCGGCGCCAGGCATGGGCATAGCTTTCCGGATCCTTCAGTTCCGAAAGAAGGGCGAGAAGGCTGAGCGGCGCGCGGGACTCGACGGGACCAGCGCTTTCCTCCATGTCCTTGTAGCCCCAGCAGCCGTCGTCGTAGCGCGTCAGGAACACAGCCCCGAAGGTGATCGAGCCGTCCTCATCCGTGACGTAGGTCGCATCCTCGACCGGCGAGCCGTCGGCATTTGTGACCTTCGCGGCAACATACCAGATCGAACCCACCTTGCAGGCCTTGAGCAGTTCTGTCTTTCGGATGTCGGTCTCGAAGGTACAGAGCCGTGTAATTTCCGCCTTCTCATCCGCGTAGGATTTGATACGGCGGTCGGTGTAGAAGAGCCATCCCATTTCAGAGTCCTTTCTCTCGTTGGGGAAATTCATGTCGCCAATGTCCCGAGAGGGCCGCAGGCCCGGCAGGGTATTGGCGATGCTTGTTAGAGAAAGGGCGCGTTACGCCGCCCTCCGATCGTCGATCTCCATGAGCGCATCGAGCGGCACGCGATAGGGCTGCATGGCGTCGAAATCCTCGCAGCGTTTATGGGAATGAGCTGAACCACCAATACCCTGCCGCGCTGCGCGCTCTCGGGACATTGGTGCTGCTTCATGATCTTCGTATTCCCAAAACGCCGAATAGCCGCAATTCTGGACGATCGCGAAGGTGTCACAGGCGTCCTTGAGGATGACTCGGAAGGTACCCCCGAGACCAGAGGGCACATCATAGGCTCCGCCGATGAGATAATCCGCTGCGCGGCGCACGAAGACGCGGA
>NZ_JAXMOR010000064.1:0-2916 GCF_034669705.1 Marinovum sp.
GGCCAGCCCCCACACCCCCGGAGTTTAGGGGGCAAGATGAAGCCAGGAGCGGGGTGGCAGGGCACCGCGCGGCTTTGTCCGGTTGAAACGGAGGCGGTGCTGGTCTATTCGACCGGAGATCGAAGTATTTGGCGAAATCCGGGTTGCGTCCGGTCCGGGCGCACAGTGAAGTCAGACCCGTCCCAAAAACCCTTGCGTTTCCATTGTCAGAAAAAAGGCGACACATCATGGCCGACACAAAGTCCCCCGAGATACTGTATACCATTGTAGACGAAGCACCGGAGCTCGCCAGCGCCTCCTTCCTGCCGATCATCCGCAAGTTCGCCGCGGCGGCGGGGATCTCGGTCGGCACCAAGGATATTTCGCTGGCCGGCCGGATCATTGCCACCTTTCCCGAGAGCCTGACCGAAGAGCAGCGCCAGTCGGATGACCTGGCCGAGCTGGGCGAGCTGGTCAAACAGCCCGGCGCCAATGTCATCAAGCTGCCGAATATCTCGGCCTCGGTGCCGCAACTTGTCGCCGCGGTGAAGGAGCTGCAGGCGCAGGGCTATGCGCTTCCGGATTACCCCGAAGACCCGCAGACCGATGCGGAGAAGGACGTGCGCGCACGCTTTGACGCGATCAAGGGCTCGGCGGTGAACCCGGTGCTGCGCGAGGGCAACTCTGATCGGCGCGCCGCCAAACCCGTCAAGAACGACGCCCAGAAGAACCCGCACCGGATGGGCAAATGGTCTGCCGACAGCAAGACCAAGGTATCGTCGATGGACGGCAACGACTTCCGCTCGACCGAGGTCTCGGCCACGCTGAGCGCCGCCCAGGCCGGCAAGGCGAAGATCGAGTTCGTGTCCAAGGACGGCAGCACCAAGGTCCTGAAGGATGGCTGGGCGCTCGAGGCCGGCACGGTTGTGGATGCCGCCTTCATGTCGGCGCGCGCGCTCTCCGATTTCCTTGCGGAGCAGATCGAGGCGACCAAGCAGGACGGCACGCTGTTCTCGCTGCACATGAAGGCGACGATGATGAAGGTCTCTGACCCGATCATCTTTGGCCATGCGGTCAAGGCCTGGCTGGCACCGGTGTTCGAAAAATACGGCGACGAATTGAAGGCGGCCGGCGTCAACCCGAACTCGGGGATGGGCGACCTGCTGGAGCGGGTCAAGGACAAGCCCGAGATCATGGCCGCGATCGAGGAGGTGCGCGCCGAGCGTCCGCCGATGTACATGGTGAACTCCGACAAGGGCATCACCAACCTGCACGTGCCCTCTGACGTGATCATCGACGCCTCGATGCCGGCGCTGATCCGCGCCGGTGGCAAGGGCTGGGGCCCGGATGGCACTGAGGGCGACAGCAACTGCGTCATCCCCGACAACTCATACGCGCCGATCTATGACGAGAGCATCAAGTTCTTCAAGGAAAACGGCGCGCTCGACCCCGCCACCGCCGGCTCGGTGCAGAACGTCGGCCTGATGGCGCAGAAGGCCGAGGAATACGGCAGCCACCCCACCACCTTCGAGGCCGAGGCCGATGGCAGCTTCCGCGTGGTGCTGGAGAACGGTGACGTGCTGCGTGAGCACAGCGTGGAGGCCGGCGACATCTGGCGCGCCTGCACCACCAAGAAGGCACCGATCGAGAACTGGGTGCAGCTGGCGATGGACCGCCAGCGGCTGACCGGCGCTCAGGCGATCTTCTGGCTCGACGAGACCCGGGCGCATGATGCCGAGCTGATCAACTACGTGACCCCGATCCTCGAGGAAAACGGCGTGGCCGGCAACTTCTCGATCATGGCGCCGCGCGAGGCGACCCGCGCCTCGCTCGAGACCATCACCGCCGGCAAGGACAGCATCGCCATCACCGGCAACGTGCTGCGCGACTACCTGACCGACCTGTTCCCGATCCTCGAGCTCGGCACCTCGGCCAAGATGCTGTCGATCGTCAAGCTGATGAACGGAGGCGGGTTGTTCGAGACCGGTGCCGGCGGCTCGGCCCCCAAGCACGTGCAGCAACTGGTCGAGGAAAACCACCTGCGCTGGGATTCGATGGGTGAGTTCTGCGCCCTGGGCGAGAGCCTGAAGTTCCTCGCCGACAGCCAGGGCAATGCCAAGGCCGGCGTGCTGGGCGAGGCGGCCGAGGTGGCCACGCAGGGCATCCTCGACAACGACCGTTCGCCCTCGCGCAAGGTGGGTGAGCCTGACAACCGCGACAGCCACTACTGGTTTGCGCGCTACTGGGCCGAGGCGCTGGCGGCGCAGTCGGACGACGCCGAGCTGGCGGCGCATTTCAAGCCGATCGCCGAGGAACTGGCCGCCAAGGAAGACGCGATCACCGGCGAACTGGCGGCAGCGCAGGGCCAGCCGGCGGAGATCGGCGGCTACTACAAGCCCGACGTCGAGAAGAAGGCCGAGGTGATGCGGCCGAGCAAGACGCTGAACGCGATCATCGGGTGATGGGTTTGCGTTGAGTTGGAGGGCCGTCCGGGGGACCGGGCGGCCCTTTTCCGCGGGGGCCTGTCGCAGGCGCCTCGGGCAGAGCTCTCGTTCACACCTGGTCCGGCGAGATACGGGCAGCGCGGAACAAGGCCGCCGCGCCATCGCCAGACCGTCCGGACGGGCTGGCGATTTGGTGCGCGTCGACGGATCCTTCAGAGGGTCTACGGATTCTGCCGGAATAAACTGCCTTGCGTCACCGTCGGATCGCCATCCCGCGGTCTGGCAATGGCGCAGTTCCGCGTGTCTTGCGAGCCCCCGCCCCGGCCTTGCGCCGGGGCCTCCTGGTCAGATACGCAGCGCGGCGCTGAGGTCCCTGTCTAACCAGTTTTCTGTATAATGGAGGTGCGGACGGCATCCCGTGAGGTCCCTGGGCAAGAGCCCGTGTGCCGGATTGGGAGCCGTCCGCATTCTTGGTCGTCAGCCTGAACGGTTG
>NZ_JAXMOR010000065.1:0-2115 GCF_034669705.1 Marinovum sp.
CCCGATATAGGAAATCTTGCCATCCGGCTGGACAGGGGCCTCGTTTGCGGTGCCTTGGGCAGGGTTGCGCAGGAAGGTCTTGCCGTGAAACACGTCGCGCACACCGTCAAGCTTGCGCACGGCTTCGGCGTTCAATCCGGTGATCTGCCCACCTGCAACAGGCGCGCGGACAAGCACGCCGGTCATCATGCCCGCCGGTTGGTCTTCGTGGGCATAAGTGGCGCGGCCAGAAACTTTGAGCGGGCCGTCGGGACGGTCCATGCCGGTGTGGATCAACCCTTGAACCGTGGCATCCAGCCGATTGCGGTCGTCGGGTTCTTTCATCGTCAGTTCGGCGGTCGAGATGTTTATACCGTCGGTCATTGCTGTACCCCCGTCAGTTCCTTGAGTGTGGCAATCAACGTGCGCCGTGCCAGTGGCACTTTGAATGCGTTGCCGTCTTTGGGTGCTGCATCTGCCACCAGAATATCGGCGGCCTTACTGAATACGGTGGCCGAAGGCTCTTGCCCGACGAGCTCCTCTTCGACCGCCGGGTCGCGCCACGGCATCGATCCAATGCCACCACAGGCGATTGCGGCTTGGGTAATTTTGCCTTCCGATACCTCGATCCGCGCCGCGACTGATACCATGGCAAACGCGTAGGATGCGCGATCGCGTATTTTGCGATACGTCTGGTTCCCCTCCGCAGGGGCGGGCAAAGTGACGGCGGTGATCAGTTCACCCGATTGCAAAACTGTTTCAACTGCGGGATCGGTGGGGATCAGGTAGAATTCGGACAGCGGCACCGTGCGAGAGGCACCATCCGTGCCCTCGATCTCGATTTCGGCCCCCAGCATTTGCATCGCAACGGCCATATCACTGGGATGGCTGGCAATGCATTTGTCGGTGACGCCAAGGATCGCATGAAGCCGGTTCGCCCCCTCCATCGCGCCGCAGCCTGAACCTGGCTCGCGTTTGTTGCATGGTTGGTCGGTGTCGTAGAAATAATAGCAGCGGGTCCGTTGTAGAAGGTTGCCGCCGGTGGTCGCCTTGTTGCGCAGCTGACCCGACGCACCGGCCAACAAGGCCGACGACAGTGCGGCATAGTCTTCGCGAACCGTCATATCCGCCGCGAGGTCAGAGTTCGTGACCAAAGCGCCGATACGCAGCCCGCCGTCGCGCGTGGGAGTGATCTGTTTCAGGTCCAGCCGCGAGATGTCGACAAGTTTGTCAGGGGTCATCACCTCTAGCTTCATGAGGTCTAGCAGGTTGGTCCCGCCCGCGATGATTGTCGCGTCTGGGGTGCGGGTGACATCGCTGTTGGCACTGGCGCGGATATAGTCGAACTGCTTCATGACTGCTCCTCCGCGGTTTCGCGGATTGCATCGACGATATTGGGGTAGGCGGCGCAGCGGCAAATATTCCCTGACATCCGCTCTGATATTTCGGCATCGGTCAGCTCGGGCGACGCGGTGAGGCTGCCCGAAACATTGGAGGGCCAGCCGGCTTTGAATTCTTCGAGCATGGCGGTGGCTGAACAAATTTGACCCGGGGTGCAATAACCGCATTGGAATCCGTCGTGTTTCACGAAATTCTGCTGCATGTCCGACAGGTTGTGTTCGTCGCCCAACCCCTCGATTGTGGTGATTTCGTCGCCGTCATGCATGCAGGCAAGGCTGAGACATGAATTGATGCGGCGTCCGTTTATCATGACGGTGCAGGCCCCGCACTGTCCGTGATCGCAGCCTTTTTTGGTGCCGGTGAGGTTCAGGTGATTGCGCAGCGCATCCAGCAGCGAGGTGCGGGGGTCTGCATCAAGACTACGGTCTTTGCCATTAACAGTCAGTGTGGTTCGCATGAGAAGGGGGCCCTTTGTCCGATGACATCTAGGGAATAGAACCCCGGTCAGCGGGTCAGGGTTCCGCCCTGATGGCGGATCTGTGTAAGCGGCGGCGATATGATCGCGTGGATTGCGGCTTTCTCAGGCTGTGCAACGCCGCAAAAATTCGGTGATCCGTTCGGCGATCAGGCCGCGGTCATAATCTAATGTCGCAACATGGTAGGATCGCTCGAGCCAGCCAAGCTGGATATCGCTAGACGCCACCGAGGTCGCGATACGCGGTGCATTTTGCGGAT
>NZ_JAXMOR010000066.1:0-1785 GCF_034669705.1 Marinovum sp.
GCTGCCGGAAATTTCGCTCACGGCCCAGTTTCTCGACCGGTTTCACGACCGTTTCGGCACACGGCCGGCGGAGTGGCATTCGGAACTGCCGCCACGAATGCGCGAGAAAGTGTGGCGGCAGACGGCGGAGGGGCAGGTCAAGGTGGTGGCCGGCGCGCGCTCGGCGTTGTTTCTGCCGTTTGCCGATCTCGGGCTGATCATCGTCGACGAGGAGCACGACCCGGCCTACAAGCAGGAAGACCGGGTGTTCTACAATGCCCGTGACATGGCGGTGGTGCGCGCCCGGCTGGCAAACATCCCCGTGGTGCTGGCGTCCGCCACGCCGTCAATCGAAACAAGGGTGAATGCCGCGCAGGGGCGTTACGAGCATCTGCTCCTGGAAAGCCGTTATGCCGATGCGGGATTGCCGGATCTCAAGCTGGTGGATCTCAGGCGCTATGCGCCGGCGCGCGGCGGGTTCCTGTCGCCGGTGCTGCTCAAGGCGATGGCCGAAACGCTGGAACGCAAGGAACAATCGCTGCTGTTTTTGAACCGGCGGGGCTATGCGCCGTTGACGCTGTGCCGGGTCTGCGGTCACCGGTTCGAGTGTCCGCAATGCTCGAGCTGGCTGGTCGAGCACCGGTTCCGCGAGCAGCTGCAATGCCACCATTGCGGCCACACGGAACGGACGCCGAATGCCTGCCCGTCCTGCGGCACGCTGGATCATCTGGCGGCTTGTGGGCCGGGGATCGAGCGGATTGCCGAAGAGGCCGACAAGCATTTTCCCGATGCGCGGGTGATCGTGCTGTCGTCCGATATGGCGGGCGGTACGCGGCGATTGCGGATCGAGCTCGAGGCGATCGCCAAGGGCGAGGCCGATATCGTCATCGGCACGCAGCTGGTGGCCAAGGGGCACAATTTCCCGCTGATGACGCTGGTCGGCGTGGTCGACGCGGATCTGGGCCTGTCGAACGGAGATCCGCGCGCCGCCGAGCGGACCTATCAGCTGTTGTCACAGGTGACCGGGCGCGCCGGGCGTACGGGGCGCAAGAGCCACGGTCTGATCCAGACGTTTCAGCCACAGCACCCGGTGATGCAGGCGCTGGCCTCGGGCGAACCTCATGCGTTTTACGAACGCGAAACCGACGAGCGCAACCGCGCGAGCCTACCGCCCTTCGGCCGGCTGGCCTCGGTGATCATCTCGGCGGCAACCAGGCCGGAAGCCGAAACCCACGCGCGCGGCCTGCGCGCCGCAGCACCCGCCATGCCCGGCATCATGGTGCTCGGCCCGGCCGAAGCCCCGCTGGCCCTGATCCGCGGCCGCTACCGCTTCCGGCTGCTGGTGCATGGCGAACGCGGCAAGGACATGCAGGGATTCATCCGGCAGATGCTGAGCCAGGGTCCGAAAGTGCGCGGCTCGGTGCAGGTGCAGGTCGACATCGATCCGCAGAGTTTTTTGTGAGGGGTGGGTGCAGGAAGGCAGGGGGATGGTGCGCTCTGAAGCCTGACTTCTGTCGCAATGCACGTTAGCGCTGGACGCACCGGAACTTCGCGGTAATTGGCGGTTGTTGCCTTTTGGGGTCATCGTTCATGACCATCGACAGTTCTGAACCTTGCTGAACCAGATCGAGATCGAACGGCGCGCCGCCCAGTTCAGCCTTCCATTTGCCGCCGCCGGTCGCAACAGAATCATCGCCCTCGACCCAGAACAATTCGGCGTACCACCCGTTCGTTCCGGTAACCGCATAGACCTGTTTTTCGGGAAAGCTTCTTATCAGTACAAAGCAGTTGGCGCAGGCCCCTGCA
>NZ_JAXMOR010000067.1:0-1632 GCF_034669705.1 Marinovum sp.
TGTTTCTGCCCTGGCTGCCGTCCGAACGGATCATCCGGGCGCTCGGGCCGCCTGAGCATCCGTTTGCACTGACCGCAAAAATTCGCGGCGCGATGGTGATCATGGCGGCGGACCGGCAGGCCGTGTCCCTGGGGCTTGGGCCGGGCATGAAGCTCGCCGATGCGCGGGCGCGGGTGCCGGATCTGCTCGCCTTTGACCATGATCCGCTGGCCGACGCCGACCTGCTCTCCCGGCTGGCGGAAGCCTGCGAGCGCTACACCCCGATGGTGGCGGTCGAGCCGCCGCATGCGTTGATCCTCGATATCAGCGGCGCGGCGCATTTCTATGCCAGCGAGACCGCGCTGGCGCAGGATGCCGAGGACCGGCTTGACGCGGCGGGCTATGGCACCTGCTGGGCCCTGGCTGGAACCCCAGACGCCGCGCTGGCGCTGGCCCGACATGGGCTGAAGGAAGGCGCCGAGGCGCAGCTGCCGGTGTCGGCGCTGGCGATGGACGACAAGACCCATCAGGCGCTGGAACGGGCCGGACTGTACAAGGTCGGTGATCTGGCCGAACGCCCGCGCGCCAATCTGGCTGCGCGCTTCGGGATGGAACTCACCGTCCGGCTGGACCGGATTCTCGGGCTTGAAGACCGGCCGATCGATCCGCTGCGCCGGATCGGCAATGTCGTCACCGAGCGCCGCTTTGCCGAGCCGCTGACCCATATCGATGCCGCCCTGGAATGTCTGTCGGACCTATTTGCGGAAGCCGCAGAACGGCTCAACGAGCGCGGCCAGGGCGCGCGGATGATCCGGATGCTCCTGTTCCGCTGCGATGGCGATATCGCGCGACTCGGTCTGGAAACCGGCGCGCCGACCCGCGATGCGGCGCTGTTCCAGCGGCTGCTGCGCGAACGGATCGAGGCGCTCAACGACCCGCTCAATCCCGGCTTCGGCTATGATCTGATCCGGCTGAGCATCGTCTCTTCGGAAGTGCTGGCACCGCAGCAATTGCGGCTCGAAGGCGGCGAAGACCGGCAGGGTGATGAAGTCGCTCTGGTCAGCCAGCTCAGCACCAGGCTGGGTCGCGACCGGGTGCAGAAATTTGTCGCCGCCGACAGCCATATCCCCGAACAGGGCCTGCTTGCCCTGCCCGCGCTCAACGCCCCGCCGCCGGTGCCGTGGCAGAGACTGTCTGCCGACAATCCGCCGATGCGGCCGCTGCATATGTTCGACCCGCCGCAACGCGTGCAGGTGATCGCCGAAGTCCCCGACGGCCCGCCCTATCGCTTCACCTGGCGGCGCAAGATCCATCAGGTGATCCGCTATGAAGGGCCCGAGCGGATCGCGTCGGAATGGTGGCAGCGCAAGGATGGGCAGCAACCCGGAAACGGCGGCCTGACCCGCGACTATTACCGCGTCGAGGACGCTCGCGGCCGGCGCTACTGGCTGTTCCGGCACGGCCTCTATGGCGAGGAAAAGGCGAACCCGGACTGGTATGTGCATGGGCTGTTTGCGTAAGATCCAGGGGCCAGCGCGCGCGTCATTGCGAGCGCAGCGGGCCGAAGGCGACCGAAGGTCAACCAATCCAGGGCGTCTTTGCGTGGCTCTGGATTGCCGCGTCGCCTGCGGCTCCTCGCAATGACGGCCTTCG
>NZ_JAXMOR010000068.1:0-1501 GCF_034669705.1 Marinovum sp.
CCGCCCGTCGCCCCCGATCCTCGCTGCGCTGGCGTTTCTGGGGCTCCTCCCCACCGCCGCTGCGAACTTCCTACGCGTCGTGGTCATACGCAGCGCGGGACCGGTCTTCATGTCACTGGTGAACTATCAAGTCCCTGTCTGGTCCGTCTGCCTGGGCGCGCTTGTGCTGGACGAACCGCTGCCACCCTCGCTGCTTTATGCGATGGTGCTGATCCTTGCGGGCGTCGCACTCAGCCAATACGGAGCCTTCCGCCGCCTGCTGACGCGCGCGCGCGCCTAGCTTCCGAATGGCCCTAAATCCTCGCCGAAGGCATCCCACGGCCACCGCGCACGGCGTGCCCCGCGAGGGTGCGGCAGGGCTGCGCGAACGCTGACCCCGCCAGCAACCCGGCGATCAACTTACGGTGCGACAGCCGCCGTGACCGCATCCACCACGGAATCGACCGCGCGTTCCATCAGCCCTGCATCCTCATGCTCTGCCATCACACGTACCAGCGGTTCGGTGCCGGATTTGCGGATCAGCAAACGCCCCTGACCGGCCAGATCTGCCTCGGCCTGTGCGATGGCCCCTTGCACCTGAGCGTCTTCTAGCGGCACTTGACCCGCTGAAAACCGCACGTTCTTAAGCAGCTGCGGCACGGGCTCAAAGCTGTTCAGCAGCTCCGAAGACGTCTTTTCCGACCGGATCATCTCTGCCAGAAATTGCAGCCCCGCCATCAGGCCGTCACCAGTGGTAGCGTGGTCGGTCATGACGATATGGCCGGATTGCTCTCCACCCAGATTGAACCCGCCTTCGCGCATCCGCTCGACGACATAGCGATCCCCGACCGAGGTCCGCTCGAGCCGCAGCCCCTTGCCTTGCAGAAAGTGTTCAAGGCCAAGGTTGCTCATCACGGTGGCGACCAAGGCATTATTGGCCAGCCGGTCTTCGGCCGCCCATCGGGACGCCATGAGAGCCATGAATTGATCCCCGTCGCCGACTTTGCCGGTCTCGTCGATCAAGATCACCCGATCCGCGTCACCGTCCAGACAAATGCCGACATGTGCGCCGTGTTCGACAACCGCAGCCGCCGCCCGTTCAGGGTGGGTCGAGCCGCAATTTTCGTTGATATTAAAACCGTTAGGGGAGACACCGAGCTCGATCACCTCGGCCCCAAGCTCCCACAGTGTTTCAGGTGCGACGCGGTGGGCGGCCCCGTTCGCGCAGTCGATTACAACCTTCAACCCGTCCAGACGCATCTGGCGTGGAAACGAGGATTTGACCCGCTCGACATACCGGAAACGCCCGTCGTCGATCCGTTTGGCACGGCCGATTTTATCGGCAGGGTTCATCTCGACGCCACCCGCGATCAGGGCTTCGATCTCTGCCTCCACTGCGTCGCTCAGCTTGAACCCGTCGGGGCCGAAAAACTTGATACCATTATCCGTCGCCGGATTGTGACTGGCCGAAATCATGACCCCTAGATCGGCCCGCATGGACCGCGTCAGCAGCCCCACAGCC